>JAZDJN010000061.1:0-147181 GCA_043803945.1 bacterium | reverse complement strand
CCATCGCTCCATGATATTGTTCCTTTCAATATGTTATCGTATACTTATCTCAATAACATATTGAAAATAAACGTCTTGTACAAGTCCTCTCACCCTTCTCACGAATTGTGGGTAATGAGAAGCTTTACGAAAGGGGGAAATTTACGTCTCATACATACGCCAGTTCAGTATTCAATTGAAACTGTGTTTTACTCAAACTCTCTAGAAGAATCAGTCTCATCTGTGTCATCAGTGGTCTACCATGAATATCGAATTGTGTATGTCATGACCTTCTCGCCATCCTTTGCAATCTTCACGGGGAACTTCAGCGTTGTCTGATCGACTTTTGTCCATTCAATATTACTGCGAATGATTTCCCATTGACTCCATCGCCAGGGATGCTCATAGATTTGAACCTCGGCGGTTTGGTCTTTATGGTTCCGGACTTTTATTTCAATTGTTTCTTCTACGACATGCCCATTCGAATAGCTTTTAAAATCCTTCTGTAACCGTTCTCCAACGAGATCGAACGCATTCCCGAGGTACAATTTCAACTCTTCATCCTTTGGCGTATGGTCGATCTTATCTTCTCCAATAAACTGCTCTTTGCCGTCGTCATCACGCTTGTAGACACGTACTTTTCCCAGCGGCAATGGCAGTCCGAGTCCGGACGCTTCATCATTCTTAAATGTCAGATACACACCGATCTTCGGATTCGACTGCTGGCCAAAGCTGCTTTGATTTCGATATGAGTAATTTCTATACCAGGATCTCCATTGATCGGCGAGCCCATCGTACAGGAACACCTTCTTTGCAGTAACATTCTTTGCCGAGGTAAGCTCAATCTGTTTCACTTCGTTATTGTTCAGATCGGTTCGCCGCTGGAGTGAGTACAGCTTGTACTCGAACAGTTCTGTTTGTTTGAATTGTGCCGCACCGACGGCATCCGCCTCAGCCATTCGGAGCATTTTCTTTTCATTTGTGAATGCATCTTTGACAACGTTCACATCACCGGCTACCAGCTTGAGCCCGGCATTAGTAAAGCTTGTACCTGAGTTGTTTGTCAGTGTTACCCAACCTGTGAGATCGATCTTTGTTTCTGCGGCGTTCAGGAGAACGACATAGTTGCAATTCCAGGAAAGCTGTCCTGCCAGATAACTGATTTCGGTTCGTTGCTGGCCCTCGAACGAATTATTAACAAGCCATTGTAATTGAGGTTTCAGAATCAATCCTTCGGGAAGGGCAGGGAGGATTAACCGACCAACTGGATTGACTTCGACCTTTCCATTGATTTCGACAATCATACCACCGATGCTATAGTAGTTTGGAATGAATCCGCCCTGTTGTGGCTGCTGCAGAAATCCTGTGGCAAGCAATCTGCCGCGCACCGTGTACTCCTTATCGGTGCTCGGTTCGATACGGATAAACTCTACTTCCTTTCCCACATATTTTTCGAGTAGTTTTGCCTGGTGGACGAGATCATATTGATAGTTTTGTTCCAGCACTTGGACAGCCTTTGGATTCGTGATGCTGAGAAAATGGAGTGAGGTTCCGTCGATGGTTGCTGGGATCTCGGGGAGAAGAAGTGTGCTGAGACCTTTTGGAAGCTTTATGACTCGTTCCTCACGGATCAGCGACATTGCCTGATTGTAGATTGTCAGGTCGACGGAGATCCGTTCACCGGCAACAGTCGATTGATGGAACTGTGCAAACAGCGAGATCTTCAGCAAACTTAAGAGAATGGCCCCAAACAGCGCTCTTGAAATGGTTTTCATTGTGTCCCCCGTATGGTATTTGATATAAGATTGCGTTATTTGTATTTTCTTGATGTACTTAATCATTGATGGTACGTAAAAACAAAAAACGACACTTTTTAAGATAAAAGATGGCCGCCAAAACGCCAAGGCACCAAAATCTTTCTATAAATTGATATAACATTCTTTTTAAAATACCAAAAACAATAATTCTCTTGGCGCACTTGGCGGCGAGTATTTCTCTGTTTCTGTTATAAATCAACTCAATGCATAACATAAGTTAATCATTCACCTTTACTCTGTTCATGACATTAACATTCAAAAGGTAAATGAAGTCATCTCTCTTTTTTATTAACACAGATACAAAGATTCTGGATCTCATGCGGAGTGGAGATGAGGAGGGTTTGGTGATGCTGTATGAGTCGAATCGTCGGGCGATCGTTTCATTCGTTACACGCAATAACGGATCGACGGATGATGCGGAGGACATGCTACAGGAGTCGCTGATCATTCTCTGGGAACGGGTGCGCTCCGGCCGGTATGAATATGCGGCAAAGTTAAGCACGTTTCTCTATGCAACGGTGAAAAATCTCTGGTCGAGACGATTACTCCGGAAGAGGAGAGAAAGTCCGGGAGAGATTGATCCGGAGAATCAAACGGATGACAGTGCGTCAGCGTTGGAATTACTGATCGCTTCGGAAGAGGCATTGCAGGTACACCAGGCGCTGCAGAAGATTGGAGAACAATGCAAGAAGCTGCTCCTGATGTTTTATTGGGAAGAACTCTCCATGGAAGAAATTGCGGGGGCGATGGGATTCGCCAATGCCGAAACTGCAAAAGCAAAAAAATATCAATGTAAGAAAGCCCTAGAAAAAATGATCAGGGAAAGGAGTTGAAATGTCGACTGAGAAAAGCCATTGGGCGACAGACGAAGAACTCCGGGAACGTTTTGTCGCTGGCCGTGTCAGCAAAGAAGAACAACGTCTATTAGCGCAACATCTGCATCAGTGTGATATGTGCAATGCTCTTGTCCGCGATGAACAGATTCTTGCCGCAGGTATTAAACGTACAGGAAGGATTGAGCTTCAAGCACGATTGCGTGCTCGCATCAATAATTTGCCGCGACAGGTGTGGACCTGGTACCAGGTCGCCGGTGCGGCTGCTGTGATTCTCTTGCTGCTCACGCTCGGTATTCACAACCAATGGTTTATGAGAGAGGCCGGTGAAGCACTTCAGGGTCCGGTCCTGACTGAAGAGAGTACTCCGGGAGAAGAGGGGAAAACGAAGGAGAGTGGGAGTAAGGGTGTTGCCGATGAAGCAATGCAGCGAAACGAAGAGAAGAGAGCCGTCAAAGAAATTCTCCAGGGCGTAGAGTCCAATGCCCGGGGAAAAGATAAACGCTATGCTCCATCGAGTGCTGACGATGGCCTCGGAAAGCAGGGGGTACCAAAGGGAATCACTGCCGCAGGTGAAAAGACAGGGAAGACACAGACCACTGTTGATGGAACCAGGTCACTGCTGGCACAGCAAGAAAAAAAATCTGTGCGCCGGCAGGAAGAGGGTGGAGCAGGTGCTCAGAAACCTGAAGTGGTAATCATCAGCCAGAAAGGCAAGAGTGAATTGGATGAGGTTATGCTTGCGGCGCAGTTAAGAGAGGTTGAGGCCGATTATAAAATTCCGCCGACTATTACCATTGGATCGGTTGTCTCAGAGCAGGGTGCAGGCGGGAAAGGAAAAGGAGTACAACGGAGACAAATGCTCCAACAACTGGCTGCAGAACCAAAGATGCAGGCGATCATCGAGGGCAGAACACAGATTCTTCAGAAATCCGATCGTCAATTTGAGAAGAACACTGTTGAGGAGATTTCCATTCTCCAGAGGTATTCGTCAACGTCATTATTGTCAGCTATGAGATCGGATGGTCAAACTACAATTCCGGCTTACTTCACAATAAAGAACTCGACATTAATAGTTCTCCTTCTTGTGAATCCACTCTTCGAGGAATCTGCGTTGCGGTCAGCCAGTGCTGAGTTTGTTCAGCGTGACTCTATCGTAATTAATATTGCAGGAAAGCGCTTAGGGTATAGATTGCCGGAACGTATCAGCAACCAGATGCCTGCAGTGCCGAACAAGTAGCTCTCCTTGCATATCATAACTGAAATCCCTACCATAAAAGCGGAAAGTGGGCCGCTCGTTATACTTAAGACTCGTTCATTTCAATTTCGTGTTCTCATCATTATCATACTGTAAAGAGAAAAATCCAGTTCAACACGTTCACCTTCTGATCGTTTGAGGAGGTTCATATGGAAATTATCCTCATCATTCTTCTCTCCATCGTCCTTGGTGTGTTTATCAGCAAAATAATGGCTGTCGATAAACGGCTTGCCTGGTTAGAGTGGGAGCTTCATAAACTGAAACACCAAATCGATTCGATCATGAATCTGGAGAAAGCGAAACAGGATCTTGCGGCCGCTCCTTCCCGGGAGGAACAACCCACACCGCTTATAGTACCAGCGGCACCGCCGATTGCCGAACAACCTATACAGCCTGACGTGTCTGTACCAATTCGACCTGTGTATATTGAACCTCCTTCAGAAGCACCGAAGTCACGTACCCGAGAAGAATGGGAAGCACTTATTGGGGGAAAGCTCCTGAATCGTATCGGAGCGCTGGCTCTTGTCATCGGTATTGGATTCTTCCTGAAGTATGCATTTGATAATAACTGGATCAGCGAAACAGTTCGTGTACTCATCGGTGCTGGAATTGGACTGGCGGTTCTCCTTGGCGGTGAGCGGGCACAGAAAAAAGGATTTGAAATATTCGCCCAGGGATTGCAGGGAGCAGGTATTGCCATCCTCTACCTCTCCGTCTATGCTTCATTCAATTACTACCATCTGGTTTCGCAAACGGTGGCATTTCTGTTCATGGCGATTGTTACAGTGATTGCATTCGTTGAGGCGTTGCGGTACGATTCCAATGCCATCGGCCTTCTCGGTTGGGCCGGCGGATACCTGACACCGATTCTCTTGAGCACCGGTGTTGTGAATGATGTTGGATTCTTGAGCTACATCCTCGTCCTTACGGCTGGTCTTCTGGCTGTCGTGATGTTCAGGGAGAAGTGGTTCATCCTTGAGATATTGACTGTCCTTGCCGCTCTTTTCATGTATCTGCTCTGGTTTGGAGAGGAATACAACACCGCGAAATTCTGGATTGCATTTTCATTTCTCACAATTCTCTGGTTGATGGTCTTCGGCTTGGAAATAGTCCGTGCACTCAACAAAGAACGCTCGTATTCAGTCCAGCGTGGTATGTTAGCCTCAGGATTTTTTCTTTTCTATTTCATTGATATCTACGTTCTGCTCAATGAACGATTTCCAGATTGGGCAGCTCCCGTTGCGCTGCTGATCGGTTTCATCTATTTCTCCTCTGGAGTACTCTTGAAGAGACAGGGGAAGGGTGAATCGTTCCTCTTCGAGCGTTACATCCTCAGCTCGATGTTTGCACTCGTGTGTGCGACAGCAATTCAGTTTACCGGATTCACAACGATCGCGTTGTGGAGTATCGAAGCCGCCATTCTCTTCTGGCTCGGTATGCGATTACGTTTGATCTTCCTCGGGCAGGCAGCACTGCTCATCATTCTATTGGGGCTGATGAAACTGATCGCAACGAACAATGCATTCCGGATTGAGGAGATTCAGGAGTATGTTCAGATAATTCCCCATCGGATCCTTGCCTTCGTTGCTCTTGCCGCCGCTTTGAGGGTCATCGGGTATTGTGCACATCGTATTGAGGACAAGTGGTTGAATTCCAGGCGCGCAATATTTCACGCGGGATGGTCCCTCACTCTGTTCATTTTAATTACCGTTTGGGGAGTTGATTATTTTCGTTTCCTTATGCTTGATCAGAGCAGGATTATGGTGGAGTATCTGTATTTCCTGCTTTTTATTTCCCTCTCTTCTCTTTGGATGGTCTTCGGTATTCTTATAACATATAATGGATTGATAGAAGATAATCAGACGATCGGGATTTCCGGATTGGTGTATGCCGGATTGGGAACAAGCATCATCATCTTCCGGGGATTGCTGTTTAGTCCGATTGAGCAGTATACATTTTTATTTAATTATCGAGTGCTTGCCTGTCTGGGAATCATTGGCGGATTGACCCTTCTCACCATTATTTCAAAATCCAGAAGCAGCAAGTTTGACTGGATCGATGATGTACAACCGTTCATCAGCGGGGCCATACTGGTGGTGATTTTTTCACTCTTGACAGGAGAAGCACGCGATTACTTTGAGTGGCAAAAATTTATCCTTCATCAATCATCAGCCAATAAAGATGTCTCCGATCAGTTGCTCAGCCTTCAGAACCAGCAGCAGCTTGCCCTTTCATCGGTCTGGCTGTTCTATTCGATCCTTCTCATGGTCGTCGGCATTTGGCGGCGTCATCAAATGATTCGGGTTGCATCGATTATTCTCTTCGGTGTAACGATTCTAAAAATATTTATTTATGACCTTTCATCCCTTGAGACGCTCTATCGTATCTTCTCGTTCATCGGGCTTGGAGTGATTCTGCTCATGACATCGTATCTCTATCAACGGTATAAGGGATTGATTTTTGAAGTTCGGCAGAAATGATTCCGAGAAGGAACTTACATTCCTGATTTGAGGTTGAAGCTTGATATTCGAGAGTAAGTGCGCACAATTGCAGTTCGTGCCACCGGTCACAGAGGCCCTTTCGCTCTGCCAAATCCCTTGACTTTATTAGGCGCTCGTGGTATTTTGAATCGGGCGAATTGGATTCTTCTCTATGAAAACTACCCTTGAACGCCAGTAGCGGCACTGGCATTTCGGATCGTCCACTCTTTTTCTGATGCATATCGTGCTAGATGTGAAGTCTTTCTCAAAGAAGACTTCATGTGAAGTTGGGATAACTAACACTCGTCTTCATTATTCGGCAGAGCGATCATGCAGTTTTGGAGAGGTACTAGCATCCCACGATCATCATTGTTTCTTATCTGCATGCTCATCGGTGTGTCGATGCAAACTCGCACACTGTATGGTCAAGGGAATAAACCGAATCCTCCAACTCTGAACAATGCATCGAATATCACCAGTTCTTCAGCCGATATTAGCTGGAGTGTGGTGACTGGTGCCACATCATATTCATACGAAGTATCAAAGAAAAGTAATTTCCAAGATCTAGTCACTTCCGGCTCAACAACAAATACATCGGTCACGATTACAGGCCTGCAGAGCGGTACAACATATTACTACCGGGTTGATGTCACTGTAGCAGGAAAAACCAGTAATCCAAGCCAAGATAATTTTATTACTCTAGGATCTCCGCCTCTTCCTCCTGATCCCCCGGTCCTGGGAGTTCCAACTATAACTGCATCATCTGCGTCCCTTCAATGGAGCACGGCAGAAGGTGCAGTTTCATACACCATTGAAATAGCGAGTGATAATAAGTTCACGAAAAGTGTTGGTGGAGGTTCTACAGCAACACAATCGTTTACTGTTGATAATCTTACACCCTCGACGCAATACTATTATCGAGTAAAATCTGTCTCTGCTGAAAACCTGGAAAGTGCCTGGGTTGAAGGATCGTTTACGACACAAGCTCCGGCGATGGCCACACCGATACATACATCTCCGGCCGATGGTTCTACAAGCGTACCAGTCAACGTCACATTGCAATGGAACTCAGTTGCAGGAGCGACAAGCTATAGTATAGAAGTGGCGACGAGCAGCAATTTCAGCGGAGCCAGTACGCATACTTCAGCGACGCCATCATTGACACTCACCTCCTTACAGAACAATACGATGTACTACTGGCGGGTGAATGCCACCGATGGAAGCACAACGAGCGGCTGGTCATCCGCATGGAAATTTACCACAGCACTCGGACTCCCTGCTATTCCTTCACCTATAGAACCATCAGATGGTGCAACAGGTGTGTCAACGAGTCCGACGTTGAAATGGGGTGAAGTGACCGGTGCGGATACCTACGATCTTCAGGTTTCCACAAAATCAGATTTCTCTTCGGTCGATGTTCTCGATAAGCAGCGCCTGAAAAGTACATCGGATAACCTTAGCCGCTTAACAGAAAACACGACATATTATTGGCGGGTGAGAGCCACAAATGGCGCTGGATCGAGCAACTGGTCTTCGACGGTAAGTTTCAAAACTCAACTTAGCTTGCCGGCAACACCAACAATCCTAGAACCCGCCGATGGAGCGACAGAAGTATCGACAAGCCCGACGTTGAAATGGAATTCTGCTGTAGGCGCCGATACCTATGACCTCCAGGTATCGACAAAATCTAATTTTTCTTCTGTCGATGTGACCGATAAGCAGAAACTAAATACTACTTCCGAAAATTTGACTCAGCTTACTGAAAACACATCCTACTATTGGCGGGTCAGAGCGACGAATACAATTGGGTCGAGCGACTGGTCTTCGACCGCAAGTTTCAAAACTCAACTTGCGTTGCCCGCAACACCAACAATTGTAGAACCATCCAATGGTGCAACGGGGATATCGACTAGCCCGACGCTGAAATGGAATGCGGTGATTGGTGCGGACACCTATGATCTTCAGGTCTCGACAAAATCAGATTTTTCTTCCATTGATGTGACAGATAAACCTCGCTTGAGAAGCACGTCTGAAAGTCTCAGCAGACTGACTGAAGGGACATCATACCATTGGCGTGTACGAGCGGTGAATGCAACAGGTTCAAGCAACTGGACAAGCGCGACCTTCACAACTCAGATCGCTCCGCCGGCAAAAGCTCCTGATCTTGTTTCTCCAACGAATAAATCGGTCATCGTTCCCCCCGGCACAACACTCTCTTGGAGTTCGGTGAACGGTGCAACTTCCTATTCTGTTCAGATGGCGGAGGATTCAAAATTCCCCCAAGATCAGTTGTTCATCAATGAGACGTCTCTCATATCTACATCTCAATCTCATGCAGTCACGGGCTTAAAGGGGGAGAAAACATATTACTGGAGAGTCAGTGCTGAAAACGAGGGAGGATCAAGCGGTTGGTCGTCGGCTAATTATTTCACGACCGCCTCAACAAAGCCTGCAGCTCCGACATCACCCATTCCATCCTCAGATGTCAGCGGCCTTCCGGTGAGTGTAACGTTAGCCTGGAGTCCCAATAACGATCCTTCATCGGTTTATGAGGTTCAGGTTGCCACAGATGATAAATTTCATACTATCGTAGCATCGAACTCTTCACTCACGAAATCATTCTGGGATGTAAAGCTTTCTTATGATCAAAAGTATTACTGGCATGTTCGCGTAACCACAAATGGCGGTACGAGTGATTGGTCGACAACATGGAATTTTTCTACGGAAACAGGAAAACCTGCGCGTGTTTCTTTGATGTTACCTGACAGCAATGCAACCAAGGTTCCTATCAATGTATCTCTTGAATGGGGAAGCGCCAAAGGAGCGTTATCGTACCGCGTTCAGGTAGCTACTAAAGAAAATTTCAATCCGCTGATAATGGATACCACGGGAGTAATTAGGACTTCTTTTGCATTATCAGGACTTTCCAACAATACGACATACTATTGGCGCGTGTATGGAATTGGCCCGAACGGAGAGGGGCCGGTTTCTTCAGAGTGGAGTTTCACAACGGTTGATGCAGTAATCGCTTCTCCTCAATTACTCCTGCCAACTGATAATAGCAGAGATGCATCTACACCGGTCTTGCTTTCCTGGTCTCCTGTCACAGGGGCGCTCCGGTACCAGGTTCAGATTAGTACTGACAGAAATTTTTCAACGCTGGCAAAAGATTCAACCGGACTCACAAATGCCTCATGCACTATTCCAGGTTTGTTACCGGAAGTCACGTACTACTGGCGTGTCCGATGTTTTAACGCTGTTGGTGCCAGTAATTGGTCGACCGATTGGAGTTTTAAAACCAAGAGTGCACAACTCGCAAGCCCCGCATTAATTAAACCCTCAGATAAATCTGATAATCTCGAGTTAGGCCCGGCTCTTGAATGGGCTCTCGTACCTAATGCCGATTCCTATCGAGTTCAACTGACGAAGGATTTAAAATTTTCACTTGTTGTTATTGATACCATAGTAAAAGCCTCGACATCGCTTCAACTAAAAGGACTAGAGCCAAACACACAATATTATTGGCGGGTTCTAGCTGCGAGCTTGACCAGCATTAGTAATTGGTCGACTGAAAACAGTTTCAAGACTGGTGCAGCAGTTCTTGCAAAGCCAAAACTTCTGTTCCCGGAAAATAATGTGAGAGATGTTCCATTGGAAGTGACATTCCAGTGGGAAGTGATTCTCAAAGCGAAATCGTATGCCTTGCAGTATTCTATCGATCGGGATTTTAAAATCGGTTCGACAATCGAAGTCCAGGGAATCGAGAAAGCACAGTACTCAGTCATCGGACTTCTGCCCGAGACAAAGTACTACTGGAGGATCCAGGCAAAAGACACAGCAACATTGAGTGGATGGACTGACGCTCAAAGTTTCACAACAGGTTCCGGAAAAATTGCAGCCCCAAATCTTATCCAACCCTCAAACAGCGCGCAAGGAGTCTCAACCTCACCCACGCTGAACTGGACAGCCGTTCTCCGTGCAAAACTGTACGGGGTAGCGATCGCCACAGACAGAAATTTTAAAACCATCATTTATGAGAAGAAAGATTTAACATCCACCACACATCAGGTAACGGGACTGATATCCGGTACAGACTATTTCTGGAGAGTCAGTGCTTCCGATTCGACGGGATACACAGTATGGAGTAGTGAGTGGAGTTTCACGACCGGCTCGAGTCTCCTTTCTACGCCATCGCTGATCTCTCCTTCAAATAGTGCAGAGGGAATTTCGATCAATCCCAAACTTGAATGGTCTAAAATCGATGGCGCATTGAGCTATGAGCTTCAGGTCTCGACCAATAAATCCTTTAACACAAACGTTGAACAACGACAGGGGATTCTCTCAACATCGGCCAGCCTCTCCGGGCTCCTCTTCAATCAAACCTATTACTGGAGAGTACGAGCAACAGGAACTGCATCGTCGAGTGAATGGTCAAAGGAGTATGAGTTCACTACCGGGTCGAGTAAACTCTCGATTCCAGTATTGCTCTCTCCCGAGGATCGGGCGACGGATATTTCGACAGAACCGCGGTTCGAATGGACAACGGTTGAAGGTGCAAACACCTATGTATTCCAGATATCACTTACTCAATCGTTCAGTACACTTCTATTTACTCGAGAGATCGTTTCGGGGAATTTTACCATCGTGTCTGGTCTGAAGGCCACAACTCAATATTACTGGCGGATCCTGGCTTTGAGCAGTACTGATACAAGCGACTGGTCCGACGTGCGGAGATTTACAACGTGGGATGATCAACTTGCTGCTCCCAGCCTTGTCGCTCCTTCTGATGGTGCAACAGGACAATCAATCACGCCAACATTGGCATGGACTGTTTCTCCACGAGCGCTTACTTATACAATTCAGTATTCGACGAGTGCAAACTTTAGCGATAACCTTGTCGAAATAAAAGGAGTAACCAAGGCTACCCACAGCCTGAGTGAATTACTGCCGTTAACAAAATACTACTGGCGTGTGAATGCATTGGATACAACACATGTCAGTTCCTGGTCGCAGCGGTGGAGTTTCACGACTGGTTCGAATAGACTCGCTGTTCCTGACCTTCTTACACCCTTGGAGGGAGCCGATTTGGAAGCCGGAAAAAATCCCACGCTCACCTGGAAATCTGTCCCAGGTGCTACGCGCTATGAAGTTCAAGTTTCCCCAGATAAGAATTTTAATCCTTTGCTTGTCAATGAACAGGGTGTGCTTGCAACCTCATTGACGATATCAGGGCTTCAGGAAAAAACAAAGTATTATTGGAAGGTTCGCTCCACCAATGGCGCGGAGTGGAGTGATTGGAGCATCGTGTGGAGTTTCTCGATCCGACCGCAAGTGACATCAGTTGAGGAATATCCGGGAATCCCGCGATCGCTCAAGCTTTTCCAGAACTATCCAAATCCGTTTAATCCCTCTACGGCAATCTCATTCGATATCCCGCAAGAAACGCATGCCCGCGTCGCCATCTATTCAATAGATGGGAAGAGAGTCGCGACAGTTGTTGAAGGTATCCTACAAGCTGGACATTACAGATTTTCCTGGAATGTCGGGATCCTTCCTTCAGGTGTCTATTTTTGTAGACTCGAATCTTCCGGCTTCTCCGGGTCGGTGCGGATGCTCCTTCTTAAATAGACTCTTTTTTAGCATAGTATCTCTTATCCCAAATTATCCCATTCGTCCCAACGGGGTGATAAATTAATTTTCCTTCCAGGAACATCCCGCATCCATCGGTCGTCTAAAAAGTCAAGGTCAAAAGAGAATCCAAAATGAATCACACTATTATAGGATAGGAGGAAACTATAATGAAATGGAAAATTGGTACACTGTTCTTGGTGCTGCTGATTGTCAGCGGCAGCTTGGTTGCCCAAACCAAAGTTGAAGTAACAAAGAAAGCGGGATCAGGGTGGCTTGGTGTTTCGATTCAGGATATCACGAAGCAGTTGAAGAAATCCATGAAATTGGATTCTGAGAATGGCGCTCTTGTTGCCGAAGTCGAGAAGAAAAGTCCTGCGGCCGAAGCGGGAATCAAGGAAGAAGATGTCATCGTTGAATTCAATGGCGAGAAGATTGAGGATTCCAACGATCTTCAGGAGAAGGTAGGCAAAACTGCACCTGGCACAAAAACCAATGTCGTTGTTCTCCGGGATGGACAGAAGAAAACATTGCCGGTGAGCGTTGGGAAAAAACCAAAATCTGCGGCGGTGGTCTTGCAAGGTGGTAATTTTGCTTTGCCACATTTCAATATCTTTACATCGAGCTCAATCTCAGGCATGCAGTTGAGGGAAATTGAAGAACAACTTGCTGAATATTTTGGTGTGCAGGGTTCCAAAGGAGTCATCGTTGAAAACGTTGAAAAGGAGAGCGCTGCTGATAAGGCAGGTTTCAAGGCAGGAGATGTCATTCTGCAAGCAGGAAAAAAGACCGTTGATGAAATCCGCGATGTCACACGGGCCCTGGGTGCATTTGATCCCGGTGAAAAAGTAGATGTTGAAGTACTTCGCAAAGGAGTCAAGAAGGTGTTGACGCTTGAGGTTGAGGAAGAAGAATCTGCAGCAGATCGATTGATGTACTTCAATGAGAAAACCGCCCCGAATATCAGAATCTTCAAGTTTCCGCAAACCAAACGTTTTCAAGGTTTGGCTCCAAGCGGCCACATTCAAATTAATGAGCCGGATCTTGATGAGTTAAAAGTTGAGATAGAAAAGATGAAGGATGGAATTCAGGAATCCACCATCCGATTGAAGAAGGATCTGTCTCCAGTGATTGAAAAAGCTGTTCGTCTTAAGGTAATTCGAGAGATATAAGTTGCTTCATGTTGACCCAGAGGAAGTCCGGTCATGAAGTTGTGTGGCCGGACTTCCTTGTTTTGTACTAACTGATAGATCACTACCGCACTTTCCTGCGGAACTCTCTCCTGGCTCCTGCGGTTTTTTCAAGAAAGAATATGCGTGCTGAATCTTGAAAGCTTCCGGAGTCAAACGCTTGCCAATAGAGCAATCTTACCGTACCTTTTAACACTAAAGGACGAATTGTGACTATTTCGAGTATTAATATAGATCGGGTGTTTGACCTCTTCCCCGACATGATTTTCATTCTCGACGCTCAACTGAGAATAGTCGATATGAATCTCGCAGCGTGCCAAGGAACCGGTTATTCGGATAAGGATTTACGGCAGATCCCGTTCGAGCAGATCGTCGAAGAAACCGCTTGGAAGGCACTCTCGGCTGTGTTGCAGAATGGCAGCACGATCCAGGGGTACGAGTCACGCTTCCTAAAAACGGATAAGCTGTTTCTCGATGTTGATCTTGATATCCGGCATTTGAACGATCATGGGGAAAAATATCAGGTAATCATTGCACGTGATATTACTGAGCTGAAAAAGAAGGAGTTGGATCTGCTCCGCTTTTCCAATGTTGTCCAGCATACCGTGAATCCCATCCAGATCACCGACGCGAATGGCAGAATGGTGATGGTAAATCCGGCATTCGAAAAATCAAGCGGCTATTCAAAAGAGGAATTGATTGGGAAGAATCCAAGAATCCTGAGCAGCGGCAAGCACTCCAGGGAATTCTGGAAATCTGTTTGGGAACATATCATGACCGGAAAAGTATGGGTAGGAGAACTTGAGAACCTAAGGAGGGATGGAACTCCTTTTCACACGGAGTTGGTCATCTCTCCCATCGTCGATACAGCCGGAGTCGTGAAAGGATTTTTAGGTGCACACCGCGATATTACCGAACAGAAACTGCTCGAGCAGCAGTTGGTGCGTTCGCAGCGGATGGAGAGCATCGGAACGTTGGCCGCGGGCATTGCTCACGAGGTTGGCAATCCGCTGACGTCCATCTCATCGTTGGTGCAGGTCATTCAACGCACAACGAACGACGAGGCGGCGAAAGAGAAACTGGAGCTTATCAAAAAGCAGATCACTCGCATCGCACGCATTATCCGCGACCTTGTCGATTTTTCCCGGCCATCGACTCATGTGATTAAATCTACGGACATTAATCATATCGTTCGCGAGGCGTTAAACATCGTTCAGTATGGGAAAAAAGTGAAGAACATCCAGTTCCTCCTCAGCTTCGCAGAGAACCTTCCCTTGTTGAACGTCGTTCCCGACCAGCTCACACAGGTGTTCATTAACATTTTAATGAATGCCGTTGACGCTCTCGAAAGCAAGCCCGGCACAATTACGATCAACACCCGTTATATTGCAGACAGGGTGGAAGTGATGGTGCGCGACAGCGGCCGCGGTATCTCGCAGGAGGATATGGAAAAAATCTTTGAACCCTTCTTCACCACAAAACAGGTGGGGCAGGGCACGGGGCTTGGACTCTGGGTCAGCTATGGAATTGTAAAAAAGTTTGGCGGTGATATCGTCGTTGAAAGTCAACCTGGAGCAGGTACAACGATGGAAGTATATTTTCCGGTGAAAGGAGTATAGATGGTACCACGTATTATGGTCGTCGATGACGAGCAGATTATCAGGGAATCGCTCAGCTTCATTCTGAGAAAAGAAGGATATACCGTGGCCGAGGCCGCGAATGGGCGTGAGGCGATCACGATGCAGGAGCGGGAGCCTTATGATGTCGTCATTACAGACATCGAGATGCCGGAGATCCGCGGTGTCGAGCTTCTGGAGCAAATTACCAGGCGAACACCGCAGACATTTGTCATCATTATCACAGCATTTGGCTCGATTGAGACGGCCATCGCTGCATTGCGTAAAGGTGCATACGACTATGTCTTAAAGCCGATCGATTTCGATGACCTGATCCACAGGGTGAAGAAACTCATTCAGCACAAGGAACTGGTTCTGGAAAACAGCTTGCTGCGGCAGGAACTCAATCGTACGTATGACTTCGACAAGATTATCGGTCAAAGCCAGAGCATGAACAGTGTATTTGAAATCATTCGCCGGGTTGCCACCAGTGAAGGCACTGTCCTGATCACCGGGAAAAGCGGAACTGGTAAAGAACTTGTCGCCCGCGCGATTCACTATAATGGCAACCGGCAGAATAAACGATTCGTAGCCATCAACTGCGGAGCGATCGTTGAGACACTCTTTGAGAGCGAACTCTTCGGCCATAAGAAGGGATCGTTTACTGGTGCTACGACCGATAAGGAAGGACTCTTCAAAGTTGCCGATGGCGGGACAGTCTTTCTGGATGAAGTCAGCGAGATTCCGTTTCACCTGCAGGTAAAATTGCTGCGGGCAATCGAGCAGAAAGAAATTACACCGGTTGGTATGACCGATCCGATTAATGTGAATGTACGGATTATTGCAGCAACCAATCGCAATCTTCATCAAGAAGTGGAGAACCAGAAATTCCGTGAGGACCTGTACTATCGATTGAATGTTGTAGAAATTAATCTACCCTCGCTCACGGAACGTCCCGAGGATGTCCCGCTGCTCAGCCAGCATTTTCTTGAAATCTACCGCGCAGAGATGAACCGTCCCATTCACGGCTTTACCAATGAAGCGATGAGCGTTCTTATCAACTATCATTGGAAGGGAGAGGTTCGCGAGCTGGAAAATGTGATTGAGCGGGCAGTGATCTTCTGCGATTCATCGATGATCGGTCTGGAGCATTTGCCCGATTCTTTGCGTCAGAATACATCGAAGTTTTCCACCGGACCACAGATAGGCAAACGAACACTGCGGGATGCGGTCAAATATTTCGAGAAATCCTATATTGAGCGAGTACTCGCCGAGAATGAAAGGAATAAAGAGAGTGCCGCAAATGCTCTCGGTGTCAGCCTTTCATCTCTCTACCGGAAGATGGAAGAACTCGAAATCCCGACTCGCTAGACTTCTCTGTGTGATAGATCCTTGGACTTTGGTTGAAGAGTTGAGATTAAATTTCAACCGCAAAGGACACCTGCTGCGGGCGGCAAAGGAAAAACGGTGGAATTATTTTAATTTTCCCTTCACCCTGTCACTTTCTGTTCTTTCCGTCCTTTGTGCCCTCTTTGGTTAGACTTTTCGTTTGAGTTTAAGGGCTCATTCTCACTTCCGGGAATGGCTGAGCGCAGGCCTTCTTAAAGATAAACATTGAGGAGGTGTTCACCTCTTTTCGTGTCTTCTAATCTTAGAGAAAAACCCACCTCATCCCCTCAACATTAATTTTTCCTAATTGGCACATTACTTGCCTTAGATTTCATCAAGGAAGTTGGGCCTTAGTCAAAAATCCATGCGAGAAAACACTTAAGGAGAAATCGATGCTGCGGCCAAGAACACAATCAGAACATGAAATATTTGTTGCAGGTTCACTTAAAGATTCAGTCAGGGTATACGAACGATCACTCATTATTGAATCTTTAAAAGTAAATGGAAACGATAAGCGCAAGGTTGCCAAACTGCTCGGCATCAGCTTGTCGTCGTTATACAGGAAATTGCGTGAATTGTCGATCGAAGAGGTTGATGAAAAATCTGAATTACAGACGGAAGGCCTGGATGTCAGCGGCAGGCTGAACTGAAACTCGATTGATTGCAGTCCGTAGTAAAAAGCAAAGAACCTACAGCACTGTGATGGAATAGTAAATTCTGAGCTGTAGAGAAAGAGAAAAACCAATGAAGTTACGATGGTGGATATTAGGAACGATGGCTGTAGCCGTCGGTGGGTCTTTGCTTCTCTTGCATAAAATCCGGAAGATCAATGGAGAATCGTTTCATTTCGTAGATGACGAATCTGCATTGAAAAATTTTGGAGCATTTCCTCCGGATCTGCCAGAGACAGAATTTGATGGCGTGAACTTTCTCTTCTGATAACAGAAAGTACCGAAGCCTTCAGTGAGTGAACCCATAAGTCAAGCGGTATTTCAACCAAGAATAATCGCTTCCTTATGGGTTTTTCTTTTTGGAATTGATTAAGGATTTTTAATAGATGGCTAGGTGCTATAAAGCGGCTTGATCAGATTTCTCTGCATCCAAGATGTAATTTTCTGAGCCTAATCGATTGTTGTCGGTCCCTCTATTAGCGATCAAAATGAACCCCGAATTGCACTCCGAAATACTAAAAAGTGAGAAAAGCACTTTCTAATTCTTGAGAAATGATATCTCATAATAGCCTATTCCATTGATTAAATGCAGTACGAGTGTCATTTTCAGCTATTTTGGCAATTTATTTAACGGCATAAATATTGAGATGTTCATCGAGATTAGGGTGAGGTGTAGAATTGCTCAACGAAAATAAAGATAATGAACTTTTTAACAATAACATCACTGATCAAAAGCTTTCCCTCCAAAATGATCAGGATATCATTAACATAAGTAACCTACTAATTGAAGGAGGCACTATGATGCGGGGTTACAAATTTGCTGTCTTATGTATCCTTTTGGTCGCTTTTACCGGGATGGCTATCGCGCAAATTACCGGTAAGATCGAAGTAAAAAGTATTCCCGACCGGTTTAAATCAACCAACGCAAATGAACGCACATCTAGTTTAAGAACAGTAGGCGTCTCTGAGCGTGTGGTTCTGGAAGCAAAAGCTACTAAAGGATTGTTAGATGCTTATGCGTCTACCTTAGAAGAAATGGTCAGTGCAACATGGACCATTTCAGGACCTTTTGGCGCTGTTACACCAACCGAGTTTGTGGCTGGAAATAATAAAGTTATTATCTGGTTCAAACCGAATGCAGCCGGAGAGTACACTGTTACAATGACTCCCACCACCAAGACTGGTATCGGGACAGCAGCTACAATGAAGGTCGTCGCTGCCAATTATCTTGGCGCTGGCCTCAGTACGGCTACAATCGGTACCATTCCGCCGAATTGTGCTTGCCATAATTTAAATCCATCAGTTTTCACTGACTGGCAAAAGACAAACCATGCAACTGCCGTACGCAGAAAGCTTGATGAAACAGGTGGCCACTTCACGGCATCCTGCATGTCCTGCCACTCAGTAGGCTACTCAAGTGACACGACAGTGGTTAATGGCAGCTACAACAATCTCGTAAAGCTCAACAATTTTAAAATTCCCGGGGTCAATCATCCTGGAGTTTACGATTCATTGGTTGCAGCTAAGCCACAGGTTATGGCATTGAGCGGTATCCAGTGCGAAAATTGTCATGGTCCTGCAAGCGAGCATGTGAAATCTCCAGTCCATGGTAATACTAAACTTGATGTTACCTACTCGTCAGATGTCTGCGCTCCTTGCCATTATTCTTCAGATCGCCATCCTAAGGGATATTCCTGGGAAGCATCAGGCCACGCAGTTTCCACATTTGAAGGTGCTCAGTTCCAATACACAGCTCGTGGTGAATGCGTCCAGTGCCATACTGCTCAGGGATTTGTTGATGTGATTATTAATGGCAATCCTCTGCCGGTTCCGGCATCAGGAAAAGTAAGTTATCTGAATCCTGAAGGAATCACTTGCCAGGCATGTCACGATCCTCATAACAATAAAAATGAATATCAACTGCGACGAAAAACCGTTGCCGATGCATGCACAGGATGTCATATTACTCGCATGAGTAGTCGTGGTTTACACCATGCTCATCAAGGCTCGATGCTTCTCGGTGCAGATGCACCTGAGATGACAACATCCAAGCTTGTAGCTAGCGTTAGTCTGGTTTCTGGTTTTGAACTCCCCGGCTATACATATGAAAACAGTTCGCATTCTAAAATCGAAGAGCGCTGTGTTGCATGCCACATGGCACCATCACCTACCTACGATCCGACATATGCAAAACCGGATACATTGTTGAATAAAGTTGGCGGCCATACCTTCAACGTCGTGTATAAAGGCGGAGTGGCTAAGGGTGATACAGTTCTGAATTATGTTGGCTGTAAAGAGTGTCATGGTGTTGTGACGCTGGAGTTCGTCGAGTTAACACAGCACAAGACGAAGAAGATGTTAGAAGAACTGGGAAAATTGATGCCGAAACGCGATTCTGCCGGTATCACAAACATATATCCAACTGATACATACACCTATCAGGGATGGACCGGAGTTCCAAGTGTTTTGAAACGACCATTGACAACTGCCGAAAAAGCCGCAGCGTACAATTATCAGTTTGTCGATTATGATCTTAGCTATGGTGTGCACAACTTCAAATATGCCGAAGGATTGTTAAAGTCCTCCATCGAACAATTGAAACTTAGCGCCGGTGCAGCGAAGATTGCATCTCCGATCGCCGACGTTCCAACGGACAATGGCAAGCGCTTACAGCTTGTATGGAATCAATTCCCGGCTGAAAAGGCTGCCTTCGGTAAAGTCATAAAGTATGTCGTCTATCGTCAGGATCCATTCCCATTCTCAACGTCTACTGTGAAGAATGTGAAGAACTATTCCGATATGCTCGCATCAGCGGGCTCCGGTTCAAATCAGTTCACTATGGCTGGAATGGTTTGGACACAAGTTGCCGAAGTCAGTGCGATAGGAATGGCACAATATGGTGTTATCGTCCCGACGATTTACGATTCCACAAAGACCAAGGGAATGTACTGGACGAAATTTATGGTTGCCGGACTCAGCGCAGATAATGCAACTGCCTATATGTCGCCAATCGACAGCGGATACTCCGTTAACAATATCGTACCGACCGCACCGGCAGCATTTGTTGCCGCATCGCTGCGTAATCAGGTCTCATTGCGTTGGGATGCTCCATCACCCGTGGATGATGATATCGAAAAATATGTTATCTATCGTGGTACCAATGCGAATTTCGACCCAGCGACCTCCTCACCAATCGCTGATAACGTCAAAGACCTCACCTATATCGACAAGCTGGTTCAAACCGGCAGCTATGTCTACAAGATCAAAGCCGTTGACAATGCTGGCAACCAGAGTGCGTATACTACATCAGGTGCAGTTCTGACAGGAGTCTCAGATCTCGAACAGGGAATCCCAACCGAGTTTGCACTCAATCAGAACTATCCAAATCCATTCAATCCATCGACGCAGATTTCCTTTGCATTGCCGAAGGAATCGCAGGTGAAGGTGACAATCTATAGCATCAATGGTAATAAGATTGCCACTCTCATTGACGATCATATGACAGCAGGTTATAAGAATGTCGTATGGAATGGCAAAGACAGCAGAGGTAACATCGTCAGCAGCGGCGTGTATCTCTATCGCATCGAAGCTGGCGATTTCGCAGCATCGAAGAAGATGATGCTGATGAAATAAGCAGTTCTGTCTAGTATTTTCAAAGCGTGGAGTGAGATTTTCGCTTCACGCTTTTTTATTTTCAATAGGCAGTAGTTGAAATAGTTATTCTTCATTTCTATAGAATATCTACTCACTCAGAAATGATGATTCATTAATTATCCGCACTATTATGGGATATTCTCATTATTGGTATTGCAGAGGTAAGAGAAAGGTGAACTGTTTTCTCGAAAAATAAGAATTCTTAATACTAACTCAACAATAAATCCTTGATTTTCACCTCAATTTCAACATTCTCTCCCATCCTTTAATTGGTACAATTATTGAGTTTTTTGTTGATTATCAGATACCGTTCAATCTATCACATCAGCGCTTCGATTGGACGGATTCGAGAGGTTGCAAAAAAAATATTTTCCCATCAACACAAACAAAGAGGTGCTCATGAAACGAGCGATTCGAGTTTTGAGTTTTTTACTTGTCGTATTGCTTCTTACCGGAATGATGGTAGAAGCATAT
This sequence comes from bacterium, assembly GCA_043803945.1. Classification (GTDB taxonomy): domain Bacteria; phylum Bacteroidota; class Ignavibacteria; order UBA10030; family UBA10030; genus JAZDJN01. The sequence continues at coordinate 126,192 of JAZDJN010000061.1, read as the reverse complement.
GCACAGGCTGTCGCAGTGAAGAGGGTGGCGATGTCTCCTGGAATGAGAAGCTCAGGATATCCTAATTTTTCATCTCCGCCTGCCGGTACTCCAAACTATGTTTCTACAGGCCTGCGAACGATACCTGTTGGAATGTTAATGTACCTGAAAGCTGATACGGTTGGTTCCGGAGCCACAAAGGTAACGACTTTGGCCTGGACATTTGTAGAGAAACCACCTGGATCAAACGTTTCTTTCAGCAGCACTACCAAAGACTCCGTTACATTCAAACCTGATCTTGCAGGACGCTATATCGTCCAGGTAAGTGCAAACGGAATAAAAACCCACAACGATACTCTTTTTGCCAGTACCTATGCTGGCTTTACCTCCACACAAGCTTCGTGCGGATGCCACACTTTCGCTGTTCCAGCATTTCAGGCAAATGTCACTACATGGAAATCCTCTGTGCATGCAACCATCTTTGCGCGTGGAATGACAGGACAATTAGAGAATAGCGAAGGCACCGGATATAAGGGTGTCTATACAAAGAGCTGCTTCAAATGTCATACAACAGGCTGGGAGTCAAAGACCAATAATGGCAATTTTGGCTGGATCGCCAATCAGGGTCAGCCCGCATCATTTGATTCTACATGGTGGAAGGGACTGCCGTTGGCGGGTGGAGATTACTTGATTGGATATAAGGATTCAACAGTTTATAAAATGCTCTCACCTGCATTAATAGCAACAGGATCAATCGGTTGCGAGACTTGCCACGGCCCCGCTGCGAACCATGCAACGAATGGCAGTAAATCGGCTATTAGTGTAAGTGCGGATGCTGGTGTGTGCAATCAATGTCACGATTCGCCACGTTCACACAGCATAGGATATTATTGGAGAGAATCTGCTCACTCGAATATGCGGCTGAGCGCTGGTGAATCGAATCGATCGGGATGCTGGCCTTGTCACAATGGCTCTGCATTTATCTCATTTACGTCTGCCTGGTCAGCCGGACGCGCAACAACGACAGCTGATTCTGCAAAAGTAGATCCGAATTTCAAGTCTATCTCATGCGCAGTCTGTCATGATGGTCACGGAAATTCAAATCCGTACCTCTTGCGATATATGAAGATTGACACACTCGCAAATGGGTTCAAAATTCCTTCTGGAAAAGGGGGTAAGGGTCAACTCTGCATGAACTGTCATCGTGGCAGGGCGAACTACGCTACGACTGTGAAAAATCAAGCCGGCCGATTCAGTGCACGATTTTATCCTCACTACAGTTCTCAGGCTGACATGATCATGGGAACTCAGGGATGGGATTTTGGTATGGGATTGGAAGGCGTATCAACACATGGCAACGTGAAGGATGGATGTGTGGCATGTCATATGTCGGAACGAAAGGTAACTCCGACCTATACGAAGCTGCAGGGTGACCACGCCATGGGAATGGTCGAGAACGGTGTTGAAAAGGTTGAAGGATGTGTTGAATGCCATGGTCCTATTACAAAATTTGATGATATCAAAGCCATGTATGATTATGATGGAAATGGCAAGATCGATGGATCCATGACTGAAATCAATGGCTTGATGAAAAAGTTAAAAGCCAATTTACCGGTCGACGCTGCAGGAGAGGTCATTGGAGCAAATGCTGTCGATTCAATTGCAGCAAAAAATTGGGCCAGTACAAAGAAACTCAATTATGCAACGATGCTGGCTGCGGTATTTAATTACAATTACGTGAAGTATGATATGAGCGGGGGAGTTCATAATCCGAAGTATGCTGTTGCTCTGCTTCGTGCTTCATTCGGCGTTGTGACAAATACTCAAATGGACCCAATGCCAATTCCTCAGGTCTATGAGTTAAGCCAGAACTATCCAAATCCATTCAATCCAACGACCGAGATCCGCTTTGCTCTGCCAAAAGCAGCCAAGATGAAGCTCGTGGTCTATGATATTATGGGCCGGGTCGTTGCGACATTGGTGAATCAGGAAATGTCTGCCGGTAACCATCGTGCAATGTGGAATGGCAGGACCGATGATGGCAAGACAGTCTCCAGCGGTGTGTATATCTATCGCATTGAAGCTGGCGATTTTGTTGCTGCAAAGAAGATGACATTAATGAAATAATATCTTCTGATTGTTGTTCAATAGAAAGCGTGGAGCGAATATCTGCTCCGCGCTTTTTTTTGAGTCCTGAAATACAAATCTCTCATTGTAACAAACGCTCTAATCCAACTGTTGAAAATTAACTCAATTGTTGAAGGAATATCCAAGAAAAATGCAATGAGCCCTTCATTGGCTTAGGTGATTACGCTTTTTGAGAAATGGGAAAACAGTTATCGGAAACTGAGAATTCAGCTTATAAAATCAAACTCAACAAGTCGAAATAGTCCCTTGCGGCGGTTTTTTTGCCTCTATTCACATTTGGCATAAATCTTGAAGGTTTTTAGGCAGGAGAAGCATAGTGCTATGATTCAACCTGCCAATCAAACTCAAATAATGGGCCAACAGGTGCAAATAAGTCAGAAGATCGAACGAAAGAAAGTACTGATCTTTAGCCCTGATCCTATGCTCGCACAAAGCCTTCAAATGCTGCTCGAAGATCGTTACGAAGTTGAATGCGAAACAAAATTAGAGAAACTCTCTGCACGCATCCATGAAGCAAATCCCCAGCTTCTTCTCATCGACCTCTATTCATTTTCAAGTGATATTCTCCGGCAGGTGACTGTACTGAAAGAATCTCTTTCCGTGGTTCCAATGGTCATCCTTCGCGGCTATTCACAAGCCAAGCCGGATGTCGAACTCGCAATCGAGAAACTCAGTAAGTATGTCTTTTATAAACCGATTAATGTAGAGCTTATCCGACAGGTCGTCGAAAATGTTCTCGTTAACCCATCATCGGGTGGAGAAAGACTTTAAGCAGTGTATGGTCTTCTCTCCTTATCCACCCAATCTCCTTCTTTCCCATCCAACAGTAACCAGCAAATTGAATTGTGATGAATCGACACTCTAAGCATATCTTTGGTCCTGTCCCTTCACGCCGATTGGGGCTCTCGCTAGGTGTCGATATCATCCCATTCAAGACTTGCACGCTTGATTGTATCTATTGTGAGGTTGGAGAGACAGACAAGAAAACTCTTCTCAGGAAAGAATATTATCCGACAGACGAGGTGCTGGCTGAAGTGTTCGATGCTCTGCAAACTCTGGGAACAATTGATTATCTCACCTTTTCGGGTTCGGGAGAACCGACGCTGCATTCGGGGCTCGGAGTTATGATTGACACACTTAAGAAGAAGACAGGTATACCGGTCTGTGTTATTACGAATGGCACGTTACTCCATCTTCCAGACGTCCGTGAAGATCTCAAACAGGCGGATGTTGTTATTCCATCGTTGGATGCTGCCACCGAGGAGGTTTTTTTAAAAATCAATCGACCGCACCCAAAGCTTTCACTCTCTCAAATGATAGATGGTATGGTTGCCTTTCGCAAGCAGTATAAAGGCCAATTGTGGCTGGAAATTCTTTTTGCCAAAGGAATTAATGACACTGATACCGAGATACAACAATTAAAGGCTGTCATAGAGAGGCTGAATCCTCACAAAATTCAATTGAACACTGTCGTGCGCCCTCCGGCCGATTCTTCCGCCGAACCTGTGGATGAGAAACGCTTGCAGGAAATCAACTCATTCCTCGGCGGGCGATGTGAGATCATCGGGCATTATTCAAGAAAGTGTGATCCCCAGCAGAGCGATATTGGTGAGGATGCCGCAATCCGGCTGCTTCAGATGCGTGCCATGACGGTTGAGGGAATGGCATCAGCCCTCCACTTACCGCAGGGCACCTTGGCGAGATTGCTTCAAGAATTGGAAAGCAGCGGAAAGATTATTGCCTTTTGGTTTGAAGGGCAGCAATTCTTTCGGGCGAAGGAACTCTCTTCGCAAATCTATGCTTAAGGAGGGCTTCATTCTCATTACTGAAACATCCGGATTTTCGACGAGAAAATAATTTTCGTATTCAAAGAAAAAACCATTGAATCTTGGTTCGTTTCTTTGCAACATTCGATTAGAATAGTGCGATACTAATAACGACGTCAGACATATCAAGAGGTAAGAACAGACAATGGAAAATTTACCATCCACAACCAAAACAACAGTGCAGCGCAAGCATGTTACCATTGATGGTAATGAAGCTGCTGCCTATGTTGCACATAAGCTTAGTGAGGTCATTGCAATTTACCCCATTACTCCTTCATCAAACATGGGAGAATGGGCAGATGAGTGGTCGGCCCAGGGAAGAAAGAATTTATGGGGCACCATTCCGCTGGTGGTTGAGATGCAGAGTGAAGGAGGTGCTGCGGGCGCCGTGCATGGTGCACTGCAAACCGGTGCTCTCTCAACCACATTCACGGCATCACAGGGATTGTTGTTGATGATCCCGAACATGTTCAAGATCGCCGGTGAGCTCACCTCGACGGTCTTCCACATCGCAGCACGGACGGTAGCCACTCACGCGCTCTCCATCTTTGGAGATCACAGTGACGTGATGTCAACCCGTTCGACAGGCTGGGCGATGTTGAGTTCCTGTTCGGTGCAGGAGGTCATGGATTTTACTTTGATATCGACAGCAGCGACATTGGAAGCACGCGTCCCGTTTCTCCATTTCTTTGATGGATTCCGTTCATCGCACGAAGTGATGAAGATCGAGCAATTAGCCGATGAAGATCTGCGGGCAATGATTGACGATGATTTGGTACGGAAACACCGTGAGCGTGCGCTCACACCGGAGCGGCCCGTGCTTCGCGGAACGGCACAAAATCCTGATGTCTTCTTCCAAGCTCGCGAGACCATGAATCCATTCTATGATGCCACGCCAGGTATTGTCCAGGCGACAATGAATAGGTTCGCGAAGATTGTCGGACGCCAATATCACTTATTCGATTACTATGGCGCTCCGGATGCTGAACGCGTTATCATCATCATGGGTTCCGGTGCTGAAGCAGCGATTGAAACCGTTGACTATCTCTCGAAACAGGGAGAGAAAATTGGCCTGCTCAAAGTTCGTTTGTACCGGCCATTCTCCATTGAAGCGTTTGTAAATGCTCTGCCTGTAACAGTGAAAAATATCGCCGTGCTCGATCGGACAAAGGAACCGGGAGCAGCAGGCGATCCGCTCTACCTCGATATCATTACCGCTCTAACAGAATCATTCGGTGCGGGATCGTGTCCGTTAAAATCATTCCCGAAGGTGATTGGCGGCCGCTATGGACTCTCCTCAAAGGAATTTACTCCCGCAATGGTCAAAGCGGTGTTCGATGAAATGAAGAAGGAGAAACCTAAAAATCATTTTGTTGTCGGAATCGAAGACGATGTTACCCACTCGAGTCTGCCGTTTGATCCCGATTTCTCCGTCGAACCGGACGATGTGATCCGGGCCGTCTTCTACGGCCTTGGTGCCGATGGAACGGTGGGAGCGAATAAAAACTCCATCAAGATTATCGGTGAGGATACCGAGAACTATGCACAGGGATATTTTGTGTACGACTCGAAGAAGTCGGGCACAATGACAACTTCGCATCTTCGTTTCGGCCCGCGCCCCATTCACTCCACCTACCTGATTTCGAAAGCAAGTTTTGTCGCATGCCATCAATGGGTTTTCCTCGAGAAGATGAATGTTCTCGAGACGATTAAGAAGGGTGGTACATTCCTGTTGAATAGTTTGTCTGGACCGGAGGAAGTGTGGGACAAACTGCCGCGCCACATTCAGAATGAAATTGTCAGCAAGCAGTTAAAATTTTATGTCATCGACGGCTATAAGGTAGCACAGCAAACCGGTATGGGCGGCAGGGTCAATACCATCATGCAGACCTGCTTCTTTGCCATTTCCGGTGTGCTTCCCCGTGACGAGGCAATTGAAGCCATCAAACGTTCCATCAAGAAGACCTATGGGCGAAAAGGCGAAGAGATTGTGAAGAAGAACTTCGCAGCGGTCGACGCTACACTTGCCAACATGTTTGAAGTCAAGGTTCCGGCGGAAGCAACCGGTACTATTGAGAAGGTACCGGCAATCTGGGGAAAAGCTCCAGAATTTATCGAGCATGTTATAGCAACAATCATTTCCGGTGCAGGCGATGCATTACCGGTAAGTGCATTCCCGGTTGATGGTACCTTCCCGACGGGAACTACAGCATTTGAGAAACGAAATATTGCGCTGGACATTCCGTCCTGGGTGCCCGATATCTGTATTCAATGCAATAAGTGCGTTCTGGTCTGTCCCCATGCTGCCATCCGTGCCAAAGTGTACGAGCTGGCGACATTGAATTCTGCTCCCTCCGCATTCAAGTCAATGGACTTCAAGGGAAATGAGTACAAGGGAATGAAGTATACGATCCAGGTCGCGCCTGAAGATTGTACCGGCTGCGAACTCTGTGTCGATGTTTGTCCGGCGAAGAGCAAGAAGGAAGTCAAGGTGAAAGCGATCAACATGACACCGCAGCCTCCGATCCGCGAACAGGAGCGAGAGAATTTTAACTTCTTCCTCAATATCCCCGATGTCGATCGGCGTAAGGTAAAAGTCGACACCGTGAAAGGCAGCCAGTTCCTGCAACCGCTGTTTGAATTCTCCGGTGCATGCTCCGGCTGCGGCGAGACTCCGTATGTTAAACTCGTCAGTCAATTATTTGGCGATCGCGCTATCGTGGCTAATGCAACGGGTTGTTCCTCCATCTATGGTGGCAACCTGCCAACGACGCCGTGGTCGAAGAATAAGGATGGACGGGGACCGGCATGGTCGAACTCACTCTTTGAGGATAACGCGGAGTTCGGTTTGGGCATGCGCCTTACTGTGGACAAGCATACTGAGATGGCAATCGAACTGGTTGCGAAACTCTCAGCGGAGATCGGTACCGAACTTGCCGAACAGATCATTGTGGCCAAACAAAGCGATGAAGCTGGTATCTATGAACAGCGTCTGCGTGTCCAGCAATTGAAGGAAAAGGTTGGCGCGATGAATTCTCCGGAAGCAAAAAGCCTTCTCAGCCTGGCCGATAATCTTGTGAAGCGAAGTATCTGGATTATGGGCGGTGACGGCTGGGCTTACGACATTGGCTACGGCGGATTGGATCATGTGATCGCATCGGGCCGCGATGTCAATATTCTCGTGCTCGATACGGAAGTGTATTCTAATACCGGCGGTCAGATGTCGAAAGCCACTGCACGTGCTGCGATTGCAAAATTTGCTGCGGCAGGGAAGTCGACACAGAAAAAAGATCTCTCGATGATGGCTGTCGCGTACGGCAACGTCTATGTTGCACGGGTCGCGATGGGTGCCAATGATGCCCAAACCATCAAGGCATTTCTCGAGGCAGAAGCATGGCCCGGTCCTTCCATCATCATCGCTTATAGCCATTGCATTGCCCATGGTATCGATATGGGACGCGGTATGGTGAATCAAAAACTTGCCGTGGAAACCGGATACTTCCCGATCTTCCGCTACAATCCTGCATTACTGAAGGAAGGGAAAAATCCATTCAAGCTCGATTGCAAACCGCCAAAGGCAGCACTGCAGGACTTTATGGGAATCGAAACACGATTCAATATGCTCGCCAAGATCTATCCCGAGCGTGCCAAAGAGCTCCTCGTCCTGGCACAGAATGATGTGAAGGTACGGTGGGAGATGTATGAACAGCTCGCGAAAGGCTCTGATGGCGGTGCCAAGCCTGAAGAAAAAGCTGAAGCAGTGTAACGGAGTTCGATGAACCATTGTCTTGACGATCTAATAAAAGGATAGTGACCATATGAATCTGAACACAACATACCTGGGACTGAAGCTGAAGAATCCATTAGTGCCCTCAGCCGGTCCATTTTCCAAAACACTCGATAGCATGAAAGCGCTGGAAGATGCCGGCGCTTCGGCAATTGTCATGTATTCACTCTTTGAGGAACAAATCGAGCACGAAGCGGCTGAGCTCGAACACTACCTTGTCAAAGGTACAGAAAGTTATGCGGAAGCGGTCAATTACTTTCCGAAGACGGAAGAATACAACCTCGGTCCGGAAGAGTACCTCGAGCATCTTCAAGATGCGAAGCGATCGGTCGAGATTCCGGTGATCGGAAGCTTGAATGGAATCTCTACCGGCGGTTGGACATCCTATGCCAAGAAAATGGAAGAAGCGGGAGCGGATGCAATAGAATTGAATGTGTACTATATCGCTGCCGATTCCAAACTCTCAAGCCTGGAAGTTGAGGACCGTTATGTCAACGTATTGCACGAAGTGAAACGGTCTGTGAATATTCCGGTTGCAATCAAGCTCAGTCCCTACTTCAGCTCGATGGCGCACATGGCGATCCGGTTGGATAAGGCAGGGGCAAATGGACTGGTGCTCTTTAACAGATTCTATCAGCCCGATATCAATCTTGATTCGCTTGCCGTTGAACCAAATGTGGTTCTGAGTACCTCGGATGCAATGCGCCTTCCGCTGCGCTGGATCGCGATACTCAAAGGCCAGGTAAAAGCGAGCCTGGCCGCCACAAGTGGAATTCATACCGCCCAAGATGTTATCAAGATGTTGATGGCTGGTGCGGATATCACGATGATGTGTTCGGCAATTTTGAAAAACGGACCAAAACATCTACGCTCCGTACTGCTCGAGATGGAAAAATGGATGCAAGAGAAAGAGTACGAATCGGTGGAACAGATGAAGGGAAGCATGAGTGCCGCTTCAGTACCGAACCCTTCTGCGTTTGAGCGTGCAAATTATATGAAAGCGTTGAATCAATATAAGTGACTCATGTTACGCAAAAACATAAAATGAGACTCTTTGAAAGAAAATCTGACCGCCAAGTGCGCCCCAGCCCGCAAATCTGTCTCATGTTCTGATCTTGCTTAGTTCCATCGTAACATAAGCAAGTAACTGAGAGAGGAGCGGAGGAGTAAGAGAATCCTCTGCCTCCCGCTGCATTGAAAGTTCGGATGAAGAGAGATCGAAGAAGAGGAGAGGGGGAAATGCGCAGGGCAAGGAAAGTCAGTACGAGAACAGTAATTGTTGGAAAGGTCCAAAAAACATTGGATCGATTAGCGTCAGTCCCGCCTCGCACAGCATTGGCTGAAGCGGAAGAGTATGTATGCGCTGTCTGTAATTCGACTGTTAAACTATGCAAAGCACATCCAAAGGCTGTCTGCAAAACGAAACTGCACGAGGGCACTGAGCTGAATAACCTGATTGCGAGAAAAAAACTCTCGGTGATTCGGTGCATGGCGTGCGATCGGCCCATTACCTCTTCCTCTCTTAAAAGAAATCCAGTCACTGAACTTTGTACCCACTGCGCTTCATCGGCAAAGAAGATTACAAAAAATGAGAAATCTCGTAAAGGTAAATAGGCCTGACTGTTTTATCCTGTTTGAGAATTTTCGTTCTTTCACTTCTCACACCTGAGCAAAACGAGCCATTTCTGAGAATGGCATTTACAATTCGTAGCAGATTTAGAGACTCCGCTGTGGAATGATTCTTGCACATTCTCACGAACTGATCGAAGTCATCAGGAGTCTTTCATCCACTTCTGTCTGGAGGAAAGTGCTATGAATCCAAAATCGTTTGAGTTAATAACCTTCTCACTCATTGTGAGTATAGCAGTGGCAGTGTTGATACTCCCGGGTTGCACCAAAGGGAAGGAAGAAAAACAGCCACTCTACCCTGCATCAGTCAAAAATCTTACGGTGGCCTATGAGGCCGCATTAAAACGTGCCTCGTGGTGCCAGCAATTTGCCGCCCATGCTGAACAAGAGAAGAAACCAGCAATTGCGGCAATGATTAAAGGAATAGTTCGCTCAGAACAAATACACGCAACACAACTTACAGCCCTTCTCGAGAGTCTCGGCGTTCATCCTGAACCTCCGTCAATTTCCCCCGTAAAGGTTGGGACCATTCAACAGTGTTTAAAAAATGCATATAACACAGAAATCCTCGAGCGAAACTCGACCAAGCTCAACTGGATTCGTCAGGCAAAAGAAGAGGGATTTGAGAAAGGCATTGCTCTCTTTACACAAATGCTGGAGGTTGAGAAGCGCCATGTCGAATTGCTCCAATATCCGATGGAACATGATGGTCAGGTTAGCTTCGCAAAAAATGCTGTGAAGGTTTGTCCCGACTGTGGATACATTATCACTTCCGGCACAACGCCTGAGTGTCCGGTATGCAAAATGAAGAAGGACCAATTTATTTCAATCTAAGTCATTCTTCCATCGCGCGATTTCACGGCGATGGGAACATGGATCTGTACAACAAAATCTCACACGATCATATGGTCTCTAGACTCGATTATTCCAAACTCGATACGCTCATCCAGGTGCTGCGGCAACAGAAATTTACGGTCATCGGTCCGATGGTGAGGGATAGCTCCATCGTCTATGATGAAATTGCTTCGGTTAATGACCTGCCCGAAGGATGGACGGATGAACAAGAAGCGGGTACGTATCATCTGCAGAAGAGCGAAAGCAAAGCACTGTTTGATTATACGGTTGGCCCTTATGCCTGGAAGAAATTCCTCTTCCCACCCAGGCTCACGCTGTTGACGGCAAAGAAGAATGGAAAAGAATTAATCCTCTCTGGCGAAATCAGTGGTGCTGGTGGAAATGAAACGAAGTATGCATTCTTCGGTGTGCGGCCTTGTGAACTCGAGGCGATCCGGATTCAGGATAAAGTCTTCAACTCCGGAGAATATAAGGATCCCTATTATCAATCGTTAAGGGAAAAGCTTGTTATCATCACGGTGAACTGCACAAAAGCAGGAAACACATGCTTCTGCGCATCGATGAATACCGGTCCAAAAGCCCGTGATGGATTTGATCTTGCGCTGACAGAAATTCTTGAGAATGGATCTCATTATTTCACGATTGAGGCTGGCAGTGAAATGGGTAAGGAGCTTGTTGATGTTGTATCAGCAACACAAGCTTCGGATGCAGAGAATGCAAAAGCACAGTCCCTGGTGGCCGCAGCAGCAAGCCAGATGGGGCGTTCAATTCAAACGGAGGGCTTGAAGGATCTCCTGCAGTCGAACTTCGAACACCCTGAATGGGGAAAAGCAGCAGCCCGGTGTCTCACGTGTACGAATTGCACGATGGTGTGCCCTACCTGTTTCTGCATGACAGTCGAGGATGTCACGGACCTCTCCGGTGATGAGGCCTCGCGCAACAGGAGATGGGATTCATGCTTTACGATGGATTTCTCTTATATCCATGGCGGCAGTGTCCGTCCTTCGGCACGGGCACGGTATCGTCAATGGTTAACCCACAAGCTTTCAAGCTGGGTCGATCAGTTTGGTACCTTCGGATGCGTTGGTTGTGGACGCTGTATTACCTGGTGTCCGGTAGGGATTGATATCACGGAAGAAGTTAACGTTATTCGTCAAAGCCAATCTAGCAGCGTCACTATTTAATTACCTAAAGGAGGATTTGGATGGAAACGCTAGAACGCATTCTGAAGGAGCATGCATTTTTTAAAGGTCTGGATCCTGCTCACATCGAGCTCATCACAGGTTGTTCATCGAATGTTCGTTTTGATGCCGGGCATCATATCTTTCACGAGGGAGAAGAGGCCAATCAATTTTATTTGATCAGGCAGGGAAGGGTTGCTCTGGAAATCATGATGCCACAAAAAGGTGCCATTACCATCGAGACCATTGGAGAGGGCGATATCCTCGGCTGGTCATGGTTACTGCCTCCGTATCAATGGCACTTCGATGCCAAAGCACAGGATGTTGTTCGCGCAATTGCGCTGGATGGAAAATGCCTCCGGGGAAAGTGCGAACAGGATACAAAACTCGGTTATGAATTAATGAAACGCTTTGCTCACATTATGGAGCAGCGACTCGAATCCACAAGAATACAACTTCTCGATTTATATGGCGACCGTCCTTGAAAAAAATCATCCCGCGGTTGATTCTGCCATGAATCCAATGACGCCACGGCTCTATCAGATTCGGCGGTTCAAACGCGATACAGAAGATACCTTTACCATCGAACTTGATACCAGGCAGCAGCCGTACGGGTTCTCGTTTAAACCGGGTCAATTCAACATGGTGTATATGCACGGTGTTGGCGAGATTCCTATTTCCATCAGCGGCGATCCGATAGATCCCTCGGTGCTTGTCCACACGACGCGAGCAGTGGGAACCGTGACCAAGGTCATGAGCAAGCTGCGGCGGGGAGATACCGTCGGAGTGCGCGGACCGTTCGGTTCAGCATGGCCTGTCAATGAGGCGCTTGGGAAAGATGTAGTAATTGTTGCGGGAGGCATTGGGCTTGCTCCTTTGCGGCCATCGCTCTATAAAATTCTTTCCGAACGCGATAAGTTTGGCAAAGTAGTTCTCCTCTACGGAACACGAACGCCGTCTGACATTCTCTATCGCGATGAGCTGGAACAATGGCGGGCACGGTTCGACCTTGAAGTGTATGTGACGGTCGACCGCGGTATGAGCGGTTGGAAGGGGAATGTTGGTGTTGTGACAAACCTCATCGGGAAATCACCGTTCGATCCTTCCGATACGGTAGCGATGGTCTGCGGCCCTGAGGTGATGATGCGCTTCACAGCAATGGAGTTGATGAAGCGCGGCGTACTGACCGATTCAATCTATGTCTCCATGGAGCGAAACATGAAATGTGCGATCGGGCTTTGCGGCCATTGCCAATTTGGTGCATACTTCGTCTGCAAAGATGGCCCGGTGTTTCGCTACAGTCAAATCAAGGACCTGCTTGTGAAATGGGAGATATAACATGGCTGCCCAACGAAAACCCAAACTCGCCGTCTGGAAATTTTCATCCTGCGATGGTTGTCAACTCTCCCTGCTCGATTGTGAAGATGAGCTTCTGGCAATCACAGGAAAGATTGAAATTGCCAATTTCCCAGAAGCGTCCCGAGCTGTCACGAAAGGGCCTTACGACCTCTCTCCGGTCGAAGGATCGATTACCACTCCGCATGATGCTGAACGAATCCATCAGGTTCGCCGTCAATCCAAATTCCTCGTTACGATCGGTGCCTGTGCCACTGCCGGTGGCATCCAGGCCCTTCGGAATTTCAAGGATGTGAAAGAGTTCACCTCGATCGTCTACGCCAATCCCTCTTTCATCGAGACCCTGAACAAGTCAACACCGATTGCCGACCATGTCTTTGTCGATTTCCAACTGCGTGGATGCCCGATCAGCAAATCCCAGTTGATTGAAGTCGTGAGCGCGTTTCTCCACCACCGCAAACCCAATATCCCAACCTACAGCGTTTGTGTCGAGTGTAAGCTAAAGGGAAATGTCTGTGGGCTTGTTACGCATGGCCCAACATGCCTCGGACCGGTGACGCAGGCAGGGTGCGATGCCTTATGCCCATCGTACCATCGCGGCTGCTTTGGATGCTTTGGCCCGAAGGAAACCCCAAACACGGCATCGCTCAGCTCGTACTGGGCTGAGAAGGGCATAACGGGTGCAGAATTGCTGCGGCAGTTCAGAGGATTTAATGCATACGCAGAAGCATTCCGCAAAGAAAGTGAATCCCATGAAAACTAGAACAATCAAGGTCGATTATCTCGCCCGTGTCGAAGGAGAGGGTGGATTATCGGTCAAAATAAAAGATAAACAAGTCGTTGATCTAAAGTTTCACATCTTCGAGCCGCCCCGGTTCTTTGAAGCCTTTATGCGGGGACGCCATTTTGCTGAAGTGCCGGATATCACCGCCCGGATCTGTGGTATCTGCCCGGTGGCATACCAGATGAGTTCCATCCATGCTATCGAGGATGCATTCAATATTAAAATAGAGGGCCAATTACGAGCGTTGCGCCGGCTGTTGTACTGTGGTGAGTGGATCGAAAGCCATGCACTCCATGTCTATCTGCTCCATGCCCCAGATTTTCTTGGCTATGAAGATGCCATCCAAATGGCAAAGGATCATGGCCCTGCTGTTGAAAAAGCATTGAAACTTAAAAAGATCGGCAACGATATCGTAAACCTTCTTGGCGGCAGGGAGATTCATCCTATCAATGTGAAAGTCGGCGGATTCTATAAACTTCCCACGAAAAAAGAATTTCTCACTCTCGTTGATAAATTGCAGTGGGCACTTGAAGCAGCTATTGATACTGTGAAGTTGACGGCAACGTTCATCTTTCCCGAATTCGAGCGGAACTATGAGTTCGTCGCTCTCCGGCATGAGAATGAGTATCCCTTTAACCAGGGGCGGCTTGTCTCCACACGGGGATTGAACATCGCCGTGAATGACTATGAGAACTATTTTATCGAAGAGCATGTGAAGCATTCGAATGCACTTCATTCTATCATGAAGAATCGCGGTGAATATTTTGTCGGCCCGCTCGCCAGATTCAACCTGAACTTCGATAAGCTGACACCGACTGCGCAGGAGGCAGCAAAGGCAGCCGGTATCACTCCACCATGCAACAATCCCTTCAAGAGTATCATCGTGCGAGGGGTAGAGACACTATATGCAATCGAAGAAGCACTGCGCATTATCAAGGAGTACGAAGCACCGGAGCGGCCGTTTGTTGATGTCACACCCCGTACGGGAATCGGATACGGCTGTACAGAGGCACCGCGGGGCATTCTGTATCATCGCTATCGGGTGAATGAGAAGGGAATTATCCTCGATGCGAAGATTGTGCCTCCCACATCGCAGAATCAAAAATCAATCGAGCAGGATTTGCGTGAGTTCATTCCGGGCAGACTCCATCTTTCCCAGGAACGATTGACGTGGCAATGTGAACAGGCGATTCGGAATTACGATCCCTGCATCTCTTGTGCAACACATTTTCTGAAACTGGAGATCGATCGAGCATAATGGATCAGAACAATTCACAACGCAGAAGGGCGTCAGCGATACTGGGCGCCCTTCTGTATTTATGGGCGTTCCTTACCCTTCTCTCCTGTAATATATCTGATCAGAGTGCTTCGCCTGCCGGGTATCTGATCTATTCCACCTCATTTGAAGATTCCACTGACCTGAAGGAGTGGCGCGGACATGGAGGTTATGATCGTTATGCAGGTGGATCTCCGAATGGCGGTAAATTTTCACTCTATGTTGCAGGCGGCTGCATAGTTCCTCACGCTCAGATCGATCTGCCTCCCTTGCGTGAACGCAGTGCATTGATCCTCCGATGCTGGGGACGGAGAGTCGTAGATGGCGGCTCCGTTACGTTATCGATTATTGGCCCTGCATCTGCTCCATCCGCACATCTGGTGATTGCCGATTCTGTATGGAAACACTATTCAACTGAAAAAATTGTCTGCCCGGAGAATGCCCATCCACAGATTGCGCTGATGGCAGGTGGAATCAAGGCCGCCTCCATGCTCGTTGATAATATTGAGGTACTTGTTATTGATGAGTAATGGAAAAGAACTTCCCATCGTGGAAGCTGAGAAGTGTTAGACAATAAGAAAGAGAAAATAACATTGTCGTTCATTCATGAACCATCGAGAACCAACGAAGGAGTAATGCTATGGCTAAGATGACCGATCTCCTGAAATACCTCACTGCAAACAGTGTTCAGTATGAAATTATCGAACACGAGCCCGCCTTCTCAGCCCACGAAGTCGCTCTCGCATCGCATGTTGCCGATAAGGATCTCGCGAAAGCCATTGTCATTCAGGTTGATGAAAAATATTGGATGGCGGTACTGCGCGCCGATCAGCGGATCAACGAACATCTCATCAAACAGATATTTGCTGCAAAGCATATCCAGCTTGCTCATGAAGATGATCTCACAAAATTATTTCCCGACTGCCAGTTAGGCGCAATGCCCCCGTTTGGTAACTTGTATGGCTTACCGATCATGGTTGACGAAGCCTTGGCGAGCGATGAAGAAATTGTGTTCAATGCGTGCACTCATACCAAATCAATCCGAATAACTTTCAAAGATTTTCGAAGGCTCGTGAAACCGGTTACCGCTCAGTTTGCCGAAGCTCCTTATCGGAGAGAAGATAAAGATTTCGAATAAGTGTTTCTCAGTGCAAGCCATAGTCCTCTCCCTCCGCTAAAGCATGACTGCTTCCAGAAGGGTGAGTGTGGCGGTCGAAAGGTCAAACGAAAGGCAGGAAGTTGCTGCGTCTCTTAAAATTCTGCGTCGGACTCTTTTCTTTAAGTCTCGGTGACGGTCATTATTCGACACTAAATTTGCCTATTTCCGAACTTGGGAATTCAAATTCCATCAATATCTATTTCTAAGAATTCGTCAGTAATTTTTCTCCATTTTCTCTGAAATTTCATTCTATTTGCTGTTTTTCAATATTTGGCATAGGTATTGAATAAAAAATAAATACAAGGGGAAAATTAAACACTTTTAAGCTCCTTTGTTTCATTTTTCGTCAATATATTATCCTTTTCTGGCCGTTTATTTCTTTAAAGAAGAATTTTATTCCTAGAAGAACGAATTTTCTGGGTAGAGTTCCAGAATCCCAGGTCTTCCTGTTGTACTGTTTGGTAAAAGACTATTTGTCAATGCTTTAACGCATCTGAAATAATCGATAGAGAAACTATTCAGAAAGCTTCACTCGAACATACCATCAACTATCTTCTAAGGAGATCACTATGGCAGATACTTTGACGATTAAGGATAATCGGACAGATAAAGAATACACGCTACCGATTACGCACGATACCATCAAGGCGATGGATCTGCGGAAGATCAAGGTGAAGGATAACGATTTTGGGATGATGACCTACGATCCCGCCTTCATGAATACCGCCTCTTGCCAGAGCAAGATTACTTTTATCGACGGTGACGTTGGCATCCTTCGTTACCGCGGATATCCAATCGAACAATTGGCAGAGAAGAGTTCACACATCGAAGTCTCCTATCTTGTGATGCATGGTGAACTACCCACCGCTGCACAGTTGAAAGACTGGACCGATAACATCATGAAGCACACGATGGTGTTCGATCAGTTGAAAAAAGTCCTTGAAGGATTCCGTTACGATGCACATCCGATGGGAATGTTGTCAAGCCTCGTAGCCGCTCTTTCGACGTACTATCCCGACTCGCGGAAAGTGCTCGATCCCGAATCCCGCAAACTTCAAATCTATCGCCTGATCGCAAAGATGCCCACCCTCGGTGCATGGTGCTTCCGCCACCGTAAAGGACTTTTGCCGATTCAACCCGATCCCGAGTTAAGTTATGTCGGTAACTTCCTGAATATGATGTATAAGATGAGTGAAATGAAGTACACACCAAATCCGATCCTTGAGAGGGCACTCGATATACTCTTCATTCTTCATGCCGATCATGAACAGAATTGCAGTGCAAACGCGATGCGCGCAATCGGTAGCTCGCAAGCCGATCCGTTTGTTTCGATGGCCGGTGCGATTGCAGCACTCTTCGGTCCATTGCATGGCGGCGCCAATGAACAGGTACTGGTGATGCTGAAGGAGATCGGTTCGAAGGATAAAATTCCTGCCTTTATCAAAGAGGTGAAAGAAGGCCATGGTGAAAAGCGATTGATGGGATTCGGGCACAGGGTTTATAAAAACTATGACCCCCGCGCAAAAATCATCAAGCAGGCTGCCGATCAGGTGTTCGAAGTAACTGGCCGTAATCCTCTCCTCGAAATCGCGATTGAGCTTGAACGGATCGCTCTTGAAGATGAATATTTCATCAAACGAAAACTTTATCCGAACGTCGACTTCTATTCCGGTATAATTTATCAGGCGATGGGATTCCCCACAGACTTCTTCACAGTCCTCTTTGCTATCCCGCGCACAGTTGGCTGGCTTGCTCAATGGCTGGAGTTAATTACCGATCCGGAACAGAAGATAGCCCGTCCGCGCCAGGTATTCCTTGGATACGATGAGCGAGATTTCGTACCGATGGAAAAACGAGGATAACGACATTCGAATTCACATCTGCTGTGTGGGGAAGGAATTCTCCACACAGCAACTTTCATGCTAATGAGGAGAAGAACCAATGAAAATTTCAGTGATCGGTGCAGGAAATGTTGGAGCATCAACAGCCTTAATGCTTGCCCAACGTAACCTGGGAGAAATTGTCTCATTCGATATCGTCGAGGGAATGCCCGAAGGAAAAGCTCTTGATATCGCCGAAGCAGGACCAGTCGATGCGTTTGAAAGCCACATATATGGAACGAATTCTTATGAGAAGATTGCCGGCTCCGATGTGGTTGTGATTACTGCAGGATTTCCGCGTAAACCCGGAATGACCCGCATGGATTTGCTGACGAAGAATGCCGAGATCGCCAGTTCGGCAGCGAAGAATGCAGCAGAATTTGCTCCAGATTCCATTATCGTGGTCGTGACCAATCCTCTTGATGTCATGACGTATGTTGCATGGAAAACGAGCGGATTTCCGAAGCATCGTGTTATGGGTATGGCCGGTGTTCTGGATTCCACACGCTTCCGCTATTTTATCGCGGCAGAATTGGGTGTGTCAGTCGAAGATACTCAGGCAATGGTGCTCGGCGGCCATGGCGATTCGATGGTTCCTTTACCGCGCTACACGACGGTTTCCGGCATCTCCATCAATGAGTTATTACCGGCTGAAACCATTGCCCGGTTGGTGGATCGCACACGGAAAGGCGGAATCGAGATCGTGAATCTGTTGAAGACGGGAAGCGCCTACTATGCTCCCGCGGCATCCGCTGTGTTGATGGTGGAAGCAATCGTGATGAACAAAAAACGCCTGCTGCCCGCGTCAGTATATCTCGAGGGTGAGTACGGAATCAACGATGCATTTGTCGGCGTACCGATCTTCCTCGGACGCAATGGTGTGGAGAAAATCGTTGAGCTCCCGCTGACTGCCGAGGAGAAGGCTGCCTTGACAAAATCGGCTGATGAGGTAAAATCTGGTATTAACGATTGGATCGGCACACAAAAGTAAGTCGATGTTGTTGCTGTGAAATTTCAACACCCCGGCAGTGATAGTCGGGGTGTTCTGTTTATGGGAATTTCAAAGCATGGTTCTCTTTTCAAATGATAGTCTGAGGCGTATTTCCGCACAGTGAATTACGCACCTGTCGATTCCAAACAATAAGAACTATTCAGAGAGGAATGTGCAACCCTCATTCCACCGCGAGTGGCACTTCTCTAACCATTATTGTATCTTGCCCGCAATCTTGATCGATGAGGGAGCTTCGAAGTGTTGCCGACATACCGAGAGAACATTTCTTTCCATGATATTCGAGTCCGTTCAGAACAACTTCATGAAATAATGCGTGAGTGCCGTCTTTGTCCGCGGGCATGTGGAGCAAAACGTCTTGAAGGGAAGTTCGGCGTCTGTCGCCTCACAGATACCATTGTGATAGCCAGTAATGGACCGCATTATGGGGAGGAAGCGCCTCTGGTCGGTTTTGGTGGAAGCGGAACCATCTTTTTCTCATCCTGCAATCTCAAGTGCCAATTTTGCCAGAACTATGATATCAGTCAGCTCCGTTATGGAAGAGTCGTGAGTATCGAACGATTAGCCGGAATCATGCTTGACCTGCAGCAAATGGATTGTCAGAACATCAATCTTGTAACACCCACCCACTGTATAGCTTCGATCGTTGAAGCACTGCTTCATGCAATCAATAAAGGTTTGAAGATTCCTCTGGTGTACAATTGCGGCGGGTACGAGTCATTGGAAGTTCTCACATTGCTCGATGGTATTATTGATATTTACATGCCCGATATCAAATACGGGTGCGATGAGTATGGAAAGAGGTATTCGGGAGTGAAGAACTACTGGAGCCTCGTGCGCCCTGCAGTTCGTGAGATGCAGCGCCAGGTTGGTGACTTGAAAATGAATGGGCGGGGGGTTGCCGAACAGGGATTATTAATACGTCACTTAGTACTGCCGAACCGCATTGCCGGTTCACAGGCAGTGCTGGAGTTTATTGCCCGGGAAATCTCCAGAGATGCCTATGTGAATATCATGGACCAATACCGACCCATGTTCCATGCCGGTCATCATCCGGAGTTGAATAGAGGCATCACAGAACAGGAGTATGATGAAGCCATTCGCTTTGCCCGGCAGCAAGGTTTGCATCGGGGATTTTCCTAGGTGGTCTACGTTCGATTTGTGATAAAGGCACATTGTTGTCCATAGAAAATAGGTCGTCACATATACTTCTGCTTGGAGTTGGCAATGAATTCCGCGGGGACGATGCAGCAGGGATTCTGATTGCCCGTGCATTGCTGAAGTCAGTTTCCGAACGGATTACTGTTCGCGAAATTCAGTATGAAGCATCGACGCTTGTCGAACTGTTGAAAGGCTGGCATGCGGTTATCGTGGTGGATGCTGCTCAAAGCGGTGGGAGACCGGGAACAATCCGGCACTTCGATGTGAGTCGGCAACCGCTTCCTGCAATGTTTCTTCATGCGTCAACCCATGCCATTGGCCCGGCAGAAGCAATAGAGTTATCCCGAGCGTTAGGCCACCTCCCTCGCATTGTCCATATCATTGCCATTGAAGGAAAAAATTTTGAGATGGGAAGTCCTATGAGTGTTGAAGTTCAACGGGCGTTGCCGGAATTGGAGCAAGCTGTTAACTCTGTCATTGAGTCTCTGAGAACCGTTCAATAGAAACACGGAGTGAATCATGAGAAGAATCATCCTGCTAATCCTCTGCTGTACGTGTGCAGGAATGTACTTATCTGCCCAGCAAATCAAGATCAGCAATGAATCACAGGAATGTATGAATTGTCATATGACTGCGACGCCGGGAATTGTTCATGACTGGCTTGATAGCCGTCATACGAAGATTGAAGAATGAGAGAACAGCCTGGAATGAAAGGTGAGCCGCGGGTAGCTTAGATCTAGAGGGAGAACCGTCTGCAAGATCTTAATGTAAGAAACCATTGGAGAGATTCGGGGGTTCAATATGCATGAGAACTTTCTTCATACTACTCTGGGAAGGACCGGGATTCCGGTGTTTCGGCTTGGACTCTCGGCATCGTACTGGCCTGGGAAGAAGACGGTCTTCCGTGCCGTCGATGAGGGAGTGAATCTCTTCTTTGGATTTGGTGTCGACTTTCAATTGACCGGAGCACTTAGGGATGTGTTCAAGTCCGCACGTGAAGGCAAGGTTCTCGTTACCGGTGCATACAATTATATCTTTGGCCATTCGGATATGCGCCGCACACTGGAGCGGCGCCTAAGGCAATTCGGCACCGAGACAATCGATGTTTTTCTCTTCATGGGTGTTATGAATGAGAAGGAGCTTCCGGATCATGTTGTTGAATCGATGATTCGATTTCGCGAAGAAGGGAAAGTGAAGGCAATCGGTATCTCAAGTCATGACCGAAAGCTCATTGGGAAATTGGCACAACAGGAAGTCCTGGATGTTTTCATGCTGCGGTACAATGCAGCCCATCGCGGCGCAGAACATGAAATATTCCCGAAGTTACTAACGCATGATCCCGGAGTGATCAGTTACACGGCAACCCGATGGCGATATCTCATGAGGCGTCCGAAAGGGTGGCCAAAGGAGAGAGCTATTCCGACACCCGGCATGGCATATCGTTTCGTCCTCACCAATCCAGCAATTGATGTCTGCCTGACTGCCCCGAGGAGCGAGAGAGAATTTCTTGAAAATCTTAATGCCGTCAGAGAGGGTCCACTCGATGCGAATGAGCTTCGGTTCATATACGAATTTGGCGATGCAGTACATCGGGAAAAACACTGGTTTATGTGAGTATTCGCTCGGCTCACATCGAACCAAAACAAGCATCATTCAATGCAGTTGGCATTTCGATTATGGATGTAATGTTAATTAATATGTGTATCATCATGGAATAAGTCGGAGAAGAAGAAGACATGGCAACACGTCTGGAGGAGTTTCGGAACTATCGAGAGAAAATGGACGATCGAGTACTGCAGATTGATCATCTGGGAATTAAAAGGTTCTTCAATCTGGATATGGCGGCTTATAAGGATGGTGTATTGGATAGCAAAACCAAAGAGCTGCTCGGTCTTGTTGCTTCAGCAGTACTTCGCTGCAATGATTGCATCGATTATCATTTGATACAATGTGTCAAGGCTGGCTGGAAAGATGAAGAATTGTTCGATGCGTTGAATGTTGCACTCATCGTTGGTGGGAGTATCGTCATCCCGCATATGCGTCATGCAGTGGAAACCATTGATTCGTTAAGAGACGAACAGCAAAGTGAAAAGAAAGAATAGCCTTGTAGTTCAGTCGCAGGAAGCCATTGACGGTATGTCCTTTACGCCATTTGAATTCTTTGCAAGATATTCAATCCGGAATCCCAAGGCGTTCGTCACTTCTTCAGAGACCATCCTTATTTCCCACCGAAAATATGGGCATGTCTATAATTTCGTAAAGCTAAGAATTTTCGAAGATGATCCAGTTGAAATTACTGCCCGATATCTTACTCCTCCATCACTCCAGGCTGTTATGGTTGAGACATTTCATGGCAAGATCAGCCATGGAAATGATCATCAAGCATTTTCACTGTTTCAAAAGTAAACAAGTACGTCTTGGACAGTTGAACTCTTCGATACGATATCCTTACTTCAGTATCACTCTTGCACGCAACAGAAGGTCATTCTTCAAGATTAATCCTCTCCTCATACTTGGGAATGCTCCATTTCATATTTGGGGATTTTTCAAAATCTTTTTGTGCTAAGTGCTTCAATTTTTTTGATTTGACCATTCGCGTAATGGTACAATCCTTGAAGTTATTTTACCGATTTGCTTTTCTCCAAATTGAAACAGACTCAAGACCAATCCTTATCGCAGAGAGTCGAACACGTGCGGAAGATTTCAGACAACCTCCCGAGATTACGCTTCGCAAGAATAGTTGTACGAGTTAGTTTTTTGAATCACCCAAACTTGGACATAATGCCTTTCCTTACTACATATACTTTCATACTATTTTTCCATTGTTTTGGAGATTCTCACTTTCCTCGACTTTTGCGGAAGATCTGGCCTTGAAAAACAGATAATCAGGAGGATTACAGGATGAGTCTCCCATCCCCGCCACCAGTCACACCCAGAAGATCGATGCGTATTGAGCCGATGAAAAAAGTTGTGCGTCGGATCAAGTACGAATCAGAATTAGACCTTGGATTCGGCGAAGCAATTGCCGACAAGGCGTATGGCCAGAAGCTGCTCAGTTGTATCCAATGTGGAACGTGTAGTGCCACATGCCCGCTCAGCCACTATATGGATTATACGCCAAGAAAAATCATCGCGATGATACGCGAAGGTTTTAAAGAAGAAGTGCTCAATAGTCTCACCATCTGGCTCTGCGCCTCTTGCTATTCCTGCTCCGTGCAATGTCCACGGCAGATTCACATTACTGATGTGATGTACACGTTAAAACGTGATGCCATCAGTCATGGGGTTTTTCCGAGGCAATTACCAATTCCGGTGCTTGCACAGGAATTCTATGGCATGATCAAGCGCAACGGACGAAACACTGAGAGTTGGCTCCTCGTTCGACTTTATCTTCGCACCAATCCATTTGTCATGATCAAGGAAGCAATTCTCGGCATAAAGCTCTTCCTCCGCGGACGGATGACATTGAAGAGAGAAAGAATTCAAAAAATAGATCAACTGCAGAAAATAATGGCCTCCCTCGAACCGGCGAAAGGAGGGAATGGAAAATGAAATACCTCTATTACCCGGGATGTTCACTCAGAAGCACCGGACGAGCTTATGAAGAGTCGATGCTCGCGGTCTTTGAAGCACTTGAAATTGAGCTTACGGAATTAAAGGACTGGAATTGCTGCGGCGCTACAGCCTATGTGTCCATCGATGAAATGGAGGCATTTTCCCTTGCTGCGCGCAACCTGGTTCTGGCAGAACAACAACAAACAAATGGTCAAACTGATCTTGTTGCACCAAGCAGTGCCTGCTTCCTCGTTCTCACGAAAACCCAGCGTTATCTCGAATCATACCCTGAAGTGAATAAAGAGGTTACCGCCGCACTGGCTAAAGCCGATCTGCATTATCAGGGGAAAACAAAAGTGCGCCACCCTCTGGATGTGTTGATGAATGATTACGGTATTGACCGCATAGCAAAAAAAGTTAAACTTCCCTTGAAAGGATTCAAGGTAGCTTGTTACTACGGCTGCCAGGTTGTGCGACCATTTAAGACATTCGACGATCCATATTTTCCGACCACGATGGATTCTCTGGTATAAGCCATCGGTGCGGAACCGCTTGATTGGCCGATGAAAACCCGCAGCTGCGGAGGCAGCTTAACAGGCACAATCCAGGAAGCTGGACTGCGATTGAACCGATCGCTTCTGAGAGAGGCGACGAAGCGCGGTGCAGATATCATGCTCACCTGTTGCCCTCTCTGCCAGCATAATCTGGAATGCTATCAACCTCGAATCAATCGGAACTTTGATGAGAATCTGAATCTCCCCATTGCCTATTTCACTCAATTGCTCGGAATCGCTTTAGGCGTATCAGAAAAAAAGCTTGGTATGCAGCGCCTGTTTATTCCGCCACACTATGAGCATAGTGATGTGAAGAAGGGAGAGAACGTCCATGTCTGAGATAAAATCAAACGGAGCAATCCGAATCGGATTTTCCGTGTGCCATTGCGGACACAATATTGCCGGCAAGGTCAATGTAAAAGCGGTTGCTGAATATGTTGCAAAGCTTCCCGGAGTGGTTGTTTCACGCGAATATAAATATATGTGTTCGGATCCCGGTCAGGAGTTGATCCAGTCTGACATCCGCGATCAAAGACTGAATCGTAACGTCGTTGCCTCTTGCTCACCGTTACTGCATGAACAGACGTTCCGGAAGGCGACAGAAAAAGGAGGATTGAATCCATTCTTCTTTCAGATGGTGAACATCCGTGAAAACGTCTCCTGGGTTCATGAAGATCCCCAGGAAGCAACTCTGAAGGTGATGGATCTTACACGTGCGGCTGTGCAGAGGGTCTATCATCATAAGCCGCTGGTGCCAAAGACTGTCAAGATTCATCCTGATGTTCTTATCGTGGGCGGCGGTATTGCCGGTATTCATGCTGCTCTCACGCTTGCCAATGCCGGTAAGAAGGTCTTCCTCGTGGAGCGCGAAGCGACAATTGGCGGCCATATGGCTATGTTCGACAAGACATTCCCGACCCTGGACTGCGCAGCCTGCATTCTCACTCCAAAAATGTCGCACGTAAAAAATTACCCCAACATTACACTCTGGTCATACTTCAAAGTCGTAAAAGTAGAAGTGTATGTTGGTAACTTCACAATTGGCGTGAAGCGAAAACCGCGCTATATCAATGAAGAGTTATGCGTTGGCTGCATGGAGTGTATCGAAGCTTGTGTCTACAAAGAAGGGAAGTATCCTGATGAATTCAATCAGGGCCTGGCAAAGCGGAAACCAATCTATATTCCCTTTCCTCAGGCCACACCGCAATTGGTGGTCATCGATCCGGAAACATCCATCGAGTTTAAGTCAGGACGATGCAAGAAAACCTGTGCGGAGAAATGTGACCGGAAGGCGGTTGATTTTAAACAGGAAGCGAAGTTTGAAGAAATCCGGGTTGGCACAATTATTCTGGCAACCGGATTCAAAACTTTCGATCCTGTAAGAACACCGTACTATGGCTATGGCCGCTTCCCGAATGTTTACAAGTCGCTCGAAGTTGAACGGCTTGTTAATACCTCCGGTCCGACCGGCGGCGATATTATTCTCCGCGATGGGCGCCATCCGAAGACGATCGGTATTATCCATTGCGTTGGGTCGCGGGATAAGAATACCAACCGATGGTGCTCCCGCACATGCTGTATGTATTCACTGAAACTGGCCCACTTGCTGAAAGAGCATACGGATGCTGAGGTGTACAACTTCTATATCGATATTCGGGCAGCAGGGAAAGCGTACGAAGAATTCTATGACAAGCTGCTCGATGAAAACGTGCACTTTATTCGCGGGCGTGTAGCGGAGGTTACGGATTGGGCGGCTCGTCCGGAAGAAGAGGGCAAGCTGGTAATCCGTGTGGAAGATACAATGATCGGCGTTGTCCGCCGCATCCCGGTCGATATGGTGGTCCTCGCAGTCGGTATGGAACCGCATGACGATGCGCAGGATGTCCGCCGGCTCTTCAACATCTCATGTTCGACCGAGGGATTCTTCCTCGAACGTCACCCAAAGCTTGCACCAGTCGATACCTTCACTGATGGAGTCTTTATCGCCGGGGCATGTCAGGGCCCGAAGGATATTCCCGATAGTGTTGCACAGGCAGGTGCGGCTGCGGCACAGGTACTCTCGCTCATCGATCGCGGCGAAGTGGAACTCGAGCCAAATACGGCATTCGTTGTCGAGGAAGAATGCTCGGGATGCAAAACGTGTCTCACCATCTGCCCTTACAATGCCATCAGCCGTGATGAGGTAAAACAGAAAGCCATGATCAATGAGGCGCTGTGTAAAGGATGCGGAACGTGTGTGGCGACCTGTCCGTCAAGTGCGATCAAACAAAATCTGTTTGAAGATGAAGAAATCTTCAGCGAGATCTATGGTCTCTTGAATGCGACAATGCCTATGGAGCAGTTAGAAGCTGCGTGCTGCAACTAGTGCACAAAATCGTGATTAGATTAGTCAATTGTGAATAGGACGTACATGGAGAGTCAGAGTATGCAACAGACAGCAGAACAACAGAATGGACCAGCAAATGGTTGGCAGCCGAGAATCGTTGCCTTCTTTTGTAATTGGTGCACCTACACGGCTGCAGATCTCGCTGGCGTATCCCGGTTGAAACATGCCCCCTACTTCCGCATCATTCGCGTGATGTGCTCGGGGCGTATTGACCCGCAATTTATCCTCGATGCGTTTGCCAACGGCGCCGATGGCGTGCTCATTGGAAGAATCGGTCGTCGACCTGGCGGAAGATATCCTGGCGGTTGTCGCGGCGGTCGACATTGTTCTCTGGCCGGTTGCGATGGATTTCAAGCGAGCGGACGTTGAAGCAATGAAGGATGGCGAGATTCTCTGCACGATGATTAATGGTGCAGTCCGGACTTCCGAGCAGGAAGAGATGGCACATCTGCTCCGGAAGAAGAGTAAAGTGATCGTCGCGTTTGGTTCGTGTGCTCATCTCGGCGGTATTCCGGGATTGGCAAATCAATTCTCCCGTGAACAGATCCTTCAGTATGTCTATGAAGGATCGCCTTCGACGGTGAACGATGATCGAATCCGTCCGGCTACTTCTCTGAAACTGAATGGAACTTCGGTCACACTCCCTGAATTTCGCAATCTGGTCCGGGCACTCGATCAGGTAATCGATGTCGATTACTATCTGCCCGGCTGCCCGCCCGTACCAAAACTCTTGAAGGCGGCACTCGAGACGTTGCTTTCCGGTACGCTGCCGCCCAAAGGCACAGTGCTCGCTCCTGACATAGCGATGTGCGAGGAGTGTTCCAAGAAAGATTCAAAGCCTTCGGATCTTGCTTTCACAGAATTCAAACGTCCGCATTGGACGCAAATCGATCCGAACCTCTGTTTGCTGGCTCAAGGAATTGTCTGCATGGGGCCTGCCACACGCGGAGGCTGCGGAGGATCATGCACGGCTGGTAACATGCCTTGCACCGGGTGTTTCGGACCGACATCCCGAGTAAAAGATCAAGGAGCGAAGATCCTTTCTGCTCTCGCTTCCCAAATAAGTGCGAAGGATGATGCAGGTGCTGATGCGACACTGGCAACCATACCGGACCCGGTCGGTACATTCTATCGCTATGGATTGCCGAAATCCCTTCTCCGCAGAAAAGTGGACTTAAAGAATAATTAATCATTTTAAGTTGACGCCAAATTTAACAAGGGCTAAAGCCCATAGATGTTTTTATTATATTCTATCTATCCCCGACCTGCCAGCCCGACAGACGCTGTGGGTCTGGCGGGAAGGTCGGGGGAAGTGCCACGTCCTTTAGGGCGTGGCAACCAAAATCAAGTAAATATTAACAGGGGTTTCAACCCCTTAATAAAAGGGTCAACCTTAGTAATCATGATAACAAAGCAGGTCATCGATGACTTCTTCAAACAGAAACGGTATGCTGTTGTGGGTGTATCCCGTAATCCGAAAAAATTCAGCTCCGCGGTGTATCGTGAGATGAAAGCCAAAGGATTTGAAGTTTACCCGGTGAACTCACGGGCTGAAAAAGTTGAACAAGATCCATGCTACCCGGATCTTAAAAGCATCCCTCATCAAATCGATGCTGTTGTAGTCCTCGTGCCGCCGCACGAAGCTGAGAAGGTCGTTCAGGATTCGTCCACACTGGGCATCCCGTACATCTGGCTGCAACAGGGGACAGAATCTGAAAGCATTCTCAACTTTTGCCGCGAGAAGAAGATTCAAGTGATCCATCATCATTGCATCTTCATGTTTCTTGAACCGATCACCGGAGGGCATGCTGTGCATCGCTGGTTTGCAAAACTTTTCAGAAAGGTCCCAACGTGATGAAAAAGCTTGACATGAAGAAAGAATTCAAAGCACTCTATTCGTCAACAGCAAAAGAAGTCGAATTTATTGAAGTCCCAAAACTTCCCTTTCTAATGATCGATGGTGTGGGTGAGCCGGAATCGCACCTCTTTCAGAATGCCATACAATCACTCTATGCGCTTGCGTATACTTTGAAGTTTTCCTTCAAGCGGGAGAAGCAAATCGATTTTCCGGTAATGGCGCTGGAGGGAATATGGTGGATGAAAGATGATTCACCGTTCGATATTGCCCGAAGGTCCGAGTGGTGCTGGACGCTGATGACTCTCATGCCATCGGTAGTGACGAAGAGCGATGTGAAGAAAACGATGAAGGCCGCGAAAGAGAAAAAAGATCTTCCCTCGCTGGGCAGCATCAGGATGGCGAGCTATAGCGAGGGGCTCTCGGCACAACTCCTTCACATTGGCCCGTACTCGACAGAAGCAGCAACGATTGTACGACTCCACCATGCTGTCGAGGAGCGAAATCTGGAATTGCATGGCAGGCATCATGAGATTTATCTCGGCGACCCGCGCCGGTCGAAACCGGAACAATTGAAAACGATTCTCCGGCATCCCGTGAGACGAACGTTGCTGCCCAGTGATAGAAAGTAGTCAATCGCTTTTCTCACCACGGATGGCACACAGATGAGCACCGATGAAAAAATAAAGATTGACCTTGGGGGTCCAAGCTCCAAAAGATTTGGCGCATTTTTTAATTCAACCGCAAATAACGGGGTAAATCGGTGTGTCATCAGTGGTAAAGCGATTGAGGATTCTCAAGCGAACAATAGTAGATCGAACAAGCACTTCGGAGTACCTTTGAATGGAACAGAACATACAAACCACATGGAATGAAGCACAGGCAAAAGCCAATGCTTCGTATATGAATTCAAGAAGAGTCACCATCGATCCAATTACACGCCTGGAAGGGCATGGCAAGATCGACATTATCCTGGATGAACAGGGAGAGGTGAAGAAGGCATTCTACCAAATTCCTGAGCTCCGTGGATTTGAAATATTTTCCCTTGGTCGGCCTGCAGAAGATATGCCTCAAATCACCAGCCGCATCTGCGGTGTATGTCCTACGGCGCATCACATGGCGGGAACGAAAGCACTCGACGATCTCTATAAGGTTGAACCGCCATCAGCGGGAAGAAAAATTCGTGACCTCATTTATAATACATTCTACCTGGAGGATCATGCACTGCACGTGTACATTCTCGGCGGCCCCGATTTCATCGTTGGGCCGACAGCTCCGAAGGAGATGCGCAACGTTCTCGGTGTCATCAACAAAGTAGGGATCGAAGTAGGAAAGAAGGTCATCTCCATGCGGCATCGTCTCCGCGATTTTATTACTTATGCCGGCGGGAAGGTGATCCATCCGGTCTTTGGCCTCCCCGGCGGTGTGGCAAAAGGGATCGCTCCTGAGGAACTGCCAAAATTGAAGGAACTGGCGAAAGATGGCTTGGAGTTTGCACAATTTACGCTGCAGGTCTTCAACGATATCGTTCTGAAAAATCCTGAGTATGTCAAGTTGATTACGTCTGATACATACACACACAAGACATACTACATGGGATTGGTGAATGATAACAACCAGGTAGACTTCTACGACGGAAAAATTCGTGTCGTCGATCCTTCGGGGAAGAAGTTCGCAAAATTCAAACCGCAGGAGTACCTTGAACACATCGCGGAGCATGTGGAACCATGGAGCTATGTGAAGTTCTGTTACTTGAAAAAAGTCGGCTGGAAAGGTTTCATCGAAGGAGCGGAAAGTGGAGTCTATTCCGTTGCACCATTGGCCCGGCTGAATGCTGCCGATGGCATGGCAACTCCGATCGCGCAAAAAGCGTATGAAGAATACTTCAAAGTGCTTGGAGGCAAACCGGTTCATCATACGCTGGCAAATCACTGGGCACGCGTTGTGGAGATGATTCAGGCCGCGGAGAAGATGGTCGAGCTTGCCAACGATCCCGAGATCACCAGTAAAGAAATCCGAACGATCCCAACGGCAACTCCGCGTATGGGAGTCGGTGTGGTGGAAGCACCGCGCGGCACTCTGTATCATCATTATGAGACGGATGAAAAGGGTCTCATCACAAAAGCAAACCTGATTGTTGCAACACAAAACAATTCAGCCCGTATTGCCATGAGCGTGGAGAAAGCGGCGAAGGGACTTATTCATGGCGGTATAGTGAATGATGGTTTGCTCAATATGATTGAGATGGCATTTCGTGCATACGATCCATGCAATGCATGTGCAACACACTCGTTGCCCGGAGAAATGCCGCTTGTGATAACCCTGCGAGATGAACGAGGGAATGTCCTGCAAGAAATTTGCCGGTAATAGATTTTGAATTTTTTCCGGCACAGCAGTTCAACGGGGGCACACCAATGCCCCCGTTTTATTTACCATAATTCACGATCGTTTCACTGACTACATGTTCACTTAGTTTGTGATCTCTGAAGATCTGATGAACCCGAATAATTATTCAATTTTGATACTCGCACGAGGAAACGAGCTGTTGGGAGATGAAGGCGTGACAGTGAAAGCTGCCCGTGCTGTCAAACAAAATAATCGAACCGGATTTGAAATTGACGAGATGCCGGTTCTGAATTTTTCTCTCCTCGAATCGATAGAGGGATACAACAAGGTTCTTCTTCTCGATGCAATCAAGATCGGTGACTATAAGCCGGGTTCTGTTGTCCAGTTTTCTCATGAGGAGTACGCCTATCGGATATCCAACTCTCCTCAAAATGCGGGGCTTCCAGATCTTCTGCTCCTGGCAAAACGATTGGAGATGAAGCTCCCCTCGGAGATCCGGATACTGGCCATCGAAATAGAGGACTCAACGGTACTCTCGGAATCGCTGAGTGAACAGATTGAAGCAGCGCTTCCTCAGTTCATCGAACAAATCAAAGAAATTCTGCAGCAGTGGGGTTGTGCACTCTAAGACGCACATGTGCTAGAGACTCAAACCAAATACGCATTCTCAATATATATTGATTTTCCTCTCACATTCGGCTACATTGCCAACGCATTGCCGAACAGAGGAGAGTGAAACCAGCAGTAATGAACCCGTGGGGCGTGAAATCAGCGTACGTCAGGCGGGTTTTTTGTTTGAAAAATGTGAAATATATTTAGGATATGTATCCCAAGATAAAAGGTATAATTGGATATTTACCATACTATAAAGAATTGGTGAACGACTAGTTAATATCAGGTTGACAATTAGATCGTGTAGGTAAATCTGCAGGCAACGTATACAATGCTAATTTGATTCAAGTTTCGAAAGGGATCCCCTTTGCAAGCAGGCAACCAGGTAAGATTGATCTCTGATCCAAACCGAAATGGAGTTATTTTAGATAATCCCCCTTACCTCTCTGGAACTGGAAGAGAATTTCTAGTGCGATTTTCAGAGCGAGATCAGTGGATACAAGAAGATCAACTCGAACTTGTTCCTTCCACCCAAGAGCACCCCCTTCATTTATTTGCCAAAGAAAAAACGGGAAGTGTTAAAGACCTTAGAGGACTTTTAACCCACATTCGGCTAACGGGTCGATTGGCGAACACTCTTTATAGTATGAATACAACTAATACCGAGTTCTATGCTTATCAATTCAAACCGGTATTAAAAATGCTTGATGCACCAGGGAAAGGAATTCTAATTGCCGATGAAGTTGGTCTGGGCAAAACAATTGAAGCAGGTTTAATCTTGACTGAATTCCAGAGCAGGGTAGATATTAAGCGAGCCCTGGTTCTGTGTCCAGCGATGCTTCAAAAAGATAAATGGATTCCTGAATTGACTCAAAGATTTGGTATTCAACCCCAACTATGCAATGCTGCTGAGCTTCTGTCTAATTTGGAAACTACATTGTCAAATCCAAACACGACTCGATTTACTATGGTTGGGAGTTTACAGGGACTTCGTCCACATAAATATTGGTGGAGTACTGGTGAAGAACAGGACCAACAAATTGTATCAAAACTCGCCAGGTTTCTTCGAGAGCATTCAATGGAAGAGCCGTTAATTGATCTTCTCATAATTGATGAAGCACACTATTTAAGGAATCCTGAATCTCAAACAGCTCAATTAGGCAGGCTCTTAAGAGATGCATCAGAATATATCGTACTTCTCTCGGCAACACCGATACATCTTCGCAATGAAGATTTGTTTCAACTTCTCAACTTGGTAGACCAAGACACTTTTGACAACCTGCAATCCTTTGATTCCATTTTAAGGGCAAATGAGCCATTAATGAACATTCGTAGAATAGTGGAATCACATTCACCATCGAAATCGGAACTAATAACTGCAATTAATGCTGCGCTTAAGAATCCGTTATTAAAAGATGGTAAGCAGCTCCAGCTGTTAATGAATTTGATCGATAAGAGTGATGAATCGCTGGATTCAAAAATTAAAGACCGAATTGTCAAAACGGTAGATTCAGTAAACTTGCTTGGGAATGTAATAACGAGAACTCGGAGACGGGATGTTCAGGAGTTGTGCGCTATTCGAGAGCCTATACCAGAACCAATTGAAATGACTCCCGAGGAATCAATATTCTATCAAAAAGTGACCAATTTTGTTCGTGAATTTTGTAGTAGATACGATTATGCAGAGGGTTTTCTTCTTACAACTCCACAGCGTCAGATGTCGAGCAGTATGGCAGCATCGTTAAGCTGTTGGAAAGAACGAAAAGAATTATTCGATAAAAGCATTGAGGAAAATGAAAATGCTGATCTTGAAGTTATCGAGCCAGGTCCATTGTTGGCAAATCTCTTCCAAGAATTGGAAAACTTCGGAGAGGTCAAGGCTCTCAGAGAATACGATTCAAAATATAATCGGCTGCAAGAAATGATAAGGGATTTCATAAAACGCTATCCACATGATAAAATTATCATATTTTCATATTTCATTGCCACCCTTGACTATTTGTATGAGCGACTGAGTGAGGATGAATTCAATTGTATTGTTTTGCATGGAAAGATTTCGAGATCAAAAAGCGAAGTGCTTGAAAGCTTTTCAAATCCCACAGGCCCCCAAATACTTCTCTCATCAGAAATTGGTAGCGAGGGTATTGACCTTCAGTTTTGTGCATTTCTCATAAACTATGATTTGCCTTGGAATCCCATGAGAATTGAACAGCGGATTGGGAGAATTGATAGAATAGGGCAAAAAGCAGAGAAGCTGCTGATTTGGTATCTATTCTATAAAGATACCATTGACGATAGGATCTATAGCCGACTCTATCAACGATTACAAATGATCGGAGGAGCATTAGGAGGAATTGAGCCTGTCTTAGGAAATGAGATCCGAAAATTAACATATGAACTTCTCAGTAAGAACCTGAGTTCAGAGCAAGAAGAGCAACGAATAGTACAAACAGAAAAGGTGCTTGAAAATAGGTATAAGTCTGAACTTGAACTGGAGAATCAGTCTGCTTTTTTGGTGCGTTACGGTGATTATATTATTAAAGAAATTAATGCGGCAAGAGAGTTAAACAGACAGATATCTTCAAGGGACCTTCTACTCTATACTAAGTTAACCCTTTCACGTTTTTACTCTGGATGTCAAATTCAACCGACACCCTTTACGGAAGAGATTTACGAAATCACACTGACCGATCGCGCGAAAGTTGCCTTTCAAGAATA
Organism: bacterium; assembly: GCA_043803945.1. GTDB lineage: Bacteria > Bacteroidota > Ignavibacteria > UBA10030 > UBA10030 > JAZDJN01. Next base: position 92,136 of record JAZDJN010000061.1, on the reverse strand, counting down.
CATACGTAAATACGGGATCCAGAAACCCACTCAGATGAGTAGCAGCGATCCTCGTCCTGTGAGGTGTATATTTCAAAATAAAATCAGCGTAGGAAATAAAGAGAAAGCAGAAATCATTAACCAAACTCACCCATTAATTCATTGGCTAAGCTCTTCTCTTGATCAATCCAACATACTCGATCACCCAATTGCGTTCATCGAACTGCATGAACATGCAGATCTCTTACCTGGAATATTTATTTATGTAATTGAGAGGTGGTCAATAGAAGGACTGCGCGATGTTGAGCAAATTCAGTATTGCGCACTAAATGTTAATGAACAGTCTACTATCATGGAGGGTGAAACTGCAGAAAGGTTAGTTCGGACGGCACTTGAAGAAGGGGAAGACTTTTTGGGAGCAGAAGAGCAGATCGATTTAGCTTTTCTTGGACTAAGGGCGGTCGAAAAATGTGTGGAAAATTTAAGAAATCAGTATAAAGAATATGTTTCACAGGAAGAAAATAGAAATTGGGATCGAGTTCAAATCCAAGAACGGATGCTTGATGAACACCTGAAAAAGCAAACAGAACGGCGAAATAGTATCATTAAAGAGCATCAGAGGAATGGAAGAATCCCGTTGGCAAAAGCTGAACAAAGAAAAATAGAACTGATCACAAGTAACGTATCACAACGAAAAATTATCCTGAACTCAAAGAAAAGTGTGAAGGCTCACTCATCTCTGGTAGGTCTGGGAATTATTAAAAATGCTTGAGAAGAGAAATATCCCATTAATAATTGGGCTAGATTTTGGTACAGCATGTACAAAAGCTGTTGTACAAGCACCATATGTTGTCGGTCAAAAAAAATGGGCGGTTTATTTTGGCAAATATGGACACAAAACAAATTGTTTTCTATTACCTGCAAGTATATGGATATCAAAAGAGGGTGATTGTTCTCTGAAGGTCAACGATAGTTGGTCAAGGTTCTCATCGAGCAAAGAGTGTTTACTCGAAGATCCTCAACTATTTGTAAACCCAACAAGTGGAGATTTTCGAAGTTTAGAAGCTCGGATACTTGCAATAGCATACAATGCACTGACAATTGCATATATACGAAACTGGTTCGAATTGGAACATGGTAGAGAGTTTTCTTCTTCACACATACAGTGGCGCCTGAATATAGGTGTACCATCTCAAATCTATAAGCATGAAGTTCTTGATCCATTGTTCAAGCAGATTGGGATTGTAGCCTGGAAACTATCAGAAAAAGAACAGCCGGTAAATATCAATGATATTGAGCCCTTACTTAACCAAGCAGGTGATATCACTTTTGAGTCAGAGATTCTACGAGAAAATATTAATACCATCCCAGAAGTTATTGCTGAATTCTTAGGATATGCAAATTCTGATAAAAGGCAAGATGGAATGCATGTCATAGTTGATATTGGCGCAAATACACTGGATGTATGTGCTTTTAATTTATTTAGGAAGGATGGCCAAGACCAGTTCCCATTTTTCACAGCTATTGTAACCCTTAATGGAGCACTGAGATTGCAGGAATATAGAAGGAAACTATTGTTGGATTGCTTTGTGAGTAATCTTAAATCTGATGCTCATTGGAATGATCCAATGGCACCGGTTCATAATCGAATAGAGGAAATGTTTCCGAAAGAGAAGATTTATAAAATTGTCGAAGATTTATGCGATAAAGGTGATGAAACATTCCTGAATGAATGTCGCCTTTCTTTTACTCGCTCAATCGATAGAATGGTTAGGCTTAATTCAGAATCAAGGGACTGGAAGAGAGGAATTCCCTGCCACTTCTGTGGCGGTGGTTCTCAGTTGAATTTCTATCATACCGTATTATTAAAGGTTGTGAATGATTACTTACATGGGAATTATAAAGATCGTAGCCCTTTTCGTTATGAGCCCCTCCAGAAGCCTGATGAGTTGATTGCAAGAAATTTGCCTATGAATGATTATCATCGACTAGCCGTTGCTTATGGATTAAGCTTTCATTATAGAGATTTAGGACAAATCATACCTGCGCCTCAGATAGTAATTTATAAGCATAAGGAAAGCGCGATAGATCTGATTACCTATTATGATGATCGATATATCAGCAAAGAGATGACATAGTGAATGAATAACACTCCTAGACTATCACTTTTCTCAGATAGAACTAAGATCAGTTGCCGGTCATCTTCGCAGAAAATTACCGGAACCAACAGAAGGTATTTTCCTGATATTACGCTCATCCAACTCTTACCCTCTTACCCTCGTCCTCTCGCACCCCTTATTTTTTCTCTTGTGGTTTTTTAAATAAGAATATTCTACCTTCATCCCAACGCCCGGTAGCTCCAAAACTTGTGATGAGCGTCGTTGGAATTTCTTGATTCTAAGTGGAGCGGAATGGTATGCATGAATTATCAGTAGCACAAAGCATTGTCGATATCGTTCATCAATACATTCCCGAACCCGATGTTCCATACGTCAGGGCGGTACGGATCAAACTTGGTAAACTCGCCGGCATTGTCCCCGACTCACTAGATTTTTCTTTTTCTGCTCTCACAGCTCGAACTTCTCTTCACGCGGCTCATCTCGAGATCGATCATATTCCATTCATCCTGAATTGTAAGATCTGTGGAAAAGATTCCAGCAACGATATCGGACACCAGCTTTGCTCACATTGCGGCGGTGCCGACACGACAATTCTCTCCGGAAGAGAACTCCAGGTGATGGACATTGAATTAGCGGATGCCCAGGGAGTGCTCCGGTGAGCATTATCACGATCGAACGAAAAGTACTGGAAAAGAACGATCAGCTCGCAGAGCAAAACCGCGCGCTCTTCCAAGAAAAGAATATTCTAGCAATTAATCTTGTGAGTTCACCCGGCTCAGGGAAAACAAGTCTCCTTGAGCAAACATTGAAACAGAGCGCGGGAAAACTTTGCATAGCAGTCATCGAAGGCGATGTGCAGACAGATCTGGATGCACAGCGCGTTGCTGCATTCGGTGTGCCGGTCGTTCAGATTGTGACCAACGGCGGCTGCCACCTCGATGCGAAACTGGTGCAAGATGCACTGTCGAATCTTTCCATGCAGGATGTCCAGCTGCTCGTGATTGAAAATGTCGGTAATCTCGTTTGCCCGTCGAACTACGATCTCGGCGAAGCAATGAAAATTGTCGTGGCAAGCACCACGGAAGGGGATGACAAGCCGCTCAAGTATCCCTCCATGTTCATGAATGCTTCGGTACTCATAATCAATAAAATCGATTTGCTCCCGTACCTGAATGCCAATGTCGCTGTTCTGAAAAAGAATGCACTCTCGATTAATCCACGCCTGAAAGTCTTTGAGACGTCGTGCACGTCGCTTGCGGGAATTCCCGAATGGTGCACCTGGCTGGAACAACAGGTCCATGATTTATCCATAAACCGTTCAACTTAGCACACTCACACAAATCCCATGGCAACCGAAACGAAAAAAACTGCAGCCCACCCCAGCGGTGATAATCGCTTCAAGCTGCTGGATCGCGCGATCACAAAACATCAAGGCAAGGGCGATGCACTCATCGAAATCCTCCATGTGGCGCAAGGCATCTTCGGCTATCTCGAAAATGACCTGCTCATCTATGTTGCCCGCGCCTTGAGGCGCCCGCTGAGCCAGGTCTATGGCGTCGCAACATTCTATCACTTCTTCCGCATGAAACCGACGGGCAAGCACACGTTCGTTCTTTGTCTCGGAACCGCATGTTATGTCAAAGGTGCCTCCGACATTCAGAAGGCGGTGGAGTGCCATTGCGGGGTGAAGTTCGGTGAAACGACACCCGATCAAAATATTTCTCTCATCTCTGCCCGCTGTGTCGGCTCATGCGGCATTGCACCGGTTGGCGTTCTCGATACGGAGGTTGCCGGGAAAATGACCGCAGAGATATCTCTTGAACGGGTCAAGGTTTGGCAGAAAGAGAAGGAGGCTGCAGCATGACACTGGAAGAACTACAAGAACTAACTGAAAAAGAACGCGCACGTCAGGAAAAATATAAATTCCGCTTGTTGTACTGCGCCGCTGCCGGCTGTATATCCTGCGGCAGCAATGGCGTAAAGGACGCACTCGCCGCTGCACTGAAAGAGAAGAATCTCGATAAACAATGCGAGCTCATTGGGTCGGGGTGCATGGGATTGTGCGGTGAAGGCCCCATGGTGAAAGTCTTCCCGAATGAAACCACCTACTCCAAAGTGGATGAGACGGTAGCGAAGAGAATCGTTGAAGAGCACCTGGTTGAAGGCAAAGTTGTTGAATCGAACCTCATCCCCGCCGACCATCCCTTCTTTATCTACCAGCAAAAGATTGTCCTGGAAAATAGCGGCAGGATCAATGCCGAGAGCATTGAAGAATATATTGCTGTCGATGGCTATGAACCTCTATCCCGTGCCTTGACGGAAATGTCGCCCGATGAGGTCATCGAAATAATCCGCCGAAGCGGATTGCGAGGGCGCGGCGGCGCCGGATTCCCAACCGGTCTCAAGTGGGGAATTGTCCGCAAAGTAAAGAATGACCAGAAGTATGTTGTCTGTAATGCCGATGAAGGTGATCCGGGTGCATTTATGGATCGCAGTGTTCTTGAAGGTGATCCGCACCGGGTCTTGGAGGGTATGGCAATCGGCGGCTATGCTGTTGGTGCGAACCAGGGATTCATCTATGTGCGCGCTGAATATCCGCTCGCTATCGATCGATTGAAAGTTGCAATCAAGCAGGCGGAGCGGCTGGGAATTCTCGGGAATAGAATTTTCGATTCCCAGTTTAACTTCCGGATTGACATCCGCATTGGTGCGGGGGCATTCGTTTGCGGCGAAGAGACGGCATTACTTCGATCGATTGAAGGACGACGCGGCCGTCCCCGCCCGCGACCTCCCTACCCGGCAGAGAAAGGCCTTTGGGGTATGCCCACATTGATCAACAATGTGGAGACCTTCGCCAATATCGCCCCGATTATCCGCAATGGTTCGGAATGGTTTACTGGTTTCGGAACGCCGAAAAGCGCGGGAACAAAAGTGTTCGCCCTCGCCGGAAAAATCAATAATACGGGACTCATCGAAGTACCCATGGGAGTTCCGCTCAGAAAAATCATTTTCGACATTGGAGGTGGGACACCCGAAGGAACGAAATTCAAAGCGGCACAGACTGGCGGACCGTCCGGAGGATGCATCCCGGAAGAACATCTTGATCTGCCGGTCGATTACGACTCGCTGCCAGCCGTTGGTTCGATCATGGGGAGCGGTGGCATGATCGTTATGGATTCAACGTCGAAGATGGTCGAAGTGGCAAAATACTTTATGGAATTCTGCATGGATGAGTCGTGCGGGAAATGTGTCCCATGCAGGGTCGGAACGGTTCAAATTTATAATATTCTTGATAAAATATCTCAGGGGAAAGGTACGATTGACGATCTCACCCTGCTGGAGGAACTCTGTATGATGGTGAAGGAGACGAGTCTTTGCGGATTGGGTCAATCGGCTCCAAATCCTGTCCTTTCCACACTGCGATTCTTCAAGCATGAATATGAAGAGCTGTTGAAGGAACGTGAGGTATTCATTCCTTCGCAAGCGACCCACGAGCCTGAAACCATTGCAAAGTAGGAATTCGATATGGCCATAGTCACATTAACAATCGATGAACACCAACTGAGTGCAAACGACAGCGAAACCCTGCTCGAAATTGCGCGTCAACATAAAATTCATATTCCGACACTCTGCAATCTTGATGGATTATCGGATGTCGGAGCGTGCCGTCTTTGTCTCCTGGAAGTGAAAGGTTGGACAAAGCTTGCTCCGGCCTGTACAACGCGTCCGATTGAGGGGATGGTGGTCTCCACCAATACGGATCGACTGAAGCGATACCGGAGGATGATCATAGAGTTGCTTGCCTCGGAAGGAAATCACCAGTGTGCCGTCTGTGTTGTCAACAGTCACTGTGAATTGCAGAATCTCGCCTATGATGTCGGACTGCAGTATGTGCGATTTCCGTACCTCTATCCCAAGAAGGATCTGGATGCGACGCATAGGGATTTCATTATGGACCGCAACCGGTGTGTGCTTTGCACCCGCTGCCTGCGTGTGTGCCATGAGGTCGAGGGGGCGCATGTGTGGGATGTTGCAGGCCGTGGAATCAACTGCGAGATCATCTGCGATATGAATCAACCGTGGGGGACATCAGACCGGTGCACTTCCTGCGGTAAATGCGTGATGGTTTGTCCGGTTGGAGCACTGGTGGAAAAAGGTGCGACGATCGCCGAAATGCAGAAGCAGCGTGATTTTCTGAAATATATCGTCACGGCCCGCAGTAAGCACGAATGGATTGGCGTGGAAACAGGAGAGGAATAAGCGATCCTGGATGTCGGCGTATGCCATCGTTAACACGATACGAGAGTAAAGAGCGGTGGCTGTTCTCCAAAGGAATCAAACATTATAGAATATGGAAGAGTAGACCATGAAACCAAAAGTAGCAACTGTATGGCTGGGAGGATGTTCGGGATGTCATATGTCATTCCTCGACATGGACGAACGGCTCATCGAACTTGCCGATAAGATGGATATTGTCTTCTCACCCCTGGCAGATGTGAAGCATTTCCCAAAGGATGTCGATGTTACGCTGGTGGAAGGAGCAGTTTCCAATGTGGAGAATGAAGAGCTTGCCCATACCATCCGGAAGAATTCCAAATTTGTGATCTCCTTTGGCGATTGTGCCACGACAGGGAATGTGACGGCACTGCGGAACAAGTTCAGCCCCGATGAGATCATCCATCATTCTTATGTGACGCTGGCCGATGCCGAGCCAAGTATTCCATCGGATTTCTTGACGATTGCAAAACTGCTCCCCCAGGCGCGGCCGCTCCATGAAATAATAACGGTGGATGCTTTTCTCCATGGATGCCCTCCGACGCCGGAACAAATCTGGTTTGCGATGGGTGAACTGCTCCAGGGAAAAATTCCGGAATTGACGACTGTCTACCTCCGCTTTGGATAACGAAAAGAACGCAGGCGGTCTTGTGCAGCCTGTGAACGTGTGAGAACGAATTCTATTTGAGAAGAGACCTATGCCGAAGATCATAACCATTGAGCCGGTGACCCGCATTGAGGGGCACGCCAAAATCACAATTCACTTGGATGACAAGAATGTTGTGGAAGATGCCCGTTTTCATGTCAACGAGTTCCGGGGATTCGAAAAATTCTGCCAGGGGCGATTGATGTGGGAAATGCCCGGATTAACATCCCGAATTTGCGGGATCTGTCCGGCAAGCCATCTTATTGCCTCCGCCAAGGCGGGGGATGAAATTCTTGCTGTCTCCATCCCGGAAACGGCACAGATGCTCCGCCGGCTCCTGACATTGGCACAGTGGACGCAATCGCATGCGCTCAGCTTCTTCCATCTCTCCTCTCCAGATTTCCTTCTAGGATTTGATTCTGATCCGGCGAAGAGGAATATCTTTGGACTGATCGCTGCAGACAAGGAGTTTGCACGACGCGGTATTCTCTTACGAAAGTTTGGTCAGGAGATCATTGAAGCTCTGGGCGGCCGGAGAATCCACACACCTTGGGCGGTGGCAGGCGGGGTACGGGAGCCGTTTGATAAAAGTAAAAAGGAGTATCTCCTCGGGAAAATTCCGGAGATGAAAGAAACCGCGCTGCTTGCCCTTGCAACGATAAAGAAAGTGCATAAGCAGTACGAGACGGAAATTCCGAACTTCGGAAACTTCCGCTCTCTCTTTGTCGGCCTGGTATCGGAAGATGGCGGCCTGGAATATTACGACGGGTACCTCCGCATCATGGATGGCGACGGTAATATCATCGCCGAAAAACTGAATCCGCGGAAATACTATGAATACTTTGCCGAAAAATCGGAGAGCTGGTCGTATCTCAAGTTCCCGTATTACAAAGGACTGGGGTACCAGCGGGGAATGTACCGTGTCGGCCCTCTGGCACGTGTGAATATTTGTGATTATATCGAGACACCGCTCGCTGAGGCGGAGCGAAAAATATTTAAAGCAATGGCAGGAAAAGCCGAAGCGGTGAACAATTCGTTTTATTTCCACTACGCACGGTTGATTGAAATGCTCTTTGCCGTAGAAAAAATAGAAATATTACTGAATGATCCCGCTCTGCTCGATGTGCATGTACGCTCGAAAGCGGTGGTCAATCGCTTTGAGGGTGTTGGCTTCTGCGAAGCGCCGCGGGGAACTCTCTTCCACCATTATTGGGTTGATGAAAATGGGGTGCTGAAGAACGTCAACATGCTGATCGCAACGGCACAGAATAATCTGGCCATGAACCGAACAGTACGGCAGATCGCGATGCAATATATCGACGGCAAAGAAATCCGGGAAGGGATTTTCAATCGTATCGAAGCAGGAATCCGGTGTTTCGATCCGTGCCTCTCCTGCTCAACCCACGCACTGGGTCAAATGCCGATGGAACTCCAGGTCTTCGATGCTCAGGGGAGATTGGTGCAAGAATTGCGTCGATGAAGTCATGTCTGATAATTGGCTACGGGAATACACTTCGTCGGGATGATGGTGCGGGTGTTCGTGCTGCGGAGCTTTTAAGTAAACAATTTCCAGCAGTCGATTGTTATTGTTCCCATCAATTGAGTTTAGAGATTGCCGAATCGCTTGCAGAATACTCCATGGTTTTTTTTCTGGATGCTATTCGTGAAGGCACTGAGCCGGCGATTCAGCTATTACAGCCATCTGAAGATGTTGGCAGTCTGAGTTCGCACACCCTGTCTCCTCAACAACTTCTCAATACATGTTTACTGCTGTACAAGAGAGCTCCCCGCATTGCATGGCAGGTGGGAATCCCGGCAGTGGATTTTGCGCTCGGAGAAACCTGCACGGAGTTCACAGAGCAGATGATCAAGAGCGCTGTTGAATGGTGCGGCAAGCGTATTTCAGAACAGATTCACAATGAGGCAAAATACTAAGGAAGAACGATAATGGATGTTCTGGTTTTTTCGACAATCACAATTAGCCTGCTCCATGCATTGGCCCCCGATCACTGGCTTCCGTTCGCAGCGCTCGCCCGTGCACAATCCTGGGGAAAATGGAAAATCACGACCGTCACGGCGCTGGCAGGAGTCGGCCATGTTGCATCGAGTCTTGCAATCGGGGCATTGGGCATTCTCCTTGGATTTGCAGCGGAGCGAGTTAACTTGTGGGAATCGAATCGCGGTAATGTGGCATCACTACTGCTCATCGGCTTTGGTGTCGCCTACATGGTCTGGGGTTTGAAAAATTGGGGGCGCAAACACTCGCACGATATGGATAAGACGAAAACAGTCTCCTATTGGACCCTCTTCGCCCTCATTGTTTTTGGTCCATGCGAGCCGCTCATCCCGCTCATCTTCGCCAGCTCGGCTTATGGATGGAGCTCGGTCTTTCTCATCTTTATACTCTTCGGTATTGCAACAATATTCATGATGCTCCTCCAGGTTCATCTGGCAGTGTATGGGCTATCATTGTTTCGTTCCCATTGGTTTGAACACGCCTCCGATGTCATCGCCGGCGGTGTGATTGCGTTGACCGGTATTATGATCCGCTTACTGGGAATATAGGTTGACTCAACTAGGACATACTGCCATGGGAATTCATGCCGCTTGATTTTCATAATGAGCATAATGAAAAACGAGAAATCATCCGCTGCCGCGTTATTATCAGGGGCGCTGTGCAGGGAGTCGGATTCCGTCCCTTTGTCTACCGTCTTGCCCTTCAATTAAAACTTCCAGGGTGGGTCTCGAATACCTCACAAGGCGTCTTCATTGAGGTGGAGGGAGCGAAAGAGGATCTCGACAGGTTTGTTCTTCGGCTTGAAAAAGAGAAGCCGCCTCGTTCATTCATTCAGAGTTTAGAATTTTCCTTTCTGGATGCAGTGGGGTATTCATCATTCACAATCCGTTCAAGTGACGACTCGGGGACGAAGAGCGTCCTCGTCCTTCCTGACCTTGCAGCGTGCCCCGATTGCTATCGCGATATCGTCGATCCTCAAAACAGGCGCTATAACTACCCATTTACCAATTGCACCAACTGCGGCCCGCGTTTTTCCATCATCGAAAACCTCCCATATGACCGGCCTAAAACAACAATGAAATCGTTTACGATGTGCTGTGAATGCCAGGAGGAATATGAAAATCCATCCGACCGCCGCTTCCACGCGCAGCCGAATGCATGTCCTCACTGCGGACCGCAGCTCCAGTTGTGGGATTGTGAAGGGAAGATTCTTGGGGAACGTCACGATGCTTTGCTGCAGAGTGCTAATCATATCCGGAACGGAGAGATTGTTGCGGTTAAAGGATTAGGTGGGTTTCATCTACTTGTGGATGCAAGAAATGAGCGAGCTGTGCAGAGACTCAGGAAGAGAAAGCAGCGGGAAGAAAAACCATTTGCCGTGATGATCCCCTCTGTGGAACTAGTCAGGAGCCTCTGTGAAGTTTCGGAATACGAAGAACGGTTGCTGCAATCTGCTGAATCCCCAATTGTCCTTCTGAGGAAACGCCGCGGTGCATCATTGGCCAGCTCTGTTGCTCCAAACAATCCTTATCTGGGCGTTCTGGTACCCTATACGCCGTTACATCACTTGCTGATGAATGCGATGGGATTTCCGGTCATTGCCACGAGCGGTAATAGCTCCGATGAACCGATCTGTATCGATGAGCATGAAGCCCTTGAGCGATTGAAAGGAATTGCAGACTTTTTCCTTATTCATAATCGTCCAATCGTCCGGCATGTGGATGATTCGATCGTCCGTGTGATGCTCGGGCGTGAGCTGGTATTGCGTAGAGCACGCGGCTATGCTCCGCTGCCGATTCAATTGAATAAAAAAATCGATCAACCAGTCCTTTCGGTTGGAGCACATCTGAAGAATACCGTGGCACTCTCGATCGGAAATCAGGTTTTTCTTAGCCAGCATATTGGTGATTTGGAGACACCGGAATCGCTCGATGCATTTCGAAGAGTATCGGTCGATTTGCAAACGTTATACGATACCCGGGCAGAAAGTGTGGTCTGTGATTCGCACCCCGATTATCTCTCGACAAAACATGCCTACAGCCATTTTACAACCGTGGTTGAGGTTCAACATCACATAGCCCATGTCGCATCGTGTATGGCGGAAAACCAGATTGAGGGTGAAGTGCTCGGCGTTGCCTGGGATGGTACTGGCTTTGGATTGGATGGTACAATTTGGGGCGGCGAATTCTTTGTGACATCGGATTCTGAATTTCAACGCATTGCATCGCTTTGGCCGTTTGTACTCCCCGGGGGAGAGAAAGCGATCAAGGATCCGCGCCGAACGGCAATTGGAGTTCTGGCAGAATTGGAAGGGGAGAGGTGGCAGCAAGAAGATCAACTCGATTCTGTAAACACGTTCTCTCCGGCTGAACGCTCACTGCTCCAGCAAATGATGGTGAAAGGAATAAATTCACCACGCACCTCCAGTGTCGGCAGGCTCTTTGATGCTGTCGCATCTCTTCTGGGATTACGACAGGAAGTCCGCTTCGAAGGACAGGCAGCAATGGATCTGGAGTTCATTGCCACAGATGAACGTACAGATGATCGATACGAATTTACCCTGGTCGAACCAGAAAGACTTTCCGAGAAGGAAAAAAAGGCCGGATTAATACGACTTGATTGGAGGCCTTCTCTGCTTGCTCTGATACAAGAGAAACGGTTTGGCATTCCGATTGAACATATTGCTGCAAAATTTCATGCAACGCTTGCCGAAATGATCCTTCAGATTGCCCGAAAAGCTGGAAAGGAGAGAGTGATATTAAGCGGCGGCTGTTTTCAGAATAGAGTTCTCACAGAACGGACGATCAGGTCGCTGCAATCTTCCGGATTTCGGGCCTACTGGCATCAACGAGTGCCGCCCAACGATGGAGGGATTGCACTTGGTCAAGTCTATGCAGCACATTTTTTGAAATCTCAAAGTAATCAGGTATATTCTCAGTAGGATAGTTTGAAAAGAGGTAATTACTCTGTAAATTCTCCACGGATGACACACCGATATACCCCGTTCAACGGGGTGAACACAGATAATGATTTTATGGGTTATTTCTTCGAACAAGATCTCAAACTACTTACTATTCTCAGTGATTATCAGTGTGCCATCGGTGGTAAAAAAGGATTTGTTGCCTATTTAGCGCAGTTATAATTTGAGAAGCGTGGATAGAGGAGAAAGTACAGTGTGTTTGGCTATTCCGGGAAAAGTGTTGGAGATCAATCGTGACGAAACCCCAGTGATGGGAAAAGTCAGCTTTGGCGGGGTGCAGAAGAAAGTGTGCCTGGAGTGGGTTCCCGAGGTGCAGGTGGGGGAGTACGTCATCGTGCACGTCGGTTTTGCTATAAGCAAAATGGATGAGAAAGAGGCAATGGAAACGCTCAAGCTTTTCGAACAGATGGGCGAGAGTCTGGATGAGTTGAATGATTGTGAAAGTGGTCAGCCGTCGTGACTGTTCCGGTTTCTTCATCCCGCACTGTGAGAGTTTTGAGTTACTTGCTGTTGAGCCTCGTCTTTCTCTCCTGCAATCCTACCACCGAAGAGGTCCTTCCGAAACAGCTTGCCGGAATGCGGCGTGTTGTCAGCTTATCCGGCGAAAACGCCCAACGGTTCATCAATCGCCTCCACCATAAAAATGTCACACCAGAGTCCAGCTTCATTGGAGAATATACAAATGCCGAGGGCACCGCAGCACTCTATGTCTCCCTCTATACCGACGCAAAGCTTGCCTATTCAGAAGGGAAGAGAATGAGTACTCTGATCAGTGAGGGGAAAACTCCATTTGGCCATCTCCGGCAGGAGAGCATTCAGGGTGTGACAATTTGGAAATGCCGCGGTATGGGCCAGCTCCACTTCTTTTTCTCCTATCGGGACCGTCTCTACTGGCTGGGTGTTGATTCCTCAATTGCCGAGGAAACATTCAGCGATCTATTTCGTCAGCTCGTTGGCGATAATCAATTAACCTAATCCTTTCCTTTGAGTAATTTCTTATCGATCCCGGTTTGTGAGGGAATATTCCTCATTTCATCGAAGCTTTAATTTATTTTAATTATTTCAGTATAGATTGAAAGTTTGAAACATTGTATATTTACCGCAGTATCAAGAGATGAAAGGAGCAAGCGATGAAGAGACTCTTGGAAGAGAAACAGCGGCAGGATTATTATGGGGAGATGGGAATTGTGTTGGAACGCACAGGTATTCCCAGGATTGCCGGGAAAATTTTCAGCTATCTGATACTCTCCGCAAAAACAGAGGTATCGACCGATGAACTGATGGAAGGCTTGCATGCCAGTCGCGGCTCAATAAGTACCATGACACGCATGTTGATCCAAATGGGTTTGGTGGATCGCGTTGGAATTTCGGGCGAGCGGAAGGATTACTTCAGAATTCGCCCCGGCACAATGACCAACGTCATCAAAGCAAAGATGGCGACCATCATTGAATTTCACACCGTGATAGAACATGGATTATCTCTGGTTCAGCAAAAAAATACAGTTGCCTATACCAGATTGAAAGAAATGCATGAATTCTATTCATTCATTGAACGTGAATTTCCCTCTCTCTTCGAGCGATGGGAAGAATATCAAAAAACATTGAAATGATCTGAAAAGGTAAATCCCGGTGAACGAAGGAATGTTGACGATGAAGGTGCGAATACATACTGTTGCTGCATTGTTGCTGCTTGCCTCAGTGCTTTATTGCCAGACGGCACAGGAAATTGTGCGGAAGTCTGAGGATCTCTTAAAAGGCGTCTCCTCAAAAGGGAAGTTCAAAATGACAATCACCAATCCTGATTATACACGGACCATGGAGATGGAATCATGGTGGGTTGGCAATGAGAAAGCCCTTATTGTGATCATTGCTCCGCGGCGGGAAGCTGGGAACAAAACCCTGAAAGTGAAGAATGAGCTCTGGATGTATCTTCGTAACACGGAGACCACCATTAAGGTGCCGCCTTCGATGATGCTGCAGTCATGGAACGGCTCGGATTTTTCCAACGATGATCTTGTGCGGGAATCAAGTTTGGTGGACGACTATGTGATGACGATTGTGGCTGAGGAAAAAGTACAGAATGAATCCAATTGGAAAATCCAGCTTCTCCCAAAACCAACGGCACCGGTGGTGTGGGGAAAGATTTTTCACTGGATTCGCAGGTCAGATTATCTTCCTTCTCAAACGGAATATTACGATGAGAAAGGATCCTTGATGCGCACGCTGAACTATTCAAACATCAAACAATTTGGGAAGAGGAAAATTCCATCGAAATGGGAGATGATTAATAATGTGAAAAAGGGAAATATCACGCTCTTTGAATATACCGATGTACAATTTGATGTCCCTATCCCGGATCGTATTTTTTCTTTCCAGGAGCTTGAAAAGGGGCGGAGCCAATGAACCTCATTGTGAAACTTGGCTGGCGGAATATCTGGCGGAATAAACGCCGGACAATTCTCACGATTCTCGCCATTTCCTTTGCCACATTTCTGACGGTGATCTCACGGGGGATCGCCAACGGAACGTGGGAATATAATATTAAAAATACTCTTGAATTGTTTTCCGGGTACATCCAAATCCAACGAACGGGCTTCAAGGATAGTCCCTCCTTGCACAAAAGTTTTACCTACCCCGGATCAGTCGAATCGATTTTGCAGGAGGATCCCTCCATCTCCGGGTATGCGCCGCGAATCATTTCCGATGGATTACTAAGCTTCAAAGAAAATTCTGCTGGTGCTGCAATTTTCGGAATCGACATCCAGCGGGAACAGAAAATCTCCCGGTTCCACGAGCGGATCAAAGCCGGAAGGATGTTCCATACAGATTCTCTGAATGAAATTGTACTGGGCTATAAACTTCTGAACAACCTGAAAGCGAACGTTGGCGACACGATTGTGATTCTTGCACAGGGATTTGATGGAGTGCTGGGGAATCAACTCTATAAGATTACAGGAACAGTATCTTTTGGTACTCAGGATTTCGATAGAGTGGTGGTGTTGATGAACCTACGAGGAGCTCAGGAACTCCTGGCGATGGAGGGGCGGGTGAATATTGTCGCCGTCATGCTGAGCGATTTCCATCAAATCGATGAAGCCCAGGCCATTATGAGTAAAAATATAACCGATGCAGGCCTCACCAACCTCTCCGTACTGAATTGGGGTGAGGTGATCCCCGAGCTTCAACAGGCGCGCGAATTTGATTTGATAGGTGATTACTTCTTCCTGGGAGTGCTTCTGATTGTGATTACGTTTGGTATCCTGAACACAGTCCTCATGTCGGTAACCGAGCGATTTCGCGAATTCGGAATAACCCTGGCAATGGGTATGCAATCGAAAGATCTGGTGAAACTAGTACTGATGGAACTCACGTTCATTGCCCTCATCGGTATTCTCGCAGGCAGCATCTTCGGATATGGTGTGAATTTCTATCTTGAAACGCATCCAATCATTATGACAGGCGAATTTGGACAAATGTATGAGGATTATGGATTTATCCCGCAACTTGTTTCGACGAGCAGGTTGAGCTACACCGTCAGAGTGATGATCATAATTCTTGGGCTCTCGATTTTCTCTTCGATTTATCCAGCCTATAAAGTGTATAAACTCGAGCCGCTGAAAGGAATCAGACAGACATGATGCTGCTCAAAATTTCATGGCGGAATCTCTGGCGGAACAGACGGCGTTCCCTCATCGTGTTGACCTCCATCGTTGTGGGTGTCACGGCGATTGTCTTTATCGAAAGCTATGCACGGGGATTTATGAGGCAATTGTTCGACAATCAGCTCGGCAGCTCGCTTGGGCACATTCAGATTCATGCAGCCGGTTTTAATGAAAATAAAGTAGTACAGAACTTTATGCAATCTCCTGATACAGTGATGACAGTGGTGCAAGCTTCTCCATTGGTGCGATTCATGAGCAGGCGAGTCATCGCATTTGGATTGGTAAGCAGTGCAAGCAATTCCTCTGGTGCTTCCATCATCGGCATTAACCCGACCGAGGAAGCGAACATTACAACAATCAAAGTGAGCGTCGTCGAGGGACGGTATCTGGGCGAAGGGGGGCATGAAATTGTGATCGGTAAGCGCCTGGCGCAAACCCTCAATGTTGGGCTTGGTGATCGCCTGGTAACGATGGCGTCGACGCAGGATGGAAGGGTTGGTTCGGAAATGTTTCGGGTCGTCGGACTTTATCAATCAGCCAGCCTCTCGTTCGATAACATGAACATCTTTGTCCCGCTGGCGACACTTCAATCGATGCTGAGAGTTCAACATCAGATTGCCGAAGTTGTCATCGTTTGCCGTGATGTGAACCTGAGTGAAGTGGTCAAGGCTGATCTCAAATCAACATTGGGTGATGGATTTGAGGTTCTTTCGTACCGTGACCTTATTCCGAGCCTCATTTCTCAGGTGGAGTTGATGGATAAAATGATGAGCATCTTTTATCTGCTCATCGGCATTGCGATGATGTTTGGAATTATCAACACACTTCTCATGTCCGTCTTTGAGCGCATTCATGAATTCGGTGTGCTAAAGGCCATTGGAATGAAAAATATAATCCTGTTCAGGATGATTGTGCTTGAAGCATTTCTCCTTGGTTCCATCGGGGCTGGGATCGGTGCACTTCTCGGGATTGGGATCAGTTCCGTATTAGCGAAGTATGGGATTAATTTTTCGGCGTTTTCTGAAGGACTCGCTTCCTATGGGGCCGGAGCGATCATCTACCCTCTGATTAATTATCTCAGTGTTCTTGTCGGTGTTCTCGTGATCATCATCGTGAGTATACTGGCTGCAGTCTACCCGGCTTACAAAGCGATGAGGATGGAACCCATGACTGCAATCCGCTATGTGTAGAAAATGTACTGCGTGAAGGTGAGAGTATGGAAATTATTCGGACAGATCAGGTAGAGAAAATCTATAGCGACACCGGAGTGCCTGTGCATGCACTCTCTTCGGTTTCGATCGATATCGGAAAAGGCGACTTCACGGTAATTGCCGGTCCTTCAGGTTCGGGGAAGACGACGCTGTTGAATATGATCGGTACTCTGGATGTCCCGACCGAGGGAAAGGTCTATTTTGAACGGGAAGATATCGCACTAAAGACGAGGGCTCAACTTGCTAACCTTCGTCTGAATAAGATCGGATTTATCTTTCAGGCCTACAATTTAATTCCCGTGTTGACTGCGCTGGAGAATGTGGAATTTACGATGGTGCTCCTGCGCGTTCCCGAGCGTCAACGATATGAACGGGCGATGGCAGTAATGGAAGAGCTTGGCATTGTAGATCTGGCGAATAAACGCCCAAATAAAATGAGCGGGGGCCAGCAGCAGCGTGTCGCTATCGCCCGAGCGATTGTTACGAATCCCTCGGTGGTGCTGGCCGATGAACCGACGGCAAATCTTGATTCTGCAATGGGTATCGCCCTCCTCGAACTGATGGAACGATTGAATCACGAGAGGCAGATCACCTTTGTCTTTTCCTCTCATGATCCGCAGGTTATTCAGCGCGGACACCGGGTTGTGATCCTGCGTGACGGACGGATTGAGAGTGATCGAATTATTCAGCATCAGGCATGAAAATCTATTGGAACATTCTTGCTTTATTTCTGGTACTATTGTTACCTAACGCCGTCGCTCAGGCTCAATATGGACTCTCGTTCTCCGGGTATGTGGTCGAAATCCCAATTGTCCAGAGAACCACTCGATTGGCGGCCGACCTCTTTGGTGTCGAACAAGATCAATTCATGAATGTCAATCGCCTCAGGCTTCGGCCTGCACTATCGCTCTGGCCAGATGCACAACTCACCGTTGAATATGAGCTCTCTCTCTTCTACCACTCCTCGCCCATCGTTTTTCAGGTGCAGAGCAAGTCAAACCAACGGCAAATCGTTGATGCAGGGTGGTATCTCCTTCAGGAGCAGAAGGTGAGTGCCCTCCACTACCTTGACCGCTTTCATTTCAAGCAAAGCTTCGAATTTGGTGATCTGACAATCGGAAGACAGCGCATTGCGTGGGGGACAGGGAGAATCTGGAATCCAACTGACCTCTTTAATCCTATCAATCCAACAAGTGTCGCTAAGATCGAAAAAGATGGGGTGGATGCAGCGCTGTTCAAATTCAGGCTTGGTAATTTCACCGATCTTTCGCTGGTTGTCAATCCTCAACGAGGCTGGTCAACGGCCAATGTTGGTTATCGGTTCCGGGCAAATTATCAAGAATTTGACTTCTCACTCGTCGGCGGATATTTCGATAATTTTGTCATGTTTGGGGGAGACTTCGCTGGAAATTTATTTGATGCCGGTGTACGGGGTGAAGCCCTCGTAACTCTGGCTCCGGGCAATTACGATTTCAAGAGTACCAACTATATTCTCGGCGCCGATTACCAATTTTCCTCAAGACTTTATGGATTGCTTGAGTATCATTTCAACGGTGAGGGCCAGTTTGAAAAAAGCCAATACGATCTTCCCCATTTGGCGAATGGTGAAATACTGAATGTTGGCCGTCAATACATTTCAGCTCTCGGTACCTATCTCGTTCATCCGCTTGTCACGCTTTCATTAAACTACACGAGAAACCTTTCGGATCGGAGCCAATTCATTGCCGGTTCAATTTCCGCCTCTGCCTCTGATGAGCTCTCCCTTGCCCTGGGGGGCCAGTTATTTTTCGGCGAAAATTTCTCGGAGTACTGGTATTACCCCAGATCGCTCTATCTCAAAGCGGATCTCTATTTCTAATCACCCCTCTCTCTACGAACGACATTCATACATCGAATTACCACTCTTTGTTTGCACATGAGAAGATGGATGATTATTCTCTATCAACCTTGAACAGAAGCATTTAATGCGAAAAAGCAGAATGTCCATCGATCGTTGATGCATAAATTCACCTATCTCTTTGCACTTTAGCATTGGGTAAAGGAAGAAACGCTTATGCGCTATGTTGATGAGTTTCGAAACCAGGCTGCAGCACAAAGGTATTCAGAGCTTATTCACAGAACAGTGACCCGTCCCTGGACGGTGATGGAAATTTGTGGAGGGCAAACTCATGCCATCGCTAAATATGGGATCGAAGAACTCCTTCCAAAGTCTGTAACGCTTGTTCATGGACCAGGTTGTCCGGTTTGTGTCACACCTCTTGAAATTATCGACAAGGCCATCGCTGTTGCCACGCGTCCTGATGTCATTCTGACCTCGTTCGGTGATATGCTCCGTGTTCCGGGCTCATCAAAAGATCTGCTCAGTGTGAAAGCGCAAGGAGGTGATGTGAGAATGGTGTACTCACCTCTTGATGCTCTTGCCATCGCACAGCAGAATCCCCTGAAGAAGGTAGTGTTCTTTGCTGTGGGATTTGAAACAACAGCTCCGGCGAATGCAATGTCGGTGTTGGAAGCGAAACGGTTGGGGGTGAAGAATTACTCGATTCTATGTTCCCATATGCTTGTACCCCCGGCTATGAGAGCGTTACTCTCCTCTCCGCACGCTCTTGTGCAGGCCTTTCTTGCAGCAGGCCATGTCTGTACGGTAATGGGGTATGAAGAGTATTTTTCGATTAGCGCACAATATCATGTGCCCATTGTTGTGACCGGGTTTGAGCCGGTCGATATTCTTCAGGGATTATCAATGGCTTTGAAGCAGCTTGAAGAGGGTCGGATGGATGTAGAAAACCAATATGCCCGATCAGTTCGGCGCGAAGGAAATCTCGGGGCAAAAAAGGTCCTGGAGATAGTGTTTGATATCATCGACCGGAAGTGGCGGGGTATCGGTGAAATACCATCGAGCGGATATGGATTGAAGTCCGAGTTTGCAGCATTCGATGCAGAAAAAATCTTTGATCTTGGGGAGATTGATGTGCAAGAGTCGCCATTGTGCATTGCAGGCGAAATTCTTCAGGGCCTGAAAAAACCACATCAATGTTCGGTGTTTGGGTCCAAATGCACTCCTGAACACCCGCTGGGTGCGCCGATGGTCTCTTCGGAAGGTGCCTGTGCTGCTTACTACCATTACGGTGGACTTCGAAAGGAATGATGGAGCAACATTCTGATCTCGGAAAAGGTATTTAGAATATTTTCTAAAAAGATTTCCTTAATAGAGGAAGATTTCTGCTTGCACTCGTCGTATTCTCTCTGCATTTTCTGAAATCGTAATGCATAGTATCAAGACTGAGAAAGAAAAACTATGACTCCTCGTGAACGATGGTGTGCTCTGTTTGCAAATGAAAAACCAGACCGGATCCCGACTGATTATTGGGCAACTGATGAAGTGACTGAGCGATTGTTCCGGGAGATGGAATGCTCAACAATTGAAGCACTCTACACAAAGCTCAATATTGATGGAGTCATCCGCGTTGAGCCTCCCTGTTTAAAACCGCACCATCCATCCGATCCAAAGTCTGATATCTGGGGACTACGAAAAGAAGACATTGCGTATGGGACCGGAACCTATGCGGAGTTTGCAACGCATCCACTGGCTACGGTAGAGACTGTTGACGAAGTTCATGATTATCAATGGCCAACTGCCGATGACCACGACTATGATGCTTACCGGAATTTGATTGCGAACGCTCCTTCTCACCGGTTCATTCGAACGGGCGAATTTGAACCCTTTCTTATTTACTGTGCCATGCGCGGTATGGAACAGGCCTTCCTGGATTTTCTTGAGCAACCCGATATTCTCGAGGCGGCACTGGATCATATCTTCGATTTTCACTACCAGCTCAACCAACGGACATTTGAAATCGGCAGGGGAAGAATCGATGTCACCTATGTAGCAGAGGATCTTGGCGGGCAGAGCAGTTTATTGATGAGTGTGGAGAATATTCGTGAGCATATCCTCCCCAATCAGAAAAAAATGGCTGACCTGGCCAAAAGTTATGGGATTCGTGTCTTCTATCATACCGATGGTGCAGTTCGTGAGATCATTCCCGATCTCATTGACGTCACCGGCATTGAGCTGTTGAATCCAATTCAGTGGCGATGCACTGGAATGGAACGAGAAGCCCTGGTACGGGATTTCGGCAAGAAGATCATCTTCCACGGTGCCATGGACAATCAATACACTTTACCCTTTGGTTCGACTGAAGAGGTAAAAAATGAAGTGTTGGAAAACATCAGAATCTTTTTGGATGCGCGTTGGGTCTGTGCTCCATGCCACAATCTCCAACCGATCACTCCAATGGCGAATATCCTTACTCTATATGAAACGATCCATGAATATGGGCGGCTCTGAACTATCTTGAAGGAGATTGACCTTTGAATATTCCGGAGCACCCCGATCACCAAGCAGCTGCTGCTGAGCAGGAGGGAGAAATCCCCGAGCAGGAATCTCGCAAGGCCTTACGCGCCTTTGCTCTTGCATCCTTCCTGAACGATTTCGGTTCAGATATGATCTATCCTGTTTGGCCTCTTTTTGTGACCTCGGTGCTGGGTGCGAACATGGCAGTTTTGGGATTACTCGATGGCCTCGGCGAAGCAATCGTATCACTCTCTCAGGCTGCGTCAGGTTATTTCTCTGATCGCTTTGGAAAGAGGAAAGTATTTATCTGGACAGGATATTTGTTCGGATCACTCTCAAGAATCGGATATGCGTTTTCTTCAACCTGGATTCATCTTATTCCCTTCCGGATACTTGATCGGATGGGAAAAATTCGAAGTGCCCCGCGTGATGCGATTATTGCTGATCTCTCGACCGACTCCACACGAGGGAGAAATTTTGGATTACTTCGTTCCATGGACAATTATGGCGCCGTGTGTGGGATTGTGACTTGCATGCTCCTTTTTAATATTGGTTACCAGAATATCTTCCTTCTCGCGGCCATACCCTCCATCCTCGGTGCATCGCTTATTCTTCTCTCGATAAAAGAACGAAAGGCCTCAACTCATATCTACAAGGGATTATCCTTAAAACAATTTGATGGGAATCTCTGGATATTTCTGGTCCTCAGTGCAATCTTTGCGCTGGGATCGTTCAGTTATTCATTCCTTCTCCTTTATGCACTGGAGCAGGGGATCGAAAGTCACTGGTTACCCGCTTTCTATCTTATCTTTACGCTCATTGCCGCAATATTTTCTTATCCATTTGGAAAACTTTCCGATTTTATAGGCAGAAGATCTGTGCTCATCCTGGCGTTTATTTTTTGGGGATGGACATGCCTGAGTTTTCTCTTCGTCAAAAGTTGGTGGGGAATGGTTTTCTCTTTTCTTTTGTATGGATTGCACAAAGGGGCGCTGGAACCTGTTCAGAAGAGTGTCGTCGCTGAGTTGGCACCCAAAGGGTATCGTGCCAGTACGTTGGGGGCATTTCAGATGATCGTTGGTTTCTGTGCATTACCTTCCTCATTTCTTGCAGGCCTCCTCTGGTATTACTTTGGATCTGCAGTACCTTTACAAAGTTCGATAGTGTTGACGATGGTTGCGATTATGCTTCTTTTCTTTGTGAAAGAGCGGAGAGTTCTCTTGGAGACCGAAGGAGGATGACATGGCTGATGATTTAATAAAAACAAACCCTGAAGGGGCTGGTGAGCTGTCATGCCCCATTCCCATCTCTGACTATCCTCATGTGGTTCTAGCCCATGGGGGCGGAGGGAGATTAACGCAACAGTTGATTCAGAAGATGTTTCTTCCACAATTTCACAATGAGATGATTGAATCGCTCCACGACGGGGCAACATTTTCGCTCGGGAATTCTCACCTTGCCTTCTCAACTGATTCCTATGTTATCAAACCAATTTTTTTCCCGGGTGGTAACATCGGCAATCTGGCAGTCAATGGAACGGTGAATGATCTTGCCATGTGTGGAGCTACTCCACTCTACCTCTCGGCCGGATTTATTCTCGAAGAAGGATTTCCGATGGATGAGCTCTGGCGTGTGGTGCTTTCAATGCAGGAGGCAGCCCGAATAGCCAAAGTTCAAATTGTGACAGGAGATACGAAAGTAGTCGATCGGGGGAAAGGCGATAAGATCTTTATTAATACCGCGGGCATTGGGATTGTTCCAGAAGGCGTTCACATCTCACCGGCAAGAGCAAGCGTCGGTGATAAAATTATTCTCAGCGGTACAATTGCAGACCATGGAATTGCAATAATGTCTGTCCGGGAAGGATTAGAGTTCGAATCTGAAATTACATCTGATTCTGCACCGTTAAACGGGCTCGTTGAAATAATGCTGGAAGTAACGAAGGACATTCATGTATTGCGCGATCCCACCAGAGGGGGCGTGGCCAGTGCCTTGAATGAAATTGCAGAACAAGCGGATGTTGGAATCTTGATATCGGAAGAGAAGATATTGATCCGCGAGCAGGTGCAAGGTGCTTGTGAGATGCTCGGATTGGATCCACTTTATGTGGCGAATGAAGGAAAACTGCTCGCGATTGTTCCTCCGCAGGCCGCGGAAAAAATTGTGTCAGCGATGAAGACTCATCCTCTCGGATTGAATACCTCAATCATCGGTGAGGTTGTTGATAAAAATAGAGGACTCGTCATAATGAAGAGCAAAATCGGTGGTTCACGAGTTATCGATATGCTATCGGGTGAGCAACTTCCGAGAATATGTTGAGTGAAAAAAAGCGTTGATTAGTTCATCGTACAGTGTTGAATAATTCAATCGCGTTCATCATCATTATCTGACAACAACTTACTCAATTCTGCACATCCGCGATTTATATACTGTAAACTTTTTCATTACAGGGCTGCGTTTCATTTTTCACCACTCATTCTTAGTAGTTCTAAACTGATCTATATCAATCTGTTACACTGGTCATACTCGGGAATCCAAAATTCTCGCTGGCACGCTTTTACTATATGCTATAGTATGATCTGCCACTGAAAGTGTCTTTTTGAACAATGATGAATGGCAGCAATTCACAGGAGAGCTTTTTCCAATAGCAGCGGGCTTCGGAACTGCTATCTAAACAAGGGACTAAAGGAGCATCATTATGGCTATTCTATTTGTTGTATTGACGATTCTCCTCTTCGTGATTCTTGATGCTATCGTCCACCGATCGAGAACCGGAGTGAAAGTCACTGCTGCCGATAACCGCGTCCCGGAGCGAAGGTATCCGGTCCGCCTCCCGGAAGGGATCTTTTTTGCGCGTTCTCATACCTGGATGAATCTCCTTCCATCTGGCAAGATGCGCCTCGGTGTCGACGATTTTGTAGCGAGATTGTTGGGCTCTCCGAGTGTTTCGTACTTGAAAGAGCCTCACCAGCGCGTGCAAAGGGGGGAACCCATTCTTGTCCTGACAGAAGGAGAGCATTCTCTCACCATTCGAGCTCCCATGGAAGGAGAAATATACGAACGAAACGATCGACTCATCAAGGAACCTGGAATGCTCAAAGAAATGCTCTTTACAGATGGATGGGCATATACGATTGTGCCGGCGAGACATTCGGATATCAAACAGTTATTGTTGGGGGAAGAGACCCGAGGATGGATCGCCGAAGAATTCCGCAGGTTGCGCGATCTATTTGCCGCACAAGACAGTGCAAACGAAATGATCTCTGCCTTGCTTCAAGACGGCGGGCCCCCCGTGGATGGGGCATTGAAATGCGTACAGCCACATACATGGGAACAATTTGACCGTATGTTCCTTCGCGAAGTCCTTTGAGTCCGGTGGTACTTCAAAAAAACTAATAACGCCCGTCCCTCTAGGACGGGGTTCTCGAATCGTGAAATCCAACATTGTGAATAAATGACTATGGAAACTAGGCGTGATTTTCTCCGAACAACAATTGTCGCGGCAGCGACCGCCACACTGGGGGAAGCGGCACTTGGAGCGGGTTCAAAAATTCCTTCTCCGGACAGAATGGGTGTCCTCTGCGACCTCACGGTGTGCATCGGATGTCGAAGCTGCGAAGCAGCCTGCCGGAAGGAGCATGGCCTTTCCAGTGACTCGGCAATCCCTGCACCAGGTCGCCTGAATGTCCCGGAACGTCGACGTCCCAATCCAGACTCGCTCACGGTCGTCAACGAGTATAAAAATGCGAGCGGTGCAGCGTCGCCGACGTACGTCAAGGTACAGTGTATGCACTGTGACTACCCCGCTTGCGAGTCGGCATGCATTGTGGGTGCGATTGCGAAGGAGAAGAGCGGACCTGTTCTCTGGGACACCGACAAGTGCATTGGATGCCGATACTGCATGGTCGCATGCCCCTTCCAAATCCCTTCGTTTCAGTACAATACCGCACTAAAGCCCGACATCGTCAAATGCGATTTCTGTGATCACCGAACGCAAGGTGGTGGTATTCCGGCTTGCGTGGAAATTTGCCCGGTGGAGAGTCTCACGTACGGCCGCCGATCTGCCATGATCGAGATTGCGATGAAAAGGATCGAAAACTATCCTGACCGATACCGGAACCATATCTACGGAGAGTTCGAGGCTGGAGGGACTTCATACCTCTATTTGGCGAAAGCGGATTTCAAGGACTTAGAGTTTCCCAGTCTTAAGGGGGATCCGATGCCGGGGACGAGCGAATCGATTCAGCACGGGATCTTCGCGTACTTCGTTCCCCCCATTTCTCTTTATTCACTCCTGGGTGGCCTGATGTGGATAAACAAGAACCGCCAAAAATCAGAGGAGGAGATAACCGAATGAACACATTGACAGCACCTGAAGCTATTGCAAAGAAGTACATTACTCCTGGAGTGATAATCCTGGCCATCCTGGCATTGAACGGAATCGCTTTTGTTCTCGTGAGATTGTTTTTTGGAATAGGCGCCGTTACGAATCTGAGTGATCAATATCCATGGGGTTTGTGGATCGGGGTTGATGTCGCAGCGGGTGTGGCCTTGGCTGCGGGCGGCTTCACGTCCGCTGCGCTTGGGCATGTGATGCATAGGGAAGATTATCATGCAATTGTGCGACCGGCGCTCCTTACCGCGATGTTGGGCTACACGTTTGTTGCACTCGGCGTTGTTTTCGATATCGGCAGATGGTACTATATCTGGCATCCGCTACTGATGTGGAACGGAAACTCTGCGCTCTTCGAGGTCGGCATCTGTGTCATCATCTACCTGTCCGTTCTCTACATCGAATTTCTGCCGATTGTGACCGAGCGGTTCATAGGTCGTGTGGGACTCCCAGGCGTTCTCTCTATCCTCAACAGGCCGCTCGAGAGTGTGCTGCGAGCACTCGACCGGACTCTGAGTAAGACGATGTTCCTCTTCATCATTGCTGGAATTGTCCTCTCGACGTTGCACCAATCCTCACTGGGAACACTCATGATTATCGCGGGACCCAAGATGCACCCGCTATGGCAGACTCCAGTCCTGCCGCTACTCTTTCTCCTCTCGGCTGTCGCTGTAGGCTTCCCCATGGTGATTTTCGAGTCGCTTCTTGCAGCACGGTCATTCGGGCTGAAACCTGAGATGACAATATTATCGAAACTGGGGACCATGGTTGCACCTCTGCTTGGAATCTATCTAGCTTTCAAGCTGGGTGACATGGTTATCCGTGAGACATTTGTGTATCTCACTGAGCCGACGACCGAAAGCATCATGTTTGTACTCGAGGTCGTAGGTGGAGTCATTATTCCCCTCCGAATGTTTCTTTCTCGCACTGTTGTCCGCTCACCGCTTTGGCTATTCGTCGCTTCGACACTTGTCATTCTGGGTGTGCTCCTCAACCGGGTCAACAATTTCATCGTCGCGTATACTCCCCCGTATGCAACGGGGGGATATTTCCCGTCGGTGGGAGAATTTTCGGTTACAGTGGGGTTCATTGCACTGCTGGTCCTCATCTATCGGTTCTTCGTGAAGGTGTTCCCGATCATCAGCGTTGAACAACGACACATCAGCCCGACCACCAAATACTCGATTCGAGGTACTGCGAAATGAAACTGATTGAAAAGTACTCCGCTTCTATAGTCATCGTCCTGTTTCTGGTTAAGCTCCAAGCCAGTGCACAGACTTCGGGTAAGCATTCCAATGGCTGTCTCGCCTGTCACACGACCGAGATACCGACGAAGGCCAACCCGAGTCTTAAAAAGTGTCCGCGTGCAGATATGGTGACGATTCATACTTCAGCTGAGACCGGACCTGACAAGATAGTCCTTCAGAAGATCACCGGAGCTCCGGATCTTTACGAACCAGTTCTTTTCACCCACAAGGTCCATGCGAAAATGTCGGAAATGTCGGGCAACTGTATCCTCTGCCACCACTACAATCCACCGGGGAGTGTGCTCGCATGTAGCGAGTGCCATATTGCTGAAACATCATCGAAAAGCGCGGATTTATCGAAGCCGGGTCTGAAAGGGGCATATCACCGGCAGTGTATCAACTGCCACCGGGAAAGCGGCATATCGGCAACGAAGTGTGAGAGTTGCCACGCCCTGAAAGCAGATCCATTGGCGCCTGCCACCTCGACACAGAAGAGGAGAGCAGAAGTGAATACTGCGAGGCCGACGCGACTCGTATTTGACACCTCTTTTGATGATGGAAAGGTAGTCACGTTTTATCACAACGATCATACGGATCGATTTGGACTCTCTTGCTCAGCTTGCCACACAAACGAACGATGTACCAGGTGCCACAAGCCTGCAGAAGTTTCTGCCAGCCAAGTTGCCCGCTCTGTCGGGGGACATGAGCGATGTTCTCCATGTCATGCAGTCGACGTGAACTGCAGTCGCTGTCACGACAAGGAGCCGCGGGCAGGATTCAACCATGCGCGTCGGGCGCGATTTGACCTGGGGCGCTTTCACTCAACGCTGGGGTGTACCCAATGCCACAAAGGAAGGAACGAATACAAAGGACTTTCAGGGAATTGCGGCACGTGCCACGCACAATGGAAGAGTGGATCGTTCAACCACAGCGTGACCGGACTAAAATTGGACGAGAATCACGGAGAAATTGACTGCGATAGTTGTCATGAGGGGAGAGACTTTGCCAAGAAACCGACCTGTTCGAGCTGCCACGATGACAAGAGTTACCCGGATAAAAGCCCAGGCACAAAGATTCGGTCAGTCCGAAAGAAGAGCTTGTGAGTTGTGATGGATATGAAGCGAGAACATATGGTCACCGTGCTATCAAGAAGAATTGGCTTTAAGCTAATTGTTGTAGTCGGATTGACGACCATCATCACGATCGGTGTTTTCTCCTACTTCAACATTCGCTCACAGCGGGAGAACCTCCTTGCTGAAGTCGAGCGGCACGCGATGCAGTTGAGCGAAACGGTACGGAACGGAACGCGGTACGATATGCTCCTGAATCAGCGGGAACGAATCCATATCATCATCAATGACATCGGATCGGATCCTGCCATCAACGAAGTTCGCGTGCTAAACAAGGAAGGAGAGATCATCTACTCCTCGCGCAAGGAAAGCATCGGTCGGATGGTAGACAAACAAGCCGAGAGCTGTTATGGATGCCACGCCGCGGACAAGCCTCTCGAGAGGCTCTCCATTTCGGAACGAACGCGCATCTTCCGCATTCATCCTGATTCTGCAAGGGTGTTCGGTGTCATCAACCCGATCTATACCGAGCGATCATGTTGGGATGCTTCATGTCACGCCCACTCGAGTCAGCAGCAGGTTCTTGGTGTACTGGACGTGACGATCTCCCTCGCAGATGTGGACGAGAGGATTCAGGCAAGTGCCATCCAGATCGGCGTATTTGCTTTGAGCGCCATAATCGCGGCGAGCCTCATCATCGCGTACTTCGTCAATCGATGGGTGAGCAAACCGGTAGGCGTACTTCTTGACGCCACAAAACAGGTCGGAAGCGGAAACCTCAGCTATACGGTTCCAGATCTGGGAAAGGATGACATTGGTTTTCTGGCGCAATCTTTTAACACGATGACCATGAAGCTATCCGAGGCCCGACTCCAGTTGTTTCAATCAGACAAAATGGCCTCTCTCGGACGTCTGGCGGCCGGGATAGCTCACGAAATCAACAATCCTTTGACGGGAGTTCTGACGTACGCGAGCTTTCTGCTCAAGAGAAGCCAGAACAATCCGGAGTTGCATGACGATCTGAAGATTATTGTTCGCGAGACAATCAGAAGCAGGGAGATTGTCAAGAGCCTTCTCGATTTCGCCCGGCAGTCTATTCCAAAGAAGAGCCTCTCTAATATCAATGAAATCATAGACCGCTCTGTGGCAGTTGTTGAGCATCAACTTGCCATCAAAGGGCTGAAGGTTGTTCGCAGCATCGATCCTCACGTTCCGAAAATCACTCTGGATCCTAATCAAATGCAGCAGGTGTTTGTCAATCTCCTGGTCAACGCCGCCGATGCAATCGAGGATAGCACGGGTACGGTGACGATCGCCTCGGGTATCCTGAGATTACCTCCACAAGGAATTGTCCATATCAAGGCTGCACGCTGTCCGAGCGGTCACGACTTGATTACCACGGAGTTCAAGATCGAGGGTATTCCCTCCATCAGAGTAAAAGCGCGATCCAACGGAGATGAAGGATTCATTATGTTGGATCCCATTTATGGACTCAATCGCCATCGATATAAATTCGAAGTCCGTGAAGACAAACAACTCGATGTTGTTTGCCCTGAATGTAATGTCTCTCTCGTGATGGAAGAGGGCAAGTGCCCTGTGTGCGGCAGCAACCTGTTCTCGTTTTCGATCCCGGCGCAGGGAGATGTCGAGTTTTGCATCAATACAAAGTGCGGCTGGCAACGATGGGCTACTGTTGACTCTGTCGGGAAGAAGGTGTACGTGGAAGTGTGCGTTGCAGATACAGGTGTTGGCATCCCAAAGGAAGACCTATCGAGGATCTTCGAGCCATTCTTCACGACGAAGGGTCAGAAGGGAACAGGACTTGGATTAGCGGTAATCTGGGGGATTATCGATAATCATAATGGTACGATCTCGGTGGAAAGCGAACTTGGCAGCGGGACTACCTTCAGAATCCGGCTCCCTATTTCGTGAAGAGCCATGATCGTACGGCGCACGTCGCCGTCAACGCATTCTCTTGAAAAGGGTGAGTGCTGTGAGTAAACCGATTGATATACTTGTGATTGACGATGAACAGGTCGTTCGGGATGGGGTGTGCAGGGTTTGCGAGGCCGGAGGACTGACCATCGAATCAGCTGCAGAAGCAAGGACGGGATTGGAGAAGCTCCAAAAGAACACGTACAGGCTCGTTGTGTGTGATATCATGTTGCCAGAACTCAACGGTTTTTATATTCTTGATTCAATGAAACGTGTGGGGGTCCTCACTCCGCTGATAATGATCACTGGATACTCGACGATGCAAAACGCCGTAAACGCGCTGAAGAATGGAGCGATTGATTTTGTGCCGAAACCTTTTACCGCAGATGAACTCGAAAGTGCGATTCATCGCGGTCTCCGGTATCATACGCTGACTCAAAACACAGTGCCGCGAGGTGAGGGTGAGATTGATCTATCCGGTCTGGCCGTGCCGTGTCCAGCCAATTACCACCGTCTGGGGAATTTAAGCTGGGCATGCATCGAGCCGAACGGCAGCGGCCTGATTGGCGTCACGGACATTTTCGTTAAAACTGTATCAGCCGTCGCGGAAGTTCGTTATTACGATTTGAACTACGAGATTGTGCAGGGCTCGGCGTGTGCAGAGATCGCATCGGAGGATGGTCTCGTCCACAATGTCCTGAGTCCGATCAGCGGAAGGATCGTCGAACGGAACGAAACGCTTCTCGCAAGTCCAAAGGCGCTCGAAAAGGATCCTTACTTCGCCGCGTGGTTGTACCGGATCCTCCCAACAGATGTGGCCTATGCGCTCAAACAGCTGACAACATGTATCGGAGATCATTGAAAACGTAAATTAAAAGATAATATTCCTGCTGGTCGAGCACATTGTGTGCAGATCATTATGTTCAAAGGAGGTACGTCATGCCATTGTTCATTCTCGCTCTTATCATCTTTGTTGTAGCTGACTTTCTGCTTCGCATCACGTTAAAGAAAATGAAGGAAAAAAAGCTGAGGGAGGAGCGGGAGGCTGCCTTGGCGGTTAGCTTGAGGCTCGACTTCAGCCGGGAGGCGAAATCGTTGAAACGCGCCGAAGTGCAGAATCCGAAAGCTCGGATTCTCTGTGTGGACGATGAATCTGTCATTCTCGACAGTTTTCGAAAGATTCTCGTTCTCGACGGCTATTCCATTGATACAGTCGAAACTGGTTCTGAAGCTCTCGGTCTCATCCAGCAGCATCACTATGATTTTCTTTTCACGGATCTGAAGATGCCTGGAATGACTGGCGAGGAGGTAGCGAAGTCCGTGAAGCATCTACGCCCCGATATCGATGTCATTATCGTGACGGGATATGCAACTGTACAATCGGCCGTGGAGTGTATGAAACATGGGGCGATGGATTATGTTCAGAAGCCTTTCACGGAGAACGAACTGATAGAGTTGGTGAAGAAATTCCTCTTCCGACGTCAGGAGAGAATTAACAGCGAGCTGAAACCCAGGGTGCATGTCAGCCACGTGACGGAAATGGGATACTTCCCGACTGCCGAGTTCGCTATTCCGGGGGGAGCGTTCATCTCCGAAGGTCATTGTTGGCTCACGATGGAATCGGATGGAGGTGTCAAGATCGGCGTCGATGATTTTGCCAAGAAACTGCTTGGGCGAATCGATGATATCGAGTTCCCGAATCTTGGGATGACTGTGAACGCCGGGCAGCCCCTCTTCTCTATACGATGCGGACATCGAATGATCCCGTTCCAAGCTCCTGTCAGCGGCCGCGTCACGAAGATCAACAAGTATCTCGGTGAACACCTTGAGGCGCTGGAGATCACTCCGTACGGCAGAAACTGGATTTGTGTCGTTGACGCAGAGAACTTCGACGCAGAGCTCTCGAAACTCAAGATCGGCAAGACAGCGGTGAGCTTCTTCCAAACAGAAATTGACCACTTCATCAAATCCGTCGGTCGACCAAATGGTGGAGGAAACGGGAGTAATGACTCTCTGCATTCCGGGCAAATGGGGAAGTTGGAAGACCGTGAATGGAATATCGTCGTCAGCAAGTTTTTCAGGCGCTAGTGCTGGTTCCAGTGAGGTAATTAGAACGGTACTGATCATCCAGTAGCCGAGCAGCCGTACACCTAAGCTAGAGGAATCCATGAATCGAAGGAACTTTGTCAAAACACTGAGCGGAGTAGGAGTAGCGGTACTTGGGGTAGATCGCGCGGAGGCTGAAAATAGATCGGAGAATAAGGAATTCATCGGAGTACTCGTTGATACCACGCGTTGTGTCGGGTGCCGAAGCTGCGAGCTCGCCTGCGCGGAAGCTCACGGATTCCCCGAACCCGATTCCAATCCCGAGGTGTTCAAGAAAGAAAGGTCGCTGTCGACGATCCAGTGGTCTGTGGTCAATCGCTTTCAAACAGACAAAGGGGAGATGTTTGTCAAAAAGCAATGCATGCATTGTAATCAACCTGCCTGTGCCTCAGCGTGCCTTACAAAAGCGATGTTGAAGACCGAGGAAGGACCGGTCATATGGCGTGAGGATAAATGCATGGGTTGCCGCTTCTGTATGCTTTCCTGCCCCTTCGACGTTCCCAAGTTTGAGTATGACAGCGCGATTCCGAAGATTCAAAAATGCAATCTCTGCTGGGATCGGCTCGAAGAAGGCAAGAGTCCGGCCTGTGCAGATGCTTGCCCGGCTGAGGCAATTAAATTCGGAAACCGCAGGGAGTTGATAGAGACGGGGAGAGCTCTCATCGCGAACAATCCGTCAACCTATGCACACCACATATACGGCGAGGATGAGGCTGGAGGGACAAGCTACATGTATCTTGCCAGTGTTCCGTTTGGGCAACTCGGATTTCGGACTGACCTGGGAACAATCCCGTATCCGGAACTCAGCAAAGACTATCTCTACGCAGTGCCCGTGGTACTCACTCTGTGGCCGGCGTTCCTGCTTGGCCTAAGCAACGCAACCAAAAAAGAAAGCGACCAGGAATTCTATGGAACACCAGACGGACAATGAGAATAAGTGGTCTCTCCTGATCTCTGAAACCAAACGGTTCGGTAGCTTTCTCAAGAGTGAAATGAAACCGAAAGGAAAGCTGTTGACTCCGTTCAACCTGTTCGCTGCTGTTGTGCTCGCGACAGCGGCGGTTCTTCTCGTGATACGGTTCACCAAAGGGCTCGCATCGACCACCAACCTTTCTCAGGACTTCCCCTGGGGAATTTGGATCGGGTTTGACGTCATCACAGGTGTTGCTTTCGCAGGCGGAGCGTATGTTGTGACATTTATGGTCTACATCCTTCGCCTCGAGAAGTACCATCCGATCGTGCGCATAACCGTTCTGAACGGTTTCCTGGCCTACGTCTTCTACGCGGGTGCGCTCCTGTTTGACCTGGGACGCCCGTGGAACGTCATAAATCCCATTATTGGCAATTCGTTTGGTGTGAGTTCGGTGATGTTTCTTGTTGCGTGGCACTTCATGCTGTATATGATAGCTGAGTTCGTCGAATTCTCTCCGGCAATCGCCGAATGGCTGGGATGGAAACGGATTCGGAAGTTCCTTGGCGGATTGACCCTCGGTGCCGTCATTTTTGGGATCACACTCTCTACGTTGCATCAATCCGGTCTTGGTGCCCTGTTCCTGATGGCGAAGAGCAAAATCCATCCCCTCTGGTACTCCGAATTCATACCGATCCTCTTTTTCGTTTCCAGCATTTTTGCTGGGTTGTCCATGGTCATTTTCGAAGGATCAATCAGTCAGAAGGTATTCAGAAAACAAATCAGTCCTCAACATCGTTTGGAGCACGACGACATCGTGATCGGTCTGGCACGGGTGTGTGCGGGAACAATGTATATCTACTTCTTCCTGAAAGTCCTTGTGTTTATCCATGGGCAACAGTGGAATTACATTAATACGCCGATGGGATGGTGGTTCCTTGTTGAGGTTGTGGGATTCGTCCTGATTCCCGTGCGTCTCTATACTCAAGCGGTGCGATTCCGCAATTTGTCGTTGATCCGAATTGCGGCTGTTGTGACACTCATAGGAATTGTTATAAATAGATTGAATGTCTCGATCATCGCTTTCAAATGGTATGCAATTGAGAGATATATTCCCTCATGGATGGAACTCGAGATCACACTGGGTGTAGTCGTTGCCGAGATTATCGTTCTTCGATGGATCGTCAACAGAATGCCGATCCTGAGCGATCCCCCGGCTTGGGCACGTTCGCGATCTGAAGTGACCCGTGAAACAAAGTTTGTACCGAAAGAAGGAGCAGAAAAGCAATGGGTAATCAATATGTAGATATATTTGCGACTAAGGGGATTGAGTATCTCCTTGTGATCGGTTTCTTACTGACCCTGGTTGCCTTCTGGAAATTCCTCAATAAGACTTCGGTTCCTCCAGTAGGGAGAGTATCTCCCGAGCCGCCAGTGTCGCGACCGTGGTTTCGGATCGTTGACGGTCTGTATTTCCATCAAGGCCACAGTTGGGCGCGTGTAGAGGATAAGGAGACTGTCGTCATTGGAATGGACGATTTTGCTCAGAAACTTATCGGCGAGATGCATACGATTCATCTTCCCAGGCTTGGGGAGCATATCCAGCAGGGGAAGAGAGCTTGGGATATCATAGTTGAGTCAAAGTCTATTCCAATGAGATCGCCGGTTAGCGGATGCGTAGTCGCCGTTAATGAAAAAGTCCAAGCGTCGCCGAAGGTTGTCAACGATGATCCTTATGAGAAGGGATGGCTCATGAAGATTCGTCCGGTGGGTCTACAGAATGATGTGACGAATCTTCTCTCGGGTAAATTGGCTCGCGCTTGGATGGAGCAAACAGTGGACACGTTACGCGCCCGTAGCAGCGGGAATATCGGAATGGTTCTTCAGGACGGAGGAATCCCTGTTCTCGGTATTGCCAAGAACCTTTCTCAAGACAAATGGCACGAAATAGCATCAGAATTCCTCCTCGACGTTCCGGATGCCGATGATGCATCATCTTTGTGAGGAGGTTCGAGGACAATGTTGTCGGGGGATTTATAGAAGCTTGAGAGGAGTGAATGATGACTGAGCAGGATCACGCTGAACAAGGTGTCTCCATGGGCGATCTCAGCCATAGAGGAAAACACCCGATTGTGCCATCTGATGAGATCCGTTGTGTTTGGATGACTGCCGGTATTCTCTCGTATCAGCTCTGTGAGCGCAATTTTGAATGCGAGCGCTGTCCGTTAGATCGAGCGCTGCGAGGGGAGCTTACATCGCAAGAAAATTCCCAACAAACTGTCAGCCGTCAAGAACCGACCTCGCCAATAGAAGAGCATACGCTTCGAGCAGGCATACTGTACGATACTCGGCATATGTGGTTGAAAGAAGAAGGGCATAAGATGGTCATCGTTGGTTTGGAAAGTGGAATTGTCTCAAAACTTCTCTCACCTCGAGCTATTATCCTTCCATCCATTGGAGAGCAATTGACACAAGATAAAATCTGTTGTTGGATCGTGATAGAGGGTGGCACTCTGCCACTCTTCTCTCCAATCCGGGGAAAGGTTGTCGCAACGAATGCAATGCTGAAAAAGAATCCTCATCTGCTTTTAAAAGATGCCTGGGGGGAAGGATGGCTTTTTAATATAGATAGTTCGAAAGAGGGATATGAACGGTCACGATTTCTCAGTCCCGAAAGCGCCACAGACCTGTATAGAGAAGATGCTAAGCAATTCAATGATCTCGTTGTGAGTTATCTTTCTAAGCGCCAGACGCGTGCAGGAATGACGATGGCCGACGGGGGTATGCTGATCGATAAAGTATCTGAAATTCTTGGCCCAAAGAAATATTGCCAGGCCCTAAGCGAGGTCTTTCTAAAGTTCCATATCCAATAATCTTTAGACATTCGAGGTTGAGATCGTTCATTGCCCCGGATGTTGTTCCGCCTTAGAGTACCCCCCTCATTAGAAGATAATTGTGATTCAATCCAAGGACTACTCCTTCACCATTATCTTTGGCTCTCCTAATCCCATTCTGCTTCTCCACATTCTGTATAAATGAAGGATAAAAATCATAATTATGTGATTTTCAAAATCAGAATCTCCACTCCTCACTTCCTATCATTAGCAATTTTACCGATTTTGATTCTTAGAACTGCATATTTGAGGTTCCGATTCTTTGAATTGTTTAATTATTCCACAGTTTGTATCTGGCACGGTTTCTGACAAAATCGATTCGGAAACTCGTATATGCGCTGGATTCAAACATTACGCGGTCGGCTTATCATCGGCTCTCTCTTTCTCCTCGTCATTCTCTTCGGAGTTTATTCATACTACTTTATCAATTTCTATCGTGACAGAATGATGGCGCAAATTCTCGGAAGTGCCACCAGGGTGAGCGATTTCATTCAAAGCTCAACGCACTATAGCATGCTTCTCAACAGAAAAGAAGATGTCTATCAAATTATGAATACGATCGGAGGCCAGATTGGTGTGGAAGGAATTCGGATATATAATAAGCGGGGTGAGATACGGTTTTCCACGGATAGCACAGAGAAAGGCAAGAGTGTCGACCTAAAAGCTGAGGCGTGTTACGGTTGTCACGATCAGGAAAAACCACTCGAGTCGGTACCGGCGCCCAGCCGTGTCAGAATTTATTCACGCAGCGACGGGCAACGCCTCCTTGGCCTCATCAATCCCATCAAGAATGAACCGAACTGCGCCGGAGCAAGTTGCCACCCGAGCCCCGAACAACGGAAAATCATCGGTGTGCTCGATGTTCGCATGTCGCTCGCGGAGGTGGATAAGAGCCTTGCAGAAACGCAGACCCAGATTATCATCGTCACCATTGTCCTCACCTTCGGCATTGCCATGCTTTCTGTTCTGTTTCTCAATATCACAATTCTCCGGCCGGTGAAAGAGCTGATGGAGGGTACACAGAGAATTTCATCCGGCGATATCGATTTTCGGATCCCGATCGGTGGAAAGGATGAGATCGGCCGTTTTGCCACATCCTTCAACAACATGATGGATTCCTTGCGTGCCGCAGAAGAAAAAAATCTGGAATGGGCAAATACCCTCGAGCAGCGCGTTCAGGAGAAAACAGGGCAGATCACCAAAATGCATGATCAGATCGTTCAGATCGAGAAGATGGTCTCGCTGGGGAAGCTGGCGGCGACGGTTGCTCACGAAATCAATAATCCGCTGGAAGGAATTTTAACGTACGCAAAACTGATTGCCCGCCGCCTTCAAAAGCAGGAACAGTTAACACCGGAGATAATAAATACACTCGAGGACATCGAGTTGATACGACGCGAGACCGATCGATGCGGAACGATTGTGAATAATTTGCTTCTGTTCTCGAAACGGCAGATCGGCGAACTAACAGCCGCGCCCGTACAACGTATTGTAGAAAAAGCGGAACAGCTTGTGCGTCATCACCTGCAAATTTCTAATGTAAAATTTTCGACAACATATCCTCCGAAAGAAGTGCCCCTTCTCTGCGATGAGAATCAAATTCAACAGGCATTGGTAGCACTCTTCGTCAACGCTGTGGAAGCAATGCCCGATGGGGGCAGACTATCGGTGACTGTGACTATCGATGAGAACGAGGAGTTTTGTACCATCAACATCCATGACACTGGCGTTGGGATCTTGGAGGAAGACCGGGCGAAGGTTTTTGAACCCTTCTTCACGTCAAAGGTCGATGGTCAGGGTGTCGGCTTGGGGCTCTCAGTCGTGTATGGCATCATGGAACGCCATGGAGGCAAAATTTCCGTCGAGTCGGAAGTTGGGAAAGGGACCACCGTGATATTGGTCTTCCCGACCTATCGACGGTCCGTTGATCAATCTTCCATTAACAAGAAAGACGAAGACAAAAAGTTTTCCTCTCTCGATTAATATAAGGAGCCATATGAAATCTGTACCATCGATACTGATCGTAGATGATGAACAGGTGGTGAGGGATTCGTTAACGAAGTGGTTTCGTGAAGATGGGTATACTCTCAAATCTGCTGAAAACGCTGCTGAAGCGATCAAACAACTCCAGGCCCAGAAATGGGATATCATTCTGCTCGATATTAAAATGCCCGGCATGGATGGAATGGAATTGCATACCCATATCCGGGAAATTGACACGAATGCCGCGGTCATTTTCATTACCGCCCATGCAACAGTCGATACTGCCGTGCAGGCATTGAAGGCCGGAGCCTTCGATTATGTCACGAAACCTGTCGATCCCGATCACCTTTCCCATCTTGTAACCAACGCGCTCAAGCAACGGATGCTGGCTTCCGAGAACGTCAAGCTGAAAGAACAGATTTCCGAGTTCTGTAAAGCTGATGAGATTATCGGTGAGTCGCTGCAAATGCAAAATGTCTTCAATCTGATTTCGACGGTTGCCAAAACCGATACAACGGTCATGATTCGAGGAGAAAGCGGCACCGGAAAAGAATTGATTGCCCGCGCGATTCATAGTAACAGCGATCGGAAGTATTTCCCGATTGTGGCCGTGAATTGTGGCGGTATGGCTGAGGGAATATTGGAGAGTGAAATCTTCGGGCACGAGCGTGGTGCCTTTACCGGTGCCCAGTACCGCCGCAAAGGAAAACTCGAGCTTGCCGATGGAGGATCGCTCTTTCTCGATGAAGTAGGGAATATCCATCCGAAAACCCAGATGGATCTGTTGCGAGCCATTGAAACAAAGCAATTCAGCCGCGTCGGCGGCAATGAGATCATCAAGGTCGACTTTAGAATCATCTGCGCGACGAACAGGGATCTCGAAGAAGCTGTCGAACAAAAACTCTTCCGCGAAGATCTCTACTACCGGTTGAATGTCTTTACGATTATCATCCCGCCGCTGCGCGAGCGCAAAGGGGATATCCCTCTGCTGGCCAATTATTTCCTCAGGAAGTACGCCCGCTCGATGAATAAACAGATCCAAAGCATCTCGTCGGAAGCGATGGATTCCATCATCCGGTACAACTGGCCTGGGAATGTGCGCGAGCTGGAGAATGTTATCGAGCGCGCGATGGTCGTAGGGAAACCTCCCACCATGAAACCGGAAGATCTTCCCTTCCAATTGCACGAGAAGAACCACATTCTTCCGGCCGGATCACTTGCCTCTATGGAGAAGGCGCATATCTCTATGATCCTTCAACAGAATAATTGGAATATTACCCGGTCAGCGGAAATCCTGCAAATCGATCGGGTCACATTATATAATAAGATCGAAAAATACGGGTTGAAGCGACCGTAGTGATCCCCGTGATCCACATGCTCAACGCTTCATCGATCAGCGAGGCGCAGCTCAAACCGCTGGAGTCGCGGATCGCCGATGTGTTTTCAGTACAAACAACACTTCTTCAGGAAACGCTCAACCTCGAGCGTGTCTTCGATGCCTCGCGTGGCCAGTATAATTCCACCGGCATCCTCGCCCAGCAATTGGGGAAGTACTCAAACCAGAAAGATAAACTTGTCACACTGGTCGATGTCGATCTCTTTATTCCCGTCCTGACATTCGTCTTCGGCGAAGCTCAATTGAACGGACCGATGGCGGTCGTTTCGATGTACCGTTTAATGAATGAGTTCTACGGAATTCCTCCCAGCAGGCCAGTGTTGATTCAGCGCATCGAAAAGGAAATCATCCATGAGCTCGGCCATACCTTCGGCCTCTACCATTGCCGTCAATTCGAATGTGTAATGCGTTCATCAACGTACGTCGAGGAAATCGATCTCAAGAGGTCCGATTTATGCCCAGACTGCCATCGGCAGTTATCGGATCTGCTCCGAAATCTTTCTCAATCCCTATGATTGAGGGATTTTCTTATTCTGTTTCTGGAATCAGGAAAGCCGATTTTGGCCGTTCCCAAAGTTGGTAATAGAATCGCCCTTTCTAATGAAAAAACAGCTTTCTCATCCATTAGAATGCCATTTCTGCCATGGCATCAAACTTGACGACATTCTTATTCAGAACGCGTAGTGTCAGACTGATTTTTTATCGGCAATTGAAAGGACAGTCTCAATGATCCGTGGTACCGTCGCAATTGAAGTGGAGATTTGCAAAGGATGCGAGCTCTGTATTAATGCATGTCCCCAGAACAGTCTTCACCTCTCGGGAAAAATTAACCTTAAAGGATATCGTTTCGCTGAACTGGCCCAGGATAATTGCACCGGTTGTATCAACTGTGCCCTGGTGTGCCCGGATTCGGCAATCACTGTTTACCGACAGGCGAAAGACTCTGCGAAAAAATCTGCTGCAGCAGTCGGTGCATAATCTTTTCCTCATTGTGAATTGAAGGCAGAATAGTATGGAACAAACCAGTAACACTCCTGAAGTCCGGTTGATGAAAGGCAACGAGGCTCTTGCTGAAGCCTCATTTCGTGCCGGAATGCAAGCGTACTTCGGATATCCGATCACACCGCAATCAGAAGTGATGGAATACCTGATGGAAGAACAGCCCAAT
This sequence comes from bacterium, assembly GCA_043803945.1. Lineage (GTDB taxonomy): Bacteria > Bacteroidota > Ignavibacteria > UBA10030 > UBA10030 > JAZDJN01. The sequence continues at coordinate 51,790 of JAZDJN010000061.1, read as the reverse complement.
CACGAGGCAGTAATCCTTCAAGCCGAAAGTGAAGTTGCTGCGATCAATATGGTGTACGGCGCTTCAGGTGCGGGGGCACGCGTGATGATCACTTCTTCAGGTCCCGGAATCAGTCTGATGCAAGAGGGAATTTCCTACATGGCGTCGGCTGAATTGCCATTCCTCATTGCAAACATTCAACGGGGCGGTCCCGGACTCGGGACGATTCAACCCTCACAGGGGGATTATTTTCAATCGACTAAAGGCGGCGGTCACGGAGATTACCGGCTCATCGTTCTTGCCCCTTCATCGGTGCAGGAGATGGCCGATTTTGTTTTTGAAGGATTCCGGCTTGCTGAGAAATACCGTATGGGTGTCATGATACTTTCCGATGGAGCCATCGGCCAGATGATGGAGAAAGTGGTGCTGAAACCCAAAGGAGTTCTTCCATATATCGAGAAGCCATGGGCAACAAGAGGAAAAGAACCATCACGGAATGCAAACATTATTACGTCGCTGTTCATGCAGCCTGAAGTCATGGAGCAGGTCAATCTGAAGCTCCAGGCAAAGTACAAAGAGATCGAGAAGAATGAACTCCGCTTTGAAACGTTCGACACCGAAGATGCCGACATTGTTTTAGTAGCGTTTGGTCTTGTCGCGCGCATCTGTCAGAAAGCAAAGGAACTTGCCCGCGAACATGGACTGAAGGTCGGCATCGTTCGCCCGATTACCGTCTATCCATTTCCATATGCGGTGATCCATGAAATTGCCTCGCGGGTTAAGGCAGTACTCGTTGTCGAGATGAATGCGGGTCAGATGCTGGAAGATGTGAAACTTGGTGTCGAAGGAAAATGTCCGGTCTTCTTTCACGGCCGGATGGGAGGAATGATTCCTTCACCAGATGATATCCTTCATGAAATCGAGACCATCGCCCATGGTGCGGCGGTAGAAATGGAGAAGTAACCATATGAGTCTTCCACCAATCACAATTGGATTTGATCTAGTCTTCAAGAAGCCCCAAACCCTGACGGATACCCCGATGCATTATTGTCCCGGCTGCGGGCATGGTACTGCACACAACGTTTTGATGCAGGTTGTCGACGAACTGGGTATTCAAGATAAGACCATCGGCGTCGCTCCGGTTGGCTGCTCCGTTTTCGCCTACCATTATATGAACATCGATATGCAGGAGGCAGCGCACGGTCGTGCGACGGCAGTGGCAACCGGTATAAAACGCGTGTTGCCCGATCGCTATGTGTTTACCTATCAAGGTGATGGCGATCTTGCTGCCATCGGCACTGCGGAGACGATTCATTCCATCAACCGCGGCGAGAATATTCTAATCGTCTTTATAAATAATGGAGTCTACGGTATGACTGGCGGACAAATGGCACCAACGACTCTGCTCGGCATGAAGACCACGACCTCGCCCTACGGCAGGCAGGCAGCACTCGCTGGCTACCCGCTCAGGATAACCGAATTGATCGCCAACCTTCCGGGTGCTTACTATGTCACCCGCCAATCGGTGCACACGCCAACGGCGGTGCGAAAATTAAAGAAGGCTGTGAAAGCCTCTTTCGAATATCAGAAGTTGAACAAGGGGACCTGCTTCATCGAGATCGTCTCGAACTGCCCGTCGGGCTGGAAGATGACTCCCCTCGAAGCGAACAAGTGGATGGAAGAACATATGTTCCCCTTCTATCCACTCGGTGATATTAAAGTTCCATCACCGAATATGAACTGACGGTGAGAGGTGAATCCACCACTGATCATGTATAAGGAATGAGCAAATGGAAGCAGCGCATGAAATGGTTATAGCAGGATTTGGAGGACAGGGAGTGTTATCGATGGGGCAGCTCCTGAGTTACTCGGCCATGGTTGAGGATAAGGAAGTGAGTTGGATGCCATCGTACGGGCCTGAAATGCGTGGCGGTACAGCAAATTGTATCGTCATTGTTTCCCCCACACGGATCAGTTCACCCATACTGTCGAAATTTGATTCAGCGATTATTCTCAATCAGCCGTCGATGGATAAATTTGCGGCCAAAGTGAAACCGGGCGGCTTACTTCTCTATGAGAAGTCGACTATCATTAATGTCCCCGATCGCAGTGATATCGAGATCATCGGCATTCCGGCAATCGATGAAGCGCATAAGCTGACAAGCAAGGTGGTCGCCAATGTGATTCTGTTGGGTGCCTTCCTTGAACGCAGGCCAATCGTGAAACCGGAGAATGTGATTGCAGCGTTGAAGAAAGTACTTCCGGCACATCGCCAGCACCTGTTGGGAATTAACGAGAAGGCGCTTGCACGCGGCAGGGAATTAGTGATTGAAGCATTGTCGGTTCCTGCCCAGTAACACCTATTCATCAACTCACGAGGGAAAGGATTGGCAGATGGAGAAGGAAGCAATTCAATGTGAGCATGCATGCCGTAACACGTGTGCAATGTTGAATCAGGCGTTGCATGAGGAAACTGCGATGATGAGATTCTATCAGCATCTGAAGGAGGAGTGTGATTATCCCGATGTTCGTGCTCTCGTTGAAGATTTGCTGGAAAAGGGGGGGGTAAGTATTCTGAAGATTAACCAGAAATTAAATGAAATCCAGGCACGTGCAGAATCGATCAATGGAGTGATGTCATCATACGAACCGAGAGGAGAGTAGACGGATAAACGGTTGACAGTAAACCGTATACAGTAGAGAGAATAGTTTTAAGACGGTCTTGGCGAATGTTGAGACCGTTTTTTATTGGAGAGATGTGAGGTGAGAGGAATGTCGATTGGGGAAAATAGACAACAGCAGGCAGGATGCAGACGATAGTCACACCCGAGTGCATATTCAAACTAAATGCTGGGAGGGATCTCCTGCTCCCGACCATTGTAGAATTGAACCATTGATTCTGCGCCGACCTGTCCGCCGTCTTATTGGCGGAAGGCGCATGCGCCTCTGGTGCAAATGCCTCAACGATTCTAAAACAGAAAATCCCCTAGCGAATTCTCACTAAGGGGTTTCTGTTTTTATTCTAATGTGTATTTCGGAGGGATCGTCTATCCTTTATTTGCCTGGTAAAATTCTTCCATGTGTTTGGCAAGGAGTTCGCATGACTCGACCGGACATGCATTATAGACCGAGGCGCGAATTCCGCCGACGGAACGGTGCCCCTTCAGGCCTAGCATTTTCTTTCCCTTCGCTTCAGCAATGAACTTATCCTCAAGTTCTGGTGTCGGCAAATTCCAGGTTATGTTCATCAGCGAACGATCTTCCTTGTTTACAACTGAGCCTTTATAGAAGCCGCCGGAAGAATCGATCACATCGTAAATCAACTTCGCCTTCATTTCATTGCGTGCCTGAATTGCTTCCAGCCCGCCCTCCTTGAGGATCCACTTCAATGTTCGTCCGACGACAAAAAGCGGCAGCACGGGAGGTGTATTATAGAGAGAGGTACCATCGACATGCGTCTTGTATTTCAGCATCGTCGGGATATTGGCCTTCATCTTCGCTTCCATCCATGCCTTTTTGATGACGATCATTGTTACTCCGGCAGGCCCGAGATTTTTCTGAGCACCGGCGTAGATGAGACTATACTTTGGAAAGTCTCTCTTGTAGCCGAGCATATCGGAAGACATATCGGCGATCAATGGTACTTCTCCGACATCGGGAATCGATTTCCACTGCGTGCCGAAAATTGTGTTATTGGTGGTGATGTGAACATAGTCGGCATCGCCGGAGAACGTGATGGTCTTCGGTATCTGGTTGAAATTTGTTGCTTTTGAGGAAGCGACCTCAGCGACCTCACCGAACAGCTTTGCCTCTTTGATGGCTTTCGTAGACCATTCGCCGGTGTTGATGTAGTCGGCTTTCTTGTGCATGAAGTTCATCGGAACCATGGCGAACTGCATGCTCGCCCCGCCTCCGACAAACACGACAGCGTAGTCTGCCGCTGAAAGCCCCATAAGAGCCAGGGCATCCTGTGAAGCCTCGGCAACGACCTTATCAAATGACTTGTCTCGATGACTGACCTCCATAATCGAGACACCGAGGTTGGCAAAATCCATAACAGCGTCCCGGGTTTCCTCCAAGACGGAGAAAGGAAGTATCGCGGGGCCAGCGAAGAAATTATGTGCGCGTGCCATAGGAATATCTCCTGTTTCTGATAGATAATGTGAGGGTAAACGATATCTTGTGCTTGCAATAAACTTACGATATTTTTTTCTTACAAGCATGTTGCGTCATGAATGATTTTTTTTTAAGCATTACCTACATAGTTGAAAACGTCGGAGACAAAGGCTTGTCATTCTGGGTGAAGGCTACCGGATTTTGCAGTCTTTAAAATCTCAAAAATTATGACTTTACAGCAATGTGAATAGCAGGATTTCGGGGAAACTTGAACTCTGGAATCCATCTCACTCCATTGATTAATCCGTATTCTCAATAGCGACAAATACATGCACGCTAATGTTGCTCGTTCAAATATTTTTATCTATGTTGGACTCAATCATGAGAAGGTAAGCTGGGATATATAATGATGGGGTGGATTGAGTATTGATGAGATCCAACTTGCTCTCTCGTTCACAATTGATTCACCAAACTGATTTAGAGAGGAGTATATTATCATGAAGATACTAATTACCGATGGGATCTCGGCAGAGGGTAAAAAGATTTTAGTCGATGCCGGCCACGAGGTAGATGATCAGAAAGTTTCCGCAGAGGAATTGGTGAAAGTTATTGAACCATACCACTGCATCATTGTCCGTTCAGCCACTAAGGTCACAAAGGAAGTCATTGAAGCAGGCAAGAATCTTAAGGTGATTGCCCGCGGCGGTGTGGGTGTCGACAACATCGCGGTGGATACTGCAAAAGCCATGGGGCTGCCTGTCCTGAATACGCCTGTAGCATCTTCCATTTCGGTTGCAGAACTGGCCATTGGTCATATGCTCGCTGTGAGCAGGTTTCTCCATGTGAGCAGCATGGAAATGCGGCAGGGAAAATGGCCGAAGAAGGAATTTGGCCAGGGTGTCGAACTCTATAATAAGAAGCTGGGCTTGTTCGGTCTGGGAAATATCGGCAAAGAGGTTGCACGGCGCGCACTTGGAATGGGCATGCATGTTCTCGCATTCGATCCACCTTTCACACCAATGGATTTTATGGTTCATATTACTACCAAAGAGAAGGTGCTGGCTGAAGCAGATTACATCTCGCTGCATCTGCCGTTCGACAAGAAAGCCGGCCCGGTGATTGGGAAGAAAGAAATCGAGATGATGAAGAAGGGTGTCATCATTGTGAATTGTGCGCGCGGCGGAGTGATCGACGAGCAAGCCTTACTCGAAGCACTCGAGAGCGGCAAAGTAGCAGCAGCGGCACTCGATGTGTTTGTCAACGAGCCGCCCACCGATGCTCAAAAAGCATTGATCAATCATCCGCGCGTCAGTGTAACACCGCATATCGGTGGTTCGACGGTGGAAGCTCAGGATCGGGTAGGAGCAGAGATTGCTGTCAAGGTGAATAAGGCGCTCAATCCCGAGCGGTATACAGAGTAAGGAGCGTTGTCGCACTATGTCAACGATCCGTCCGTTTAAAGCGTTTCGACCCAAACCGGAATTTGCAGGAGAAGTTGCGGCCAAGCCGTACGATGTTCTGAATTCCGATGAAGCACGAGAAGAAGCGAAAGGCCATCCGCTCTCCTTTCTCCATGTCGGTAAGCCCGAAGTCGATCTTGATTCTTCAATTGATCTGCACGATCCTCGAGTCTATGAGCGTGGGAAACAAAACCTCCAGAAGCTCATCACTGATGGTATGCTTCTCGAAGACAAGGAGCCGTACCTCTATATCTATGCACAAACGATGCAGGACCGCACACAATATGGACTTGTCGGATGTGCGTCGGTGGAAGAATACTGGAACGACACAATAAAGAAACACGAATTAACGCGAAAAGATAAAGAAGAAGACCGCTGTAACCATGTCCGCGTCACTAACTCACACTCGGGGCCAATCTTTCTGACCTATCCTGATAATCCCGAAATCGATGCGATTGTCGGCCAGGTCACGAGCAGGCCTCCGGAAAATGATCACGTTGCACTTGATGGGATCCGTCATCAATCCTGGGTCATAAAAGAGCAGCCTGTCATTGAGAAGATTGTGACGCTTTTCAAGACTATTCGCTCTCTTTACATTGCCGATGGACACCATCGGTCGGCATCGGCGGCTATTGTTGGCCGTGAACGCCAGCAACAGAATCCGCATCACACTGGCGCTGAAGAGTACAACTATTTTCTCGCGGTGTACTTCCCCGGGAGCCAGCTTCGCATCTTTGATTACAATCGGGTTGTGAAGGACCTGAATGGATTGAGCAAGGAGCAATTCTTCGAGAAGCTCAAAACATCCTTTACGATTGCAGAGGCATCGGTGGTAGTACGCCCGGGAGCGAAAGGTGAATTCGGATTATTCCTCGATGGACGATGGTATGTACTGACGGCAAATGATGCACTGAATTCCATCCAGGACCCGGTTGAGAGCCTGGATGTTTCCATTCTGCAACGCTATGTCTTGGATTCCTTTCTTGGAATCAAAGATCCGAGAACGGACAAGCGTATCGATTTTGTCGGAGGAATGAGAGGGCTGCATGAGCTGGAGCGGCGCGTGAACTCAGGTGAGATGAAACTGGCGTTCAGTATGTATCCGACATCGGTTTCGGAATTGATGGCGATTGCGGATGCAGGGAAAATCATGCCACCGAAGTCAACATGGTTTGAACCGAAGTTGAGAGATGGCCTGTTTGTTCATTTCCTCGATTAATTTTTTCTGTTGAAGCGGATCGTGTTTGCGGCGTACCCGGAAGTACGGTACACTGCACCACTCAATCTTGCGGGCGTGGGTGGGAGCGTAGATCATTACAGATGAACTAGGAGAATCAATGGCAGAACCAACAAAGAAACCGAAAGGCACAGTTGTCATTATTGCGGAGCGATGCAAGGGCTGCGGCTTTTGCGTCGAATTTTGTCCGACAGATGCTCTGGAGCTTTCAAGTCAGTACAACGCAAAAGGATATCATCCTCCCGTACTGGCCCGCGAAGAAGCATGCACCGGCTGCGATATTTGCGGCATGGTGTGTCCCGACTTCGCGATTTACGGATTTATGAAAAAGAAATCAAAGGAGAACTGATGGCGAAAGCTGATCCAATAGGCGTTCTTTCCGGCCCACATTTCATCGACGGTGACCACGCATGCAGCGAGGGTGCCATTGCCGCAGGATGTCGCTTTGTGGCTGGATACCCGATTACACCATCGACCGAAGTGGTCGAACGCATTGCCGAACGGTTTCCGTTCGTCGGCGGAATATTTATTCAAATGGAAGATGAAATCGCCTCGTCCATTGCAATTCAAGGCGCAGCATGGGGCGGGAAAAAAGTGATGACCGTTACCTCCGGGCCGGGATTCTCTCTGATGATGGAACACCTGGGCCTGGCTTCGATGACGGAAACTCCCTGTGTCTTCGTCGATGTGCAGCGAGCTGGCCCGTCAACCGGACTACCAACCATGCCGGCACAAGGTGATATGATGCAAGCCCGCTGGGGTTCGCATGGCGACTACAGTATAATTGCACTTTCACCGAATTCACCCCAGGAGTGTTTTGATCTCACTATCAAGGCATTCAACCTTGCTGAGCAATATCGCGTACCGGTGCTGCTCATGATGGACGAGTGTGTCGGCCATATGATCGAACGGGTTGTGGTACCGCCGGCTGATCAGATCGATATTGTTGAGCGCCGCTTTTATCAGGGCCCCAAGGAAGACTATCTGCCCTTTGCTGCCGAAAGCGATCTCGTTCCTCTTATGGTGAAGGCGGGCGACGGCTACAATATTCACGTCACCGGATTAACGCACGATGAACGCGGGTATCCGAATATGACCGTCGCCACCCAGGCGAAGCTTATCCGCCGGCTCCTCGATAAAATCAAAGTGAATGCCGATCGGATTATTGAATATAAAGAAGAGAATGTCGAAGATGCCGACGTGGTTGTGGTGACGTACGGAATTACATCACGTACTGCAATCCCGGCAATAGAACAGGCACGGAGTGAAGGACTCAAGGTTGGCCATCTCCGGCTCGTTGTAGTATGGCCATTCCCCGAAAAGAGAATCCGTGAACTCGCCGCGCGTGTTAAAGCGTTTGTCGTTCCAGAGTTGAATATGGGACAGATGGTACTCGAAGTGGAGCGTTGTGCAGCAGGCAAGGCGCATGTTGAGTTGGTTCCTCACGCCGGTGGTACAGTGCACCAGCCAAAGGATATTTATACGAAGATTGTTGAATCGGTGAAAGGATGAGGGACAATGACTGAAGAACAACTCTATACTGAAGCAGCAATGCCTTTGAATCCCATCGAAGAACTTCTTCGCATGGATCGCATTCCGCACATCTGGTGTCCGGGCTGTGGAATCGGCACGACGCTTAATTGTTTTGTTCGAGCATTGCAAACCAGTAAACTCGACCTGGAGAAAGTCTCAATTGTTTCGGGGATCGGATGTACAGGCCGTGTTGCAGGATATGTGAAGTTGGATTCCTTCCACACAACGCATGGCCGGGCGATTCCGTTTGCGACCGGACTGAAACTGGCTAATCCGCAGCTCAGGGTTATCGTCTACAGCGGCGATGGCGACCTGACGGCAATCGGCGGCAATCATTTCATTCATGCAGCGAGGAGAAACCTGGATCTGACGGTGATTCTGATCAATAATGGAATTTATGGAATGACCGGCGGACAGGTTGCACCGACGACGCCGCTTTCGGCTACAGCTTCGACGACGCCGTATGGAAATTTTGAACAGACGTTCAATCTTCCCTTTCTTGCCGAATCCTGCGGTGCGGTCTATGTTGCACGATGGACTGCCTTCCATGTTCGTCATCTCACCAAGTCGATCAAAGAAGCATTGGGAAAGAAAGGCTTTACGTTTATCGAGGTGCTGGCACCCTGTCCGACACTCTACAGCAGAAGGAATAAGCTGGGCGATGGCCTCGATCAACTGATGTATTATCGCGACAACAGCGAGATCAAGAATGGGGTCGATACGAAATCTGTCGGTCTCGAATTTCAAGGCAAGATTACTATCGGCAAGTTTGTTGATATTGAACGCCCGACCTATATCGATTCCATGAACGAGCACTACCAGAAGAAGTTTGGTGACCGTTATGTTCCCTCCAACGAAATAAGGAATATGATCAATGCCCAGAACAGAAATTAAAATTGGTGGATTTGGCGGGCAGGGAGTCATTCTCAGCGGCTATATCGTCGGCAGAGCTGCTTCCATCTACGATAATAAGTTTGCTACGATGATCCAGGCCTTCGGTCCGGAGGCCCGCGGTAGTGCATGCAGTGCTCAGGTGATTGTCTCAACAGATCCGATTACCTATCCGTACATCATATCACCCAATCTGATTGTGTTGATGTCGCAGGAAGCATACACGAAGTTCTCGCCCGAACTTGCTGCGGGTGGCACGTTGATTACAGAAGAGGAGTTGGTGGTTCCTCACAACCTGAGGAAGGACATCAAACATTTTTCGATTCCGGCCACACGATTTGCTGAAGAACTTGGCAAAAAGATGGTACTGAATATCGTGATGATGGGATTCACCACGGCAATTTCCGGTATTGTGGATGTGGAGGCGATGCGCAGTGCAGTGAAAGTTTCTGTACCGAAAGGAACGGAAGAATTGAACCTCAATGCTTTCGAAAAGGGATACCAATACGGAATAGAAAAACTGGCAGCGAAAGCGGCTCCCGTCGGCGTCTAATCATAATGGTCGTCTCCACAAAGCCCAACCAGCGATGCTGCGTTGGGCTTTTTTTGATTTTATTCAACCAGTATTTATATTTGCTTTAAGTCACCGTAAGCAATAGAGAGAGCAGCAAAAGCTATTGCACTATCCTTCTAGATAAAGAACAACTCGATTCCTTAACAGTATTGTAAATGTCTCAACCTGGAATGAATTTTGGTGTTCAGTTAAAATATTGTAGGACGGGACGGTGTCCCGTCGAACAAGGGATCAACCTGGACTGAGTTCGGATCCTCAGTAAAAAATGTAGGACGTAACGGCGTCCCGTCGAACAAGAGATCAACCTGGAATGAATTTTGGTATTCAGTTAAAAATATTGTAGGACGGAATGGTGTCCCGTCGAACAAGAGATCAATCTGGAATGAATTTTGGCATTCAGTTAAAAATATTGTAGGACGGGACGGCGTCCCGTCCTAAATGATAACGCTTTGGGAAAGATAAGAGAATGGGTACACAGAAATCATATTATCGTCGTCATTTGCCGCATTACCAGCCAGAAGGCGCGACTTACTTTGTTACATTTAGATTGGCAGGCTCATTGCCCAAAAGCGTGATAGAAGAATTGCGCAGAGTACCTGAGAACTGTGCATTGGAAGCGACATCTATAACGAATATCGAAGAACGAAAAATCCGTTTGCGAAAAATCCAGGACGGGTATTTTAAACGATTCGATTCTCTTCTGAACGAAGAGAATAGCGGGCCTCAGTGGCTTCGTCAACCAGAGATTACATCAATCGTTAAAGAGGCAATCCATTTTCGAGATGGCAAAGAATATGACTTGTATGCGTATTGTATTATGCCAAATCATGTCCATATGGTCTTTTCTCTTCAGAGAGACTTTGTCGGTCGGTTTGTTGAGTCAACGATAATGAAAATGGGACCTGCTATTGATCTTTCATATCCCAAGGGTAGTGCTGATCATAAGGTCAAGAGTGGAGATGTACAGCGTACTGGACGGGATAGCGTCACGTCCTACGGAGTTACAGGTATCATAGGTTCGTTGAAGAAATTTACTGCCCTAAGGGCGAATAAAATACTCGGACGAAGCGGAGCATTCTGGCAGGATGAAAGCTATGATCATGTCGTCCGTGATAATGATGAACTTGAGAAAACGATATGGTATGTAATAAACAATCCTGTTGTGGCATGTTTAGTCGACTGCTGGGAGCAGTGGCCTTGGACGTATTGTGCCAAGCGGATACTTAAAGAGATATAGAGTCCGATGAATTCGGATCCTCAGTAAAAAATGTAGGACGGGACGGCGTCCCGTCGAACGAGAGATCAATCTGGAATGAATTTTGGTGTTCAGTAAAAAATGTAGGACGTAACGGCGTCCCGTCGAACAAGAGATCAATCTGGAATGAATTCGGATCATCTGTTAAAAATATTGTAGGACGGGACGGCGTCCCGTCTTACATGAAAACAATTTCCAATTCGTCACATTTTTCTTCATCCCAAAAGAATAGAATGTATATTTGAGCAACATGACCGATGGAAAGGAGGAGGATGAGTTAAGTCCATGCTGAAGTTCAGTACCTTCACATCTCTCATCCTGTTTTTCTGTATCGCCATTGAACATTCATCATCGCAGACGCGAACTGGAAGCAGCACGATCTCCGGCATCGTCTCCGACTCTGTTACAAAATCACCACTCTTCAATGCCAACGTCTTTCTTCAAAGTACAACCCGGGGGGCATCATCTGGTGACGATGGAAGATATCTCCTCCAGAATATTCCTTCCGGTGAATATCAAATCGTGTTTAGTCTGGTTGGCTACGAGCGGGTAGTCAAACAGATGACAATACCGGATTCGGCATCGCTCGTAATGAATGTCGCCCTGTCTCCTCGTGAGATTCAAGCGGATGCCGTAGATGTTGTGGCTTCCTACGAGGATGAATGGAAAGAATATCTTCCAAGATTTAGAGCGGAACTGTTCGGCGCATCTCGCCATATTGACCGATGTCAGATTTTGAATCCGGAAGTACTGCAATTCTCAACAGATCCAACCGGGATGGTCTTGCATGCACGGGCAGACAGCAGCTTGATCATTGAAAATTATGGATTAGGTTATCGAATCACTCTGCAGCTTGAACGCTTTCTTTCCAATTATAGTAAAGGGCATTTTGAAATGGTTGGCTACGCGCTCTTCCAGGATCTGCCGGCTCGCGATGATCATCAACGGGAAGAATGGCAGCAGAACCGCCAAAAAAGTTATCGTGCCTCGCTGCGATATTTCCTGAGCAATCTTGTGAAAAGAAAATTGGACGAAACCGGATATCGACTGACCAAGGGAACACTTCAGGAGCTTATCCGAGGGAAAGGCGAAGAAATAGAAGAAGAGAGTATAACAGTTAAGCCAAATCCACGCAGAGGGTATTTCGCGGTCAATTTCAATGCACCCTTCTTAAGGATCGATCCTCAACAGCGGTTGGGAGATTGGCCTTCATCGCTCTTCCAGGTTATTGATCTTCCTGTTGCATCGGAACCTCAGGGTGATCAGGCACAAGGAACACAGACCTTCCGGCTGCCGCCTACGCGTGTAGGCCGTTTCAGGGATCTCATGCGCACTGATCAAGTGACGATCAAGTATGAATCGACCCCGGTTTCTGTGGGGATTCAAACGCCAGTCTCAACTGCAATTATCTCCACCCCGGCGGGATCCATCACCGTCAATGAACGGGGCGACATTCTTTCATCTCGTACACTAACGCTGCGCGGATGGTGGGCCAACAGGCGGTTTGCCGATGAATTGCCAAAAGATTATTCTCCAGAAAAAGAACGCTAAGCATGGTGATGAATAAGATCATACCCTTCTTCTTTGCCGCTCTGCTCGCTTGCGGTGTCTCATGCGATGAACCAATGCCTTCGCGGAATGATCCCGGAGGCGTCCTCACTGCCACACTGGACGCACGGTACTATATCAAGATCATGCCGCACTATCAGATGAATTGCATGCGGATTCGCGTCGTGCTGCGCAATGTGTATGATAAAACATTACAGGATAAAGCAATCTTTAAAAATGCATTCAAAATTACCCTGCCGCGCGAGCGGATGATTCAAAAATCGTTTCAACTAACGCCGGACATGCTGAAGGAGTACTGGCTCTACGATCGTGCATCCGGATTAGTCACCATGAATCCGGGTGATACTGCAACGTTTACGTACGACTGGTATTTTATCGACGATCAAGGGATTGATCTCCGGAATTCTGTGTTTCAATTACAGTCTGATCGCACGTGCCCCGGTCGTATAATCGCCCGGCGTGAGGAGTTCCTTGTGGGCGGGTCGTTCAGACTGTTTCAAACTGCAGGAACGGAGCTGCTCTTTACACAGCGTCTGGTCGATGTCTGCTGGATGAACTATTACGACGTCGAGTGCCCGCCAGCGGTTACCGAATGCGGGCCAATAACGATTGTCACAAATATCTTTGACTAATAGTCTATGTTCAAGCTCCTCGTCATCCTTGTCGTGTGCTGTACTGAACTCCATGCCGGATTTTTTGGCATCACGGGAATTCTTGAAGGACGCATCCGCGATAAAAAATCAAAAGAGCTTCTCATCGGTGCGACTGTGCTCATCCTTGCCACGAAGCAGGGCGGAGTCACGGACGTCAACGGCCGGTACCAGATTAACAATATCCGCGCTGGTATCTATGAGGTTCGCATCAGCATGACCGGCTATGCAGCGCAGGAGGTGAAGAAGGTCACCATTCTGCCGGACCTGAGAACGCGCATCGATGCGGAGTTGGAAGAAACAAGTGTTGAAATGAAAGAGGTGGAGATCAGGGCGGAACGGCCAATCATTCAGCGCGATCTTGCCGCCACAGCCTTTACCTTCGCCGAGGCGAGACTGGAAAAAATGCCCATCACAGAATTCAGGGATGTCCTAACGTTGCAGCCTGGAGTGACACGCGAAGGAAATGTCCGCGGTGGAAGAGTGACCGATGTGGTGTACCTTGTCGATGGCCTTCCTGTGCAGAACCTCATCAGCGGCGGATTAGGAGCGAGCCTGCCGCGAAGCGCCATCACCGGCCTCACAATTTATACCGGAGGATTTGATGCCGAATATGGGAACGCGCTTTCAGGTGTTGTCAACGTTATAACGAAATCTGCTGTAGATGTACCGCAGTTTAATCTTCGTTATGAACGGGACCAGAATCTGCCGGAAGCTGTTTCCAAACAGACCGACCGCGCACAGGAAGTGGAGCTGACTGGAAGCGGTCCGCTGATCACCGACCGCCTCTTCGGATTTATTGCCGCCACCGCTGCACGTTCAGACACACGCTGGTGGCAGGAGATGCAGGAGTTCTTTCGGTCGCCGATTCGGAAGGAATTCAGCGGCTTTGGAAAGATCGAATATGCTTTCTCGCCATTCGCGCGGTTATCGCTCCAGGTATTGTATGGACTACAGGAGTGGCGCGATTACGAGTTTTCATGGCGCTTCAATTTGAATGGGCTTCCCAGGCGGAAAAAGGAATCATCCCGGCTGGCACTCCTCTTCAATCACACAATCTCCAATTCATCCTTCTATTCACTCAGTGTCAGTTGGTTTAATACACAATCTCGGCTTGGCGATGGAACAAAAGAGAATGTAACGTATTCACCTTATGAGTACGATGTCTATCTTCGATACATTGTGAAGGGCAATAAAAGTTGGTGGGCAGATATCCAGCAACAGACGTACAGCCTCAAGGGCGACTTTACCTCACAACTGTTCGCTCAACATTTGTTCAAGGCCGGATTCGAACTGAATCAATACAACGCGCTTGGCGACTTGATCAAGTATGAGCCGCAAACCAACTACTTCGGCAAGCCGGTACTCTTCAGCGAGCCGTTGAACTTCAGCAATTCCTACACCTACCAGCCGCGTTCCGGCAATGTCTTCCTTCAGGATAAAATCCAGATTGTAGAAGATGGCTCTATTATTACGCTCGGCCTGCGATGGGATTTCTTCGATCCGACCGCAGAGCGGCCGATTGTGGAGTTTGTCCCCACTGCTCCAAAAGAGTATTCACAGAAAATTGTTGGAACTGCCAGAGCGAGCCTCAAACAGCAGATCAGTCCGCGGCTTTCGGTCGCTGGTCCGATTGGCGAAGAGGGATTCTTTTTTGTGAACTTTGGACAGTATTTTCAATTTCCCCTGTTCGACTATTTGTATTCCGGTATCAATCCGGCACAGCTCAAGTTCGGAGCCAAGAATGTCCAGGCCGGCAATCCGGACCTGGAGCCGGAGCGGGTAATGGCATGGGAAGTTGGATTCAAACAGGCGTTGAGAAACGGCCTCGTTGCCTCGGTAACATATTTCCAGAAGCAGATGAAAAACCAGATCGATGCAAAGACTCTCGTACCGTTTGACAGCAGGTATGCCGGTGATTATGGTTTTGCGACGTACGTGAACAATGCGACGGCGATCGCACGCGGGGTGGAGTTCTTTCTGAGCCGTGAACACAATGAAATACTCAATGGTACACTTTCCTATACTTACATGATGGCGGAAGGTTTAGGTGAGTATGTCAACCAAAATATGAATCTTGCCCAATGGGGATTTCCGCTGGTGGCGCGGCCGTATCCGTTGAGTTGGGATCAAAGGCATACCGTGAAGTTGGATGCGGACATGAATCTGCCGCTGGACGTTCAAGCAAATCTCATCGCTCAGTATAATTCAGCACGGCCGTACACGTACTATCCAACACGCGACGGCTTCAACGCGGCAGATCCCTCTATTCTCTTCACTCCGAATAACAGCAGAATGAAAGATGCCTCGACTGTCGATTTGAAGTTGAGGAGGGAGTTTCAGTTAGGAAGCCCCATCACCTCTTCGCTTTCTCTCTTTATCGATATCCGGAACCTGTTCAACTCTAAGAACATTCGCTGGGTCGACTCGAACGGTCGCATTGGCGGCGAGTTAGGCGATCCGAGTGCATACTACGAATTGCGAAGAGTACGGCTCGGTGTGCGGATGGAGTTTTGACCACAGATTACACAGAGGACACAAATATTCATTGATCTGTGATGATCTGTGTTTGTTCTGGGTGTTCAGTGTTCTATTATGCGGCGATAAACTACTAGTGTTGCTGATATGATTCTAATCAGCATCTATCATGCGGAGAGTGGAAGTAGATTGAAGAACCATTAATTCCATTTATCAGTCCTTGAATAGAATCCCGCCAATCCACCCAAAAGACAGCGGGCGCAAAAAGCGCGAAGGATGGCGGGTAAGCATTCCAAGCTCACTGACTACTTATCCTGCCTTGAATCGAGGTCATTCCAGGATTACTCGTTGTGCCAATTACTATAGAGCATGGAGTGCGATTGGTTGAATTTAAGCGAGAGTGGCGGTTCCCTCATTCTCAACCGAATAGGGAAGAATTGAACCATTTACCCTCCTTCCCAAATCAATCTAAGCTTTCAGGAAAAAACGCTTGACAAAGTGTGGAGTGTCGGTTATATTCTTTCAGCAATTGGGCTAGAGCTTAATCGGTTATAACACCTAAAGAAGGAGGTGAAGCTAGTCCCTTATGGGCCGTTGTTCTTCGCTCATGGGGGCGGGACTATTTGCCAATACTTTTCTCACCATGCCCGGGCGGCGGTTTGTAAAAAACCTTGGGCTATATAATTCAAACCTCAATTCATTTAACACAAACTCCCACATGAAGGAGGTATCTTCTATGCAACCAAAACATTGGTATGCTTTACTCCTGTTGTTACTTGTTCCTGGGATTCTCTTTTCGCAATCAGGAAAGGTCCGCGGAACGGTAGTGGATGTAAAATCAAAAGACCCGCTCATCGGGGCCAACGTTGTTGTGGAAGGAACGACAATGGGCGCAGTATCCGATGTGAACGGTGAGTATCTTATCCTCAATGTTCCGGCTGGAACCTACGCTTTAAAAGCGAGTTATGTAGGGTACCAGAGTACAACGGTACGTAATATCATCGTCAGTTCGGCGTTGACAACGGAACGGAATTTCGAGTTGACTTCAACCGGCGTCGATTTGCAGGGTGTCGAGATTATTGCAGAACGCCCGTTGGTCAATAAGAGTGCGACAAGCTCCGTTCGCGTTATCGATCAAACATTATTCGATCGATTACCCTCACGCGGTATCAATGCGGCGATTGCATTGCAGCCCGGTTTGGTAGCGGGAAGCACGTCGGGAACATACTACATTCGAGGTAGCCGATTAGATGAAACCGGCTGGGCGCTTGAAGGTGTTTCAGTTCGCGATCCGTTTACCGGGAATAACGCAGTGACGATCATTGCAGAAGCAGTTGAGGAAGTACAAGTCATGACGGGCGGATACTCTGCTGAGTTCGGCGGCGCCAACGCAGGCTTGATTCGTCAACAACTCCGTTCCGGCAGTGAATCATGGCGGTTTGGAATATTAGCGGAAACTGATCGGTGGGCCGGTCAGGATCAAAAACAATTTGGAACGTACTCCACCGGTTATCATACTGCTGTGTTGACAGCCGGCGGTCCGTTATTTATGGATAACCTCCGCGCGTTCATCAGCGCCCAAAACCAGCGCACGCTGTATGGGAGTGATCCGACTTGGAACGAACCGAAGGAATGGGGCGATTTTGTGACGATGGCTGCATATACACCCCAGCATCCAATGACAGCTCTTCAGGATACAATAAAGGGATATAAGTATGGAGCCGGCCCATTGCGCGGCGGCATCCCGGGTAAAAATTTAAACCTCAACGTTGTCGGTACCGTGACGTGGGATCTCAAATCGACACAGGTTCGGTTTGGCGGTTCGATGTACACGCAAAGCACCAAGAATGGAATTGGATATGACACGAAGAATTGGAATCCAGACCTGACGGCAGAAGGTACATCCCAAAACTATTTCGCCGATCTGAAAATTACACAATTCATCGATGCAAAAACCTTCCTTGAGGTGAGCGGAAGCTTCTATGGCAGCAATAGCACTTCGCAGGATCCAATCTTCAAGGATAATTTCTATCTCTATGGCGACTCCGCGGCAAACTGGAATCAACGAAAAGTGCAATATCGCGCTGATGGAACAACCACCAGTTTCTGGACACCGGCGCTGGGCGATCGAAACGATCAGACCGCAGGTTTGACTGCTATCGCACCTCCGGGAACCGGACCAACAAATGGATATAACAAAAACGCGAAGTTTGCATTTGGCGGTAAGGTAGACTTTACCACCCAATTGACAAATGAGATTGAGGTAAAAGTTGGCGGTGAATACCAGGTATCGAAGTACCGCAACTATTCTCCTCCCTCTCTTCAAAACTGGGCTGCTCTGAATAAGAGATATCCAAACAAAGCAGATTTTGAGAAGCAGCTTATCGCTGGCAGCAATATCATTGGCTACGATCTGTACGGCAATGAACGGGAAGATGCTCTTAACGTTACCGATGCGCAGGGAAATGTGGTTGAAGTTGCACCAAAACCAATCCAACCAGCGTACGGAGCCGGTTATATTCAAACGAAGATTGAATTACGCGACATCGTAATGAATATTGGTATGCGGTACGATTATATTGCCACCGATATTCGCCCGCTGATAGATCCGTCCATGATTAAGTTCAGTTCGGAATACAGCGCCGTTCGAGCGAATAATTTCGCCGAAGCCGAAGCCAAGGGATATATCCAACCCCGCTTTGGGTTCAGCTTCCCGGTTACCGATCGTACGGTTTTCCATGCTCAATTCGGAAAGTTCGTCGGTCAGGGTTCACTTGGAAGTGAGGTTGCCTCACAGGTTGCTCTCTCCGGATTGCTGCGTGGTCAATTCTTCTATAGCTCCACGTACGGATTCGGATTAAAGCCACAGAAATCGACACAGTACGAGCTCGGTTTTGCGCAGCAGTTCTCTGATAATGCCTCGTTCGATATTACGGCATTCTACAAGAACATCATCGATCAGGTTGAATATCGTTACTTCCTGCCGACGACTGGTTCCGATGCTGCCGGTCCGATTCCTCTGCTCACCAATGGTGACTTTGCCACGACCAAGGGTTTGGAGCTCAAATTCACCTTACGCAGAACGAATCGTGTTCAGGTCAATGCGAACTATACACTTTCCGATTCAAAGGCAACCGGTATGAGCAGCAATGGTAAAGCATTGCTCTATGGCGGTTCAGTCGGTAGCGCTCCGTTTATCCCAAAATATATTCTGCCGACATCGTTTAATAATCCTCATCGCGGCAACATTATGCTCGATTATCGTTTCGGACGAAATGATGGCGGGCCGATTTTCGAACAAATGGGACTCAACCTTCTGTTCACATTCCGGAGCGGAACCAACTATACACGGGAAGAGAACAAGTTTGTTGACGGTCGAAATATTTTCCCACTGGAAGAGGTTGGCGCTTCGATGACCCCATGGTTCATGCAGTTGGATGGCCGTATCGACAAGACGTTCCAATTAGGAACTCTTAATGCGAACGTCTATATCCGTATGAACAACATTCCGAATTCCAAAATGGCCACCAGTGTTTACAATCACACTGGCGATGTGTATCAGGATGGATATTTTACCAGTCCGGAGTTCGAGAGTGCCTATGCAGCACGCGGTAAGGATGCCGATCGTTGGAAAGCGATTCAGGAATGGTTTAGAACACCAGGCGGCGGCGGTGGCCTAATTCAAGCTCCGCGAACGATCATCATTGGTGTAAAATTAGAATATTAATCTAATAGGAGGCTAGCAAATGACAAAGCCAATTACCAGACTCTTGGTGATCGTTACGCTTCTACTCGCTTTTGGTTTGGCGAGTGCAGCCGAAGGTCCGAAGGGTGATCAAAAGAGACTAAATAAGACTCTTGATTTAAAATCGTGGAAATGCTTCACGATCAATAAATTATTCAATGTTTATCAAGGTGACGGCGTCGGGTCATTAAGTCCCATCGCCGATAATGGAGCAATGGAGTATCCAAAGGGAAGCGGCAAAACCGTGAACTATGAAGATGGATTCCTTGTCGGTGGTTATCGATTAGGGCGTCTCTTCATGGACGGATCGACGTATGGCAGCGGTATGGTGCCAGGTCGAATTACCCAGAACGGCACCGGCGTTGATAAAGCCGATGCGGTCGCTGAAAATGCAGAAGCTCCTTCCGTCCGTATGTATCGCGTGCGTCCCGATGTCAATCCTTATACCATCGACCGTGCGGCAGCCCTCAAGATTATCGAGTCTCAAGAGCTCCCGCTGACAAATCGGTATGTCCATCAGACAGCCGATGAGATGTACGATGAATACAAGAAGGATTGGGATGAATGGCCGGTAGCGTCTGGTGCGCCTTATAACGACGTGAATGCTGACGGCAAATATGATCCTACCGTCGATATTCCCGGTATTCCGAATGCCGATCAAACGATGTGGCATGTCTATAACGATACCAACGAGCAAACCTGCTTCAATTTCTATGCAGGCTACCCGATTGGTTTGGAAATCCAGCGGACAATCTGGGGATACAATCGTCAAAGCGCTTTGGGAAACATCATCTTCTTACGATATAAAGTCTTTAACAAAAGCGGTGTAAAACTCGATTCTACCTATATGACCATGTGGGCAGATATCGATCTCGGCGATGCCACAGATGACCTTGCAGGGTGCGACACTCTGCTGAGCATGGGGTATGTGTACAACGCCAAACCTGATGCATCGTTTGGTACCGCAACCCCTGCGACAGGATATGTATTCTTCTCAGGTCCGACAATTCCTGGTGCAGCGACTGATTCTGCAGTGGTGGACTTGAAGAGAGTTTATGGGAAGAAGAATCTTAAGATGTCTTCCTTTAATATCTTCATCCTTGGCGGCCCATCTGATTTTGCCGATCCGTCACTGGCCTCAAAAAATCCTTTAACAGGAGCAGTGAGATGGTACAACCTTATGAAAGGATTGGTTGGCGTAACAGGGTTGCCCTGGAAAGATGCTTCAGGAAAAGCTACCAATTGGGTAACACCCGGAGATCCGGTTACGAACACCGGCTGGGTCGATGGCGTTTATCCTTATGGACCCCGTGATCGCCGTATCTGTTTGACAACCGGGCCTTTTACCACACAGAAGGACGAAGTACAGGAATGCGTTGTCGCAGCACTTGTCGGTCAAGGTGCAGATCGGTTATCAAGCGTCACCAAGATGCGACAGGTTGCAAGAGATGCTCAAGATACATACGACAATTTGTTCCAGGTCGTTACGCCTCCGCCGCCTCCCTTGGTTTTAAAATCCGAATTGGATGGTGCCGTTATTCTAAACTGGGGCGATCCAAAGAGAGTCTCTGAAACTGAGAACTATGCAAGCCGTGGATATGCTTTTCAGGGCTATCGTCTCTATCAATTAAAAGGCAACTCTCCATCCGATGCAGATAAGCAGCTTGCCGAATATAATGTCGGTGCGATTCAACGACAGATTAAGATCACCAATGATGAATTAAAGGGCGGCAAACTGGTGAATGGCAATGTGTACTACTTTGGTGTTTCGGCATTCAGCAAAAATCCAACCCCAAAAGAAGGCGAACCGGAAACAATTTCCGGTACACCTGCCGTCAGTCTGGTTGTTCCTCAGGCGCTTGCATTTGGTCTGTCCTATAATGTGAAATATCTGGATACAGTGAAAACAACAAAAGTCGGAGCAGCTGATGGAAATGCTGTGGTGAGGGTTATTAATCCAACCCTGCCTGAGAATGGTAATTACTCGATCGAATTCAATAAGGCGAATACATTTACCTTGAAAACGCCATCAGGATCGACTGAGTATCCATTCCCGTCGGGACCTGTCATTGCAAAGGGTCTTGAAATTTCGTTCGAGGGATTGACCTGGGATGCACCATTGGATCCTACTGGATCAGTAGCAACAAAGGTCAGCGGTTCCACGTTAGCTTTCTGGGGAACCGCCACACTCTTTGGTTATGGTAGCGGTATGTACCAGGACTTTTTTGGTGGAACACGCTCTATTCCAGCAACGAAATCTCAGTGGGACCTTGAAATGCGCTTTACCGGTGTCCCGAAAGATGCCGCGAATCCCAATGAGAGTGAAATTGTCAGTGGTGGCCAATGGATGACGTTGTGGCCGGCAGGAGCAAGAAGCCTGGCAAACGTCTCTGCATATACTGGCAGAAATGTTCGCGGCCCGTTTGAGTTATGGGATGTCGAAAACAACAAGCAGATCAACTATTGCGATATCGACCGTAACTATGATGCCAAATCACCTTGGGGTAACACCAACGCCACATTTACTGCCTATGCAGGCAATCCATGGCTTCGGTTTGCTGGCCGTGCATACATAATCGTAAACTATTCTGACTATGATGCCGCAGGCCTCCAGGCAGGGACAAAGAAAATTCTTCCGGAAGATGCTAATGCAACCTGGTTACTTGTTCCTGTTGCTACCAGTAAGTGGGGAACAGGCGATAAGCTACGTATCAACTTCAACAATCCACTTGTCGAAGGCCTGAACAAAGTCAACTTTGCCGTTGATGCCTCAGCAGTTTCTACAGAAACAGAAAAAGAACAAGTTAAAAAGATCAATGTCTATCCCAATCCATACTTAGCATTCAATAAGCAGGAGGGGGATCGATATTCACGTTTTGTAACTTTCAATCACTTGCCAGAAAAGGCTACGTTACGAATCTTCACGGTCACTGGTCAGCTTGTGAAAACCATTGTGAAGGATTCCAAATCGCAATTTACGGTGTGGAACCTTCTCAATGAGACGAGTTTACCGGTAGCATCGGGCATCTACGTTGTCTATGTCGATATGCCGAGTCTCGGTGTCACAAAGACGCTGAAATTGGCAATAATCCAGCCCGTACAAATTCTTGACCGAAGGATTAACTAACTGTAGCCAATCTAAAGGAGACAAACTATGAAACAATATGGCAAACTCTTATCTCTGGCATTGATTGTGCTTCTCTTGAGCACTACAGTGCTGGTTGCCGGTGATCGGAACCGCATTGGTACTGCGGGTGCGATGGAGTTGCTTATCCCTGTTGGTGCTCGCGGTTTAGCCCTGGGCGGTTCGACACTCTCGAACGTCACTGGCGCGGAAGCTCTCTATTGGAATCCCGCCGGTGCTGCACGATCGGCGAATAATTATGAATTCACTTTTTCGAATTATGACTACTTTGCAGATATCAAGATGAACTATGTCGGTGCCATGGCCAAAATCAGCGGCCTCGGCACAATCGGCATAACCTTGAAGTCGGTAGCGTACGGCGACATTCCTGTAACAACGGAAGAATTTCCCGATGGCACAGGGGCAATGTTTTCTCCGGCGTTCACTGCAGTAGGAGTCAGCTATTCAACCTATCTCATCGATCGTGTGGCTGTCGGTGTTCAAGCCAATTTCCTGTCTCAGAGCATCATGAATACCAGAGCGAGCGGTGTTGCCGCAAGTGTTGGTATCCAATATGTTGGTCTGGGTGTCCAGGGATTGAATATCGGTATCGCCATCCGTAACGTCGGGTCCTCGTATTCCTTTGAAGGCTCCGATCTGTATCGATGGGCGACGTACCGTGATAATCCGGATCGGCAGAACGAATTGCTGACCATTAAAACCTCACCCAATGAATTACCGACAACCTTCGAGATGGGTGCATCGTACATGCAAAAACTCGATGATCAGAATGCTATCGAGCTGTCCGGTAATTTCATCAACAATAACTACTACGATGATGAGTATAAAGTCGGAATGGAATATACATTCGACAATATGATCTTCGCTCGCGGCAGTTATTCGCTTGCGCCGACAAGTCAGAAGGATGTGTTGAGTCAAGATTCATTCATGTATACATACTCATTCGGTGTTGGTTTAAAAACCAACTTTGAAGGGGTATCGCTGGGTGTCGATTATTGCTACCAGGCTATGAAGTACTTTGGTGCCAATAATATGTTCACCGTCAGTATGGGCTTCTAGTTTTTTTCGGAAGTCGCTGTTATCAGAGGGGACTGAGATTATTCTCAGCCCCCTCTTTATTTTTTTAGGGCGGCTTGTTTCTCAAAGCATTTATTGCCAAATTTTCTACCGAGTAGCAACTGTTGCTGAACATTGGTAATTCAGATAGAGAAACAGTGGTCTCCATTTTTTTTACCCCCCTTTTTCAGGGGGTCGTCTAAAAAGTAAAACATGGGTGTCACGGTCCATACCGTAACACATAAAATTTGAATGCTTTCTGCCTGTTGCGTCACGAAGTCCCTGCCTGCGGCAGGCAGGCTGCCCGCCTCATTTGAACCTATTATGGCAGGCGGGGGTTCGTGACGTCTAAATTTTTGCTTTTTAGTAAGGCATAGAAGCCCAACGTCTCTGACGGTAGTTATGTACATCTATCTATGCCTCTCTTGCCTTTAGGAGAGAACGTCTTGAGACCTGATAGCAGATGAGCAATCAGATGATTTCTTTGATCTGGATTCCGTGTTGAAGCATCACGGAATGACTTTGTGTTTTGTTTTGAAGCTGCCGTCTTTGACGGCGGTCATTTACACAGTCCCTTTTAATAATAGGGATTATCTAAAATGTAGGACAAGTTGCCTGCCCGTCCTTTCTGTTGCAAGTAAGTGCAGGCGGGCCAACTCGTCCACAATGGGTTTGCAAAAATTCAGTGTAATGCACACATTCAAATCGGAAGCACAACAACCGACTTATGAAGCGAATACATACTTTTTATTCTGTTGGTATTCTCGTTATTCTTTCGTTTGTATCGAACCTCCAAAGCCAGACCGTATTCTCGAATCCCGGCCCTCAGGCAATCGGCGGTATCCTTAAGGATTTGCAAAACGGTCTGACCGTTCTTACCATCTCCCTGCGTCCGGGTGATGAGGATTTTCCGCTTCTCGCATCCCTCCGCTTCGATCGTGGTTGGAAAGTAAAAGGCCTCTATATTACGAATGGCGAAGCCCTTCCAGTCGATACCGGTGACGAACCGGCGGCATTTCTTAGCGGTACGCGGAAGATGGAGGCACACCGTGCTATGAAGGCGTCGGATATCCCGGCACATTTCCTCAACCTGCCCGACCCTGGATTGGTACGATCCACGAAAGATCTCGATACACTCTGGGAAAATAGCCTTGAGAATTATTTTGCCACAGCCATTCAGCGGTTGAAACCGCATGTCATTATCGTCATGCCCATCCGTCATCACGCCGCCGATCAAGCACAATTGGTTCAGGATTATATCAAAAAATCTCTCTTGCTTGGGCTGATAAAAGCACGGGAGAAAAACCTTGTCTGGTCGGAAAAAGACTCTACCTATCTTCAACCCTGGAATGCACAATCGGTTTGGCTGAGCGAAAATTCCTCATCCAAACAGCGTGCAACTCTCATCCCTTCAAAATCTTCAGCCGCTGTGGCCGAGAGGGCTCTTAAATATTACCGGACACGCAATATCGCAAAGGAGGGGAGAGATCGAAATCCAGCCGGATATGAACGAATCGTTCCCGGGCCAGCATCATCCGTGAGCCGCTTCGAGTCAGGTGTTCAGCGAACGACTGCAGCGATCGCACCGATCCAATCGGTTCTAGAGAATCTTCGCCCAACGATGAAGCGCAGTTCACTCGATTCACTGGTGGTCGATTTGATCGGGCAGCTCGATTATCTTCTCGTGAAAGAAAGCCGAACGCTCTCTGTTCTTGATAAAACCATTCTGACGCAATGGAAGCAGGATCTTGATCGGTTACACTTCTGTTTGCTCAATGTACGATTGACTGTTTCAGTCAGCGATAGCATACTGGCTCAGGCACAGCTCTTTTATGTAACGGTCGATAAGCTTGACCCTGCAATCCTGAAGGGCGGCCCTCTCTATATCCTCTTTACGCCGACTTATGGTGTCGATTGGTTCTACAATGAAAAAACAAAGAACTATCTGGACGTGACCCAGCCCGACACTTTCAGGGTTATAACTCCGGATAAGCTTCAAATGACCTATCCGCTTCATGTCAATGGGAAAAACTCCTGGAAAGTAGGAGAAAATTTTACCTTTTCCCTTTACCATAAAGATCAATCGGTTCTCCGGAGTTTCATTGCTACCTATACTGTTCCGCTTCTTCATTCACCGATTACATCGATCCAGGTTTCGACTCCCAACGTTGCCTGGGGAGATAGAACCATGGGGCTTCGGCTCTTTAGCGCATCACGAGATAATCTGAGCGGCACTCTGGTGATCGACGATTCTCTCTGTCAGGTAGGGAAGTTTGAAATCAACGTGTTCGGAAAGGATTATCAGACGGATGCGCTGGTACCCTTGCCGTGGAATGTGAAACCCTCAAATCCCTCAACGATGGTTCATCTTAAAAGTTTACGCGGCGCGATAGATTCTTTTACTGTTAAACGTATCGATGTATCTATTGATACGACAAAGCGCATTGGCTTGATCTCCAATGATAATCGAGGTATTTTTGCAAAGTCGCTCGAGAGGATAGGAGCACAATTTGAAATACTCGATCCCTCCGGGGATTTCATAAGCCAAATTCATGAATTTGCGACATTACTTTTTGACCGCGGCATCGATTATTCACGCTGGAGTGCTCACCATCAATCGACGATTGAATCATGGATTGAGAAAGGAGGCCGGGCGGTTATCATGGAGCCGAATACTCCATTCGAAACCGCGCGGGTGAAATTCCAGGTTTATCAAGGTACCTCTGTAGAAAGCGATATCACCTGGCTTGATTCAACATCGACTGTTCGGAACAAGCCCTATGCACTCGATAGCCGGACGTGGCAGGAGTGGCGCTATGCCAAAGCCTGGCATGCGCTGTATCCCCTGGCACCAGATGCTAAAGCCCTGCTCGCAGCCTGCGATGGCCGGCTTCCCTTAGTAATTGAGTTTTCTATTGGACATGGAATAATGGTGTTTAGTACCATAAATCTTGAACAGCAGCTAGAACTATTGCATACTGAAGCCTATAAATTGTTCTGCAATCTTCTCTCGAATTAGAAGAGCGCCATTCCCGGCGATCGATCGAGGAGAAGAATTGGCGGTATGCGATAACGAAACATAATTGGAGGAAGTAAGGATGAAGAAATTTGTTGTTCTGCTCTGCTTTATTACTGTTGGACTTACGGCACAAGACAAATATGTTCCGAGCAGTGCTTTTGTCTTAAACTCAGCCTACAATCGCTTTCGGTACAATGAGACGCAGGTGTATCTTGAGGTTTCGATTGCTCTCTATCCGGGATTATTGAGCTTGATGCATGATAAGAACGGATTTTCCGGGACGGCAGATGTTCGACTCATGATCAAATCGTTGGAGGCGGATACCATCACGGCTATCGATCGAATTATGGTACACGTGCGAATACCGGATACCACAATCGCGAATACCATAACTCCATTCCTGTCGAAAACAGGATATACGCTTTCAAAAGGCTCCTATCTTTTTTCGATAATGGCGATTGATTCCCTGACCCCCAGGCGCAAAGACAGTCTTGGATTTAAAATTGAAATCGAAACTCCAAAAACAGAGACCTATATCAGTGATCTCGAACTCTCTTCCAGCATTCAAGCCTCCGAGAACAAGGAAGATGTTTTCTATAAAAACTCCTACAGAGTGCTGGACAATCCCAGTATGGTATTTGGTGCGATGAACTCACCGGCAGCATTTGTCTATTCAGAATTGTACAATCTCTCTCCAGAAGCAGTGTATCATCAAAAGTTATCCGTACTCGATCGAAACGGTAAAATGATCAAGGAGCAAACTCGCACACGAAAATTTGGGACACGCAATACGGTGGATGTCCTTGCGATCAATGTGAGTGATATTCCTTCCGCACCCTATCGAATGCACTATGCTCTTTCCGATACAATGGGGAAGCCCATTGCCCACTCGGAGAGATTGTTTTTTGCTTACAATCCCGGCTTGGAACAAAAAAAGGGCTTTAGTGCAGGCACGCGATTGGCCGAGTTCGCTGGCTTGAGTGAAGAGGAACTCAATTTGGAATATAGACAAATTGGCTATCTCCTGAGCAAAGATGATAAAAAGAAATACGAGTCGCTTACTTCCGCCGAAGGCCATCGGGAGTACCTGGCCCAACTGTGGAATGAGATTGAGAACGGAAACCGCGGTACGGCTCCTATCACGCGGGCAACCTATTTTCAACGTATTCAGCTTGCCAATGATCGATTTCGTGTTATGGGTAAGGAGGGCTGGAGAACCGATCGTGGCAGGGTCTTTTTGCTCTTTGGACAACCAGACGAGATCGAACATTTCCCGAGTACAGGAGGGAATAAACCGCACGAAGTGTGGCATTATCGATCTCTGGAAAACGGTGTCTATTTTGTTTTTATCGATTTACGAAATTTTGGCGATTATATTCTCATGCACTCAACAAAACGCGGTGAACAACAAGACGAACAATGGCAACAGTACTTGCACTAATTCTCAGTTCGACACTATGGGGTGCTGCCTCTGCGGCACCCGATAGTGTACTCTCCTTTAGTACGTCATTCGGATCGTTTTCCAGCGCAAGCGGGCTTCTCATTACACCACAGCAGTGGTTCTATATTTTCGATGCCGACCGCAATCTTCTCTATCGCTTTCGTGATCCCAGGGAGGAACCCCTTATTGTGGGCGGAGCGGGGTGGGATGCCACCTCGTTCGACAAACCGACCGGACTGGCATCTGATGGCCTCAATATTTTTGTGGCCGACTATGGCAATCACCGCATTTCCCGATTCGATCGCGATCTGAATTTTATCTCTTCATTTTCTACCAGGGACACCTCTTTTGCACCAGCGCGGTTTGGATACCCGGGGGGAATAGCACTTTCGCGCAGCGGAGAGATGGTTATTCTTGATACGGAAAATTCGAGAGTGATGAAGTTCAATGCGCAGCATCGGTTTGAACGAGAGTTCGGCGGGATCAACGATTTGCGCGGTAAAGTGACACAGCCGCTCAAAATTCTCATCGATCAATCCGATCGGATTTTGGTACTGGAGCCGAATCGTCTTATCATCTTTGATCCGTGGGGGAACTTCATCCAGACGATTGAGGGCCCCTTATTCCGTGACGCTGTAGGTTTTGACACTGCTTCGGACCAGATCGTCGTTGCCCTTAAACAGCAATTACTCTGGTATGATGAGCGGGGAGCAGTGCGTGCCGCAATTTCCATTTCTAATCTCCCAGAATTGTTACCGGCTGAATCTCTGCGCGATGTGAAAATGGCAGGGAACGCTCTCTATCTTCTCACTGCAGGGCGAGTCCTCAAATATCGATGGTTGGAATAAGCATCCTGGCTCCATGCCCGCCGTTCAACTTTCTAATTGACGACAAAAATTGTATCTTATCTCCGAACACAATGAAAAGGTTTGATGAATGAAATGGCTTAGCATCGGTGTGAGTTTCCTCTTCTTTAGCCTCTCCATGGTCATGGCGCAGCAACTGATTCCAAGGGGCGCCTTTGTCCTGAATGTTGACTATGCCCGATTCCAGAACAACGATTCCACTTCGTATCTCGAAATCTATCTTGGATTTTATCCGAGGCTCGCTGCCTATGAGTTTCGTCAAGGATCGTACAACGGCCTCCTCAAGATGCATACGCGCGTTACGCGTACGGAGTCCAAGACTGCCGTGGTGAATAAGTGGATGAATATTCCACTCACCGCTGTCGATACGGCCAGCCCATCGTTTCGTTCAACCTATATCACACAGATCGGCTACGCGCTTCCATTCGGTGAATACCAGGTTTCTATCGTCGTCCACGATTCGCTGATCCCCTCACGGCGCGACAGCGCGATTTTTCTGGTGAACTCACAACGAATGGAGATGGGCACCTCAATCAGCGATATAGAGCTCTGCTCGAATATCAAGGAATCAACCACGAATACGGACCTCTTTTATAAAAACGCTCTGGACGTTGTTCCCAATCCCACTCTGGTCTTTGGCGTGGCAACGTCGCCAGTGATGTTTTCCTATATGGAGGTGTATAACGTGGAGCCGGGAAAACCGTATCGCGTACGAACACAACTGATGGCTGACGACGGCAAGATCATCAAGGACCTCTCCCGGGATCGGAAGTACGGCGCACGAAATTCCGTTGAAGCCGGCCCGATTAATGTCGGTTCCGTGCCTTCAGGCAGGCATAAGCTGATACTGACACTCGGCGATAGTACAGGCAAGGTCTATGCACAAACCGACAAGAAATTTTTCATCTATAATCCGCATATCAAGTCGCAGCAGGCCTCTCCGGCTTCGATCAAAGCGAGTGAACTTGCCGGATTGACCACCGAGGAACTGGCGGCGGAGTTCCGCCGGGCACAGTATGTGGCAACAACTCAGGATACGAAGACGTTTTCTGAGATTACCTCACTGGAAGGGCGAAGAGAATTTCTTGCCAATTTCTGGGTTGCAGTTGAAACCGGCCGTGACGGAAAACCGGCGCTTACACGGTCGCAATATATGCAGCGGGTCGTTGCAGCAAACCAGCGTTTCCGTGCAATGTCGAAGGAGGGCTGGTCGACCGACCGCGGGCGTGTGTTTATCCTCTATTCAGAACCTGACCATATCGAACGGTATCCATCAAGCGATAATAACAAGCCCTATGAGACCTGGCAATACTACAGTATCGAAGGGGGTGTCCAGTTTATCTTTGTGGATCGTTCCGGATTTGGCGAATATCTCCTTGTCAACTCGACGAAGCGCGGCGAATTAATGGATCAGGAATGGGAGCGATTTCTCCGGTAACATTCAATGCGGGCAGCATTCTTGACATTCAATCTGTTTTATTTTAATTTCTTTCTGCAGTTCATTTGAATTTAGAAATAATACAATAACCTTCAGGGAGGAGGAGAGATTATGGCATCCAGAAGTATCAACAAGGCAATCCTCATCGGCCACATTGGAAAAGATCCGGAGCTGCGTTATACCAACAGCGGTGTGGCGGTAGCAACATTCTCGCTTGCGACGAATGAGTCATGGAAAGATCCCGAAGGCAATGTCCAGGAACGAACACAGTGGCATAACATCGTTGTCTGGAGAAAGCTTGCCGAAGTGTGCGGTGAGTATTTAAAAAAGGGAAGCAAAATTTACATGGAAGGGCGGATCCAATACCGTAACTATGACGACAAAAATGGTGTCAAGCGCTATGTCACCGAGATCGTCATGGACGAATTGGTGATGCTCGACAGCCGCGGATCATCCGGTGGAGGTTCTGAGTATACGGCACCACCCTCAGAAGAACCGGCTGGCGGCAAATCGGATGATTTGCCATTTTAATGCAGATGTAACAAGCCTCGTCGGTCGATTCCCTTGTTCTCCGGAGCATAGTCACGACGAGGCATTTTTATGACCAACTGCAAATAAAATAAACCGCCATGACGCCAAGGTCGCCAAAAGAAAAGAAGCTGATTGTATTTGAACATCCTTTGCATTCTTCGCGGTAGAGTCCATTAAAATCCGAGTACTCAAAATACCTTTTACATAGCTTGAGTAATAAAATGTGCAGGACAACATTATGAACTGGACGCGAATTTCCCGCACGCTGATCCTTTCTACCGTGTTTCTCTGTTTCACAATTTTCTCGCTTACCGCACAAGCCAAAATCCCTGTTCGATCAAAGAAGGGAATGGTGGTGTCATCGCACGCACTGGCCTCTGAAGCCGGAGTTGCAATGCTCCGCAATGGTGGAAATGCAATCGATGCCGCTGTCGCAACAGGTCTTGCTCTGGCCGTTGTGCATCCGGCTGCTGGAAATATCGGCGGTGGAGGGTTTATGGTGATAGTGACGAAGGAGGGAAAAGCCACTGCCATTGATTTTCGCGAGAAGGCGCCGCTGGCAGTACACAAGAATATGTTTATCGACGCGAAGGGTAAGTATAGTAAAGATTCCAATCATGAAGGATATCGTTCGGTTGGCGTTCCCGGTACCGTCGCGGGATTCGATCTTGCATTGAAAAAGTATGGAACGAAATCCTGGAACGATGTCACAGCTTCCGCTCTCCGGTTAGCCGAGGAGGGTTTCGTGTTGAGCCGTGCAATGGGAAATGATTTCAGAAATTTGCGCAAGGACTTTAAGAAGTATCCTTCATCGGCAAAGATATTTTTTCAACGGGATACTATTCCGTACGAAGCAGGTGACCGCTGGCGTCAGCCGGATCTTGCAAAAACCCTGAAACGTCTCCAGCAGCAGGGTCGTGACGGATTTTATAAAGGTGAGACTTCCAGGCTCATCGCCGTTGATATGAAACGGAACAAGGGGCTCATTACCGAAGAAGATCTTCTTCAGTACCAGGCGGTCGAGCGTGTTCCGCTCCATGGTACATACCGGGGAGTCGATGTTTTCTCGATGGCGCCGCCAAGTTCGGGCGGAGTTGCCTTACTCGAAATGTTGAATATCCTCGAAGGGTATGACCTGAAGTCGATGAAGCATAACTCCGATTCATACCTCCATCTTCTCACTGAGGCAATGCGGCGGGCATACAGGGATCGTGCTCAATTCCTCGGTGACCCTGATTTCAATCCGAGGATGCCGATACAACGATTGACGTCAAAGAAGTATGCTGAAGAACTCCGACGCGGCATTAGCCTGGAGAAGGCATCAACGAGTAATCCGAAAGACCTTGAGAAATCATATGAGAACAATGAGACGACCCATTACTCGGTTGTCGATGCTGAGGGGACAATGGTATCCGTCACGTACACGCTGGAGTATTGGTATGGCTCCCGTATTGTCGCGCAGGGTACCGGAATTGTGTTGAACAACGAGATGGGGGATTTTAATCCGGTTCCCGGTGTCACCGATACGTCCGGATTGATCGGTACAATGCCCAATCTTGTCGAGCCGGGGAAACGGATGCTTTCCAGCATGACACCGACCATACTTGTGAAGAATGGAAAGCCTTGGGCTTGCATTGGTTCAATCGGTGGACGTACAATCATCAATACAGTCTTCCAGGTAGTTCTTAACTTGATCGACTTTCAAATGGACATTGCCGAAGCGGTCGATGCCGGACGCATCCATCATCAATGGCTTCCGGATGTTCTCACCATTGAACGAAGTCTTTTAAAGAGTACACTCCAAAAAGATCTTGAGGCAATGGGGCATAAGATAAAGGCGACCTCAAGCATGGGTCGAATGAATGGCATTGTCATCGATCCGCGCAGCAGACTTCGGGAAGGTGCGGCAGATCCTCGCGATCCAGATGCGAAAGCGGTAGGGTACTGAAGTATGTATTAGTTATCATTGACCATGTATACCTTTCTAAGATCTCTCTGGATAGTGTAGATGTTATGGGAGGTTCTCGATGACTATAGTTGATATTTTTTAAGCACCTGAATCATTCTTGAAGCGATGCATAATGCGGCTCATTCTATGCTGCCAATAAGGTTTTTGTATGTTCCACCATTCAAGAAACATAAGTAAAGTTGCTGGCGTGAAGTCTTTAGTCCCGAAAAACTACAAGATATTTCTTGACGATCTCAAGTCGCGCATCAGATCGGCACAACTCCGCGCGGCATTTGCGGCAAACAAGGAGCTGCTTCTTCTTTATTATGATCTTGGATTGATGATTGATTCACGTTCCCGCACCGAAGCATGGGGCACAGC
Organism: bacterium; assembly: GCA_043803945.1. Taxonomy (GTDB): domain Bacteria; phylum Bacteroidota; class Ignavibacteria; order UBA10030; family UBA10030; genus JAZDJN01. Next base: position 18,478 of record JAZDJN010000061.1, on the reverse strand, counting down.
AGTAATTGACCGTGTAGCACACGACCTCCAGCGTGAGTTTCCAGGGATGGACGGACTTTCTCCTCGCAATCTGCGAAGAATGCGTGCATTCTACCGTGCTTATCCACTTGCGAAAAACGATCTGACAATTTGGCCACAAGCGGTGGCCAAATTGGAATTGGTAAAATGGCCACAGGCGGTGGCCGAATTACCCTGGGCGCATAATGTAATTTTATTGGAAAAGTTGAAGGACCCGGCCGAACGGGAGTGGTACGCGCAGGCTGCGGCTGAACATGGTTGGTCGCGAACTATTCTCATACAACAAATTGAATCGAACCTGCGCAGCCGCCAGGGAAAAGCCGTTACAAACTTTACCCGCGCGTTACCCCAGCCGCAATCCGATCTTGCACAGCAAACTCTCAAGGATCCGTACGTCTTCGATTTTCTCACGTTGAGTGCAGATGCCCGTGAACGTGATTTGGAAACACAGCTCACGCAGCACATTGCACGGTTTCTCGTAGAATTGGGAGCCGGATTTGCGTATGTCGGCCGTCAGTTTCATATGGACGTTGGTGGGCAGGATTTTTATCTCGATCTTCTTTTTTATCACACCCGGTTACATTGTTATGTGGTAATCGAGCTGAAAGACGGTACGTTCAAACCGGAGTATGCGGGCAAGATGAATTTCTATCTTTCCGCAGTAGATGCACAGTTCCGGCAAACTGAGGACAAACCGACGATCGGGCTATTACTTTGCCGCACACATAACAAACTCATTGCCGAGTATGCACTACGGGATGTACAAAAACCGATTGGTGTAGCGCAATGGAAAACTCAATGGACACGCGCACTTCCTAAAAATTTGAAATCTTCACTTCCCACCGTGCAAGAAATCGAGCAGGAATTGTCGAAAGTGAAGAAGAAAAGCAAGGGTAAAATGGAAAAGATGAGTTGAATGTTAGGTATTAGAAAATACAGCATTGCAAAACGACATCCTGAGAAATTCTAATATGTGAATCATCTCCAAAGTAATTGTTCACTTCCAGATAAAAACCAGTATGGCACGATATCTTTTTCCACTCTCTATACTATCTGTTTCGTTGTTCATAACATCTTGCTCCTCAACTAGCCCTTCGCACTATCAGGCTGAGAAGGATTCAGTGCAGGTGTTCCATGCAACAGCCTTAAAGTCAATGGTTGTCTCTGCACACCCAATCGCATCGGAGATAGGCATCCGAATTCTGCGCTCAGGCGGTAATGCCGCTGATGCTGCGGTGGCGACGGTCGCTGCATTGAACGTGGTAGAACCACATGCCTCCGGACTCGGCGGAGGGGGTTTCGTCCTCTATTATGATGCAAAGAGCGACAGTTTCCTGGTGATCGATTATCGTGAACGCGCCCCGAAAAATCTCATCAAGGAGTACTACTATCAAGCGGCTGATACATTCCAACATATTCGTCAGCACGGCGCTACTGCAATTGGTACACCCGGCGCCCCGGCAGGTTGGCAGGCTCTGTATGATCGGTTTGGCACCAAACCGCTAGCGGAGCTTTTAGCACCCGCCTCAGTCGTTGCCGATACTGGATTTGATCTCTCAGAAAAACAGTGTGCTATCATTGTGGATCATATGAAGGATATCCTTCCAGACTCAGCGATTGCAGCCACATTTTTAGCTGATGGATTTCCACCCACAGCAGGATTTCGGATTAAGCAAGCGGCGCTCTCAGCAACATTGAAACGATTGGGGAACTCATCGCTGACAAACGTATATGCATCTCCCTTCGCTGATGATATCGTGCGGGCAGTTAAGGCGCGTGGAGGTACACTCTCTCAGGAAGACCTGGCATCGTACCGAATTCAATATCGAAGACCGTTACGCGGCTGGTATCGCGGGTACGAAATCATCACCTTACCTCCGCCAAGTATCGGCGGGACCGCCCTGCTGGAAATATTAAAATTTGCAGAGCGGTTTGAAGTTTCGTCGTTACCATATCTCTCTCCTGAATACATTCACCGTTTGGCTCAGGCAAGCCGTCAGGCTTTGAAGGATGTAACAACCTGGATTTCCGATCCTGATTATGACGAGCAGCCTGTATCGAGACTTCTCTCGGATGAATGGATTGGGGCAGCTTCCGAGAGAATGAAACTCGGAGGAGTTCCTGAGAAGATTCAACCCTGGGATGCAGAGCGTGCCCGCAAAACCGGTAACACGACACACCTTGTCGTCATTGACAGTTCGGGAAACATTGCCAGCCTGACACAATCCATCAATGATTTTTATGGTGCCGGAGTAATGGCTCCTCAATTGGGTATTCTCCTCAATAATCATATGGGTGATTTTTCAGGAGATTCAACGCGGAGGAATAGCGTTACTCCTCTCCATCGGCCAGTATCGAACATGACTCCAACGATTGTACGGAAAAATGGAAAACCTATCCTGGTCATCGGATCTCCAGGAGGTCCGCGCATTGCTCCAACGGTCGCACAGGTGATCCTTGCTGTGTTGGATGGCAGGCTCCCTCTCGATAAAGCAATAAAAGCTCCTCGTTTCTTTCCGTTAAACTCTACCCTCGTTATGGAAAAACGCATGCCTCAACCGACGATTGATAGTCTGGAGAAACTCGGTTGGAAAATTGAGATGAAAGAAAGTCTCGATAACTACTTCGGCGGAGTGCATGCAATCTGGATCGATCCGGAGACACATACACTTTTTGGAGCCGCTGATCCGCGTCGCGATGGTGCATCAAGAGGATGGTAGCCTGCTTTGAGCTCACCGTTCGCTCCAGATTGAACTCCGCTGTGAAGCGAACGGAAAATGCAATGCGATTACACTTAAGGTGCTGGTCATCTGTTTTTCTAGTGCCCTCACCCTCATTCCCTCTCCCAATTGATGGGAGAGGGACGACCTAAAATCAGGGTGAGGGTATGGAGGAAAGCAGCCTCGTGATATAAACTTGATTCCGCTTATGAGGTGACAGTCACCTATCTGCTTTGAGCTCACCGTTCGCTCCAGATTGAACTCTGCTGTGAAGCGAACGGTTAGGCACCAATACCCAAAAAATACCGCTTGACTCTCTCTTTCCTCTTCTCTATTTTCATTCAGCCTCTGTAATAAAGTTCTTTGTAATCCACTGCTTGGTGTCCTGATGTGATGGCATCGCATCGGGATGAAAAGGGAATTCCGTGCTTCTCTCGAAGAGGGAAAATTCGGAAGCTGCCCCGCAACTGTAAGTCCTTTGCCAGTGAGCTGGACTCTCTGCATCAACAATGTCACTGTCGCCGATCAGCGACGATGGGAAGACACGAGGAGAGTGGGACAAGCCAGGAGACCTGCCATGCAATATCTTCATTGCCTTCGAGGGAAGGAGTATCGACTCAGTGTCTGTCATGGTGAGAATATTCCCCCGTCCCGTTTTTCGAAGGCCGGGATTTTTTATTTTGGTCGGAGAGACCATGAAAAGGACACGTTATGAAGTACTTAGCCTTCCTGATGTTCATTGGTGCTGCAATGCTTCCCGCACAGCAATCCGCAATACAAGTTCTTGATGAACCGGTTCTCAGCGATACAGTTCGAACATACCATCTGCCGGATGTTATTGTCTCGGCGACACGTCTTGAGAAGAAAATTACTGACGTGGGGCGAAGTGTTTCAGTTATCTCCCGTCAACTGGTGAGCAACAGCCTCTATCAGAGTGTCGGTGAGGCATTGACCATGCAGGGTGGGCTGTATGTTGTGGGAGCGGGGCAAAATCCGGGGATGATTCAGAGTATTTTCCTGCGGGGTGCGGGCAATAATCAAACCGCGATCCTCATTGATGACCAGCGCATAACCGATCCGGCATCGGTCAACAATGCTCTCGATGCGTCTGAGCTGTCCTTCGCTGGAGTTGAGCGCATTGAGATCGTACGCGGTTCACATAGCACACTCTTCGGTTCCTCTGCCATCGGCGGCGTTATCAATTTCATTACGCAGAAAAATCGACAGCCAGGACTTCACGCTGATCTCTCACTCAATTCCGGTACCTTTGGCAGCGGCACATTCTCTCTCTCTCAAAATGCCTGGTTCAATTATTCTGCACTCGAGGGATGGTACGTTAACGCAGAGCTCTCCCAATCACGCGTGAAGGGCCTTGATGCTACCGTGGACAGTGTGACCCAATCCGGCACCTGGAATAATCGTGATCGCGATGGATTTTCCAATTGGAGTGCAACGGGAAAAGTGGGCTATAAGACTGATCGTGTCGATGCCTTTATTGCGTTGATCAGGAATTCATCCGATGCCGATATCGATAAAGGTGCTTATCGCGACGACGATAATGCAACATTGGCCTACCGGCGATCGACCCTCACCTACGGCTCTTCGTACTCAGTGAACGACGCTGTGAGGTTGAAATTGAGCGGTGGTTATTCCCGGATGAATCGTTCTACTGTCGATGATTCATCGATGACCTCTTCCCAGGGGATCTACGATCATACCTACTCAAGTGCAGACTGGAATGGAACCCTCTCGAACATCGAGCTCCATGCAATATACTCTATCGGTGGACTGAAGGCTCTTGCCGGGATAGGATGGAATAAAGAGACCATGACTGCTCATTCCTACCTCTATTTGAATAGCCAGTGGGGATTATTTGAATCCCAGTCAGATCTCGATCCGTTGGGATTGAACGCCGCTACGAAGAGTCTCTTCGTTCATCTCGACTTGAATGGTTCACTGTTGACAGAAGGTCTTCAAGGATTAGAAGTATCAGCAGGCACACGATTGAACGAACATAGCCGCTTTGGGAGTCAGTCAACAATAGAAGTGAATCCATCCTACAGGTTTAACACGGGAACAATGGTTTACGCCTCATACTCGACAGGTTTCAACGCACCATCCCTTTATCAACTCTATGCTCCGGATTCTTATTACACTTCCGGAATTCGCCGGGGCAATGAGAAGCTGAGTCCTGAGTTTTCTGCCACCTATGAACTAGGAGTTAAACAGACACTGGGAGGAGAAGTTGATCTCTCTCTCAGCTATTATCAAACGGTGATCGATGATGCGATTGAATATGTTTACCTGTGGAATCCGGCCATTGCCATCGACAAGCTCGGCACCGACTGGATGCGCGATGATTATCGGGGCGATACCTATCTCAATATTGGCAGGCAGGATATCAAAGGTCTGGAACTGGAAGCCTCTGCCCGTATCACCGATCAATTTCTGGTTACAGCAAATGCGGCACTGGTTCATGGCACCATAGCGTACAATTCCTCATCCATCAATCCTCTCGAGAGCGCGGGCAATTATGTTCAGGTCTATAACAGCGGAGAATTTATTAAGGGAAACGTCGCTGCTGAGGGGCTTGTCCGGCGGCCAAATACACTCAACGTTCGCCTCCAGTATCAACCGTACTCCTGGTGGCAGCTCGCTGCGGCTGTCCGATATGTCGGTTCACGGAACGATGTGTACTATGAATCGAAATCCGGCCCGTATGGCGCGTTGGGTACAGTCTCGGTCGCCTCTTATACACTTGTGGATTTGATGCAGCACTTCACACTTCTCGATCAACTCCTGCTGAATGTTCGGATCGAGAATTGTTTCGATGTTCGCTATTCGGAAATCAATGGCTATACAACGCGGGGAAGGAGTTTCACACTTGGGCTGAGATACTTATTCGATCCGACTCCGTAAGGCTTGGCACTCCATCTCCAGTTGCATAGAGACCGTCCCGATCAATTGTCTCTGATCCCATCTCGGAATGTTGGTCGGGATTATTTATTGTTTCAGGGTTGAGAGGATCTCGACGTTGCGCTGGAGTTTCTCATTCTTCGGGTTATAGAGGAGGGCCTGCTTCCAGGAGGCGAGTGCTTCAGTATTCTTTCCCATCAGGTAAAAAATATTTCCTCGTGCTTCAAAACAACGCCAATCGGTAGGCTGGTAGGCAAGTGCAGAATCGATATTGACTACCGCTGTGTCGAATTTTTTAAAATCCGAATGCATCTGTGCAAGCATCAGATAAGCCGTGCACCACTGCTCTGGAGTCTTTTTCATATTCAATTTCAGAAACTCACCCAACTCGTTGAGCGATGCCTCTTTGTTTCCTTTGAGATACCAGAAGTTTGCATTGTCGAGATATTCACGGGGGTAAAGCGGCTGTATCAACTCTGCCCGGGGGTCGAGAAATTGATCTTCCCACCCTAGATGAAATGTATAGGCTGGAGGAGCATAGTGAAACTTGCTTCCTTTTGGCAGAACTTTGATCAGCATACCGTTATGTTCAACATCATACTGCTCGACAACGAAATTCCAGGGGACATTGTTGACGAAGTAAATATCTCTTCTTCCCAGAAAGTGTGAAATGATCTGCTTCGCTACTGTTTCAGATGGATCCGTCGGCGTTGTGGTTATTCCCAACTCTCTCCCACACATTGCCGGGCCTCCCCATGCTGCACCGAGAAGATTCTTATCGATGATCGTTGCTTGAGCGAGGGAGCGGTCGACATGCTTGAGATAGTATCCCAGAAATGTTTGCTCATCGCCGACCGTAAAGAAAATGGAGTTCGCCGGCGCCGCTGAATAGATATTCTTACCGAGATCATATGCGAAGTAGTTGTTATGTTTATCGCTCTCCTTCCAGTTTTGTAAAAGAATAATCACCGGAACGATCATGAGCAGCATCCCTGCCAATCGTGTCAAGAGAGGTTTCTGCACCGCAGGGAGAGTTCGCTCAAAGAGATCCTGACCTTTTGCCAGAAGCGTTCCTATTCCTATCGCCATAATGAAATATGTCGGCATCAGCGAAGCATCAAAGTCGGCGTGGAGCGGGATGAATCGTTTGAAACTGAAATAGAGATTCAATGCAGCAATGGATGATAGAAACGTCCACAGCCTCCATTCTCTGAGGAGGAATAACAGTCCGACAATCCCAAGTCCGCCGAAATACCAGAACTCCTTGGTGAAGACCTGCGTCACAGTCCAGGCGATTCGCACTGTTTGGTATTTCGGTGCTGAAAAGAAAAGCGAACCCGGTGCTTTTGGAAAAAAATGCTGAGCGAGATTTTGGAGTGTTTCCGGGTTTCCCCAATCAAGCGGTGGATTTGCCATGGAACGGATTGGTAGATAAAGATAACAGGAGAAACCAATGAGGAAGAGTAAAATACTCGCACCAAGAAAGTTCAGGTGAAAGAGAATTCTCCAATTCGATACCACAAGGAAGAGCAGTATGCTCAGTGCAACCAACACTCCTGTAACATGTTGGCTAAGTCCTAATCCAGCGATGAAGCTAACGAGCAGAAGGTTGCGGGTATCTTTTTTTTGATACCAGTGAAAGGTCCAATACACTGCGAGCGAAATGAACAATATGTTCATGCCATACACTTCTGCCGATGACGACTTAGACCAAAGTGTCGCGCTGACTGCGTACAGCAGGGCCGAAACTGCCGAGACCATGGTTCGGTCTGTGAGGAGTCGCAGGGTGGAATAGAAAACCGGTATCGTAAGGGCAGCACATAAAGCGGAAAACAGGTTTGTACCATACGTCGGAGATGCAAACGGTGTAAGAAGAATAAAAAATCGTGTGAGTACTGTATAGAATGGATAGCCGGTGGGGTGGTTGATGCCGAGCGTGTAGGCATTGGTAATAAATTCACCGCTATCGCCTAAGTACACCGTGGGACAGAGTGTGGAGATGTAAATTCCAAGTGAGATGAAGAACAGAAAAAGAGGGATGAGGTATTTCTTCTTGATTATATGGTCGAACGCAGCCATCGGAAAACTCCCCGAATACTTCCAAGAGATGAAACAAGATGATCGAGAAAGAGAATCCCTACAGAGGCAGCAACCTTGATAATGCTTAGGTGCCGTGAGAGAAAGTGAAGAAATGGAGCATTGATGATCAGATAGAACAAGAACCAGACGGCTGCAACCACCCAGGTGCGCGAATCCCAGAAGCCAATAAGCGAGGCAATCACAATACACCATGCAAGGAAGATGGAATAGATGAACGATGGGTAGATATTTGCAAAGCCGCTCTGAAAGGATTTACCGAGTTGGCCCAGGCGGGTTGCCAGATGCGCGAAGCCTCCGCTCCGATAGAAATCATTTTTCAGAAGAGAGGAAAGTGTATGCCGCTTGAGATGGATAACTTCGAGATCACGCCGAAGCAGTATCCGATAAGCGGAGTTCGACATGCGTTTGCCAAGTTCCAGGTCCTCACCTCCATGTTTCATAAAGAGTGTCCCATCAAAGCCGCCGGCATCCCAGAAGATCGGTTTTCGTACAGCCGCCACAGCACCAAATATCCAATCGATATGATGGTTCGATTTAAGGTACGAATACCGAATCCAGAGATTCTTATACTGGCTTGCCAGATCGGAGTGAGGATGTTTTGCGGAATAAATGCCAACGACAGCGTCCGTACTCTCCTCCAGAAAGGCGCTGTGTACCGTGGCAGTAATCGCAGAGGCAACGACAATGTCGCTGTCAATAAAAAGGAGAATATCTCCTGTCGCTTCCCTGGCACCTCGGTTTCTGCAATGGTTGGCACCGATGTGAGGGGATTCCCTGATAACACGGGTATTGAACTGTGTAGCGATTTCCACGGTTCTATCGTTCGAGCAATCATCGACAAGAATGATCTCATGGAGAGGCGGGTTTGCCGAGCACAAGGCTCTGAGGCAATTTGCGATCGAATGCTCACTATTGTAGGCCGGTATGATAGCGGAGATACGAAGGAGAGCGGAGTCTGTCACTGAAGAATCCCTTCGTACGTTGCTTCGATTGTCTGAACAAATCTCTTGAAATTGAATCTGGTATCTATATCAATGCGGGCCTGAGCAATGAGCTGCCGCCGGAGAAGGTCATCTTGCAGAAGCCGAACGATCCATGACGCAAGATCCTCATCGTCATTGGTCTTAAAGAGAATCCCATTCGAAAGGTGGCGGATAGCCTCAGGGGCCCCACCGCTGTCTGCCGCTATCACTGCTGTTCCGATCGCCAATCCTTCAATGATGGTTAATCCAAATGGTTCACGTTCAGAGGGACACACAACGATATCGATTTCCTTCATAATTGCTGCAACATCCTCTCTCCATGGTAATATATGAACATTTTCCTTCAAAGCAGGTTGCTGTGTCGTTTGAATAACCTCATGTTTCACGAGGGAAAACCGTGGGAAAAGAGTGGCATTACGTGATTCACCGGCGATGAGAAAATGGATATTGGGAAGATTTTGAAGGATTCGCTTTGCTGCACGGAGAAAAACCTGATGCCCTTTCCAGGCATCAAAACGAGCAAACATACCGACGAGTCGGGCGTGGTGCGGTATGCCCAGTTCTGCTCTGATATCGACTCTCTTCTGAATGTTCAAGACAGACGTATCGATCCCCGTATTGATCGCTGTAATAAGTTCCGGCGGTAATCGTAATGTCTCATCGAAATAGGTTTTCACGGAATGGGAAACCGCTATCGCTTTTTTTATGCGGGTTCTGAAGAGAAGGTCGATCATCCAGAGCCGCTTTGATTCGTAATTCCTGATCATATACAGCATCGGCTTTGGGCAGAGCAGCAAGACCGGAAGAAGCAGCTTGAGTACCAAGTTATCGTTTATCACGATGAGATCAAGCTCGGGGCGAGAGAGGATTTTGTATACCTCTTGTAACGATGTTATGTTGTGAAGCAGCAGAGAAGGATTCAGCATTGCACTTCGGGAGAGAATAAATGGAATCGTCATCACATTAATACCGGCCTGTTGAAGTGCAGGTGCATAGCTTCCCTCCTGACAGCAGAGAACGAGCGGCTGATACTTGCTTGTATCAAGGTGCTGTAAAACTCGCTGCAAATTAATCTCGCCTCCTGCCCGATCGCCTGCTGAGGAGAGATAGATGAGCCGCCGTGGAGAGGGATTAGCCATTGTTCTCTTAAAGTGTATTATACATTGTTACTGTTTGCTCCATAATCTTATGCCAGTTGCATTCTCGATGGATAAAATCTTGTGCAGCATTGCCGAGTCGTACAATATCTTCCGGCCGGCTGAGGAGTTGACAAATCCCCGCAGAGAGGTCAGTCGGTGTTGGGTCACAAAGCAATCCAGTGACATTCTGCTCAATAATCTCCGGGAGATCACCAACCCGGGTTGCCACAATGGCATTACCATAGGCCATCGCCAATGAAGCAACTCCGCTTTGTGAAGCATCGCGGTACGGAAGGAGAACGATGGAAGCCCGGTGAAAGAACTGTTCAACCTCTTCATCACGAATATATCGATCATGAACTTCAAAATACCTGGAGTGCTTCATCGATGCGAGCATTATCCTGAACGATTGTATCCAATGTTGTGACGCCTTTCCCCTGAGCAGCCCTGAAATCTCTCCTGCTACAATGAACCTAGCATTAGGAAAAACAGAGTGCACTTTCTCACTTATCTCCGGCAGGAGATCGGCCCCTTTGTTTGGTTGAAATCGCCCGAAGTAAAGAATCGTCTCAGGTTCTCTCGTAATGGTTGATCCGTTTGGAGTTGTTAGTAAATCTAAAATCCCATGCCGGATGACACTGATTTTCTGTGCAGGCAGACCGCGTTTCAGTGCCTGTTTCTTACATTCCGGCCCGTGAACAATGAATTGAGAACAATGGGTCTCAGCCATCCTGGCAGCGAACCTGTCTATGATAGAGAGTTTTACACCTGAATGCGGTACTGGGTCATGGACTGTAGCGACAATTGGAGCCAATCGTGAAAGCATCGGAAAGAGGTAAAAACCATATAGCGGCCGTTCAAACCCATCGGTGAAGTGAATAATATCGGGGTGATAATTCCGGGCGATGTCAACAACCCTTCGCAGAGTATGAAGTTTATCCTTCAAGGTTCGGAACGGCAGATAATGAACAGGGATCTGGTGCAAGGTCTTGGTGAGGAGCTGCGATTCCGAAGCTCGCTGCTCGAGGATTGAGAGAGCACCCTCAGGCAGTGTATTATGCAGTGCCCTCGCGAAGTGCACACTGTAATGCAAGAGTGCTGTGGTTGTAAGGTTGATATGGAGAATTCGTTGAGGCATCCTCGTGGTCACATTATTGTTTCATCCGGGACTGTGTGGTCGTTGCAGAGAAGAACCAACGAAACGAATCGAACTTCAGAGATCGTTTTTTGAATTCTCGATACAGGAAAACCGTCAAGACGATGCCTGCGAAAACATGGACCAGGGCATAGACGAGGGCAACACTCGTCGCTCCATAGATCGCAAGGAAGAATCCGAAGAGCATAAAGAGCAACACCCTGCTGACGGTGATGATTGAAATTGTTCCAGGCTTAAAAAAGTAGTGAAACAACACCGTGATCGGCAGAAGAAATATTTGCATGATGTTGGACAATGAGAGCAGGATAAAGACTGGCACGGCAAGAGTTCGGGCTTCTCCAAAAAAGAGTCGAATAAATGGTTCGGAGAGGAATAAGGCAATCCCACTGAACAGAGCCAATGGCGCTGCCAGCCGAAGTGTTCTGACAATGAAACCCCGGATTTCTTCATCGTGTTGAATGCGCATACCGATTGGCATGAAATAGGAAAGGAGTGTGCTCACAATGACGCCGAATATAAAACTCATCGTCAATCCGATACCGTAAATGCCGGCTTCTGTCGGAGTAGAACGAAGCGTGAGAAGGAAAATTCCCGATTGAGTGGTTAGCTGCGTGGTGAAGTGTGTAATCGATTGCCAGCCGCCGTACTTCAAAAGCCGGGAAAAGAAAGAAACCTGAACGGATCCCCGGCCTCGAATTTGCCGGAGCAGCACCACGAGCCCAATACCGACACCGAGCACTGCCGGAAGCATGAATAAGAAAAAGAGCATGACGGGTGTGGGAGTGAAGATCAAAGAATAGAGGAAGACGAGCAGCACACGCGTCACGGAGACGGTCATCCTGAGCAGTGCAAGATGGTTGAACCGCAGATAGACAAAAAAGATTGTTGTGAGGTTATCGAAAATCGAATTCACTGTCATAGCCGCGATAATGCAAACGAACAGGCCTGGAGTCATCGAGGGGTAGTATGCGGTGATATCGATGAGTATATAGATGCCAATTAAAAGTGAGGCGATAATAAGGATGATGAAGCTTTGAAGGACAAATCCGCTTTTAATCACAGTAGCAGCCAGATGATCATGGCCTTCTTTGGAATATTCTGCGGCATAGCGGGTTGTGCTGGTTGATAAACCCATCCTTGCCAGAGACGAACAGATAGATTCAATGGAGAATGCCAGCATGAAGATACCGTAATCGGCAAGCGACAGGGCATTTGCGATGATAATAAAAGTGAGAAACCCAAAAAATGAACTGACAACTGTTCCGCCCAGAAAGGAAAGCATCCCTATTGAACTTCCCCGCTCACTTTGAACCCCGGCTTTTCCGGATGCAGAATCCTTTAGGAGAGTTGTGACGCGATCCCACCTGGCTGTAAGATAGCCAAGAAATGCAGCGGCTTGGCCCATGAGCGTTAAGAGTAGAACGATCAACGCTTCAATACCTCGGCTGTACTTCCAGACATGCGACAGCAGCTTGAAATACAGTGAGAACGAAGGAGCAGGTGGTGCATAACGATGTTCGTGACGCGAAACTTGATAAAAGAGATATGACCCTTTGCCCTGCATGAAGAGATGCCTGCAGTAGGAGAGCAGGGAAAATGGATGGTCGTGTTGGATAATTAATGATGGCGTAAAAACTACTTTTTTCCCCAGCGCAATCAGGCGGGCAGTAAATTCACGGTCCTCGCCCCCATGGTAAAAACGATCGTCGAAACCTTTAGCCTCTTGAAAATCGTTTCGCAAACATCCAAAATTATTGGTGGTGAGAAATCGTGCTTTTCCCTCTTCCCGGTTCGAATCCTGATAGAAAAAATCATTCATCAAAAAATAAGTGTGTGCAATCGCGCTTCCCGATGTGCGTTGCGCTGCTCTGCCCCCTAATGCCTGTGGATGTTCTGTTGCGAAGAACTGCTCGATTCTTTCCAACCAGTCAGGAGGGACAAGACAATCGTCATCTGTGAACGCAAGGATTGTCCCGCGTGCGAGTTCAGCGCCTCGGTTCTTCGCTATCGTGGGCCCGGAATTGGGAATCTCAATGGTTCGAATATTTTTCTCAAGGGAGAGCGAGCGGAGATACTCTCCGGTTCCATCATTGCTGCCGTCATTGACAATGATAATCTCGTACTGTGAAGCGGGAAGCGTTTGATGAAGCAGGGCGTGGAGGCATTCTTTCAACTGCTCGATGCGATTAAATGTCGGTACGATGATTGAGAAGAGTATTTCCCTCATGTGAGGCATGGATTTATTTCCCCCTCCAAATCATAGCAAGGTGAGCCCAGCATGCCCCGCTGACCCAGGCGGCTGAACCTGCCAGGGTGTAGGGAAGGCAGAGGAAAAATTTGCCAAGATACTCGCGTTTACTTTTAATAAGTACCGGGAACACGAAAGCGATCTTCAACATTGGAAGCAGCGGCCAACCGATAAGGTAGAAGATCCTCCGTCCTTTCCTAACCGTACCAAACTGGTAATCGATGAGGACACAGTCATACGCTAGATGGAAGAAGTGCTGCAGCATTCTTGCTAAAGAACCGATATAGTAATGATAAACAGTGTGCGATGGATCATAGTAAGGGCGTTTACCTCGAGTATGAAAGTCGCGAATCAGTTGAGCATCCAGTGACATCAGTTTTTCCTGCCGGTATTGAACGAGCGAAAAGAGAGATCTCTTCAGCGAGAGATTACAATTGCTCGTAGACTTCACGTAACCGGGAGCCAAATATCTGAGAAAAAATGAGAATTCGACAAAATAATAGCCCCAGCCAATCAAGTTACACTGCGGGTGACAGCGAATAGCGCCAAAGACAATCTCATGCCCCTCATCGTGAAGGCGAATTTTTTCGTTGAGCCATTCCGGATTCACAGTACAATCAGCATCGGTAAACGCAATGATATCTGCAGATGTCTGGGCGATAGCAAACGTCCGCGCCTCATCGGGGTACATCCGCGTCGGGAAATGAAACAGGCGAACCGTGGGAAATTCGGACTTCACAATTTCGTACGTGCCATCGGTTGAACTATCGATCACGATGATCTCCGCATCCGCCGCTTGTGCCTGAGGAACAATTGACTCGAGGCACATCCGGATTGTCGCCGCTCCATTATATGATGGGATGATAACGCTGCACCGGGGCATACAAGTCCAAGATGTTCGTAATCATAAGATCATGAATTTCAAAAAATGATTCTCCAACTGTACAACTAATCCTATTCCTCTTCCCAATTACAATAACTCCAGAAGAGATGAGAGTCCGTTCATCGAAGACTCCAGTTGTTGTTTTCCTATAATCCGTTTGATGCCTCGCGGCACCAAGCCCCGTCCATTCGCCCATCGACCGAATTGCTTGAAGAGCAATCTGTACTCGGACTGAGGCCCATCCCCGGTCATTGCAGTTAATTGCTGCCGCACGATCCTGTTCCCCAACTCGGACGGTGATTTGCCGCTGAGAAGTGATTTCTTGAATAGTTGTTTTGAAATAGGTTGAAGACGAGAATCGAGAAAGTGAATAAAGAAATCAAAACTCAAATCGAATTTCTTACAGACTCCCCAGAGTACTGCTCCGCAATTTGCGATGTAGGGAGGGACATAGAAAATTGCGCGGCGGTGTAATTCCTCCTCGAGTCCCTCGCTCACCTGTAAATTGGAACCACCGCAGACGATTCGGGCAGAGAGTGACGCGATTGTGGCATTCGTTATGCTGAATAATCGGCCGCACGGGACGTACACATCGCATGGAATCGATGCCAGATTTGTGCTCGGTAATTGCTCGGCCGGTTGATAATGATTCACACAATTATTCTGGTAACGCTTTCGGAGAGAGTTCAGTACAGTAATATCAAGGCCTCTTGCATTGTACACTCCACCGCGGCTTGTGGAGATCGCCACGACATGGCCGCCTGCATCGGAGATTAGGTGAGCCATTTCCGAACCGACCTTTCCATATCCTTCAATCGCCGCGGAAACACTGTTCAGATCGATTCCTTGAAGCTGACATGCAGTTCTTAGAGAAGAAAAAACTGATAACGCTGTTGCACTTCCTGAACGATCGTTCAAAGAGAATTCGCGATCACTGTCTACTCCTGCAGAAGAGAGGAGTACCTTGAGATTATCGGCTTTCGTACCAATGTCAAGCCCTGTAATGTAGCGGCCGCTTCGGAGGTGAGGGGCAAGGGCGATTCCGGTTTTTTGAAGAAGTACATCTTTTTGTTGGGGGTCACCATCGGGATCGCCGATGATTCCTGCTTTTGCGCCACCGAGCCGAATTCCAAGATAGGCATATTTTGCCGTCATCATTTTGGCTAGCGCTTGAAGCTCCTCTGCTGTGAGATCTTCAGCCATCCGGAGGCCTCCACAGCAGCGTCCGTCGATAATGGTGTCGATCACAAGATAGCAAAGGAGCGCACCCTGTTGATCGTAGAATGTGTGAGTGCCAATACTTAGTTCTGCCTGATGGAAAGGAGTTTTTGTCACCGAACTTCCTTTTTCGCTGTGAGTGCCAGATAGGAACCGGTGAATGATTTCCACCAGGCTCGTTGCGAGAAATGATCGATTCGTCGATAGAGTGTCAGCATCCTGCTTCCGAAAAAAGTGTTCATCATTCGGAACAATCGGGGAATGGTATTCACCGGCGTATGCATGAGATAGGCCGATGAGAGACTTCGCAGTTGGTATTTACTGAGAATCCTGTGAAGCTCTGATAACGGATATGTTTTTCCGATGAAAGCGGGAGTGATCTGGAGCGTCGATTTAAGCTTCAGAAGTGTTCTGAAGAGATACCTGGGATTATCCAAAATGAGGATGAATGTTCCCGAATTTCGCAGAACTCTTGCCGATTCTGCTATGCTTGATTCAAATGACTGAAGATCATCAAAATGATCGAGCGTAGAGGGAGAAAGAATGGTGTCGATTGAATTCGCTTTGAATGGGAGAAATCGGGTATCGGCTGTCATGAATGATGTTGTATTGAAATGCGATTGAAAGCGTTGAGCCGACTTTCGAGTGACACTGTCAGAAATATCCATACCGATGATTGAGGTATTGCCGTCAATCAGGCCGGGGAGGATTTGGTCGACTTCCATCGCCTCTTCAAAGAGGTCGGTCTTGAGCATTCGTGTGCCGGTTTTGTTCTGCAATACTATGTGCAGGTATTCCAGCATACAGGCTGCCTTATAGGAGCCTAGAATAGTATCATAGTAAGGATGCTGCCTAATCTGATTGAAAATGGTATCCCAATAGGTGGAAAGATCTTTTGAATTAACAGGGATTCGATGGTAAGAGCTTTTTGCAGTCAATTCACTTATATCCGATGACGGTGGAAAAAGAACTTGGTTGAAAATACCACGAAGAACAGAGAAATCCAACGTGATAATCGTTATATCCCATATCGATCCTTCTCAATAATGCTAATGAGAAACCCGGATCAATGAAGTTAGGATGAGCAGTTCCATCACTTCTTCCGCCGCGTAGGCTTACTTCCTTGATCTTCCGAGAGTGTGATCCCCGTTCTTGACATTCACTTTAAGAATATCTAACATTACCCATAAATCTTCACATTTTAAAAATGGGATAGATTTTCGGGCGCGACTCATTATTTTTAATTTTCCGGGGGATTACGGGTCATCGTTGGGTCGAAGGGGAGCATTGTGATATTTCTAGTACTATTCTCACCCCAATTCCACGATTTTTTCAGTGCAACGATTATATTTCAGAGAGATTTAGAAACTGACAGGATGGGGAAATCGAAACGTTAACGTTGATAACTCGAACGGGGAGATGTACTTATTATTTCCTCCCTGACTTAAGTGCACCTGCGGGAATTTCACACTACCGTCAGTTGGTGCTTCAACCACAAACCGGAGTGGCTGATTTGATAATAGCATCCTATCAAGTTGACAGCGACAATCCTCGAAAATCCATTTTATAGCTTTAACATAACTGCCAAGGGAAACTCTTGAGTAGCAAGAGAACCTCTATTGAGTTTGAGAATTCTTCCATTTCACTATTGATGCATGGAGTACTTGCCATGAAAACTGCCCTTCGAATTAATCGTATTGGCACGACACAATTAACCCGCCTCATGGTGATCGCAGTATTGGCGATGATGATTGCCCTTCAGGCATTCGCACGTGTCGTTACTGATTACCGTTCGAAGCAGAGCGGGGCCTGGAGTGCTGCAAGTACTTGGGAACGTTATGATGGCTCAAATTGGGTTGCAGCAGTGGCAGTTCCCACCTCGAGCGATGGTGTGGTGACAATTCAAAATGGGCATACTATTACCGTTGATGCCAATTCAAATTGCAGTAGCATCCTTATTCAATCAGGAGGATTCGTCCAAAATAGTTCAGGTGCGTCTTATACACTCATTGTACAAAATACCTTTGAGAACAATGGAACGGTCCAGAACAATGGTGCAACGTTTACTCTGAATGTGAATGGAAATACAACCAACAACGGTACGTGGGTCAATGCGGTAACAAATTTTGCGGGAACCGGAACCATAGGAGGACCGAGTGCTTATGGAGGTGCGTGTAATATCGCAGGGACAGGGCGATCAATCGCTGGGAGTGTGACAATAAATACTATGACCGTTTCGGATGGCGGAATTCTGGGAGTAGGATCGGGAACAACCTTAACGACGGCAGAATATTCTTCGACGTCATCGACAGGGAAAGTAGAAGGCTCCGGAACAATGGTGTTCGGCGCAACGCAGGACATTAGAGGAACATACAAAGTAACGACGATAAAGATCGCCACAGGAGCGAAGAGTATCCCTGATATAGGATCAGATCCGGACATCTTGTTTGAAGGTACATTGACGGTGGAGGCGAGTGGAGTATTACAAAACAAATCAGGCAGTACAGTTTTGATGCAGATGAACGGACCATTAGTAAACAATATAGACGGTATAATCCAGAATAATGGTTCAACGTTTACCTTGAATGCGAATGGGAATACAACCAACAATGGTACGTGGACAAATGCAGCAACCAATTTTATGGGAACTGGAACCATAGAGGGATCGAGTGCTTACGGAGGTTATTCCTCTATCGCCGGAACAGGTCGATCGATAACTGGAAATGTGACGCTCAATTATCTCGTTGTCCAGGATGGAGGAAGCCTGGGAGTAGGAACCGGGACAGTCTTAACAACGACACAATATTCAACGACGTCATCGACAGGGAGAGTAGAAGGTTTGGGAACAATGGTGTTTGGCAATACGCAGGACATCAGGGGAACGTACAAAGTATCAACGATCAAGATTACTTCTGGAGTGAAGAATATCGTCGATATTAGTGCAGATCCGGATATCGTGTTTGAGGGAGCATTGATTGTAGAGGCGAGTGGAGTATTGCAAAACAAGTCAGGTAGTACGGTAGTCGCACAGGTTAATGGATCATTAACGAACAATGCGAGCGGTATCATTCAAACCAATGGTTCGTCATTTACATTG
>JAZDJN010000060.1:0-19786 GCA_043803945.1 bacterium | reverse complement strand
AGCCTGTGGCTGAGAGCCCAGCAGGGCCCACACTTTAATTATGGCGGGTCGCAGGTTCTGCGCCGACCTGTCCGCCGTCTTTTGGGCGGAAGGCGCATCAGCCTGTGGCTGAGAGCCCAGCAGGGCCCACAACACTCCTTTCTTCCAGTGGTAATTCCTAACTGAATAATCATTTTTTTGCCGAAATTGTAAAAAGGTTTGTTGAAGTCTTTCCGGTAACCGGATGCAATAATTTCGGCTACCCTTCAGGAAACAAAACTGCCTTGACTTAGTTGTATAGAGTGCTCGACTCATAATCTGCGGGTCGCTGGTTCTGTGCCGACTTGTCCGCCGTCTTTTTGGCGGAAGGCGCATCAGCCTGTGGCTGAGAGCCCAGCAGGGCCCACACTTTAATTATGGCGGGTCGCAGGTTCTGCACCGACCTGTCCGCCGTCTTTTTGGCGGAAGGCGCATCAGCCTGTGGCTGAGAGCCCAGCAGGGCCCACAACACTTCCCGCGAAAAAAGTCAATCTACCATCATTCCATTTTCCTGAAGCCATATTATTGTCTGAGCGAATGCATTCTATTAATTTCTGCCATAAGGCCATAGGGAACATTCATTCCAAATTTCACTGCCTGCTTGTAATTGGCCCAGGCATCTTCATAACGCGCTTGCTGGTAATAGAGATAAGTAAGATTGAGGTAGGCGTTACCATCTGTCGGTTTGATCCTGGTAGCTGTAAGCCATTCTTCTTCCGCCTCCCGGAATCGTCGGCCATCAAAATAGAGGATGCCCAGGTTATTGAAGACTCCTGCGTCGTTTGAATCCAAAGTTTTGGCTGCTTGAAAAAAACGTTCGGCATTAATTAGGAAACCTCGACCGTAGTAGACAATGGCAAGCGAGTGGTAGTTCTCCTCGCTTGGAGGTTGAACGTTCAATTGCTGCTCGAGAACTTCAATGATCGCTCTCGTGCGAGCTGTATGTAATTTGGACTCATCTTGTGTGGTATCCGACGAGCAGTTATAATTTTGGAGAAGATTGGATAACAACGGTGGCATGCTCATTCGCTCCAAAGGACTGTATTGGAGAATATCATGAGGAGAAGTTTCAGCAGCGTATTGTCGAAGTGTGAAAAAATTCTGGAAATGGTAAGTATGACGATAGCTCCACCAGCCAAAAAAGAGTATGAGTGCCCCCAGAAAGAGAGGAAGAAGTATGCGCACTCGCCGCAATTGCTGGATGAAGCTGAGGGTGGAGAGAAGGAGCACAATGCCAATCATCGGGACGTACAAACGATGCTCATAATACATCACGCTGTACTCCTTACCGGGATGATGGATAAATGTTGGCACCAGGAATAATCCAAACCAGAGAATTCCAAAGAGAATCATTCGCCATTGATTTTTGGAATATCGAACAACAAGTATCAGCAAAAGAGCAGCAGCAATGATTCCAGGTAGAATGGATATATCCTGCTTCACCGGGGCGTAACTAAGTTCAAACGGCCAGAAGATTTTTCCAAAATAGGAAAACACAATCCAGAGATTGGAAAGTGTACTCTTGATCACTGCGCCAGCATCGGTAAGGGGTGCAATCTTCGCAAGGTATCGAAGCAACTGCCAATTGACGATGATCATACACCATCCGGCAATAAATGGGATCACCTGAACATGGTTTTGCCTTCTCGATTGGATGGCAACAAGATACACAAGCAGCAAGAATGGAAAGAAAATTGCTGTCTCCTTTGTGAAAATCGCCAGACAGAAGAAGAGAAGATGGAGGAAGAATATTCGGTAGGAGGGACTCCTATAATAAGAGATGAAAGTAATGAAACTCAGCAAAATGAAAATCGCCAGAAGAGGATCGTTGCGGCCGGATATCCAGGCAACAGACTGAGAGAGCGCCGGATGCACTGTGAAGAGAAGAGAGAAGATGAAGCTTCTCGCCCTCGAGATGCTCAAAGTAGTTTGAAGAATGAATAACAGAGAGCAGGCAACAATATGAAGGAGGATATTTACCAGATAGTGCCCCCATAAATCGATCCCGCTCAACTTTGCACTGAGGATGAAGGATATATTGAGAATTGGCCGGTAGAGATTCCCACCCTGTGCCTGATGCCCCACGTCTTCCAGGAATTGTTGCCCGATATCACCCAGTTCATCGATTCTTGAGTAATAGTCCTTAATTAAGTATGAATCATCGTAATAGGTATATTCAGAGAAGAAAATGACATGGCCATAGACCGCAAATGAGAGGAGTGTAATCCAGAGGAATGGTCTCCACGAGTTGAGAAAGAGGATTTGAAAAATATCAGTTTGATTCATAGGGACAGTGTGGTCTGAATTGTCAGAGAGTCCGCCTCTCATATATCGTGATCCAATAATGATGTTTCGATCGGTTCATGAGATCGTGTGGTTCCGTGATCAGTAATGTATCGTTACTCCCCGGTGTATATTCGAATCGCACCGACGGTTTGTACAACGATTCCGCATACCTAAAAAACCAGGCGTGCAGTTGCTGCTCGCCCAAAGGTTGTTGATACCATTCAGGCTGCAGTTGCGTAAAGATAAGAAGTTTGGGAGTGGACGATTCGATTTGCTTTATCATCTCGGAGCGAAATTGCCGGGCAAGGGGTTGGTCCTCCATCAAAGAATACGTATAAATATAGGGTGTCGCTGAACGGCGATGAGCATAAAAGAGAATCTGTGGTTCATTCCCGATAATTGCAATCCGATCCTGGCTCGTCGATCGTTCCTCGATCAATTCCGCAATTCGTTCAGAATACAGAAAAGGATTTTGGAGATAGGTTGTTCTCGTAACCTCAGCGGGCGAGAATTGGATAAGGACATCCCAGTGTGCTACGAGTGTGCTGATCAATGAGAATCCAAGAATGATGACAGGAGGCAGATATTTTAATAAAGGTGTTGAAGCACCCGAAAAGGTTTGAACGATAGATCTGATTCCGAGACCAAAGAGGAGCGCCGCTACCGGAAGGATGAGAATAAAATAGTGTGGCCGGTAATAGAAGCCAATCGACAGTGCAATTGTGCTTGAGAAAATCCATGCCGTGAGAAATAATCGCGATTGCCTGTAACTGTGGGAAGTGTAAAGCGAAAGCGCTCCGACACAAGCGAGAATCCAAAGAAGGATGGAGTGCTGCCAGAGTGGTAAGAACGATGAAAGAAAATTCTCCTTCACTTGATTCAATGAAACAATAGAACTATAGGCCTTTGCATAGAGAAATGTCCAGCGAAAAAATTGCTGTAGTACACCATGGAACGCAAGATACATACCGCAGAGGAGCAACGGGATCATGAATCCTGCCATCAGAGTTCCTAAAGCGTTCCAGCGAATCCTGTTTTCAATTTTTCGTTGTTGCCACACAATCTGAAACAGAATCAGAAATCCAACAAGACTAAAGAAAGCTCCGTGCTGCTTAATCAACGCAGCGCAACCGAGGAAGATCCCGCTCATCAGTAAGAATGGTCGACTCTTTTTCTTCTGCCATACGAACAGGAGCAGATATGCTCCGATGACGAAAGGAAGAATAAAATGTTCAGCATTAGCCCAGAACCCTTGTACGTGATAACTCAAACTAAGCAATGCAAAAGCGCCCGCTGCGGATACTGCAACCCAGTCGTCGTAAGCTGAACGAGCCAGGATGAAGAGAAGAACGAGCGTAAAGATGTTCGCGATGAGAAGGGCTGTGTGGATAGCCGTATGAGTTTCGCCGAAAATCCATAATATCCCCGCATAGAGAAAGTACATACCGGGGAATTTCATATTATATGCTTCCTGATACGGCGGTATACCGTCGAGAATGAGTTGTCCGATGTAGGCATATTCACCTTCATCGCGTTCGAGGGGGACATTCAGCAATCGAATGCGGACAATGACGACAAAGAGAACGATGCAGAGAAGGAAGATAAGTGGAAATGAGGTATATGAAGTTTTCGATCTCATCGAGAATACAATCGAGGCACCGTTAATGGATCGATGGAAATTTCTCTAGAGTGATAAGTCGCACAGGCATATCATCGTATATTCCGAAGGGGATCAGAGAATTTTTCTAAACAGGTAGCGGAAAGCAGTACCCAGAGTCGCAATGCCGTACTTGAGGCTGCGAGAGAAGTTAATGCTTGACGCTTCGGGGAAATATCGGACAGGAACGGGAATCTCCCCGATTCTAAAACCGCGTTCAATTATCTGAAAGAGAACCTGACTATCGAACACAAAGTCGTTTGAGTTCTCGAGATAATTAATGGACTCCAGGACTTTTCTGCTATATGCCCTCATGCCGGTATGCCATTCAGAGAGATTCTGCCCTGTAATAATATTTTCAATTAATGTGAGGAATCTGTTCGAGAAATATTTATACCGTGGCATCCCTCCGGCTAAGGCTTCTTTCCTGGTTCGAATGCGTGTCCCGAGCATAACGTCGAAATAGTCGTTTTCAATGAAATCGATGAAATGAGGAATGAGCTTGGGGTCGTACTGATAGTCTGGGTGCAACATGACGATGATATCGGCGTTTCGGCGAAGAGCCAATTGATAACAAGTCTTCTGGTTGGCACCGTATCCCATATTCTGTGAATGTCGTTCGACAACAAGATTCAATCGATGAGCGATTTCTACGGTACTATCCTTGCTCATGTCGTCAACCAGAATGATTTCATCGACTACAGAGCGGGAAATCTCCCTCACAGTTTGCTCCAGAGTCTTTTCTGCCTGATAAGCAGGTAATACAACAACGACTTTTGATTTCTGTTTCACAATGAGTATATACGATAAAGTTGCTAAAAGAAAAAGTGTGGTATTTGAAAATGATTCACTTTTCATACCGAGTCCGATGAATCCAGTGGCTTTCGGTATACTTCGAACTCCTTAGTGTCGTCTCAGGATTATTTTGATTTTTCCATTATCATAATGTTGGTGTTCTAACTGTTATTCCATAGTATAAAGCTCCACGAATCGAATTCAGTCATAATAACTTTAGTTGGTTGAAAAGGCTTTACTGAGGCGGTTAAATATCCATCAGGGTGTTCTGATAAATTATTTGTGGCAAAAGGGAAAAAATATCGGTAATATTTACTGGGGATCTCTTTTTTCCCTTTATGATTATCTTGTCTGTTTCACTCCCTGTTGTTTTGCTCAATGTTTCTTTGATTCCTATGCGGATGTGAGTCTGGCATTAGAATTGAGAGAGATTCATCGGTTTAAACCTCGACATGGCATCCAATTCGCCGGATTAGATGATAGGCCGACTTTAAATATTTATTTGGAGGTAGCATATGGGTCATCAACAAATTCTTCTGATCATCCTCGGTGTTATCATCGTCGGTATCGCCATCGCCGTTGGAATCATTCTTTTCAGCGCCAACAACATTCAATCCAACAAAGATGCCATCCTCAATGATATCAATAACATCGCGGCAGATGCATATCGTTACCGCATTCGTCCTGCTTCAATGGGTGGTGGACAAAACTCCTATACCGGATATAAAGTTCTTCCCAAGATGTCGAACAATGAAAATGCTACCTACGATGTCACACTGACTGCAGTGGATGTGGCATTTAAAGCCATATCAGCTCAGAATGCAGCAAACACAGTTGAAGTCAAAATCGACTCACTTGGAAAATTTGTCTCAGGCAGCTGGACATACGCCGGCGATTTCCAGTAATAGTTCTTGTCTATAATAAAATCGATATTCCGTTGGCGGATCGATGGAGGATTCTCTATCTAATATTTCGAAGCTTTATCTTTTCGATTATTCAAGAGTGGTTTTGAGATTTTTCCGAAACGGATAACGGAACGCTGTCCTACGAATTACCATATTGAACCTGAAGCGCGAGAAAAGTAATTTCTCGACGCTTCAGGAAAATTTCGAACACGAACGGGCATCTCTCCGATATAATAACGGTCTTCAATAATTTGAAAGAGAACTTGACTTTCGAGCAAATCGTTGTTGAGTTCTCTAAAAAATTAAATGGACTCAAAATTCTTTCTGTTATAAGCACGCATTCCCGGAATTCATTCAGATAAACTCCGCCCAAGGAGGTATTTTCTATGAGCGTAGAACCGGTTTGTCAATACTTCTGCAATATTCCCGCTACTTCTTTCTTCCTCGTTCGAATACATGTGCTAGGCAAAACGTCGATACTGTGGTTATTAATTAAATCAACGAGGTGAGTGATGATCATGTGTCGTTTTGAAAGATCAGAGTGAAAGAAAGCTTGACACAGAGTGTGAAATTCCGTAGGTTTAGACTGAGGGATGGGATGCCCCTGAGTGGAAAAAAAGGAAGAGGTAATCGGTAATATTGACTTAAGAGTGACATTTTTTCCCATCGATCTTTATTTTAGGTATCCCATACTGCTCATTTAGCCTTTTTACTCAAGGTTTTTTCTTTTTAACGAGATCTAATTCTGGCATAAGAGTTGAAACATATTAACCGGTTTTAGCTTTAGCAAACGATAACAATTCACCGGGTTAGTTAATAACCCAAATTTTTAACAATTAAATTGGAGGTATCATATGGGTCAACAACAACTTCTTCTGATCATCCTCGGCGTTATCATTGTCGGAATTGCCATTGCCGTTGGTCTCAGTCTCTTCAGCGCCAACAGCATTCAGTCCAACAAAGATGCCATCATCAATGACATCAATAACCTCGCGGCAAATGCGTATCAATACCGCATTCGTCCTGCTTCAATGGGTGGTGGACAAAACTCCTATGCCGGTTACAAAGTTCCTTCCAAGATGTCGAATAACGAAAATGCAATATACAATGCTGGTACACCAACTGCAGTAGAGGTTACATTTACTGCAACATCAGCTCAGAATGCTGCAAACACAGTGGTTACGAAAATCGACTCCCTTGGCAAATTTGTCTCTGGCAGTTGGACATACACAGGCGATTTCCAATAATAGATCACTCGAGAATATCGAAGAATCTATTTCACTTTGTTTTAGAAAGCTTAGAGCATCCCGCAATGCGGGATGCTTTTTTTTTCATTCGGCATCTCTAAGATTCACTCCCCCTTCTCCTGATTTCTTCAAGCTTAGCAAGACCTCAACTTGACAGAATCCTTGAAAAATCGTATTATCCTACCCAGAGAAGTCCCTTCTCCGGATTGCTATTAATTATTATTGAGGAATTGCCATGGCGGAATTCAAAATCGAAGGCATGACACTTGCTGGCAAACCAGTGGCAGGAATGATCAATGCAGAGACAAAGAAAGAAGCCAAAGCCAAAGCCGAATTAATGGCGAGTGAGAAAAAGTTCAAGCTCACTTTTGTCCATGAGCGTGTAGGTTGGCTCTATCGGGTTCAAAAAGGTACTGAGAAACCTATCGATGGAGATCAGAAGGCCTTTACCAAAGAAGAGGTGCGGATTGCTTTGGAAAAAATGGGCTATCGAGTCCTTTATGTTCGGAAAAAACTCTTCGGGAATAAACTAAAACCGGCTCCTTCAATTGATGTAGTTACATTCGTTAAAGTCAGTGCTGACCTGATGAGGCAAAAACTTCCATTCAATGAAATTCTGCAACTCCTCGTTAACGATATCGACAATTCAAACCTCCGAGAATGTGTCAAAGAAATTAACAATGAGCTAAAACAGGGTAAGGATAGTGAAAAAGTCTTTTTCAAACAGAGTGCAGTACTTGGCAAGTTTGCTGCGCAAATGCTTGGCTTAGCTTCAAAGAGCGGCAACATGACAGAAATCTATGAGAGCACGGCAAAATTCCTTGAGCGAAATGCTCAATTCAAAAAGAATATGAAGAGTGCACTGATCTCACCGCTCATTACACTCTTTATCCTTTTTCTTGCCGTACTATTTTACGTAGGCTATATTTTCCCAGCAACTGCCGAGATGTTTGAGAAATTTAAAATCGATCTTCCTCCTATGACGAAAGCCACACTCGCATTTAGCAGATTTCTGACGGCAAATTTTATTCCATTGATGATCGCACTGTTCATTCCAATCATCTTAATTGGCAGGTTCATGCGCACCGCCAGGGGACAATTTTTGATGGATAAGTATCTCATCAATATCCCCGTCGTCGGATCGTTGATGCATAAAACATCCATTGAAATTTTCTGTCGTGTCTTTTATTCTCTCTACAGCGGTTCCGGCGAAAATATTGACGTTATTAAAATGTCTGCGGAGGCTTGCGGAAATAAATTCATGGAGCATCAAATTAAGACAATTGCGATACCTATGATGCTTGAAAAAGGAAAAGGGCTCGTTGAATCTTTCGAGGCAACTAATGTGTTCACAAAAACGGCACTCTCAAGATTCTCTTCTGCGGCAGAAACAGGAACAGTGAGGAATACCGCCCTCCAGCTTGCAGAATATTATGAAAAAGAGACTACCTATCGGATGTCAAACGTCATCGAGGCAATTCAATTAGCGGTATCTATGATCATCATGGTTGTTATGATGGCTCTTACGGTTGTCTCATCCGAAACTGCGACAGTTAGACCGAAAGCTCCTGGACAGATCATCCGATATATCTTCACGATGTTTGGAGCAGGCGGATAGCATTAGTGGATGTTGAGTATGTTGGATCCGGGTCGTTCTATAGCCCACATAAGGAAGGAATAAGGCTATGCCAGAAATAGATATAACTGATAAAATTGGTTATACGCTTCTGAAGAAGGGGATCATCGATTTTGAGACATTGGAAAAATCCCTTAAAATGAAGGACTCCGAGGAGAACAAGAAAAACCGAAAGAACCTCGGGCAGATTCTTGTTTCAGAATTTGCTGCTGATCACGATGCGGTGTTTCGAGAGGTGGCGAATCTCTACGCGTTTCGTGAAATATTTCTGGCTGATGAGAAGGTAGACGAGGCGCGTATCGCTTTTGTCAAGAAACTTGTTGACGCATTGCCTGAGCAGCAGCGTGAAATGATGGTGCAGGCAAAAATGCTCGCATTCAAATATGATGAGCGACAAACCGATAAACTCATTATTATTGCCGCAGATCCAACTGATCGCAATCTTCCGGTGGTTGCAAGAAGCTTCAATGTAAAAAAATATGAAGTGTGTTATGTCCGCCTGAAAGATCTCCAGGGATTAATGGAAAAAGTAGCTCCCGCCCAAAACGAATTTCTGAAATTACTGGAAAACGATACTGTTAATGTCAACGACGGAAGCGGCTCAGGCGAGGAAAATGTCGATGAAGATGCGCTCGAAGCGGAAATCAATAAGAGCGCTCTGGTGAATCTGTTCGAGGGTTGTATTGTTGAAGCTGTCCGACGTGGAGTCAGTGACGTGCATATTGTCTGTGCCGAAGGAAATAAGACAAACTTTTTGTTTCGTGTTGATGGCAACCTCCAAGTCTGGCATTGCCAGGCGAACACAATGCCAGAAGCAATTATGGCTGTTGTTAAAGACCGCACAAAAAATGTCGATCGATTTGAGCGTGAAGCTTCACAAGACGGTTTTATCCAACGCGTGGTCGATGGTCACCAGCTTCGGTTCCGCGTTTCGATCATGCCCATTGTGACGACAGAATTTAAGAATAAGTTCGAAAGTTGCGTCATCCGCGTACTGGATGATCGCAAAGTAATCACCGACCTGGAGAAACTCGGATTACAAGGTCCTGCAAGAGGATTTTTCTATAAAGCAATCGCTAAGCCACAGGGAATTATCATCTTAACAGGTCCGACAGGTTCTGGTAAGTCAACTACGCTTATTGCTGCGCTTTACCAGGTAATTGACCCAACGGTCAACGTGCTGACAATCGAGGAGCCGGTTGAATACATCATTAAAGGCGCTCGTCAGTTGAAGATTGGTCCCAAAATGAGTTTCGAGCAATCGATTAGAGGTATTTTGCGTCACGATCCTGACATTGTGCTCGTCGGTGAGATGCGCGATAAAATCACAGCAGAAACTGCTGTTAAATTGGCTAATACAGGCCACTTAGTATTCTCGACTCTTCACACTAACGATGCTCCCAGTTCGATTGCCCGTCTTTATAAAATGGGAATTGAACCATTCCTTCTTGCTTATTCTATCAATATCATCGTAGCTCAACGACTTATTCGTACACTTTGTAAAATCTGCAAACAACCGATGGATGATGATGAGAAAGGTAATCTAATAAAATTCGGATTCACCGAGGAGCAAATTACTACTCACAAGATGTACAAAGCAAACGGATGTGATAAATGTGGTGGTGGGTATAAAGGTCGAGCTGCTATTCATGAAGCTCTTTATTTCACTAAAGCCATCAAAGATATTATTCTCAATGCCGGTGATAAAATAGATGAGAATGCAGTACGTGAACAGGGTTCCAAAGATGGCATGTGGACTTTGCGCCGGTCTGGCATGGAAAGGATGATGGAGGGAATGACCTCTCTAGAGGAGGTAATTTCTACAACAGTCGAAGAGGAATAAAGAATCTTATCTCGCCCGATAAAGATATCCTCGAAATAGCTTTTTTAGGTATGTAAAGACCTGAAACAAATCAAATGCACCGAAAATCAGATTGGTATGGCCCTAATTGAAGAAGGACCGAGACAGGTTGTATGATCCAGGGTACGAGGTTGAGCGGGACTATCTTCATAGTAAATATGGAGGATACTCGTAACCTTAAAAAATACTCTTTAACAGAGTTGCATTTTCCATTGAAGTTTATTATTATCACCTGTGCTCTGATTCTGGGCTATAATTCAAGTGTAGAGATATTAATAGAATCCCCAAGGATCAATACCAGTCCAGTTCAATGACAACTCCAACACAAAACCCGTCAGCTCCAAAACCAGCGACAGTAACACCCCAAAAACCATTAGGACAAACCCAGCAACCAGTTCCGTCCATCACAGCCCCTGATCCACCATTTGTGATAGAAAGCAAAAAGCTTTTAAAAGATCTTGCTGCTACTCTGCCTCAGACGGTAACAGGATTAGAGCGACAGATGATGATTGGTGATACCTTGGCGCGGATGGATGAAACAGACAAACAGAAATTGCGGTCATTGATGAACTGGTTTCTTTCTCGAATGTTTGTCATCAATGCTTCTGATATCGACATGGGCGGATATGGTACACAGGGGCAGGTTTGGTACCGGGTTTTCGGTTCAAAAAAGCCTGATAAAGCACTCGGCACCTACTCACCGGATGAAATGAATTTTCTTATCCAAAGTGTTATTGGTGAACGTCAGCGGTCATTCCTGTATGAGAATAGAAATTTAGATTTCTCCCATATGCTCTATCAGGAGAATGGCGAATTCAGACGATTTAGAGCGGACGCATATTTTGACCTCGATCAAATTGGATTGAATATGCGTGCAATTAATAATACCGTACGCCCATACAAATCGATGGAGTTGCATCCAAATGTTACAAAAATTCTGAGCCTGGCAACCACAAAGGAAGGATTGTGTCTCGTTACCGGTATTACGGGCTCTGGAAAAAGTACGACTCTTGATGCAATCATTGATCTGAATAATCATACAGTCGATGGACATATTGTGATCATTGCTTCTCCGGTGGAATATGTTCATAAATCTGATCGATGTATCGTCAGGCACCGGGAGGTGGGAAGGGACGTCTTGTCATTTAAGGATGGAGCAGTTCAAGCGCTTCGCCAGGACCCCGATATCATTATGGTGGGTGAACTGCGAGATCCAGAGACAATTCTCGTCTCACTTGAAATTACCGACTCAGGTCATAAAGTTTATTCAACTCTTCATACGGCATCAGCAGTTGAAAGTATTGACCGTATCATCGGTGAGACTCCGCCTGTTGAGCAGGAGCGCGTGCGTAATCGGCTGGGCGATACCTTACGTTGTGTTATCTCTCAAAAGCTCATTCCCAGTCTTGATGGCAAACGAGTTGCAGCTCGTGAAGTAATGCTTGGAATACCATCAGTTCGTGCAGCCATCAAGAATAATAATACCGGTGAGATTTATCAGATGATTTCTGAAGGAAATGAGTTTGGAATGGCAACAATGGAGCAGGATCTTAAAAAACTCTATATGCAGAAGAAGATCTCGCTGGATAGTGCAGTAAGTTATGCTAATAACAAACGACGCATGCAACAGCTTTTACAAATTACACCAGGGACAGGCGGATAACGAGTGCGTTTGTAGATCAGTGTTTGGGTGGTCAAGTAGATAATATCATTCACAATTAGGGAACGAGTTTCAAATGCCATATCAACCTGGTCAAGGCAAAACTGCCGTTGCTCTATTTGTTGATGGTCTTGAGCTGCAATTTGTACAACTCTCTCTCAAGGCAAATAAAGTTACTCTCCGCGATTATAAAACCGTTGCTCTTGCTCAGAAGTTCGAAGAAAAGCATCATGGTGAAGAGGGAGGAGGAGGTTCCGATGACTTTGGCTCAACGGAGTCGTACACTGAACCCGCCATTTCTTCTGAAACTCCTGGCGAGGAGGCACATAGCAACGCTTCTGTCCTGCTGAGTTTATTAACCGATTTGCCCTCTTCCAAATATGAACTCTCATTCGCGTTAAGTGAACCGGCGATCACGTATCAGGAGTTCGATTCGGATGCTAGTTTGAAGGGAACAAAACTCAAGAAACATATCGCTCAGGAATTAGCCGCGATGCGGGCCTCACCTCCGGCCTTGGATGCTCTTGACCTTATCCCGACGGCCTCGGGCGGATTGTTGAGTGTAGTTCGTGAGGATGGACTTCAACTCTTTGACCTGCTCACGGAGATAAAACCATTTATTGGTAACCGGCTGCCACTCATTCATCTCATTGATAGCTCTGATCTTGATCTTATTGGGCTGGTGAGAGGGAACTATGAAATTCAGGATGAAGAAGTAACCGTGATCATTTACGTCGGGAATGAGTTCAGCCGATTGATCTTTATGCAGGGTAAGGACTATATGCATTTCGCTCCAATTATCAGTGAAGGCTATAGTTCATCCAATATTGAAAATACCATTTATAGCCGTGTTCTTCTTGAACAGGATAATATTGCCCTTACTCGCATCGATCGAATCCTTCTCTGCGGAGAAAGCCATAAAGTCAATCTGCGTGAAGCACTCGCACCTCAGTTCAGCAGTGCCGCAGTGGATTATCTGCAATTACCCGGATTGGATCTTAGTCAATTTCAAGATGTCGGTGGTGAGCCGGTTTCTGAATACGCAATCCCAATCGCTGCCGCATGGAAATCGCTGCAACCGAAACACCCCGGTTTCTATGCCGTTAATTTATGTCCCATTTCGATTCTCGAAGGACAGAAGGCGTTTAAATTAGCCTGGCATGGATGGTTGCTGTTGCCCCTACTTATGGGATCAATTGTCTTCTTCTTAGTCTCTATTAAATCGCGCAATGAGGAGATTGCTTCTCTTTCCCGGCAACTTGAAAACAAGAAAACGCAAATTGAAGATCTGAACAGATTACGGGAACAGAAGGAATTTCTCACGAAGGAAATCAACCGATTTCGCGACGCAGCAACTCTCTATGATAGCCTTGCACCCGGAAGTGACCGTTGGAGTCGAGTTCTGCACTATTTGGCAAATAGTGTCGAAGATCTTAGTCCCTTATGGGTTTCGAAAATTGCCCGCGATGATAATCCGGCTTACTTGAGGATTACCGGACGATCTGTTTACCGGAATCGGATTTCGAGATTCGCCAATGTCTTTGAAAGAGCGACCCTGAAATCAGTAAAGCCGGTCTCAGTTCGTGGAAAGACTTTATATGAATTTGAACTTATTGTTGAGAAGATTGATAAAGGTCAAGAAAGACGACCAAGTCCGTAATCAAATCACGTCAAGGTGACGTATGTCCTATAAAATACGAAACTCAATTGTCATTAGTGCTGTACTGGTGCTCGTTGTAGCAGCAGGACTGGTCTATTGGGGGTATTTCCAACCGAAGAAATTATTAGCATCGAAAGCGGAATTGGATAAGATAGAGCAGGAATTGCAGAATCTGCCTTCTACAATGAAGGAGGTTTACGATTTGTCAGTAACATTGACAGATACGAAGCGAAAGTACGATTCACGGAGTAAAATTATTCCCTCCTTTGATATCACATCACAGACGTACGCTTACATTAGTCAGGGTGTTGATGAAGTAACGAAGGTCGAAGAAGAGGAGCCGAAATTTAATCTCGACTTCACAGGTTCGAAAGATTTCGGAGCCTATGGATATAATACATATCTCCTCTCCGAGGGTGAAGGAGAATTCGAAAGCCTCTACAAGTTTGTCTATTTCCTTGAGAATGGGAATCGACTCTATAAGATCAATTGGATTACCTTTGAAGGAAAAGAAACAGCAGACGAGGCGACGAAAACCACAAAGAAGTGGCTAGCCTTCACATTGGAATTGCACGCGTATTACACGAGTATCCAAGAGTTGGGTACCTCGTTGGCAGCAAAATCTCTCACATCGTCTCAAGCGCCTTTCAACCCATTCAATCCATACATCGTTCAATCTCTCCCGATGACCGCACCGGAAGACGAGATCGATCCCACCAGAGTGGAAGTACGTGCTGTTCTTCCAGGCAAAGCATTCGTGATGTATATGGGTGATTTGATAATTCTCCATCTTGGTGATCAGGTGTGGCGTGGATATGTTAGCAAAATTAGCACCACTGATGGAAAAGTAGAATTTAAAGTGAATGAAGGTGGTATCTCAAAGATTATAGAAAAGAAAATATTATTTGAAAAATCTATTAAGAAACGATAACGAGGGCTCTATGAAACGTCTGTCTCCCATCGTTTTTGTTTGCCTCGCATTGTTCATTAGCTCTGTGCTGTTTTCTCAAGCAAAAGATGAACAAATGCTTAAACGGGCAGCAAAAGGAAAGTATGGAGTTACCCAAGAGGAGTTGGTAACAATGAGCAAAGAACTTCTCTACCCTGAGGCAATGCAAATTTTCAATGATATGAGCAAGAAATTTCTCAAAAAGCCTATTAGCGATCCAAATCCGCTCTCCACAAAGATTGGTGTCGACATCAGGCAGATGTACTGGCGGGATGCCCTCGAGCTTGTGCTGAAAACTAATACCCTTTGGTACAGCGAGACTGCTGATTTTTTACAGATTATCGTGGCTGGAGCTCCGGGTGTAGCCGGTGCCGCGGGCCCGGCTGTTTCAACGGCCTCTCGTATCGACTCAGGCCAAATCTATGCTAAAATGCGCGAAGTTCAGATCTCCTGCGTTTTTATCGAGATTAATCAATCGAAAATGAAGGAGTCCGGTATCAGCTTTTCATTGTTCCGGGGAAGAGATATGAATATCGGCGTGGAGTTCACCGGTGCAGATCGTGTCGCGTCCAATATCTTTGAGATCACTGCACAGCCGACTGGAAAAAAAGTTACATTCGATATCTCGACCGCACTTCGAATTTTTGAACAGGAAGGATTAGGAGAAGTGATCTCCCGTCCGCAAGTCACTGTGAAAAATGGTGGATCGGGATTCGTTCAAATCGGTTCCGACATTTCCATCAAAGAGAGAGATATTGCTGGGAACTTGATGGATAGGTTCGTGAGTACAGGTGTAATTCTTAAAGTATCACCGAGAATCTTTGCCTATGGCCCAACAGAAATTATTGCCGTAGACTTTGAGCTTGAACGCAGCTCTCCAGTAACAGGTGGTTCCAATATCACTGTAGATAAGACGACTGGGAGAAGCAGTAAACTTCTCCTGAATGGAGAAGAAGATTATGTGGCTGGTCTCATAACCTCGTCAGAAATTGTGAAGAGAGAAGGGATTCCAGTGCTAAAAGATCTACCTTGGTGGGTTCTTGGCCTGCGGTACATTTTTGGTTATGATGCGTTCTCAATGCAAAAGAAGGAGCTTTTTGTGCTTCTGAAGGCCGAGTTACTGCCAACCGTTGATGAGCGCATTGAGAAGATGCAGGCTCAAAAGGGTGTGTATGAAGAGAAATTGTTGAAAAATCAGGAAGATTTGAAGAAGTATCAGTTGAAAAAGCAATGAAGCATTTGTCTAATCTATGCATTTTCACACAAAGGGATTGTGTCATGAATAAACGATTGTTGCTCTTTTGGGGATTTGTTGTAGTGCTCCTGCTTCATTCAGCTTGCCAAAATCCAACTGAGCCTGAAGTGACTACAACAACACTCATTACACAGGTCACCGGATTTGTCGTGCGGAATGATAACCTCACGGCTATCCCCGGTGCTATCGTTCGCGATGACAAATTGCTCTTACGGGACACGTCAAAATCTGATGGGTCATTCAAATTAAAGTACGACATCACGACATCCTATAAAGCTCTGCTCTTCGCAAGTGCCCCGAACTATGGGAATGATACAGCTTCATTCACCCTCGTGCCGGGGACCGATACCGCAAATGTTTATCTAAAATTGAAACCCACAGGTACATCGGTGGGTGTCTCCTCAGGTAAACCAGCCAATATCGTGCTCTTGAGTATCACGAACCCGAATATTTCAATTCGTGGAGCAGGCGGCCAAAATGAGTCCTCCCTCCTAATATTTGAAGTCCGCGATTCGCTGGGTGTACCAGTTGGCGGTTCAAATAAGCTCAATGTAAATTTCCAATTACTCGGTGGACCTGCAGGAGGAGAGTATATATTTCCACCGTCACAAGATACTGATCCGGGAAATGGTCAAGTTACAACAACTATCACAAGCGGATCGAAAGCAGGTGTGTTACAGGTGGTTGCATCTGCAACGGTTCCAGGAACCTCGCTGACCATTAAATCCAGCCCTGTGCGAATCACGATTTCTGGCGGAATGCCCGTCCTCGAGCGATTTTCCATTGCCCGATCGGTAGCGAATATTGCAGGAGGTATTGTAAACGGATTGCGTGCCCAGGTTTCAGTGATTGTCGGCGATAAAGAAGGCAATCCCGTTCCTCCCGGTACGGCGATCTATTTTACAACGACAGGTGGAATAATCCAGCCTTCTGCGATAACAGATGTTGATGGACAAGCGGCAGTTTCACTGATCACCGGCGATCCAAGGCCGACGAATGGAATCGCCGTCATAACCGCACGGACGATTGGAGAGAATGGAGTTACAATTTCCAAGCAAACTCAAATTTTGTTTTCAGGGAAAACAAGAGTTCGCACTCCTCAGTCGTTCCAATTGCCGGATAGCAGTGAAGCCGTACTTCCTATCTATGTAGAAGACACGGCTGGAAATCCACTCACCAAAGGTACAAGTGTAAACGTGAAAGCGGAGGGTCCAGGTGCTGCTGACTTACAATTTACTGGAGATGCTGGAAAAGTTCTTGGCGATACCGATGATCCAAATGCCACGCTCTTCAATATTCGTGTAAAGGATATAAAAAAAGCAGGTGCTTCCGGCGTTGTCACAATTACTGTGACCGTAACGAGTGAGAACGGAAATGTGACGACGAGTTTTAATGGAGTTGTCCTTCCTGGTGATGGATCAGTGATCGTGCCTCCGCCGTCAGGTGGAGCAAAATCAGGATATGCTTCATCATTGACGATGTTATCCATCAGTAGCAATCAGGTTTCCGTCCGTGGTACCGGAGCAGAGGAATCGATAAAGCTGACATTCATTGCACGCGATTCAGTTGGAACGGCGGTCGAGTTAGCAAAACGAGCGTATATCACATTCCAGATAGCCCCAACAGGCGGCCTGGGTGGAGGTGAATTTATTTCTCCCTCAGCCGATTCGACGGATGCCTATGGCACTGTTAGTACAACTTTCAATGCTGGAACAAAAGCAGGTGTTGTCCAGGTGATCGCAAAGACGACTGTTCTTGGCCGAACACTCACCTCCTCGCCCGTCAAGATTACCGTATCAGGGGGATTACCGGTTCCAGAGCGGTTTAGCATGACGCGTGAGAAAGTAAACATTCCCGGTTTACTCTTTGATAACCTCCGGGATAAGATCAGTGTCATTCTCGGCGATAAGGATGGAAATCCAGTCCAAGCCGGAACCGCTATCTACTTTACCACAACCGGAGGAATCATCCAACCTGCTGCTCAAACGAATATAGATGGTATGGCCTCTGTGGAGCTGATCACCGCACAACCACGTCCGATCGGTGGTGTGGCTGTTGTTACAGCAAAAACCATCGGGGGTGATGGTACAACTATCTCAAAGAGCGATTCTGTGATATTTTCAGGAGAAACTCGGATTATTGCACCGACAGCGAGCTTTGAAATTCCCGATAGTGGAGATTATAATTTCGCATTTAAGGTGCAAGATCAGAATGGAAATCCATTATCCGCAGGAACATCGATTTCCGTCAGCGTAACAGGTGATGGATCTGGTGACTTAGAAATCTCGGGAGATAAATCTGTCATTTTACCTGACACGTATGATCAACGCTATACAAATTTTTCTGTTCAAGTTCGCGATAAGAGAACTAGAGGTTCTTCAGGACCAGTAAAAATTCTTATTGATGTAAGCAGTTCTAACGGTAATAAGACTCATACGATTGATGGCCGCGTTCTACCAGGTGTACAGATATCAACGATACCGCCATCCGCCAAGCTTCCCGCTCAAATCAGTGTGAGTCTCCCAACATTTTCTGCAATTGATATCGCAGGTGTTGGTGGAAATGAGAATTCAATCATAACCTATACCATTAAAGACTCTTTAGGTACACCAATCGATGCGACGAAGCGCACGTTTGTTAGCTTCAATATTGAATTTAACCCGAACTCCTATGTTGGTGGTGGGACACCACCAAGAGTAATTCCTAGCGGCGACAGTACTGATAATAGCGGTGTAGTCCGTGCGTCGATTGTCAGTGGAACACAGGCAGGAGTCGTAAAATTGATTGCTCGGGTGGTCTTGGCAGGTGGCAAGGTGTTGACTTCTGAACCGGTGAGAATTGTCGTTCGCGCTGGCGACCCGACGCAAAGTCATTTCTCAATGACGACAGATGCTTACAGTTTCGCCAACTTTCCTTCGTATACAGTCATGGTTGCGGATACCTTTAGCAATCCTGTCGCTTCTGGAACTGTCGTTTATTTCCATACCTGGTCTGGAAACGTTCAGGGATACACGACCACAAACCTCGATGGAGGTGGTTTAGTGAGATTCCTCGGAGGGAACCCAGCACCTACGGTAGCTGGTACAGTTAGTGCAGGCCGGCCAACGTATTATCAACGGCCGGGAATTTTCTGGGTCGTAGCACAGACTTCAGGAAAGAACGGTAAGAAAATCGCTGATAGTTTAAGGGTTAATTGGGCAACTGGACCAATTATTGCCACATCTTCAGCCGCTAATGTTACAGTACCAGTCGGTGGCTCTTCGGCGCCTATCACCGTCACGATCACGGATGCCAGAGGAAATCCACTTCCAACTGGGACCAGCATCACCACAAAAGTAGACTTTACCTCTAATCTCTCCGGAGTAAAATTCGCAGTGAGCGGCGGATTAAACAGTGATCAGGGTTTCACGATGCCGAATGGTTCTTACGTAGTCGATCCGGGTCCAAATGTTACGACATTCTCAATTGTTGTGAGCGATCTTTCTGTCCCTGGCACTCCAACATCGGGTCAATTATTGAATGTGATCATTTCTATTGATGCTCCCGGTATTGGACCACAATTACTTACGATAAATTGCAAAGTGCTTTAATTCACTATCTTAAGAATAAAAAAAGGGCTCACTTGTTAAGAAAGTGAGCCTTTTTTATTTGCTGCAAATCCAAATATTTCCCGACTTGTCCAAATTAGTATGACAAGGGGTGTTGTCTTGAAAATTTCGCTGAATTAGCGAGTTATTGCCAATTGTTTTAGGATCTCTTGAATTTCATTGCTGTCGGAAGAGCGAAGAACAAATTCCTCCCCGGTCAAACTATCTCTTAACGTGGCATCAGTAACACCTTTTAATAATTTCAAGATC
>JAZDJN010000059.1:0-58346 GCA_043803945.1 bacterium | reverse complement strand
ATCTGGTCGAAAAGTGACTTTGCCACTGAGTCACAGAGAGCACAGAGATAGTCTTTTTGAAATATTGAGGATATAGCAAACATTTATTGATCTCAGTGAACTCTGTGTCTCCGTGGCGGACTTTTCGACCGGCTCTCTAGTTGATATATGAGCTAGTGTGCTAAGGGAATCACGTCCCCCGCAAAAAACACGGGGTGGGCACACCGTGATCCCAAAATTCTGAATGGTATCCGCATTGTGCGTCACGAAGTGGTTCGTGACGCCCTAGTATATTCTTTGTAGACAACCTCTGACGATGGAGTCAGAAAACACAGTAATGCTATATGGTAACAGTACTAATTGATATACGAGCTTGGCCATGGATGAATTTTTAACAAGCCATTTTCCCTTACAAGAACGATTTCGGAATACGCGATATCAACCTTGACCCGAACATGAATATGGTCGTCATGATCCTTTTCGCTCTCATACCTGGTGTTCGTCCCCATGATATATCCAAGGCCTTTTCTTTCGAGATCCTTCTGAATTCTTTCTCGTTCCTTTTCAATGGAATAATTTTCGAGTTGTTCTTTCAGCTTAGGCGTGATGGGTGTTTTCTTCAGCGTTTCCAGACTCGCCTGCATTGCCAGGATCGCCTCGACATTTTCACTTTTATAGGCCTTGACGTAGAGATCAATAAACTCTTGAGCAGTTGTCGTATCAGTCTTATTTGAACAGCTCCAGAGTGCGATGGCAAGCAGCCAGAACGAGGGGGATACATATCGGAACAACGATTGTGACTTCATCCAGGAGTCTCCTGAACTG
The DNA here is from genome assembly GCA_043803945.1 of bacterium. Taxonomy (GTDB): domain Bacteria; phylum Bacteroidota; class Ignavibacteria; order UBA10030; family UBA10030; genus JAZDJN01. The sequence continues at coordinate 57,542 of JAZDJN010000059.1, read as the reverse complement.
ATGATTGATGAGTAATCAATTGCAGTGATGAATAGTACCCGATTATCTGATGACAATAAAGGATTGCAGCAATATCACTCCGTCGAACACTCTTTTTGGCAAATCCATCAAGTCACAAAGTGCATCCAGGCCAGATGGGGAATACTGAATCATTACTGCAGCGCAAATTCCAGAATCGCCTTTGTATGTGTTTCGATGGTATCGAAGAGCGGAATCGTTGAATGCTCCTGCTTGACGAGGAGCGGAATTTCCGTGCATCCAAGAACAATGCCCTGCGCTCCCTGTGCACTGAGATTTCCTATAATCCTCAGAAACCGCTCCCGCGACGAATTCGAAAATACACTTTGTGAAAGCTCAGTATCGATTGCCCGGTGAATGTACTCTCGATCACCTTCATCGGGCACCAGCGTTGTTATTCCATACTGGTGTAATTTCGATTTGTAGAAATCTTTTTCCATTGTCATTCTCGTGCCAAGAAGGCCCACCGTAGAGATTTTTCTTGATTGAATTTCCTTTGCCGTTGCGGTGCCAATATGGATCAAGGGAACATTGATTTCTCGTTCCAAATCATCAGCATAGTAATGCATGGTATTGGCACAAAGCGCAATGCATTCTGCACCTGCAGCCACCACTTTTTTTGAAGCATCGAGTAAGAGCGAATGGATTTGCTGGAAATCCTGTGTCCGACTATACCGATCAATGTCGCCGTAATTCAGTGAAAAGAGAATACAGCGGGCAAAATCAAGGCCACCCAGCTTTTTATTGATCCCTTCATTAATCCGTCGATAGTACTCAGCAGTGGAAACCCACATGGTTCCACCGATTAGGCCGATGGTTTTCATAGAGACTCTTTCCAAATATTCTATTCCCGAACTTACCTAATATCCTTTTGCATTTACAAGGTACAGCCAATCCTGTTATTATATATCTGCCCTTGTTCATTATCGCCAGAGATGATGGCAGCATCAGCTGGGTCTCCGTCATCGAGTATAAAAAAGGATGATGAGTATAACGAATTTGAATTGATGGCGCTTCACTATGCATAGCAGAGAAAAGAAGAACGAGATTCACCACCCATTACGGTTTGAACGATACTTGACCCTTTACTTATTCCCTTGCGTATACATTTCAGGATAGAGCCGTTGTGCACAATCGGGGCAAAGGCTATGGGTAAATCGGGCATCTGTTCTTGCCGAAATATACTTTTCAAGGGAGTGCCATTCATTCTCCTGCGTACGAATTTTATAACACGAACTGCAGATTGGGAGTAATCCCTTGAGGGTTTTGATCTCGCTCATTGCGCGTTTCAGACTCGCTACATAAATCGACAACATGCCGAAAAGGACCGTGGTCACAAGTCCGGTAACCAAACCAACAATGAGATGCTGATGATGGAAGTACGGCAAGTCGGGATTGACAAAAACATCAACAAGAGCATCCAGATTTGCCATAACAATGATGATGAATATACCAATAGCCACCCGCAGGCCAACATAGCGTTGGAGGTTGAGAAGAAATCCATTGAGCGCATCCCGAATCGCAATAAGCATACGATGCTGCGATGGGTGTTTCCCCTCATTGTGTAGTTCTCTGCCACTCTCCATCATCAATCTTACCTCGTATATATGGATTTTCTTGTTCGAGTTCCGGCTAGCGAGCCGTTGTTATCAGCATCAGTAACACCTTCCCTTCAATCTGGCCAATTAACCGAGCCAGCAGTAATATGAATAACATATGGAATCGGAGGAGTAAAATCAATTGTCAGGAAGAAAGGATCAATGACAAGGGTCGGATTCTTTGAGCAAGCACCGAGAATCCATATACGCACGAAGACAAGGAGGAGAGGTCAGAGCAAGCAATTTATCAGATGACTATTTGATCAATAAGACACGCTGTCTCAATGTATGAGTGCGGGTCATGAGCTGAATAATATACACACCGCTCGATAATACCCCGGCATCCCATTGGAGACGATGAGTTCCCGGCTCCAATGTCTTATGCAGTATCTCGCCCACTCGGCGGCCCAGGAGGTCGATGACTGTCAGAGACACATCGCTTTGTTCAGGCATTTGGATTTCGAACCGCGTACTGGCATTGAAAGGATTGGGATAGTTTTGTGAGAGTGAATATGCTTCGGTAGATTCAGGATTTTTTGTGGTCGATACGACCGTTGTCGCCGAGAAGCCCGGCGAGTATGCGCCTCCAACGGGGCTGACGGTTTTATGCAGTGCCCAGAGTCCGGTGCCATCCGGACTCCGCGTTACCGATTGAGCGATGGGGCCGGCGATGCTATCCCCACGGAGAGTAAATGGTTTCAACAGCTTCGCACCTTTCTTCGTGCGAGGTTTCGCTGCGCCCCAAAGCACTTCATCCATGATGTCGTTTGCTCTTGGATTGAAGAGAATAACGTTATCAGTTGTATCAAGCAGATTAGTCTTGCTCGACGAGTAATAGAATCCCGAGTCTGGGGTGCCCCATTGTGCCGCAAAGAGCTTCAGCGATGGTGGAAATTGTTTTCCAAAGCCCTTCGAATCTACTCCCCCAAAAACGACGGTATATTCCTTCGGTTTCAGAACTACGTTTTGAGGAAATGTAAAAATTGGATAGGCATTCTTCTCCAAAATCCGATACCCGCTGATGTCTGCGTCGGTCGTTCCTGCGTTCACAATCTCAATAAATTCATCCCCCCGTGGACTTCGAACACCATCGCCATTGACATCCCCTTCCAACAACGGTGTCGCCGGATCGTCTGCTGGAATATCAAAGAGTATTTCGTTGAGAGCCAGTTTTGAGGTTGCAACCGGATTTCGGAAAAGATTGAGAGCGGTGTAATAGTCGAACACTTCAGCAATCGTTTCTGCAAATTTTTTCCTGTTCTTATCCGTATCACGCACACCTGTCATATTGCATTCAATCTGAACACCACTGATCGGGCCGCCAGAACTTGAACCGTGCCGTTGTGTATTGTATCCTCCCGACCAAAAGCTTGGATCATTTGGACTAGGCTGCATTTCGCTCGGTGTGGCAGGATAGCCGCGATTCTCAAAGAAACTTCCCAGGCTTCGGGGGCCGCGTAGTAATTGTGAAAATGGAAGTTGTGCATACTGAATCAACGTCCGGATACTGCTTGCATTTCCATACGCGGGTTGATCAAGAACGGCATCGGTGTAAGAAAGCATTGAGCTGGTGAGGATGTACCCTAATTCGAGCCTCTGATTTGGATGGCCATGACCATGAAGATCGATGTAAAATCCCTTTCCATACTGTTTAACAACCGTTTGTTTAGCTGTATCGATAAAGGATTGAAATTCTTTCCATGCTTGAACCGCAGCAGGATTGCCTCCCTTCGTTGCTTGAGGAAGATCTCTGTTCGCATCGAGTTTTATACGACTAAGATGGCAGATGATGATATGGGGGTACTTTCCTTCGCGGGCAAAGACTGCCTCACTTACCGACCGAGCCAGTTCTCGAACATTACTATCCATCACTGTCTCTCCACTATCCCGATCTGGGATTTCAACCGGCTTCAGAATACCCCCGTGGGGCGCAGAAAGGATATATGGCGTGTCCCCGGCGATATATTCGATATACTCATTGCGGCCGAAATAGGATTTCCCGGGAATGAAGGTCGTGTCAACAAATGCAGCGAATGTGCACTCAGTGATTAAAACCAGGAGAATGGTAAGTAGCCCTCTCCATAATCTTTTTTGTGATCTTTCAGAAGCGTAGTTATCGAAGTGGGTCATCTGTTCTTTCAATAAACACATAACGTTTCAAAACAGTACAACATCGATCTACAACATAATTTCTATTTTAACATACAATAGTTTTTTTGAAATTACTCAGGATGAATAGTGATTCATAAAGGTCTGCACAAAATGAATATCGTACATCTCAAAGCCTGACCCCACCACACCTCCCCTTAGAGGCGAGGGATTTATATAACTCCCCCTCAGAGGGGGAGATTTAAGAGGGGGTCAAAAAAAAGAATGATATTTTTTATCTCGCTGAGTAGATACGATTTTTGAATGCATCAACGAAGCTGTTGACCTAATATCCCATCGCAGTCCCACCCCGTCGAGGATCGGCAACACCATGCATTATACCGGATGGATCCACAAGAATAATCTGGGCTCCGCCGAAGAAGAGATCATAATCGCCATATAATTGAAGCTTATGCCCCTTCTTTTTCATCCCTTCCTGCACCTCGGGAGTGAACCGGGATTCAAGTGAAAGGGCATCATCAGAACGTTGGCAGAGAAATCTTGGAGCACGGTTGGTGGCGGCTGCATCGAGCCCATAATCGACCGCATTGACGATGAGCGTAATGACAGTGGCCATGATCCGGGTGGCTCCTGGTGATCCAACGACCATGAAAGGTTTTTCATCTTTCAGAAGAATGGTTGGAGCAATGGAACTTCTCGGCCGTTTATTCGGCTGGATGCTGTTCACCCGTGCTGTTGCAGCAAAATTCGACATGGCATTATTTAGCAGGACGCCAGCAGCGGTGACTCCGGAGCCAAAAAATGTACCCAGCGTTTGTGTAAGCGAGACCATATTCCCATCTCGATCCATGATGGAGATATGCGTTGTATGGCCGCCCGCTGCTTCAAAAGGAATATCATCAACAGCATGGATCGTCTTCGCATTCAACGAATTCAAAATTCTCTTATTCTTGAGACCAGCAATATTCATACTCATATCCTTCGCCCCCCGGCGAGAAGATGGGGAGGAATCTCCATCAATCTGGTTATCTCTGCGTTTTGCCTCCGGCATCTGATCGGGAGTTTTTTTGAGTGAACTTTTCTGATCAACCGTATCATACGATAAGGGGTTTCCCGCCTTGGTCTGCCGATATTCCGGTGGATTAACAGCAGCCATACTAATATCAGCGAATCGAGATTTGGCAAAATCCTTGGAAAGCAGTCCGCGAATCGGGACATACTCGAAGCGTGGATCGGCAAGAGTAGCAACGCGATCGGCATAGACACGGCGTACAGTTTCTGCAAGCAGATGGAATGCATCGGTCGAATTTGCATAATATCCCATCTTCTTCAAGCCGACATTTTCCAGAACATTCAATGCTTCAATTACGGTTGCGCCCGAATGCGGCGGCGGTGCGGAAATAATCGTATACCCCCGATAACTCCCCAGGAGCGGTTCACTTACTGTTGGACTGCAATTCTGAAAATCCTCTAACGTTGCCATGCCGCCTCTGGAAACGATTTCATCAACAATTGTTCGTGCAACATCGCCTGAATAGAATCCCTTGACACCCTGTTCTGCAACAATCCGTAAAGTCTTCGCCAGTTCTTTCTGCTGAATGAGATCGCCTTCGGCGAGCGGAAAACCATCGCGTAAATAGACCGATGCTGTCGCCGGATGTTTTTGCAGAAGTGATACATTATCTAGAATAATCTTGCTCAATGTTTCATCGATGGGGAAACCCTGCTCAGCCAAGCGGATGGCAGGTTCAAGCACGGTGGCAAGGGGCAATGTTCCGTATTCTTTCACTGCGAATGCGAGTCCTGCGACTGTACCGGGTATCAATATTGCCTTGGCAGTCTGATTGTCTCTCCCTCCAACAAAACCATTTTCATTCACCCTCGAAGAGGCTTGTTGATAATAATTAATATAGATATTCGATCCATTCTTCAGACGAATCAGCATTCCCCCGCCTCCGCCAATTCCGGAACCGTCCGGCTCAACGACACCGATAGCAAATGCTGCCGCGACCGCTGCATCAACTGCATTCCCCCCTTTTTGAACCATCGCAATCGCTGCCTCAGACGCAAGCGGATGTGCTGTCGCTACCATCACCCTGGAACCGACGGCTTCCTTTCCTCTTGCTCCAACAGAAAGCTGCTGAGCTACCAGCAGAAGAGGAACCAGCGTAAACAGTACGATCGACAGAATGTACTGACGAGTTTTTCGCGGAACACTCATGATTTCATCTCCAGAATCAAGTATGCTTAAATGAACACTGCTCTCCCTGAGCAGGGGGAGAATCCTTCACCAAACTCAGGTACCAGCATCAAGGTTCAAAATATTTTACCGAGCGGGGTCATGGCATCAGCAATTTTATCGACGAGATCGATTGGGATTTTTTTCTCTCCTGCAATCTTCGAGAAGAATTGATCTTCATCACCCTGCTTCACAATGATGAGGTGGATTGAAGCTTCAGCCGCAAGGGCATTGAAGTCATCGGACTGATTTCCCCTTCGTGCTTTGCCTCCAAGATGGAGTGTGAGAATTTTGATCTTTTTCTCTTTGGCTGTGGCAAGAATAGATTTCACGCGGGCGAGTTCCTGCTCGCGGCTGATCCCTGCGGCGCCCAACCCCTTGGAACTGAATCCAGCGACGATCACGAGAGTTTTCACACCATCCAGATCGCCGACTTTTGCCATCGGTACAGTGTTCGCAACGATTTTCGCTCTCTTAAACAACATACCGGCTATGGTCACGTCTGCACTCTGTCCCGCTGAGGTCACCAGAACAGGCTGCTCAAATTTTGCTTTTAATTGCGCCAGGCAAACCACGCTTTGGAATACCACCAGCAAGACGATTGCAATTGCCATAACCACGATTCGTGTTTTCATACATTCTCCAGTTGTTATGTTCATACGGTTGAATATCTATTGCAAATAGTCACCGACTCCTCGTTGCACAATTTCCTCATACGATGGTATGCCATTCACTGTAATCCGTTTGTCGGGAAACGCCTCCTGAAATGCGATGAAAATCGCCTGCAATCCACGCAAGTGCCGGCCAACACGGCGTGCCAGAGGTTCCCCTTTCTCATCATAGGTAATTCGAACAGTGACAAGCTTTGCAGCCTCCTGATACCGTTTATCGAGTCCTTCAAGAATTAGTGCAGCACTTGTTGGTCCTCGCAGGCGACCCTGGATTGGATTGCTCGTTTCCATGAGAAAGGGATAGGTGGTTGACCAATCGCCCCATTCCCGATGACTGAGTCCATGGAAATTCGGAGGGGACATTTCCAGGGCATATTGCAAATTTTCAAACTCGAGATTCAACAGTGCGCTGGCACCGATCTCCTTTCCTTTTTCGTGAGTCACAATGGCATTGATAATCGGAATCTCCGGCGCAGCCTCGTGGAGATCGAACGCAAGATCGACTTTCTCCTGCTTAATGAGTTGCATAACAGCATAGGCGATTTGCTCTGTGATTGTTCCATCGACGCGGCCCGGATAGGAGCGGTTGAGATTTCTAATTTCGTTTCCAGACAATTGCTGCCCTGAAGGATGATGGAGGTAGACAATCGGATCCGGCCAGGACTCAATGGGATTGCTGCCGCGTGAACCAAATCTGAACTGTCTCTCTCCCGATTTTGACTGAAGTGCAAATGATTGGGGAGATGCTTCCAGCGGATCGGTGCATGTAAATCCATTGCCGCACACCTGGGGAATTACTAATAACCGTCCCTCCTTCATCACTACATGTTCAATGAGCAGCACTGCAGCCATAAATCCGGCAGCTTCGTTGGGATGCGTTCCGCCGAGCACCAAGATTGTTGCTCCCGGTTTTCCGCTGTTCAACTCATACATCAAAACATCGGATTGAGTTCCGGCGAGCGTGGAAGAGTATGAGCTCAACGTTCGTGTACCCGTGACTCCGGAGCCAGGTAGAATTTTATCTTGATGATGCATCTGCAAAAATTCCCATCCAGCAATGGAACAGAGGAGTACGGTTCCAATCAGGAAAACAGTTGCGCGAAGATGATGTCGTTCCATAGCTCCTTTTTACTTGATGTGGAGAATTCGAAGAAGAAGTGGAATGACAACCAGTGCAAGAGCAATCTGGTTTTTCCAATTCCGTTCACCATACAATTCTCGCAACACCAATCCCAGCACAAGAACTGCAATACCGATATAGACCCAATGAAGCATAGTCTTTTTTGAATTTCCTTTCTATGACTCTTCTTGCCATCTCTCTGTTAATACATCAAGGCCACTTCATTCGCGAAGAGTATCATCGCAATCCCGACACATAATGAAAGGATGATCATGGGAATGCATTGCTTAAGAATGCGGAATTGGTTCTTCTCCCCGACAATCTGCGAGGCAAACGCGCAGAGCAGCATGGGAGGAGGCATTAAATCGCCGATCCCCGCAATGAGCGATAAGGCCGAAGTGACGATAATTTCATTCTTTCCCAAAAACACATAGACCAGCGGCACGCCGAGGACAGATGCCGACGCGTATGCAGAACCGAACGCCGGCATGAAGACTGCAATACCAAGGTAAAGAAACGCTGGCGGCAGCTTCAAGGCACTGACAGCAAGAAATCCCCGCACTCCCGTCAGGGTCATTATCTGCACGAACATCCCGACACCAATCAGAATTGCCATCACGGGCAACGCCCCGCGAATGGCCTGTTGCGCTGCCGGCCAGATTTCAAAGCGCTCTCCCGTTACCAGGCCGGCGATGCTGCCTAACAAAAAGATGAAGGGGATTCCGATATCCGGCACATACTCAGGGAAGATCCGCACCGCAAGCATCAGCACGACAACAATCAGCAGAGGAATGAAGAGTTTCAAGCCATGCTTCTTATGCAACGGGCCCTGTAGGCGAGAGAGAACATCATCGATGTCTATTGCACGTACATAACGGATTCGATAGTAGAGCGCACAGACAATGGCCAGAGGGAAGGAAGCCAGTGCGAGCGGTTTTTCAAATCCGATGTAGGGCATATCGACTCCGCCGCCGATGATCATCACCGGGATATTGATCGGCGGGGCAATCATCCCAAACACCGCCATCACCGCTATGAAGGCACCAACCGCAGCGGAGGGAATCCCAATGGCAAGCAACGCCGGAGCCACCAGTGCCCCGGTTGTCAGAACACATGCGGAAGAGAGTCCGGTCATCATGCCGGGGAACATCACAAAGAGCGCGATGAAAATAAGGAGCATTGTGGGCCAGCGATGCAACGATTTCATGATCAGATAACTGATCGTCCCTAACGCACCGCTCTGTTCAAGAACCTTCATATAGATCATCGCTGTGGCGATGATCAGAACCGCATCCAAATATCCAAACGTTCCCTCCACAAGATGCCGTACCGGCACACCATAGCCGCCAACAACCGCTCCGATGAGAGCAGCTAGCGCAAGGGCAACGCCGGATGGGAGTTTGAACCAAAATACGCTCAGAGCGAACACTGAGAGCATGATGATCAGGATGATCAATTCGATAGACACGTAGTCAGTCTCTCATCGTGGTTGCACGTGTTACTTAGTCTTAAAGGAAAAAAGATTCTTATCAAACCGATATCCTTGCAATGCGACGGCAGTCTTATGTGAGACCGGTTCTACCGCAGTACTGATTGAACTAACCTCTTCCGGACTGAACCGAACACAGGAAACGACTTCGACAGAAATCGCCGTCGACTCCCATATTCGGATGGGACGTGACTCGAAAAACGAATCAACCATGGACTCATTAGGATTTACCAGATCACAATCGCTGCCAAGCTGGCGCTTGAGTGTCTGCTGAAACATATTAGAACTGTAACCATAGTGAGAGCAGCAGAGCCCCGCTATATACGCAGACATTCCTTTGTTCGTCGTCTTCTCCAGAGCTTCAGACGTATACATATCGATCAAATTCGACACAATATCACTTGTCGGGTTTGTCTGAATTTCACTCTCCAGAAGATGGCAGGCCTGTACTGTAATTCGATCCTTCGATACACCGGCTGCCATCAGCAGCCGCTGATATGCTCCGGAACGAATTGTTGTTTCTGTGCCAAAGATGATGACTTGTGAATTATTATTTTTCCTCACCTTCTCAGCCAGAACCCGGGCACCGGCTTCGACGATGCTCTTCACCGGGATGGTTGCGGATTGCGCAAACCGGGTCTCTGGAAACAACACGGACAAGGTATTGCAGGCAATCAGGATAACATCCGGATGAAAACCAGCATTCAGTCCGGTGAGAACGTCATCAAAAACACGAAGCTGCTCTTGCTTGTTCTGCATCCCATTGTACGGCTGAGATGCATCGGGAAGGGCATTGACAAAAATGAGCCGCACCTGACGAAATGCCCGATAGCTCTCCAATCGTTTTTCCAGCTCAGCACAGACGGAAAGCCCGCCCAATCCCGAGTCAGTGATGAGGATAGTAATGGAGTCACGCTGGAACAAGTGCTGTTGTTGGATCTTCGCTCCACCCTGTGCAAAAGATTGAGTCAATAGAAATGCACTGAGTACACCAACTCCAATACCAATCGCTACTCTCAACAAAAAACTATTACCGCGTTTCGTTGTCGAATTCAACATTACCAGTGCCATTCCCTGAAAGTTATTATCGTGTGTATTTCATACTTTGACTGTGTGCATCACACTGAATTTTCGCAAACCCAACATGGGCGAGTCAGCGACTCGTCCTACATTGAAGTCACCCTTTAAGATGGGGTCACATCCCCGTCGCGCATGTCGATTTCCTAATACAGTCTTCTTATACTTTGTGTCCTTCTCAGCCAGAGGCTGATCCGCCAAACAGACGCCTGCCTGCCGCAGGCAGGGCGGACATGTGCGCCTGGCGCAGTGGTTGGACTTTTCGTTCAAGTTTCTAGAACATCACATTCAGTGTCACATACTGTACCGATCCTAATACTCCGAACGCTGCGTAGCCATAATCGAAGGAGAATATGCTTCCTTGTACAGGGAGCTTTAGCCCAACTCCTAACGTTAATCCCTCTTCATCCGTTTGAAAGGCATACCCACCGCGAATGGCAATCGTTCCAGCGAATTCATACTCCCCGCCGATACTATAATGTTCCGGGTTATCGGTTGGATGAGCGGCATCCAACGCAAGTATGAAACGGGAGTTTGGAATTTGAGTAATGCCATTATCGCCAATCAACGATATCGAAGTGGAGACACGATAGGATGTCGGCAAATCCCATTCTTGCGTCTGAAGGTTTGTTTGTACATAGGGATTTGCCGTACTCGCTGGATCTTGATCGAGCTGACGGATTAATTCACGGCCCGCCATACTCAGCCCAGGTCCGAAGTTTTGAAATGATAGACCGATCGTTAGATCCTTAAATCCCGTTCTGAGCAGTGCGCCAAAATCGACCGCAACAGTGTGGGCGGTTTCGCTCCATATTCGCTGATTGATATATTTCACTGTCGCACCGATGTCAACATACTCTGTCATCGAACGGGCGTACGTCAAGCCCAGTGCAAAGTCGAGTGCATCGTATGATACACCGGTGCCTTCAGGTCGTTCAATCGTCGTCTGCTCGATCTTGCCTGATTGAAGTGCGATACCGCTCAAGCCGACGGCACTTTTTCCTCCTGCCGGGATAACGATGCCGGCATACGCATGTGTTAATCCAGCCAGCCAGGATGAATGCGAGATGCTGACCTGCATTCGGTCCAATTGGGCTATACCTGAAGCATTCCAGTACATCGCGGTAGCATTATCCGCGACTGAGGAGTAGGTATTTGCCATGCTAGCGGCCTTCGCCCCCACAGGAATTTTCAGAAATTGTGCTGCTGTGGTCCCAACCTTCGTATAGGTCTGGGAAAACAAACTCGAGCTTATCATGACAGCCAGAATTCCGATAAATGTCGTTCTCATTGTGAACCTCCGGTTACTTAATTATTGCAAATTTGCCAGTTACCTTGTGACCGTCGGGAGTCTCGACAATATAGATATAGAGGCCGAAAGCAACCTCTACTCCAGACTGATTCGTGAGGTTCCAATCTTCAGTTCCCGTTTTATTATTATGCCGAAGTGTTTGGATCAATTCTCCGCGCACTGTAAAGATCGAGATTGTGCATTCAGCAGGTAAGAAGGTAAATTGCAGTCTTCGCGTGTTCACCACTTGTTCCCATTTCGCAGCCCCGATGTAGGGATTGGGAACCACACGGATGCGATTCAATAATGAATCGACATTCTTCCCGGACGTCGTGACTTCAGGTCTGGTCATGCGCAAATAGAAAGTATCCTTCTTTGTTACAGCACTGTATGTTTCGATCTTGAAGGATTGACCAAGAACAGGCAGTTTTGCACCCTTCGAAGCATCGCTTGCGAGTGTATCGATTTTAATCGTATAGGGTACTTTGGCGTTTGAATACACTCCAAGATCGCCTCCGACAGCACTTGGTGCTTTGTAAGGAAGATTGACAATCCGAATGCCTTCTCCAAGATCGAGCGATCCGTTTCGATTCGCATCCTCCAGCACCGCAGTAACCTCCTGTGAGGCACCCGCAGTGGTAACATTCCACACTTCAAATGGCACTTTCACCTTGGCAACCATTGCCGAACCGTTTGTCACCAGAGTATCGACAAAGGACCCGGTTGAAGTAAAGCGAAATTCATAATCGCTTGCCCGGGAAACCGTATCGGCACTGAGGTAATTCGACTTGAGTGTCACAAACCAGAGATTCGAGGCATTCTTGTTTGTTGAACTGGAAACGACTTTTCCTACTTCGTCGGTAATTCTCTTGATGCCGCCAATCTGTGCATCAGTTTCTACCCGTAACCGGAATCCATCAACGACATTCATCTCATCCGATGCGAGAGGCGATTTTGCGAGCAGTACGTTTTTATCATTGTAGACGAAGAATGTATCTGCAACTGTCTTATTGAATGTGATTTTGTACTGATTCCCCGTCACCATACTCGGATCAGCACGAAACAGCTTCACCGATGCCTTCCCTATCGATGTAGACTGTGTCAGGACGGATTGTGCAGGGACACTTCCAGCAGGATCTGTTCGGGGAGTAAGATCAACCAGATTGATGTCAGAAGAAGTGGTCCCTCTCGACGATTCATTTGATTCAAGTAAGGCAGCCAGATCACCGGTATCGTATGAAGTGATCGTATAGGAATATTCAACGCCATTCGAGACAGTTGAATCCACCCACATATGACGAAGTCCGGTATTCGATCCGAGATAATTAAAGCTGTTGAGCTGGTCAACACCTTGAACATCATCGATCTTGTCAAATTGGGCAATTGGAACGTATCCAATCAGCCTCCCCTGACCGTCCACAATGCCTTTGCCCCAAGTAGCTCCCTTATCCTGGCTGCGATAGATTTTATACCCTTCGAAATCGATTTTCCTCGACATAACATCGAGAACTTTTTCCGGAGTGTCAGACCAATACAAGGTGTTTCTCCGATCGCCGGCTACACCTGTGAGTTTAGGCGAAGGCGGAACAGAAGGGCCATTATATTCTGCCAAATAAAGCTTCTGAGCTATTGCCACATTGCGCTTGAATTGATCCAGCGTTGAGGCCGCAGTATATGCAATGCATGCCCGAACGGATTCACCCGGCTTCAATGTGAAGAGACTTGTCGACATGATTGCGCCGAATTGTGTAAAGTCCCATCGAGAAGGAACCCAATAGGTTGAATCGAACACATCAAAATGGGTGTTGGCACCGCCATGAAAATAGTTCGAGGCAGCGGGATATCCCGACTTTGTAAAAGCGGGATCGTTCGGATTGCTAATCATCACCGGCCAGACATTCCGGCTCGCTTTCTTAGGCTGATAGGTGGTGTTCATGCGGAAAAAATGTCCATCCGTCACTCCCATATTTTTTGGAGTTCCAAGAATCGCGCTCCCAAAATAGCCATTATTAATGCCGCGAATAGGATCGGTCGCGCCATTCCAATCCCAATTGACAAGGCAATTGTCAAATCCTGCAGGATTGATGCCGGAATTAAACGTCGTGTATCCCTCTTCGTTGGCATCACCGTAGCGGAAATCAAGCAAATATCCCCAGGCACACGAATCAAGTTGCACATTAGTTGTATTCGTGATAATGAAATCGTAGAACTGAATATCCTGGCCAAATCTTCTTCCCCAGCTATACGCCTGCATTTCGACCTGAATACCAATCGGCTTATCAGGAGTTTGCGTATTGCGATCGTTGAAGATGGCATAAACTTCACGATCAGCGGCAAATTCGCCGGGGAGCTGCTTTCGGTATGTTGCAGAGATGCTATCCATATCAATCCGAAATCTTCCTGGCCAGAAACGCCAGAGATTCTTTTCCGGATCGTACCAACCGGCTCGCTTGGTCACCTGTGCTTGATCCGCAGACGAGAGTGTTTCGAATGCGCCGACAGGACTTGGATGCCACACTTTCAACGAATCGAAGTATCCCGCCGGCCACGTTTTCGGAATATCACTATGCGCCATACGGGGTGTGCCGTCGGGTGCTTTCAATTCCGTCGGCTGATCATCCGCGTAATATTTTCCAAGGCCGCCGGCAACTCCCTGCCAATCTTCATTAAATCTATTGTTGTAGGAGTCGATCACATTTCCTTTGTATCCAAACATGAGTCCTTGCCGATTGATGGCATTGACATCGCCGGTGTTCGTCGCCAAACCTTTACTTTTTGGCCATCGGAAAACATACATTTGCGATCTCTGATAACTGTCGGAAATCAGTCCTTGATTCCCGCACACATTGATCAATTCTCCTTTGTCCAGAATTCCCCAGTTGTCTTCAATACTGCGGGTCGTCTTTTTCAATCCCGTTGTATCACTGAGCGTTTCCTCCTGTGCACGGACTGTTGGGGAAACTGCAAAGAGAATTCCGAATAGGATTACTGTAGAGATAAATTTGTTCATTCTATTCTCCTCGAAAGTCTGATAATCAAAGGTCAATTCGTATGCCGACCTGGATTCTCCGGCGAACATCAACGCTCCCAGGATTCCGCTGCCGATCAGGAGTATTCTGCGTAATAGGTCCGCCATCCCACGAATCACCCGTCGCAGTCCATACCAACTGCGGATTGATTGCATCAAAGAGGTTAATGATTTTCAAGAAAGCAGAACAGCGGACATCGGATATTTTTACAATTCGCTCAAGGCGCATATCAATTTGGGACGTGCCTCCTTTTCGACCCGAATTCTTCTCAACGATAAGCTGATCTCCATCTTCCAATGTATTCGGAGTATACGGGAGGCCGCTTGCAAGCTGGACCACAAAATTCGTGTTCAAATTTTCGAACGGATAGATTCCAAACAACACCGGTCCGAAATTTTCCGGCAAGGAAATATTCAGAAGACCCGACACGACATGGCGCCGGTCGAAGTCCAGATAAAAGACACGCTTGGGCCGCAGGATCGCCGTCGAACCCCTGTAGTCAAGGTATCCCTCTGAAGGATCCGATTCGTTCCCACGTGCAACCGAATAGGTGTATGTCACACTTCCACTGAAGTAATCACTCATCCGCTTGCGCACCGTGAGATCGACGCCGTTGACTTTGCCATAATTGGAATTATCGTAGATGGTATAGGCGTAGGGAAAGAGAGCGTGATACGTACTGCCGACAAGATTTGTGATATCCTTGAAGTATGCACCGACATCAATCGAATAATTGTCGCTCAACTGTTGTTTGACACCGAACTCGAACGCAACAGTCCGCTGAGGTTCAATAGCGGGATTTCCGACAAGAGCTGCATTCACTGAAGGATCGCGGAGCGTGTACATTTCCGTGTAATCTGCACGTTGGAAGAAATGTCCATAGGAGCTGTAAAATACCGTGGACTCAGTGATTGGGAAAGCAATTCCAAGACGTGGACTGACTTGGAGGAATGGCTCAGTATCAATTTCATTTGTTGCAATCCACTTTTTTGTTACTTCATCTTTATAGCCGCCCGGCGTCGTCACATCGATCCAGCGTTTATCTCTCACATCAACATAGTCCAGGCGAATGCCGGCGTTGACGAGGAATGAACTGAATTCCAGTTTGTCCTGGACGTATGCGGCGACCTCCATAGGATTGCGGTGGGTATTATCGTATGCCCAGAATCCGCCGCTCCACGGTTGCTGGTAATCTAATCTCTTAATGTCATAGGTGGTAACTTCCGTCCCCAATTTCACAAGATTATACTTATTGAATTGATGGGTCAGGTCAATTTTTGCGATGAGTGTTCCAAGTCTATTCTCCGTATAATCACCCAGATCGCCTCCTTGAATAAATTGATTTCCCGAATTTTTGACATAATTTGATTCTAACAGGATACCATCATCCGAGAAAATTGCATACTTGCCTGGAGTGTAAAGGCGGAAATGCCGATAGTTGTAGACGACATTCAAGGTGTAGTATGTTTCAGTGCTCGGAAAGTAGTTGATGGAAAAGTTGTCTCGGGAAGTTTGTTCCTCGCGGCTAGGATATCCTTCGGGAAGATATTTCCAGGCATGAGAATAGAATTTATTGGCACGCCAAAACCTTCGATCCGCCAGACTGAATTTCCAATTGCCGAGTGAATAGGTGAGCTTGAGATTGGTCTCACGTTCTTTATTGTATCCCCATGGAAGCTGGCTGAGAGCATTTTCCATCCGTGCTGTAGCGAAGAACTTTAGCTCCGGCACAAAAGGGAGAGGACCGCTGAGGATGAGCGACAACTGACCGAGATAGTCAACATCGGGGAAAAGTGCCGGTGTTCCGTCGAGTGTTTGTCCTTGATACGCCGATGGAATATCGAGTATGAGCCTCCCTTTATCATCGATCCGGGGTTTATGAACACCTGCTGCATCAACTCCCATATAATCGTTCGCAAGTGCATCAACGTTATGGTAGGGAGAGGGATTGAATTGACTCGACTCGAATTCAATCCTCCCTGAATATCTGGCGCCCCCCTCTTTTGTGACGATGTTCACGACACCAGAGAGAGCCTGACCATACTCGGCACTGAAACCGCCGGTGAGCACCTGCAGCTCCTGGATGGCATATTTGTCAAGCTGGGTTCCCATGCCGCCCGACATCGGGTCACGAGTTGCAACACCATCGACAAGGTACACCACTTCATTGCTGCGTCCCCCTCGAGCATGCAATTCGCCGCTGGCATCGGTAATGAATCCCGCCTGCAAAGCAACGACCTGCTGGAAACTTACGACCGGAAGATCAGAGAATATTTCAGAAGAGATGATAGACATCTTGGATGTTTCATCTTTGTTGATCATGGGGCGTTCGGCAGTGACGACAACCTCCCTTCCCTGAACAACCGATTCAGTCATGTCGAATTGGACCGTTGTTGTCAGGTCTGCGCGGATAACCACCTTGGTAACAATCTGGGGAGCGTACCCGATCATTGTCGCGCGCACCTGGTAGGTGCCGGGCGGGACATTGATGATCGTGATGCGTCCTTCAAGATCAGTTACGCCTCCAATGGATGTTCCTTCGAGAAGCACATTCACGGAGGGGATTACTTCACCGGTTTTTTTATCAATGGCTTTGCCGACAATTTTACCATAGATGCCGGCGTAGCTCGTGGCTGCCAAAAGGAAAAGCATGGCCAGCGAGAGCCATCGCATTGAAGGAAAATACGTTGAATAATTCATGCGACCTTCCTACAAGTGTTGTGGAAAAAAGGAGAACTCACCGGCTGTTCGTTGTCGCTATTCTGGAGGGATCAACGAACAGCCAGCGGAACGTGAATACTCTTCAAGTTATTTCATCAGTAGCATGCGCCTGGTTGCAGACGCGTTGCCTGATCGCACAGTATAGAAATAGACACCGCTTGGGCAAGAGAGAGCATCCCATTTTATGGAGTACGCGCCTGGAGTAAGGGTCTCATTGACCAGTGTTGTTATTTCCCTGCCGAGCATATCGGAAATCGCGACTGAAACATTACTTGTTGCTTCAATCGCAAATCGGATCGTTGTTGAAGGGTTAAAGGGGTTTGGATAATTCTGGTCTAGACGAAATTCGCCCGGGGCCATGCGCCCGTCGTTCTCAGCGACATGCGTTGCTGCGATCGCCGACGTCACCTCTGCCCATTTCGTGCCAATTCTGAGCTCATCCATCTCAATAAAAGGTGTCAAGGTTGCAGCATCCTGTCTGATCATAAATCGCATAACACTTGCCAAATCGGTTGTCGTATTGACTGCTGCTAATGTGGGAGCGGGTTCTGTTTTGCCAAATGTGGAAGCGGGTGGATTGATCCATAACTTCGCAGAATCGTTTGTACTTCCTTCGACAAATGTGTACGCGGCAACGATGAGATACGTGGTGTTCAAAGATTGTAGGGAGGACCATGAAACCGGTGTTGTAATTCGCGTACTGATGCCGAAGTCAAAGCTGTCGCCATCAAGTCTTGTCCATACCGGAACTCCTGTTGTGGTACCTGTGACAGTATTGTAGAAGCCTGCAAAATATCCGCCGGTCGCATTGAGTGATCCAAGACTTGTTACTTTCACCAGGAATGAAAAATAGACAGACCCTGTTGCTGTTGAATCAAATCGCTTTGTCGGATCCATTCCAGCCCCATCAAACTTAATCATATTGCCGGATGAAGCAGGGAAGCCTGAATAACTGAGATTTCCGGCTGAGACAAAGATGGAATCTCCGGAGTTGTTGAAAACCCAGCCCCCTTGCCCTCCCAGGGGCGATGCAGTTGGATAATTAAAGCCTTCATAATGCGGCAGTTTCACTTGTGTCCACGCTGCTGAACTCAGCAGAGCAAGAAGGATAACAATAGTAAGGTTTTTCATGGATGTACCTCCATTATTATGAGAGTGAAAGACTATAACGATTAATCCCTTAAATTTCCCTTATCCAGGCATGCGAAAAGATAAGAGTCCCGTTTCAACATATTCCATTGGTGCTCTCTTCATCATCCCAATCCAAGATACTTTAAATACTCAAGAATCGAGTCCACAAATGCTTGTGCAAACTTTTTCCGTTTGTTGTCATCCTCACGCAATCCGGTTGGCAGCTCTACCTGAATGCCGGTGATGACTTTGCCGGAAAATGCACTATGCTGCTCCAGATTGTATCCACCGCTGAAGTACGTCTCCCCTTCCGGATTCGGATGCGCTGGGCTCGGGACAGTTGAATAGCCGTACTTCTCTAAGAGAGATCCAAAGCTCCGCTTCCCTCTGATCCACTGAGCCAGTGAAGATTTCTCCCCATGGATAATAGCGGCAAGACTTGTTGAACGATAATTCGCCGCACCGTCGAGATCCGAATCATTCAGCATCAATTGATTGTTTACGAGGAGATATCCAAGTTCAATTCCAGATTGAGACACAGCGCAAGAATTCTCACCACAATGCAGGACCGTCAGACGTTGATGTGTTTTTTCGCTTGAATAGCGTTTCGACTTCCGTTCCTCATAGAGGATGAAAGGAAACAATGAGGCACACTCCAAACATAGAATTGCTCAAGAAATGTACCATCAATCAATAGCACCCAATCCGGTTCAAAAACCAATTGTAGTATCGTCGATGGGCTACTTTCGCCCTGAACGCGATGGGCGAAAAGAGTACATCATAGTAAATGCTCTCACAAACAAATCCCGGCAACATAGCTGCATTTACAAGTGAGAGCATTATTTGGATTTTGAAACTTAGCATAAATCTCTCTATTATGCTCTATGCAAAGGCTCAATCTGCGCACAAAGGCACTCGGAATCGCCACCCTCTTCGTCATCCTCATCGGCGCAACGACGCTTTATATTATCTCCACATTTGAACAGTCGACTCAGCAGATCATTCAGAGCAATGAACAACTGACACAGGCGGCGGCCCACCAGCTCGTTCGGGATATTGAGAATCTTCTCCGGTCATTGAAGAAATCGGATTTTTTTAACCGCTCGGAGCTGACACGAATAGAAGAGAAACGGGTTGATTCAATTCTCACAGCAATCACCTCCTCAGAACTTTCATTTTTTGAAGGTGCAGAGGGAGGCTACTATTTTACGGGTGTTGGAGACTTTCTGGGATACGCCTATCCAACGTCACCTGCACCAAAACCAGCATTTGGTCCTCCCCCCCGTTCATACCAGATTATCAAGGATCAAATTCTTGAGACTGTGCTCGATGAAAAACAGATCACACGGCTTCATCAATTTGACCCTGCGATTTTTCCGTTGACAACAATACCACTCCAGGTCGATGGCGAGATTGTTGGCGCCGCATGGGCCCGGACACATATCGAACGCTCGCTGCCGATTCACAACCTGAGCAATATTTTTGCATTTGCTGCCCTCTTCTCTCTTCTGGCGTTTGCCATCGCGATCTTCGTCTCCTGGAGCCTGCGGAAACGCGTTGAGGAAATCCGCCTGGGACTAGAGCAGCTTGAGGAAAATCCTTCATTTCGATTCCAGTCAAAGCGGGGTGTGTTCGGTACGATCACCCGATCAATCAATAAGATGGTTGATGCACTCGCCCGGGACCAGCGCGAACGGGAGGAACTGGAACGAGAGTTACAGCAGCGAGCAAAACTTGCCGGACTTGGAAAACTCGTTGCACGCGTTGCACACGAGGTAAAAACTCCGCTTGCGAATATCAAAACCCGCATGCAGATGTGGCAGCGTAAACTTCAGAAGGATTCACCCTCGGAAGAACCATCCACCACAATCACCGAGCCTTCACTAAGGCTTGTTCTCGATGAAATTAACCGCCTCTCCGATCTGGTAAAACGATTGCTGGTTTTCTCGCGGCCGGTGGCCCAGCGGAAACAACCATCCGATGTGAACCGCATTATCGAACAAGTACTCGCTCTCATCCAACCTGATGCAGAAAATAAACTGGTGACCCTGGAAGCACACCTTACCGCTGACCTTCCGCAGCCGTATCTCGATCCAACCGCTATCGAGCAGGTCATTCTCAACATCTGCACCAATGCATTCGAAGCGACTCCGGCCGGAGGCCAAATTACGATGCGATCAGAGTTCCACCCTGCAACAGACTCCGTCCATGTCGTGATCCAGGATACCGGCAGCGGAATTTCTGTTGATAAAAAGGAAAAAATCTTTGAACCATTTTTTACAACCAAGGAGCATGGGGCCGGACTTGGTTTAAGCATCTCCTACGAAATTATTCGCTCCCATGGAGGCACTCTGGAGTTTTTACAACATAATGGAGAAGGCACAATATGTCAGATCACACTGCCTCTCCATCCACTGAATCAGAACATAACGACCAATGAATAATACTATTCTCATCGCTGACGACGATCCGATAATGCGGAAAAATCTCTTCGACGTATTAACGGAGGAGGGATTTGAGGTGCTTCTTGCCGTCAACGGCCCGGATGCTCTCGCAACGGTTCAGAACCAGCACCCGCCTGTACTTCTCCTTGATATTAATCTCCCAGTTCTCGATGGTTTTTCGGTGCTTCAAGAAGTGAAGAAACAGGTTCCGGAAACCAGTGTCATTGTGTTCACGGCCTACGGCACAAGCGAACGTGCGATCCGGGCAATGAAGATTGGTGCATTCGATTATCTTGAAAAACCATTCGACCTCGATGAACTCCTTTTAATCATTCGGCGGGCAATTACCCATAACGACTTGCTCAACGAGGTGCGCGATCTTCGCGCACGAGTCTCTGGACAAAAAGCCAAGATTGAGCAGGATTTGATTGTTGGGACTAGCCCGGCGATGCAGGAGATTTATAAAACCATCGGCAAGGTTTCTCAGACCGACACGCCGGTGCTCATCGAAGGTGAAAGCGGAACCGGGAAAGAACTCATTGCAGATGCCATCCAGCGCCATTCGCTGAGGCGGGACAGGCCCTTCATAAAAATTAATTGCGGGGCGCTGCCGGAAACATTACTGGAGAGTGAGATCTTTGGTCATGAGAAAGGCTCCTTCACAGGAGCCATTGCCCAACGCCAGGGGCGATTTGAACTTGCGAACGGGGGGACACTCTTCCTTGACGAAATCAATAATATGCCCCTCACCCTGCAGATGAAGCTGCTGCGTGTGCTGCAGCAAAAAACATTTGAGCGCGTAGGGGGAAAAGAAACGTTGACAGTCGATGTCCGAATTCTTGCGGCTTCTAATAAGGACCTGAATAGAGAGATCAAGTCAGGAAGGTTTCGCGATGATCTGCTCTATCGTTTGAATGTCATTCACCTGAAAGTCCCATCATTACGGGACCGGCTCAGCGATTTACCCTACCTCATTGATCATTTCCTGCAAAAGCATGGTGAAGGAAAAATTCTGGCTGTATCGCTTCCTGTGATTGAAAAATTCCAGGCCTATGGCTGGCCCGGAAACATCAGAGAACTTGAGAATGTCATCCAACATGCAATTGTCTTTTCCAACAGCGGCATTATTACGCTTGAGCATCTTCCTATGAGTATTCGTGCCGGTAAGGACATTCTGCCAAAAGAGCTCCTCACTCAGGAGGAGATACCCTTCAAGAAGACGATTGAAGATGTGGAAAAGCGCCTCATCCTCCGTGCTCTCGAACAAGCCGACTGGAACAGGACAAAGGCTGCCGAGATTCTCGATATTCACCGCCGTTTACTCTTTTCGAAGATGAAGCAGTACAAAATAAAGCTCTCAAAACCAGGAGAATCAGAATAATGGCGCAATAGCATTTTCTTTATCTACTTTGTATATTGAAAAGGAATTCATAGAACCATATCACTAACGAGCAATGTACCCTTGTTAAAAAAACTCGTCTCCAGGATAAAAACCATCTTCGGCAAAAAAGCAGAACCCGCTTCAAAGCCAGTTACTCCATCATCATTCGAATCCCGCACATCGCACAGCCAGCGGAACAGAGTCCATCATAAACCATCAGGGGATAGACATCATCCGCGTGAACATCGGAAAAAAGAGACCCCTGAAGAATATCGGGCTCGTCGGGAAAAACGCCAACCACACCCGACACCTCCTGTCGAGGTGAAACAAAAGGAAACGTGGAGCAGATCCGTGTTTCAGGTTCCCGCCGTCGCAGAGAAGACACGCTTTCATGATTTTGAGCTTCCAGATGAAGTGATGCGTGCCATTTACGATTTGAAATTTCGATACTGCACGCCCGTTCAGGCAGAGACACTGGTGCGCTCGCTCGCCGGCGGAGATGTTGCGGCGCAGGCGCAGACCGGTACAGGAAAAACTGCAGCGTTTCTCATCACAATTTTCTCACATATGCTAAAGCAGCCGCTTGATGAACCAAGGAGAACTGGTACGCCACGCGCCCTCATTCTTGCTCCAACACGCGAATTGGTCATGCAGATTGAAAAAGACGCACGCGATCTGGGGAAATACATCCCATGCACCGTGCTTGCCCTCTTCGGTGGTATGGATTATGTGAAGCAGCAAAGAGTACTTCAGAACGAACCCTGTGAGATCCTCATCTGCACTCCGGGCCGCCTCATGGATTTTCAGAAAAAGAGGTTGGTGCACCTCAGCAAGGTTGAAATACTTATCCTTGACGAAGCCGACCGTATGCTCGATATGGGATTTATTCCGGCGGTGCGGTCAATCGTACAAAGCACACCCCCGAAGGCAAAACGTCAGACCATGTTCTTTTCTGCCACCATCACTCCGGAGGTTCAACGCCTCGCGGAATCATGGACCCGGGAAGCATTCGAAGTCAGAATCATGCCTGGTGAAGTAGCCGTCCAGAGTATCGATCAGATCACCTACATCACCACGAGCGAAGAAAAACCTGCTCTCCTCTACAACCTCATCATGCAAAAGCACCTCGAGCGGGTGTTGATGTTTGTCAACCGTCGTTCCGAAGCGCGGCTTCTGAAGGAGAAACTCGAAACGTACGGCATCAGTTGTGCACTCCTCTCCGGCGATGTGGAGCAAAAACAGCGCATCCATCGGCTGGAACAGTTCCGGTCGGGGAAGATTCGTGTTCTCGTTGCGACTGATGTCGCCTCACGAGGGCTTCACATCGAGGCGATCTCGCATGTCATTAATTACAATATGCCGCGTGATAAAGAGGAATATGTGCACCGCATCGGGCGCACCGGAAGGGCAGGAGCGAGCGGCATTTCTATCAACTTCGCCGATGAGGATGATTCCTACGAACTTGGAGCACTGGAAGAATTTCTAGGGAAGAAAATAAAGTGCATCTACCCGGAAGCGCATTTACTGGAGCCGATACCTGAACTCCCGCCGCGGCCTGCATCCGAAAAACGCGAACGAAAACCATTCCATCCACGCCGACGGCCTCCAAGAAGAAGATCAGCGTCGTAGTGTTGTTCCCAAATAATGGGATTGTTCACTTGACCCGGTGTGGAGGTCGTCCAAAAAAAACACTCGGGCGTCACGAACCCCCGCCTGCTGCATTAGATTCAAATGAGGCGGGCAGGACTTCGTGACGCAAAATATGGAAAACATCAAAATTTTGTGTGTCACGGTATGCCCGCCTGCCCTTTTAGATCTACAATGTCGGGCAGGGACCGTGATACCCTAGAAGTACTTTTTTTGTCAGCCTCTTTATTTTTTATGACTTCTTATTGAAACGTGCTTTTAAATCTTCCAGCGTGTAGGTCGGTTCCTTCTGACTCTTGCCGGTGTTCTTGCTCGTACCCGACGGTGTATGTGGGGCCTGAAGTTTCATTGTGAGAGCAATGCGCTTCAACTGTTCGTTCACTTCCAGAACGCGCACTTTGACAATCTGTCCGACCTTCACTACGGTTTTCGGATCCTGAACAAAGCGATCGGCAAGCTGCGACACGTGGACTAATCCATCCTGATGAACTCCGATGTCGACAAATGCACCAAAATTTGCCACATTCGTTACCACACCTTCAAGTTCCATTCCAATCCGTAAATCGGAAATTGCGGTAATACCTTCTTTGAATGTCGCATAGTGGAATTCTTCCCGAGGATCACGTCCCGGCTTTTTCAGTTCGGCGATGATATCGCGGAGGGTTGGCTCACCGACAGTAGCTGTGACATACTTTTTAATATCGAGGCTATCGAGCATGGCCGGACTCTTCATCGCCTCATCAAACGAGAGTTTCAAATCCTTCAACATCAATTCTGCAATTTCATAACTTTCCGGATGTACTGCGGAATTGTCCAGAGTATTCTTTGCATTCCGGATTCGAAGAAAGCCTGCCGATTGTTCAAATGCCTTGGGGCCAAATCGCGCAACATCGAGGAGATCCTGCCTGCTTTCGTACGGCCCATGGTCATTCCTGTATGCAACAACGTTTTTTGCCAGCGTCGAATTGATACCTGCCACGTAGCTGAGAAGTTCCTTTGACGCCATGTTCAGATCGACACCAACGTAGTTCACACAGATCTCCACCGTTTCTTCGAGTTTCTTCTTCAGTAATTTCTGATCGACATCGTGCTGGTATTGGCCTACACCAATCGATTTTGGATCAATCTTCACAAGTTCGGCAAGCGGGTCCTGGAGCCGCCGGCCAATGGAAATTGCACCGCGGATAGTCACATCGAGATCGGGAAATTCATCGATGGCCACCTCGCTTGCCGAATAGACCGAAGCCCCTGATTCATTCACCACGACCTTTACCGGTTTCCGTTTCATCTCATTGAGAATCTCAACAATAAACTGATCTGTTTCCCGGCTCGCTGTTCCATTGCCGATGGCAATCAGCTCGATCTTGTGTTTCTCTATCAATGATACTACAAGTTTTTTCGCTTTGTCCCGTTCGGCCTCCGAAGAGGTGTGCGGAAAGATTGGATGATATGCAATATACTTACCTGTGGCATCCATAACGGCTATTTTGCATCCTGTGCGGAAACCCGGATCGACACCGAGAGTGGGTTTCATGCCTGCCGGTGAGGCAAGGAGAAGTTCACGCAGGTTCGCTTCGAAGGTCTTTATTGATTCACAATCGGCGGCTTGCTTCTTCTCATAACGAACTTCCCCAACCAATGTCGTTCGCATCAAGCGTTTGAAGGCATCCCCCAGCATCTCGCGATAAAACTCCCTTACGCCCGCATCCCGCGTTTTGATCACTTGCGCTTCGAGATACTGTTCGCAGTATGCCTCATCGAATTGTACTCCGAACATTACAATCTCTTCCTCTTCCCCGCGGCGAAGGGCGAGCATGTTATGCGGCTGAATGTCTTTTACCTTCTGCTTGTAGCTTCTGTACATTTCATATTTTGTAGTGCCGAGAGGATATTTCTCATCATCGATCGTTGAGATGAATACTCCTTCGTTCAGGAGAAATTCCCGGAGATGCTGGCGATAGTCGGCTGTCTCGGCAACTTCTTCCGCTAGAATATCCGAAGCTCCGGCAAAAGCATCTTGTACCGTAATCACGCCGAGTTCCTCAGAGAGATAGCGTTCAGCTTCTTTCTGGAGATCTACCCTTTTAGCTTCAGGAGTGTTGATCGAGCGGATATACTCGGCAAAAGGTTCAAGCCCCTTCTCCCGGGCAACTGTTGCACGTGTGCGCTTCTTCGGCTTGTAAGGAAGATAGAGATCCTCCAGTTCCATTTTTAAGAGGCATGATTCAATCTTGCTCCGGAGTTCATCGGTGAGCTCGCCCTGTTCTTCAATCGATTTCAGAATCGATGCTTTGCGTTCCTCCAATTCCTCCAGATAGTCTAAACGATCGAAAAGGGCACGGAGTTGCGTCTCGTCCATTTCACCTGTCCGTTCCTTCCGGTACCGTGCAATAAACGGGATCGTTCCCCCTTCCTCGCGAAGCTGAAGGGCACTTTGAACTTGTGAAAGATTGATGGTTAATTCGGCAGAGAGAATCTTTTGGATATCGAGCATTTTCAGAAAATCAATCGATCATGAATAAAGAGTATCTTTTTGAAGAAAGAGTTTTGCCTAAGCAATATTTCGTTTCGAAAACACCAGATAGCGCCAGAACAAGATCCCAAACAAGAGGTCAATCACCATTCCACCAGCAAGGAATTGTGTGAGTTCGGAGGGCATCTTCAGCATCGCCACAGCACCAACAAAGATGAAGAAGGTGAGAAACTTCGACCAGGCAAGTATTTTGACAAATCCCCGTAATCCTGGGGGATTCTTTGAGACAGTATACTGCACACAGCCAAACATGCTCACCGTCATCAAGTTGAAATAGATGAAAATTGGATAAAGTGGATCTGCAATTTTGATCATCGTCGGAAGATACCAGACGAGCGCAAACAAGGGAATCGAGACCCCCCAGTTCCAGAAACTGCCGGCGAGAAATACTCTTTTATAGTTCTGTTCAGATTCCATATATTCTCCTAAGAAATTGAGACACTATTATTTAGGACTATAATACCATATTCAATATCAAAAACAAAATGACTTCCGGGCAAGAGCCATCTCATAGATTATCATGGCCATTGTTCTTGCTAACGATTCCTGACTCTTGAATAAAGAGTACTTTGATACTATCTTCCCTTCAGCTTTTTCTCGACAGGCAATTCGTGAACAAGAGCGCTACTGTTCAGCATGAATAAGAAAGGAATACCCCTGCCATGAGAACACCCTTCATTCTGATTACGATACTGCTGCTTAATTCCATTTGCACATCGGTACCGATACTTCAAATTGAAGATGGGAGAGCAAAAGCCGCACAATACAATGTACGCTGGGATTCGCCGAGCAAGGATTACAACGGCTCAATGCCGCTTGGGAATGGTGATATCGGCCTGAACGCGTGGGTGGAGGAATCCGGGGATCTCGTCTTCTATATTGGGAAAACAGACAGTTGGGATGACTATGGAAGGTTACTGAAAGTTGGCAGAGTGCGCCTGTCAATTAATCCCAAACCTGAACAGCCTCTGAAGGCCTTTCTTCAAACGCTGAACCTGCCTGATGGATCAATCACAATTCGGTATGGAGAACAGAAAGCTTTCACCACACTTCGGCTCTGGGTAGATGCCAATCATCCTGTTATTCACATTGAAATAGAGAGCACACTAATCACGACACCTGTCGCCTCCATCGAACTTTGGAGAACAGCGTCGGATACACTGCGTTCCATTGAAGTGAGTGATGTTCTGCTTGATCGAACACAGAAGAACCAGCAGCACGCGCCAACGATTGTAGCACCGGATTCCCTCCTAAGAAATCTTCCCGACCGCATTGGGTGGTATCATCACAACTCGAAATCGATTGGCCCTGCACTCGGTGCCGAAATCCAGGGAGTACAAGGATTCAATCGCCCCGATCCCTTATTGCACCGAACGTTTGGTGCACTCATCACATGCGAAAAGGCAAAGCGTGTTGACGATGTCGCTCTGCAATCCACCTCTTCGAAGAGACACCATTTTGCGATTTATGTGCTCACTCAGCATCCCTCCACACCACACAAGTGGCTCGGGGCTATTGAGAAGCAACAGAGGGAAAGCGAACGTGTTGGTTTCAACACACTGTGGAAAGACCATGTGCAATGGTGGAAAAAATTCTGGAATCGAAGCTGGATTATAGTAACTTCGTCGCCGAAAAACGATTCATCAATGGAGAGCGATGGTTACACCGTGAGCCGGGCCTATGCACTGCAGCGATTCATTACTGCATGCGCAGGCCGGGGTCAATTTCCTATCAAGTTTAACGGATCAATTTTTACCGTACCATTCCCCGGCAAGCCGGGTGATGCTGATTATCGGCAGTGGGGTCCGGGGTACTGGTGGCAGAATACCCGTCTCCCCTACTTCAGCATGTGCGCCTCTGGAGATTTCGATTTAACAGAACCATTGTTCCGAATGTATGGCAAAGACCTTATGCCATTATTCAACTATCGGACTCGTGCCTACTTCAATCATGACGGTGCCTATATTCCGGAGTGCATCTATTTCTGGGGTGATGTGTTCTCGGAGTCGTATGGATGGACACCCGCACAAGAACGGACGGACAAGCTGCAGAACAGCGGCTGGCATAAGTGGGAGTGGGTTTCCGGCCTTGAACTCGTCTACCTGATGTTGGAGTATTACGATCATACACTCGATGGCCGGTTCCTCAGAGAAATGGTTCTCCCGACAGCCCGTGATATCCTTTCATTTTTCGACCAACATTATGCCACCAATGAATTCGGCACACTCGTTATGCATCCTTCACAGGCGCTTGAAACCTGGTGGGAGTGTACCAATCCGATGCCGGAAGTAGCCGGCCTTCACTCGGTGATCGAACGATTACTGGCAATGCCTGATCACTTGACAACAATCAAAGAGCGATCATTCTGGGCTGAATTAAAAAAGAAACTTCCCGGCCTCCCTACCCGATCGGTGAATGACACAGTAATGCTTGCTCCCGCTTCACTCTTCGCGAAAAAACAAAATATTGAAAATCCTGAACTCTACGCCGTATTTCCCTTCCGGCTGATCTCATTTGAAAAGCCAAATAGCAGTCTTGGTATTGAGGCTCTCAAACACCGGTGGGATAAAGGAAACTCCGGCTGGCGCCAGGATGATATCTTTATGGCCTACCTGGGATTTGCAGATTCGGCCCGCAATTATCTTGTGAGCCGTGCACGCAATACAAATAAGGGCTCGCGCTTTCCTACATTCTGGGGGCCGAACTATGACTGGATTCCAGACCAGGACCATGGAAGTGTCTTAATGAAAACGTTACAGTCGATGTTGATCCAAACGGATGGAAACAAGATTTATCTTTTGCCTGCCTGGCCAAAAGAGTGGAGCGCCGATTTTAAACTTCATGCTCCATTCAACACACTTATCGAGGCTTCGGTGAAACAGGGAACGCTGGTTCAATTACGTGTGCAGCCAACAAACCGAAAAAAGGATATTGTCATCTTGCCGGCTCAGTGAGTGCACTGGGCTTACGCTGGTTCTGGATGCGATTCGGAAGTTCAATAAATCCATCTCGCGAATTGGGATTGAGGCATTCGCAGGACATGATATCTTACATTATGTTTTATTATTTTTGCCCATATGATTGAAGACCTCCAGAACAACATCGGTTTATTGCAGTCCGAACTGAACCGGCTCATTGGACAACACAATCAACTCCACCGCGAAATTGAATTTGCCAGACGGAATAATCTGAGTCCGGCTGCCGCTGAACGGAAGATTGCCTCTCTTGATAAAATAATTGAGCGGTTGAAGTCCAGGACCGCAAACGCACATTTCCTCACCCCGCAATTGGATTTTAATTTTTAGGCCTGCACTTTTCGAATATTCATCTTGAAAGAATAGTTTGTTACAGCATCTGCCCTTTCTAATCCAAGAGCAGCAATATTCTAAGACGAGCATTGATAGTGTTTGAAGACCCGGGAGAGCGGTATTCGGACGGTACAGAGAAGTATGAAGCTTAAAATACAGAGTGTACGAAGTGAATGATGGTTTAGATATGTACGAGTTTCTCTTTTATTTCTGGAGTCATATCATCATATTTCACAAGTGTATTCCCATCGGCGTCAAATTCGAATTCAACATTCATCCCTGCCTCCATCAAAATGCTGAGGATCCGTGTCTCATCGTAATTCTTCAACTTGGGAAATTGTGAGTGAAGCTGATTGATAAAATCATGAAGATCAATTGTTGGCATAGCTTCTCCTCTCGTGGAATGGGTTGTCCTTCCCTTCGACGATAATTGGTATTCTATTATCCATAGTCTGATACTTCGAACGCATGATCACAAATCTCGCCTGCTCTTGAACGATGATTGGAATGATAAGCTGCGATCAAGCCTCTTTTCTTTCCATTTGATCCTGATTAATAGTAAGGAAACCCTCAACCAAAATCAACGAGGTTTTATGGTAAGAAGTGTAATGGATAAAGTAGAAAATATATTGCAGTAAGTATAAAGTATAGAGATTGCAGAGCACAGACTGCAGAGAGCAGACAGAAGACAGTTTATTGGCGTAGTATGGTCTATTCATAGCCAAACAAGCGCCCCACGATGTGGGGCGCTCCCTACCTTTCAGTTGGAATAGATCCAGAAACAGTTCGAGAAGACTTATCTCAAAACCAGATTCTCGATAAAGAATTCCATCATGCGTTCCTGATTGACAGCGGTGTGGCCTCTATCCGGACCGACCTGAACCTCGAAGCTCTTCTTTGCTATTTGCAATAAATTGATGAGCTGCATAGAATTTGAAGGATGAACATTATTATCAGATGTCCCGTAGTAAATCATCAAGTGGCCTTTTAAATTATTGACGAAGTTCAACGTGTTGCCTGCATCATAACCGGCTTTATCTTCTGGGACTAAACCCATATAGCGTTCGGTATAGATATTATCGTAGTTCCGGAAATCGTAGACACCGGAATTGGCGACTGCCGCGTGAAACACATCGGGAAATCGCAAGAGACAAGTAGCTGAAGAGGTTCCACCAAACGACGTCCCGAAAATTCCGACCTTTTCTTTATTGACATACGGCCTGTTCCACAGAGATTTCACCCCTTCTGCAAAATCATCCATTTCGACAATCCCAAAATGACCGTAGTATTGATCCAGGAAGCGCTTGCCGCGCCCGCCGGCACTGCGCGCATCGAATGATGCAACCAGAAATCCATATTCTGCCATTGCAGAAGGTATAGAGAACGTTTCCCGTGCTGCATTCGTCGCGGGTCCGCCATAGACACTGACAAGCACCGGGTATTTCTTATTCGGATCGAAGTTCGATGGAAAATTCAACATGCCATGAAGATCGGTTTTCCCATCTGCAGCCTTGAATGTAATCAACTCCACTTTTTTTAACCCGAGTTGCTCAAATTTTGTCATATCACTCTTCACCAGTTCGTCCACTACTTTCCCTTTGATATCCATTAACCGCGAAAAGGGAGGACTATCGTGGGTTTGAGCAACATCGACGAAGTATTTGCCATCAGGTGAAACGTTCACGGTGTGGTTGTATGCCGGATCGGTAAGCCGCACATCGCCTTTGCCATCGAGGCCGACCCGATGCAATTGGAGTTTCATAGGATTGTCACCGTCACGGGCCATGTAGTAGATCAACTTAGCATCCTCATCGACGCGCACAATATTGGCGACTTCAAATTGATGATTCGTAAGTGTCGACAGCAGCTTGCCGCTGAGGTCGTAGAGATAATAATTATTAAATCCATTCCGCTCGGACATCCAGATGAACCGCTTGTTATCCTTCATAAATTGCATGAAGGGCGTGTTTTCTGTGAAGCTGGGCAGCCATTCCTCGTGAACAATAACACGGCATTTTCCTGATGTCGGATCTGCCGCTGTCAATTCCATAATATTCTGCCGCCGGTTTGTCCGATGGAATAGCAATTCACTTCCATCCGTGGTCCAGGAAATTCCATAGATATAGTGGCCGACAACGTTATTATCAAACGGCTTCTCGTCCCGCACATCTACCTTTACGATATTCTTTGTGTCAAGATCATAGACATAAATATCCACCACCGGATTGGGTGCGCCAACCTTGGTGTATGGTTCGATATCCATGCTATCCTGCAGCTCGATTTGTTTGAATTGCAGGTAATAATCCTTTATCTGACTTTCATCGAAGCGATAGTATGCAACCTTTTTGCTATTGGGTGACCACCACATCGCCGTTACTTGATTCAGCTCTTCTCCATACACCCAGCTTGCCGTTCCGTATTTAATCCGAGCTTTTTCATTACCCTCAGTTGTAACGGCAAATTCGTTCGCACCGCTGGAGTCGCTGATCCAGAAATTGCGGTTTCGATAAAATGCTTTCCGTTTCCCATCAGGAGAAATTGCAGCAATATATTGCCGGCCGCGCTCCGGACGCGGTCCACTCCCCGCAAACCTTGACATCTGGCGGCCTCCCGGTCGACCCATCGGTGCGGCTGCTGGGGCAACGGCACCCTTCACTTCAGTCGCTTTGCGGGTTTTAATATCATAACGATAGGTCTTACCGTCCCGTCTATACTCGAAAGATTTACTATCATCCTTCCAGATGACGGAGAAAGAGCCCAGTTTCACAGAGTCCCTAATCTCCGGACTCATCTTTTTGTACTGCTCATACCCCGGCATCGAAGGAAGACGATCCTGTGCAATAACACTGCCAACCATGAGTCCAAGCATGACGACGAAGACCGTCCATACCACTCCATTCATCCATCGTGATTGTTGTTTTCGCATACGTTTGACCTCCAATAGTGAATTGATATGATGTGACAAGCCAAGTCTGTTTGAAAAATGTTCAGTTTCGATACTTCGATTATCTCCCAAGAAATGCCAGCCGCCTTTCTTGTAACTCTTTGCGTAGTACCTCAGCCACTGAGACGCAGAGCACACAGAGAAAAGAGAATGCAGCGATGTCTAAATGCGTAATTTTAAGGGAATCTTAATAGATACCTCTGTGTTCTCAGTGTCTCTATGGCAATTGCTTGGATGCATTGAATCATTAACTCTTTACTATAGATTTGGATAAATATAGAGACCGGGGTAATATAGCATAAAACGAATGTAATTGGGAATTGTTCTTTCCACCATTGCGGTACAGCATAGTCTATCTATGAAGAAAAAGGATTGTAAGACTGCTTCAATAAATTCTGAATTGGCAAAAAAAGAGGCTCCGGAAGCTCCTGCCATCGAAACCAATCCCATCGCACTCCATCCAGAAAAGTAAGTCGATATCCTTGTGGAACCTAATATGGTAAATAGCTACCTTTAGTTCAATGAAGGACAAGAGTCAGCGACAAATAACCGTTGAGACTGAACTTACTCAATTGCTGGTTCTTCAGGCTCAATTACGACGAGAAATTGAATTCACCAGAACTCATCAACTCTCCGCTCAGGATGCTCTCCGCAAACTTACCGGGGTCAATAGCCGGCTGAATAAGCTTAAAAAGAAATTGGACAAAGGCAGGTTATTCGATCCACAGATGGACTTGTTTTAATAACTGACGTTACGCAGGAAGAAGAATCTATTTGATTGAAGCGTTTAATCTTGTTTTTGACCTCCCCTTTTCCCCCTGCTTGGCAAGGGATATGGGGTGGTTTTAGATTTGCTAATGAGAACCAGATTGATTGATGATTTTTCTTTTTTGCGTGATGTGAGTTGGTAATGCTATCTATTCGATTTCTCATCCACACTGAATGGGCATTACAATCCAAACCGTGGATTGACGATGGTACTGTAGATTGATCCAAAGCTGTAGCTGAGGCCGATGGAGGTCGAATAATTATAGTTCGTCTCCAATTCCCTCCTTCGAAGAAGCAAGTCTTCTGTACTCACACTCCCTTTTGGAAGCGATAACTGGTCATGGATCTGCGAGTAATTGGCGGAAATGTTTGCTGAGAATCCTTCCGCCAGCCTCACCGACAACCAGAGATTTACACCTATCTGATTCTTCGACAGATCATGGAGATACTGCGAGAGGGAGATCGAGCTGTTCGCCGAACCCCAAATCTGTTTGATACTCAAGTTGAGACCGAACGAGTGCTGGAGGAGTCCCTCTGATAGTTTACTATAGACGGTCTCTTCATTGTACCAGATTCTCGATCCCTGAAGAATATAATTCAAACGAAGTTCCTTTCGTGTCGATACGGTGTATGGAAAGATATTGTATTCAATTCCACTTATCAGCTTGCCCGAAATCCGGACATTGGTGTAAGTGGAGGAGCCTATCGAGGCAGCCCATCCAACTGACCAGTGATCATCGATACTTCGGACGGCCCAACTATCCAGTCCGCGATCGCGCTGGAGACTTATGATAGTACCGGGGCTTGCCAGGTACCTGTTTTCCTGCGCTGAGATATGGCCCTCCAGAGCCACCTTCCATTGTTCCATAATCCTCTTGATACTGAATCGCCCCGAGTAATTGCTTGTGGTTCTTTGTTCCTCGCCATTGAGTGAACCATCTACCGAAAAGGTAAACACCCAATGATTCCAGGGATCTTCAACGGATTGAAGAACACCTGGTTGAGTTGAGAGCAATGAGAGCATTTTCGATCCAGAGGTACGGAGTGCGTACCGTGCTAATCCAATCTTTAACACCCTCACCTGTTCAGCACGAATAGTCTCTTCTGCGTCTGAATTGTTCGTAAAGCATTTGAGGGTATCACTCATCCCTGCGAATCGATTCTGTCCAATAATGGTGAAAGTATGTTCGGTCCCATCACTTGCCGTTCTTCTTTCGGTGAGGCTGACAAAGACATCCGCCTGGCTGGCATCACGGACATAATTGACGAATGCCATCTCCTTCTTGAAGTAGTCGATCGGACAGAAAAAGCAATCGATAAAAACATTGGGGAGATCATCGTACTGTGATTTCTCTCCGCTGATTGTTTGCGACATCACACCAGTCGTATTGAACCACAATACACAGAATGCCGCCAGAACGGAGTAGAGCGATAGGCCTGTTCGATTCATGTGTGTTTTCCTAATCGAATACCATTTACCAGAGACTTTACAATTATTCCAAGTATCCAGACCGACCCTCTCAGGCACTGCCCACACATCACATATGAGTGAACTCATACAATAGAGTAGTCATATAATTTGATAAACATGATGTTACCGCCGTTTTCTCTTTGCTATCATCGATACAGCGACACCAATCAACAGTGCAGAGACAATCACACCGGTCAGGATTACTGCCCACCAATTGACTTGCCGCGATTCCACCCACATGGTGTATTCGAATATTTTTGAATACTCAAGAAAATCCTTCCATGTCGCTTTGTTTCCTTCAATAGTGCCGGCATTCGTTTTTGTAATCAATCCGGGCATAACCACACTGGTGGTGTAAGAGTTTTCACCCGTCTTCTCTTCGAAGGTCAATTTTTCTTTAATCTCAGTAAATTCCTTCGCTTGAGCTTCCCACACTTGATGAACCAAGGAAGACTTCAGCAGAGATGCAAAAATAAATCGGAGAGAGTCCAGTTTCTTTTCTTTAAAGTTATCGCTCTCTTCCACTGATCCTTTATAGAGAAACTCTTTTCTTTGTTCAACAGATGATACAACGAGTGAAGGATTATTCAGAGATTGCACTCCGCTCAGAAATACTTTGAAAATGGCTTCAAAACGATTCCGTGACTCCCACTCCTCTCCACGCTCGGCAGATGCGATAAGGGAGAGACTGTCTTCTTTTGACTGAAATGGTATTTTATCAATCTGATACTTGCGATAGGATTCGATTTCTTCTGCAGTGACAAAATCAGATAATGGGATTGATCTGTATTGTATAAATGGGATATTTACTTCATTGTATCGATAAACCGTAAAGAACCATTGGAAACTCTTCTCAAACTCAAACCGGTATTGAAGTGTCTTGCTGAAGACACCGGAGAGAGCGGCATTCATATCCTCGACAGTGCGAAACAATTTTTTCACTGTCAGTTTGTATTGTTTTTTCTCCTGTATAAATTCTGTTGTTCTCTCCCATGTTGAGTCTATCATAAAGGGATACTTACCGGTAAAGATTGCAGTGGAATCACCAGTAATGACTATGGTGCGGAGAATCGATCCATCGCTATTCACCTGACTGATAGAATTGATATCGAGGCATCCCTGCAGCAGGAAAGCAAAGCCGGATATGATGATAAGTATCGTAATCTTAAATGTGCGCATGGAGACACCTCTTATTGTGCGAGATGGATAATATTGGTTGCGTTGTTAATGACATCCTTCAGAATGTTGTCAAGTCTATCTTTATCGACCTGAATCATTGAAGATGCTGTCGTTGTGGTTAACGACCGAAATCCAGAGGAGGAAAGTATCATGGCAATATCGCGTTGACTGATGCTGATCCGGCCTTTGGCCGCCGTTGAGCGTCCCGGTGGAATGAATTGATGGAGCACCGGTGATTGGGCAAGTTCCTGTATGTGTTCAGAATCCACCGAATAGGAAATTTCTGATGATGCAGTAGCCTGTGTCGCCTGATTCACTGTCGATTCAAGGACACGAATATCGCTCAACACATTCAGGCATTGAAATGTGAAGATCCCGATTGCTGCAAATGATAGTGCCATGGTGGCAAACCGTACCGCCGGTCGAAGAAAGAAATCAAACAGCCGATCTGTCAGATTATTTTCTCGAGCCGGAGCCTCCACGGCGCGCACTCTCCTCATGATCTCCGCAGTGAGTTGCTCTGCATGTTCATGTACAGGCATTAGTGAACCGAGAGTTTCTAGCATTGGGCCAACATTATCGATTTGTTGCTGCTCGAGTGAGCATCGCTTGCACGCAGCGAGGTGTTCGCGAAGTTCTATCGTTTCCCGTTCATTGCGTTCGCCCGGCCTGTTCAGGTGAAGCAACTGTTGAAACTGGTAACAATTCATAGGTCAATCCTTGTAATTCCATATCGCCGCGCCAGTAAATCCCGCAATGCTTTGCGGGCAAAATGGAGATTCATTTTCACACTGCCGATCGACATCCCTGTAATTTCAACAACCTCTTCTATTGTCAAATCCTGAAGGTCTCTCAGCGTAAACACAAGTCTCTGTTTTTTTGAAAGGCAACCCGCCAGTTTATTTATGAGAGCAGCTAACTCTTCGTATGTACGTATTGTTTCCCAATCCCTCTTATCCGGAAGTTCTTCCAGCTCCGGATACTGTTCCCGTGAGATGAACAAAAACCTTCGCCGCTTCAGTGAACGAAAACGATCGAGACAGAGATTCGTCACAATCGAATAGAGCCAGGTTGAGAATTTCTTTCCACGATCATATCGATCGAGATGCTTCCAGACACGAATAAAGGCATCCTGAACAACATCGGACGCTTCGGATTCATCACAGAGGAATCTCATAGCGAGAGAAAAAGCATACGGTTGATACTGACGCACCAACCGCTCGAAGGAATCGAAATCGGCTACCTCTTCAACCCCCGGCATACCTTGCCCGGCGGGAGCATTACCGCTGAATATATCGGTCTCTGATTCTCTCACTAGTATTGATACGTTTCAGATGTGATAAGGTAAAAAAGGTGAATTCCACAAGAAAAAGCAAGGTGAAAAGGAGGCCTCATTTATTGGCAAATTCGGAGAAGAACGACTTTTCTAGAATGTGAGAATTATCTGGATAATGAAGAGTTTGGATTTATAAGAGGGGAATTAGATAAATCTCTCCCTAAATAGGAAAGAACAGTGATTCCAAAGTGACTCTGTTTGGAATCTATCACAAGGTATTGAGATATTCCGCATGACAGATCCTCGATAGAACCATTCGAGGAACACTGGTCTATACTGCCATTCCATAAGGAAGTGATTCCAAGATGCTATGAATGATACCAGAAATATTGATCGACTCAGCTCAGGAGCCAAAAAATAATACCCTGCATGACTAACACATTTTCATCCAGGGTACTTCACCATTCTTTTATGTTACCACGTCACAGGCTCAACTGTTCCTAACGGGCACCTGTGATATAATTTTCGAGATGCTTGATTGTCGATTCTTTGTCCGTTAGAAGAGCTTTCACAACATCGCCAATGGAGATTATACCGATAAGTTTCTCATTCTCAACGACAGGGAGATGGCGAATCCGATAATTGCTCAGGAGCATCATACATTCTTCAATCGATTGATCCAGCTTAACAGAAACAACATCGGAGGTCATAATATCTTTTACGGTTGTATCATGAGAAAATCTTCCCTTGAGAATAATCTTTCTGGCATAATCACGCTCAGAAAATATGCCTGCTAATTGTTCTCCTTCCACTACAATCAAGGCACCGATATTTTTCTCGGCCATCAATTTAAGGCCATCGATAACCATCGCACCCGGTGAAATTGTCCAGAGTCCTTCCGCTTTATTTTGTAAGAGATGTCGGACAGTTGTCATGCCTTCGCTCCTCGATTAATAGATGATTTTCCGATAATGCTAACGTGACGATATCAATCGTGATTCCCCAGGGAACACTCTATCCTAATCTATGCTGCTCTCTAATCAACGATTCATCCTTGTTCGTCTTAAACCTAACATACTCTGCAATCAAAGGCAAGTACTT
Organism: bacterium; assembly: GCA_043803945.1. Taxonomy (GTDB): domain Bacteria; phylum Bacteroidota; class Ignavibacteria; order UBA10030; family UBA10030; genus JAZDJN01. Next base: position 18,997 of record JAZDJN010000059.1, on the reverse strand, counting down.
CTCCGTTCCGAATGATAAAATCCCATTTCGTAAACCAATGAAGCAATGGCGATGTTCTGGGACAGAATGATGGCGATTGGTCATACTGCTCCAATGCATTGCCTGGTAAGCTAGGGTTCCTATGCAAAACATGGGCGTGTCAAAAAGATATTCTTACCGTATTACACGAGGCATCGTGGATACCAATGATCAACGCAAGACAATCATCTTTCTGGTCTCAATATAGCTGCCAGCCTTCAGTTGATAAAAATAAAGTCCACTGGGTATGTTCGCTGACCAATGGACCTGATATCGACCTGGCTCTTTTACTTCGTCAACGATCATTGCAACTTCCTGCCCGAGCGTGTTGAAGATTTTCAGCCAGACGTGAGCAGACACGGGAAGCTGATACTGAATCGTTGACGATGGATTGAACGGATTCGGATAGTTTTGTTCGAGCACAAACCTCTCCGGCACTGTCTCCTCCACTTCATCAACCCGTGCTATCCAGACACCATCCTTTTTATATCGTAATTCCTTTCCTTCTATAAGGTTCGTTAGGCCGTTGGTAAGACTGCCAATCTTCAACTCCCGTTCTTTCCCCGACCACACACTCATCGTTAACTTCTCCCCCTCACCCGCTCCCTCATTCATCCCTTCTGTCATTTCATCATCTCCCCAAATCGTTACCAATGCTATTCCGTTCGTTACAACGCCGCTCCCCACAAGCTTCTTCTCCTGCGTCCAGACTCCAACCTCTTCTCCATCCTTAATCCCATTCCCAACTATCAATAGCGTTGCATTGGAACCAGTCTTGGTGTTCTCTGTTCTATAAATTGTAGGTTGAGGATTCGCTGATGCATCCTCCGCCATCATTCTCTTCGTAAGTATCGTTGGAGGTGCAGGACTCGTATTCGCCGGATATGTCAATGTCGCAGAACTCGAAAGATACATCTGGTATCCCTGTCCCGGCTTCATATTCCCCATGGTGTTGATATTAAAGGAAGGCCAATAGATCTGTCCCGCTCCATTCTTCGCTATCACCAGACTCCCTGTTAGGGTTGCAAGTGCCGAATCGGCTCGCTTTGGACTGTTTCGGAGATACGAGATCATATTCCACCCTTGAGGAAGCGAGAATGAATTCTGCTGAGGATCAACATCACTTCCACTTATATGCAGCGTATCTCCCATCAGCATATAGATCTGATAACCGTGACGAATGTTCCAGTTTACAATCGTGTTTATACTAAAGCCCGGCCAATAGATCTGACCTGCTCCATTCTTGGCGATCACCATCCTCGTCTTCAGTTTCGAAAATACGCTGTCAAGATGTGAGTACTTCGGTGTCACAAAGCTCGACACCATATTCCAGCCTTGCGGCAGCACAATGCTGTGACGGATCTCCGATATCGCTGTGAGATCGATCTGCAGGATTGCTCCGGGATTGCCGGCAACCCAGATTGCTGCCACCGTTGATGTTGCCGGCGTTCCATTGATCTTAAAGCGAATCGTATCTCCCGGGCTTGCTCCTTCGTCCACACCTGTCGTGGTTGGATCATCACCATACACATGGAGGTATCCATACATCCCCGCTGTTGTCACAGTAAATTGGCCGCACAATACTCCCTGCGCATCGAAGGCTTCTATCACTGCCCCAACCTGTATTGGTGAGCCATTCAGCGTTGTGTTGCTGCTGTAGAAGTCTGTCCATGTTGTGGTCGGTACAACTTGTCCCTGCAACAAGCTGACCACTCCTCCCATCAGCAGCAATACTATTTTCCATCGTTTTTTCAAGTCAATTCTCCTCATTCCTCATGATAGAGTCTGGGTTCATCGTTGTGCCTGCTCACCCATCGGTCTTCTGTTACTTTACGAAGACCATTTTCATCGATTTAGAGAATTGTCCTGACTGCATCCGGCAGAAGTAGGTGCCGGCGGAGACATCTAAGCCATAGCTGTTCTTCCCATCCCATTCCAGTGAATAGAAGCCCGCCTTCTGCTGCTCATTCACCAATGAGCGGACCTCACGTCCAAGCACATCGAAGATCTTCACCGTGACGATACCATCCTCCGGCATTTGATATCGGATGCGCGTCGTCGGATTGAAGGGGTTCGGATAGTTCTGTAATAAGTCATACGTCGTCGGGAGAAGGCTATTACTCTCACCGAGTTGAGCGATGGAGACATCGAATCGGCGTGAGGTGTGATCGCCATTCCATCGTAATTCTTTCAACTCCATCTGTGCAATAATCTGGCTGCGATATTTCAAGGTTATCACATCGCCCGGTCTCGCCCCTTCGTCGATACCCGGTGTGTTCGGATCATCGCCATAGACATGGAGGAAGCCATAGATCCCATCGGTCTTAACAACAACTTCTCCGCACTTGATGCCGTTGTTATCAAACGCTTCGACCGTTTCGCCTCGTGGAACAGGTTTTCCGCCAATGGTGAACGAGCCGTAGTAGTCCGTCCACAGCGGAGTGGCCTGCACAGGATTGGAGACGAGCGATGTAGTAAGAAGGAGTTCATCCATTTTCTGAGCACCCATCGTTCCCCCCGCATAATTCATTACTACCGGCTGGCTGGTTTTCACCCAATAGCCCAGGCCGTTTTTCATTGCTGCAAGATCGTTGAATGGGCTTCCGGGAACAAATGTTTTTGCTCCGTTCTCAAATCCGCTGACAATGCTGTATTTGCCGGCGATACTTGAGAGTGCAGTGGCAACAGGGAGCGCAATCTCTGGTACGTAGGGGATAAGGTTCCACCCCTGTTCCAGTGCCAGCGGTAGATCGGTGTTTATTCGCTCACCCGGAATGCGTAATGTATCTGCCTGAGTCAGCTTGATCCAATAGCCATTCTGTGCATCCATTTTGGAGAGATCACTGAATTGTGGCAGGGCAGGATCATACGTCCGCGCACCTCCCCACGAAAGATCAAAACTGCTCACGAGTGAATACTTCCCATCGATAGAGTTGAGAACAGCCTTAATGGAATCATTCGGCGGCACCGATGTAAAGGAGATGAGATTCCAGTTCAATACGAGGGGAATGATATCGAGGTTCTGTGCAGCAAGGGCAACCTGGATGACCGCGTTTTCACTCATCCATCTTGGCGCATCGGGTCCAAGAGTCTGTGCCGGATATTCGTTGATGAAGAACTTCAGCGTGTCGCCCGCAACCGCGCCTTCGTCAACTGTCGGTGTTGTAGCGTCGTCTCCATAAACATGCATGAAACCATATTGTCCTGCAGTGTGCACCATAAATACGCCACAGAACACTCCGCTTGGATCTGCGACTGTAATTACATCTCCCGGTCGAACTCCGCTACCTCCAAACATGGCAGACGTACTGTATGCATTGATGCTCTTGTTCGTCGGAAAGTGCTTCGGAATATTGCTGAGACGAATCGTTACAGGACTGATTGGCACACTGATGGAAGGTAACAATTTCGGGAAAAAGGCTTCTGAAACAACACGCAAATCATAGATGCCGTTGGATAAACCATAGATAATAAAGTTCCCGTTTGCGTCAGAGGTCACGCTGGTAACGAGCGAGCCATTCTGGAACACTTCCACCCGGGCAAAGTTTGAAATTCTTTGGTCTTGTAGATCTGTCACAACACCCCGAAGCAATGTTGTGCTCGATGCAACTGTGCGAAGGATAACGGGAACAGAGACTTTACTTCGGTTGGGATCGTTGCTGTTGATCACCAGGTAGGCGCGATATGTTGTGTCTGTTTTTAATCCTGTCGCATCAAAGGTCAACATGATAACGGAACGATTCTTCGGCAGGATAGAACCGCTTCTAATGTTAATTCCATACCAGATAATCTCTGCTGGATTAGTCCCATCGGTACTTTCGAGTATGTTGAATCCTAACGGACCCTGAGCATCGGCACCGCCATTGCCGAGATAAAAGCTCCAATTCTGGAGGGAACCGACAGGCAAGTACACCAGAATCGAATCTAATGAGAGCTGCATATCCGGGCGGTTCGATACAACCAGCGTTCCGGTTTTTTCAGGGGAGAATCCATTAGAGCTATTTGTGCCTTCGTAATTGCCATTGAGATCTGCATAGATCCACGTTGTGCCTCCATCGGCAGAGAAGCGGAACGTGTAGCTGTATGTACCAATCGATGGAGCGGTGAGCGAACCAAAGTATCGATCGGAGCCGCCGGCATCGTTCAGATATGTTGCATTAATCCAGCTCCATGTTGTATCGTTGGGATAGCTTCCATGGGGACCAAGGCCCAGTTGCGCAAGGATTCCAGCCCCCTGACCTGCAACCGTTGTTTTCGCTGGCTCGTACACCAAGCCATAGATTCGTTCTATCGGCTGAGCGGGTGTCGATGTCGTTTGAGCCGGGCTCTCGACGATTGCGGAGTCGACGACCGCTGTTGCGCTGATATTTTCGCCAATACGAAGGTCATCGATCCACCACCCACCGCCGCTTTCAGACTGATCGCCATAGGTATTCGGGTCTTGATCTCGTTGATCGTCGACAACAAACATTAAACGGACATTCGGCAGGCCGGCGTACACCGAAAGACTGATGGAGACTTGCTGCCAGGTAGATGTTTGTCCTGCATTCGTTACCGAGTAAAGTTGTGTCCAGGTACCGGGCAAGCCATAATTTGCAGAGACATAGACACGCCCATAATCTGCTTCAAAATGATAGTTTCCGTTGTAAAATTTCAAATCGTATTTTTGCCAGAACGTGAGTATGGGGTTTACTGCCCTGCTTAAATCGATCACATTCGCGCTCACGAGAGCAGCAAAGCTGTTTGGATTATCAGAAGCTCCGGTGCCTCCCGATTGGAGATAATTCCCCGTAGGAGAGTCGTGAATTGTTCCCTGCGGACTTCTGCCTCCCGTGACGATATCCCATTGAGAAGTATTCCACTTCGAGTAGGTGGTCGAATCATCGAAGGAATCGAGGAAAGGATAGACAAGTTTTGGAATCGTGGTCTCTTTGATTTCAATGTCGTCGATATACCACCCATCACTCACACCTCCGGAGTTCGAGGTAAGTCTCCAGCGGATAAGCACATCGCTGCTGCCGGCCCACTGAGATAAATCGACACGGATTTGTCTCCACGTCGATTGCGATCCTGACCAGTACCCCGCAATTGTCCATCCTGTTCCGGAGTTCACTTCGACACGGCAATAATCGACGTTGACTTCGGTTGCATAGCGTGTCCAAAATGTCAGTACGGGCATTTTTGCCAGTGAGAGATTAATGTGAAGTTTCAGGCTATTATCGGTGTTATTGGTATAGCTGCCGGCCGGACTATCAGTCCAGCTCATTTGTCCGCCATGGGCATCAATATTGGTCATGCTCCATGGAGAATCCATAAACCAAATAGGATTGCCGCTCTCGACATTATCGGAAAAAGGGTAAGCGGCGATGAGGGCACCGTTTTCAATTCGAATATCATCGATGTACCATCCGTCGAGCTGGTTCGATGCATTCGATGTTAACCTAAACCGAAAACCAATTGTGCTGCCGGTATAGACTGACAGATCGATACGCTCCTGATTCCACGCTGTATCGATACCTGTGACGGCATGAATCGCCTGCCACGTCGAGCCATTGTCGGTGCTGACTTCAACATAGCCATAGTCATACCCTTCCTCAAGCATATAAGAGTGCCAGAAGGTAAGCACCGGAGAAGTACTGCCCGAGAGACTGACAAAGTTCATCATCACCGCATTTGCATTTGGAGGATAGTTGGAGTTTGGACTATCAGTCCAGCTATAACTTCCGGAGTGAACCCGAACTGATGTTCTTCCCCAGGGATCTCCCCATGCCCACTTTACCGTGTCAGCAGCAGTCTCAACATCATTGACGAACGGAAATGTCACTGTGGGAATAGCATATGTTGCTTCGACAACGTTGCTTCCTAGGCTCACTGTACCAAGAGTGTCAAGAACATAGATTCGATAGAAATAGTGCGTTGGGTGAATTGCCGAATAGGTATCGGTAAATGTTATTTGTTCTGCATTGGAAATTGTCGCGATCAGTTGCGACGACCGATCGACTGCATTTGTTGTATACCGATAGAGTTCATACCGACGGAAATCGCCGTCATTATTCTTATTCCAACTCAGGCTAGCCCCATGCATCGACACATGGGAGGGCGGAGCGAGCGTTATTTTCGTCGGACGATTTTCAATGCGAATATCGTCGATCCACCAACCATCACCACTTTCTGATTGATCACCGTACGTATTCGGATCCTGATCCCGTTGATCATCCATGATAAATCGCAGCCGCACATTCGATTGTCCGACATACGCTGAGAGATCGACATCAACGCGCTGCCATGAACCTGTTTGACCGGCGTTTGTCACTGAGTAAAGCTGTGCCCACGATCCGGGTGCTCCCCGATTGGAGGAAATATAGACACGACCAGCATCGGTTTCGAAGTGATAATTACCATTGTAGTACTTAAGATCGTACTTTTGCCAGAAGGAAAGAATGGGATCCACAGCAGTCGAGAGATCGATGAGACCGGAAGTTGTCAACGATGTAAAGCTATTCGGTTCATCCGATGCTCCGGACCCGCCAGATTGGAGATAGTTCCCCATTGGCGAGTCATGAACCCGCCCTGGCACACTTCTCCCATCAGTCACAATTTCCCATTGAGAGAAATACCATCGCCCCCGGCTCGTCGAATCGTCGAAACTCTCAATGAAGGGATAACTCATCGTTGGCATAGAGGATTCCGCTATGGAGATGTCATCGATATACCATCCATCGCTGAACATGGATCCATTCGATGTGAGACGCCACCGGATCTGAACGTCGCTGGATCCCGCCCAGGGCGTGAGATCGACAGAAATCTGTTTCCATGTCGATTGCGTTCCAGTCCAATACCCCGCAACAATCCAGCCCGAGCCGATGTTCACCTCTACTCTTCCATAATCGACATTCACTTCGGTACTAAAGCGTGTCCAGAACTTGAGTACAGGCATTTGCGCTAAGGCAAGATTGATATGCATCAGCAGTTCGGTGTCTGAATTATCAGCATAGGTTCCAGAGGGGCTGTCTGTCATTGCATTGTTGCCGCCATGGGGATTATCCTGTGTAAGGCCCCATGGGTTCTCAACAAACCAGCGGTTGAATCCCTGTTCAAAATCCTCTGTGAAGGGATAGCCGACAATTCGTATCCCATCATTCAGCACGATGTCATCGATGTACCAGCCGTCAAGGTGCATTGATGCACTGGACATAAGCCGGAATCGCAGGCCGATGGTGCTGCCAATATAGGCGGATAAATCGATCCGCACCTGTTTCCACGAAGTATCGATACCCGTCACCGTATGTATCGCTGCCCAGGAAGAACCTCCATTGGTGGATATTTCGACATAGCCATAATCGACATTCGTCTCCAGGCTGTACTGATGCCAGAACGTAAGCACAGGTGATGTGCTTGAAGAAAGATTGATATTCGTCGAGAGTGCGGTATTGCTGTTGGGAGAATAACTCGAATTCGGGCTGTCTGTCCAACTGAACGAACCTGAATGCGATTTACTGTTGGTGCGACCCCATGGCGAGCTCCATGCCCATTTTGTGGTGTCTGCAGCTACATCGACGCTATCAGCGAATGGAAACGTTACCGTTGGAACCGAATAGGATGCGGTAACGATAGTACTTCCTGTACTGACGGTCTCGAGTGTATCGAGAACGTAGACGCGATAGGAGTAGTTTGTCGGCTGTAAAACCTGAGATACATCGTAGTATGAGGTTGTAGCTTTATCTGTGATTGTCGCAATGAGCTGGCTGGAGCGGTCGATGGCGGTTGAAGTATTTCGATAGATTTCATACCGCTGAAAATCTGTATCTGTATTCTGTGTCCAGCTTAATGTTACACCATGCATCGAAACATTTGCAGGGGCATTCATCGTAACTTTCGCCGGTCGATTTTCAATGCGAATGTCATCGATCCACCAACCATCACCACTTTCTGACTGATCACCATACGTATTCGGATCTTGATCCCGCTGATCATCAACAACAAAACGGAATCGTACCGAAGAGTTTCCGACGTACGGTGAGAGATCGACCTCAACACGCTGCCAGCTAGCGGTTTGTCCGGCGTTCGACACAGAATAGATTTGGACCCATGTTCCCGGTAATCCATTGTTGGTCGAAATGTAGACACGACCAGCATCGGTTTCGTAGTGGTAGCTGCCATTGTAATACTTTAAATCGTACTTTTGCCAGAACGTCAACACAGGTTCAATGGCTGAGATGAGGTCAATAGTACCCGCGGTGGTAAGGCTTGTAAAACTATTTGGATCATCCGAAGCGCCTGTTCCCCCTGACTGGAGATAATTTCCTTGCGGAGAATCATGAACTCTCCCCGGCACACTTCTGCCATCGGTGACCACTTGCCACTGAGCCATGTTCCATCTGGTGATATACGTTGAATCATCAAACGCTTCATAAAAGGGATAGCCCAACGTAGGATTTGTCGTTTCCGCAATCATTACATCGTCGATATACCAGCCGTCACTTACCGTGGCATTGCCATTGGTTGTGAACCGAAAGCGTACGGTAACATTGCTTGAGCCTGCCCACTGTGTAAGATCCAACGTCACTTTTTTCCACGCCGTTTGACTTCCTGTCCAATACCCCGCAACAGTCCACCCGGTGCCAATGCTTACCTCGACTCGTCCAAAATCACCGTTCGGCTCTGTGCCAAAGCGGGTCCAAAATGTCAGTATCGGCATCGTGGCATTCGACAGATTGATCGGAAGATTGAGAGAAGCATCGACAGTATTCGCGTAATTGCCAACCGGAGAGTCTGTCCAGCTTTTGCCTGGAGAGTTCGCAGCAGTTGTTGTGAGCCCCCACAATCCTTCGGCAGTATAATTGAGTTCGGTATTGCCTTCCATATCATCAGCAAAGGGGAATGTATTCGGCACTGTGGTGCCATTCACTTCGTTGCTCCCGGTGCTTATCCCCCCAAGAGTATCCACCACAAAGACTTTATAATAATACTTTGTGCCTGCTCTCAATAAAGAATCTTTATAGCTGATTGTACTCTTAGAAGTAATTGATGCGATCAGTTGCGAACTTTGTGTGACCGGCGTCGTCAGACTCCTGTACAACCGATACTCTTTAAAGATCGTATCGGCGCTCTGCGTCCAGCTAAGCAACAGGGAATGAGCCGTTGCTCCTGAAGGGACATTCAATGTAACGTTCCCCGGTGCAGCAATCGCTTCTGCTTGCATCAGGAAGAGCGCGATAACCAGTAGTATTGCCAGGGTAATGGCTCGGCGGGCGAACTGTGCTCCCATAAATCCCTCCATCAATTGAATTGAATGGTAGTCACGAAAATAATCTTGCATCGATTCTTGTATCGTTAGGACGATAAACTCCCCAGAATCGTTAGTGAGGATTCGAATGGATGATTTGTTCTCAGGGTACCAAGAACAAGCAAACCCATGTTGACTCTGTGATGATAGTACTTGATTTCAAGTACATAGTCAATTCTTGAAATCACAAAGGAAAAAAATTATTCGCCGGGAACATTTCATGCGTTACGATAGAAACAACGAATAATGAGGCGAGAGAACAGGTCGGGAGGAATATTTTTTTGGATTATCACTCCTCCCTTTTGAGCGAAAAACCTCCTTTGCCTAAGCATGCAACAGAGGGCGATTTGGTACAGGAGACGGGAGGGAAAATATTGTTTGACCAGACAACATGTGCTTGCAGCGGGATGGTACAATGCTGTGAGAAACTCATCGATCTGGTGATGCCGGTCCGGAACTTCTCGGACCGGCACCGCCGATAACGTAAACATTTTTCGCTTATCTCTGGCAGCTCACTTTAAGAGGACTAATTTCTTCGTCGATTTAAAATCTCCAGCAACAATCGTATAGAAGTAGACTCCGCTTGAGAGTGATTGATTCTGGAACACCACAGTATAATTACCCGCTTTCTGCTCTGAATTTACAAGCGAGGCAACTTTCTTGCCAAGGAGGTCATAGATGTCCAAGGAAACCTTCACATCCTTCGGCAAGCCGTAGTGAATGGTTGTCGATGGGTTGAAGGGATTCGGATAGTTCTGGTCAAGTATAAATTGAACCGGAATCATCTCTGCGGCCGTTTTAACATCCGCTATCCAAAGGGCATCGGCCCGATAGCACAATACACAAGGTTCCACGGCATTCGTCAGTCCATTAACCAATGAGATTATGGAGACCGGTTCTTCCTTCTGCGACCAGCGAGTTAGTGTTAATACTTCTCCCTCCGATGCACCTTCCTTTGATTCCGAGGTCATAGAATTATCTCCCCATATTGTCACAACTGCCTTCCCATGGAGAGCTATCCCGCTTCCGACCAACTTATTCATTGATGTCCAAACGCCAATTTCATCTCCGTCATTTAATTTACCATTCTGAACCAATATGATCGCATTCGATCCGGTTTCAGTGTTTCCTGGTTTATAATGAGTTGGCTCTAGAACAATTGTCTCACCTTCCGCCAATGCGATCTTTGTAAAAACGGTGGGCGGTGCACTTCCAGTATTCGATGGATATGTTAACGTTGATGATGCAACGGTATAGAACTGGTAGCCCTGACCTGGCTTCATCGTGCCGATCGTATTAATGGCAAACGTCGGCCAGTAAATTTTCCCAATGCCAGACTTTACGATGATTAAAGAACTCTCAATTGTTTTCAGTGCCGAATCAACACGCATCTCGGTATTGCGTAAATACGGTGATAGATTCCACCCCTGGGGCAGCGAGATCGGTGTCAGTTGCGGATCGATCTCTTCGCCGAGAAAACGTAACGTATCTTTAGACTGCATATAAATCTGATAGGCATGGTACTTATTCCAGGATTGGATTGTATTAATGCTTTGCCCCGGCCAATAGACTTGTCCTCCATTGTTTTTCATAATGGTGAGGCGCAGTTTCACCGCTGCAAACAGGGTGTCGACTAGAGTATCTTTCGGCATGACAAAACTCGAAATCATATTCCAACCCTTAGGAAGAACAATATTATGTGTTATCGTTATCATTCCGACCAGAGAACTAAGGACATAGATACCATTCGTCTGATAATTAACACTCGGGCCTGATTGATAGAGAACTTTCGCTGTATACTCCCGATCAAGCTCCGCACTCCATATTTTATACTGCATCAACTCAGCTTCTGTCAAACCATCCTTCATAGGCGTTTGATCATTATCACCCCATGCTGTTATTGCAGCGTTTTGTCCTTCCTGCCATGCTGTATACCCTGCACAGAACAGACTGTCGTTTCGCTTAAAGAAGACACCCACTGCATCACCTGTCTTTAACACCTGGCTTCCAATGGCTGGATTAATGGAGTTTGGAATGGCGATATTTGCATTTTTCCCGGTGTTTTGTACAACCGACCACGGCGGAGTTGTCGCACCTCCAATACCGCTGATTTTCAGTGTAAAGGGTGACAGTGGACTATTCTGAGAAAACACTATTGTTGCATTCTTACTTCCCGGTGAAGAAGGGATGAATCGTACAGCGAATTTCCCTTTCTCTCCGATGCTCAAGGTATCAGTGAGTGGTACTACTTTGAATTGTGATGTATCGGAGCTTGTCACTGAGGTAATGATGAGATCCGCTGTTCCTGTATTGATCACCGCCAATGTATCCACTTTCGAAGAACCGACCAGCGTTCGCGGAAACTGGATACTATCAGCAGAAGCCGAGAAGATTGGCCAGATGCTCGTGCCTACTACCTTCACCGTATCGACCTTTACCGGTGAGCCATGGGAGAACAGGATGAACGCTGTATCCTTAGCAACAGCATCGGGATGGAAGGTGATGAAATAACGGATCGAATCCGCTACTTTCACCACAGTATCCTTTGGAGAAATCGTAAAGTGAGTATTGGACGATACTACAGAGGTAATCTTAAGACTATCGGTGCCGGTATTTTTAATGAAGACGCTATCAACTTTAACAGTACCTCTTCTGACTGTTCCGAAGCTGACAATCGTTTTCGATGGCGTAAACACTCCAGCACCAGGCGGGGTAACGACGTTAGAGGTATCACCGATTGCAAACTCTGAAAACAATGTTAATCCTTTAACACTGATTGTTTTGTTCGAGAGGTTCACGGTTGAATTCCCGAGCATTTGCCATGCTCCACCATCTCTCTTCAACATTTTCATCGCATCTATCGAAATGATCGTCCCGAGTATTGCATCATCGAAGTTGAGCGAGAGGTCATAGCGATATCCGGATCCTCCAATTGCCTGAATTCCCCAATAACCATCACTATGCTTCTGTTCTGGCGAACCGGGAAGCGGCGTTCCAGAATAGTAGCGGAATTGTACTGAGTCAGGTACCGTTCCAGTAGAATCCCACCGGACGACTCCGAGCATCCTCCCCGCAAATGAGAAGATGGAAGAATCGCGGAGCATTGGGGACTTGTCTACTTTCGCCAGCGGTGGAAGTGAGGAGGGCGTAAATTCATCCATGCCGATATCTGTCGCTCCATTTGCGACAGATACGCTGCGCGGTGTTCCATTCCAATCGGACGCAACACTGGCAAGAGGGATGCCTTTGCCGTTTACGTACCACGCGTACGGACTATTTGTTTTGATGTTAAGATCATGGTTGGCTGCATCGGTAAAGAGACTGTCCGTGGTAATGCTATCGGCACTCATAACCCACGACGAAGAATCACCATATCCGGCACTCCGCCACCCCGCAATATCCAACATTCCAATACTGCCTGCCCAGAATCCGTTTCCTGCGCAGAAATTGTAGTTCGATATTAACACACCACCACTTTGATCATCGGCAATGGGATTTTCGTACCGATCACCGGTGTACACTCGTTTGCAAATCAGAATGTTGTTCCGCAGATAACTTTCTCCATATCCCTGCCGATAATAGCCACACGACCATTGGCCGTTTGAAGGATCTGCCGGTGCCGTTCCTCTAATGTAAACCGTGTTATACTCAAAATACGATTTTGCCAAATCATGATAATATTGATCTCCTAATCCGATGACATATGCTCCGGAACTATCGTTGGTGACAAGTGAAATGATGTTGTTGAACACTCTCACCGTCGCTGGTTGTGAACCGGTCACATTAATGCCATAAATATATCCGCCGGCTGGCCTGCTCACCAGATTATAGAGCTTGTTGCCGCTGATGATGGCAGTGGATCCTGTGACGACAATGCCATTCACATAATAATCAATTGTGGTAAGATCTCTGATTATATTGTTGGAGATAGTATTTGCTGTTCCGCCAGAAGTGAGTGATATGCCAGTCAGGACACCGGACTGATATTGAGATGAACTCGTTTGTTCCGTCAGTCCATAGATGGTATTACCGGTAATAGTCCAATTCTGATACGCGGTAGTGTTCCCAGTCTCTTCCTGAACCGCGCTATTGACGATGATTCCAAACATACTAAAATCAAAGATCTCACATTGTACAATAGAATTATTTGAACCACCTACGGTACCCTCTACGTCACCGAACGGAACACAAAAAATTCCAATCATTGGTGTTCTCGAGGAATCACTTCGGCTCCGGATAGTGCATCCGCTGATCGTGTTTTGATTGTTCCCTGTCGTAAAACCGGCAGCGAATGTAACAACGCCCTTTGTTGTTGATGTAGGCGCACCTTCGAATGTGCACGAAACAATCGTGTTCAGACTGGCATCATTAGAAAATGTCAGCGTCGGTGCATTGGCTGTATTCCTGAACAACAGATATTTCCCGCTGCCGCCATACCTTCCATCAATCACCACATCCCGAACACCATCCAGCATAATCAAGCCCGATGCTCCAGCACCGGAGATCGTTCGCACGGTCGTCCCGTTCGGTCGGATAGAGAGGTGATACGTACCTGGAACCTCCTGAAAGACACTCGCTAATGACATTGCTCCATCTTCAGTAAGATCAGCAGTAATGTTGATTGTCAGGTCGCCCGCGAGCACGGCATTTCTCAGAGCGGCGAACAATCCATCGCTTTTTGTCAATGATGAATAATCGCCGGGGACGTTCAATGTGCCGCTCAATTCACCGAGGATAACGTATGTTTGCGGTGTAATCGGCGCCGATATTTGTGCTGCAACATCCGAATGGTTTGCACCCACATACGGACTGTACCAAATATTCGGCGTCGATTCCTGGTCTTGAGCTGTGAAATAATATTGAATCGTATCTCCCATCGCTGGCGTTCCACCGCTCAGCGCATAGTCGATGGTAAAATTCCACTCTCCATTATTTCCATTTCCGGATTGGAGCACACCCGCTACACTTGCCCAGGCACTGCTCTTTGTTTGGTTACGGAACCAGATACGCGGTTTGTAGCCGCCGGACGTAGGCACACCCGAACCAACATCGGTAATTGTTATGCCTGCGGCTACCCGTGTACTTCCAACACGGCCGGGAGTCAGATTGGTATATGAAATATTCGGTGTGAAATAGTCAGCCAGCGTGAACGTGCCTGCGTATGCACCGATATCGGTTGGAGTATAGCTGCTGCGCAAGTTGCCGGTAAAATCCGTAGTAACAGATGCTAAAGGAAGTCCAGATCCTTCGGCGGGTGTCGGGGATTGAACGTGAAGATCAAACGCAGCTCCCGATGTATTCACAAAGTGTGGATCGCCGACAGCAGAGTGAAGTTCCTGATTCTCGTGAATCTGGTGCACCAACCTCTCACGGATCGCATTTATAGAATTCAACGAAGTTGTCGCATTATCGAAGGAAGCAATGTTTCCTCCCTTACCATTGACATAGTACACATTATAGTCGCTGATCACATTTATATTGGGCAGCAAAATTGCAAAATGTGTTCCGCTGGAATCAACGGAAGAACGGGCGTTCATGAAAATATTGTTCCATAACGTATCTGTTCCAGTGCTCACTGCGCTGCAAAACGCAGAAGTACTTTTGGCTCCGGTTGTTACACCACTCCCACCGATATATACTGTATTGTGAAAGTAACTGTTGTTGATAGAGGATATATCTTTATAGAATCCCCATATATTGATCGGTGAGGTTATTGAATTGCCGCTTGCATCTATGCCAAGCCGGACAATGTTGTTCCGGAACGTAGAACCTGTTCTGACATAGAATCCTAGCATTACCGTCGCTTCAGAACTCGTTGCCATGGATAATCCATGGATCAGATTTTTCTCCACCACACCCGGTTTCGTCGATCCCATAATCCAAATACCACGCAGACCAACAGCCGCTGTTGTATGTGTACTTTGGATATTAAAGACCTGATTTCCAGAAATTGAATACGTATAGCCGCTAGTAATAGGTACTGTAAGTTTTATTCCTGTGATAAGTGTGGCGCTTGTACCTGCAAGTGTAATATCACGGATCGTATTATTGGCAATGGCACGCTCGATCGATGAACTGCCATTGATGGAATTGATGCCGATGAACTGGCATCCTGAACCGGTCGAACTGAAATTGAGATTGGCAATCGTATTTCCAGATACAACGAGGCCACCCGTCGAGGCATAAATGCCGTAGGAGATAAATCCTGTTCCAGTGAAGCTGCCTCCCGAACTATTAACGATGCTGTTTGCCACTGTGCGGTTTCCAATAATATTGTTGCTGATACTTCCGGTACCAGAAACATAAATGCCATAAAAATAAATCGCAACCGATGGATCCAGAGAAGCAAGCGTAAATCCGCCTACGATGTTGTTTGAAGTGCTTCCGCTGTGATTATTTACTCTGCGAATACCTGAGACCCACCCATACAACGCAGGTGATGAAGAAGCTAGGGTGATTGAAATTGCATCGGTCGTTGTTTCAGAACCGATGATGTTCCCAGTCGTGGTGCCGATATCCACAGGTCCGTATTGGATATAGATGCCAGAGAATATATCACTCACCGTAGGAAATGACGATGAGATATTAATATTTGTTATCGTATTTCCCTGAATGCTGGAAGGTGCTGGTGCATTCGTATTGGTACCGCCAAAATAGATGGCCCAGAATTTCATTGCTCCACTCATCGTCCATGCATTGCCGCCGGCGTTCGCAGCACTCCCCCCAATATAATTATTGGATATATCGAATGAGTATCCATCCGATTGATCATTAACGACAACTCCATAATATGTCGCTGACGCTCCAATTGTTGGTTTAACGTACGGACGCGTCGCCGTTTGATAAATACTGTTGCCAGTGATTATCCACTCCTTATTGCCTAAACCAAGATATACGCCTGCCGCCAACGCTGTCGTTGAATATTGAAAAGGATAGAAATCATGAATAGTGTTGCTGCTGATGACGTTACCGCTATTTCTGTTTGTTGCAGTTGAACCGACAGAATATATACCGAGCCCGGATTGAGAGGCATCGATATCGCAATGATCGATCGTGTTATTGTCGTTTCCCACACCGGTTTCAATTGCCGTTGTACCAAAAAATACAACGCCTCGGTTAGCTAACGTATCGATCGATTTCAGTTTGCAATAGCGTACGATATTATTTGTTGCGTCGTTCGAGAACGAAATTGCCGAACCGCCGGATGTCTCGATGTTTTGAATTGTCAATTCTTGTGATGAACCGGTTCCTCCCGGTCTTCCATCGATGGTGATATAGTCCCCCGCATTGAATATAATCATAGAAGATGTCGAGGCACCAGAAATTGTCAGATTACTTGCCCCTATTGCCGGCCGGATTGTTACTGTTTTGTCTGCGGCGTTGCTGAGGTTTGCAAACGTGATCGGAAATGTTTCTAATGCACTCGAATAGCTGCCCTGGAGTTCAAGAATCAGGTTTCCAATTAAACCGTAAAGATTTATTGCGGAGACTGCTGCGGTGAGTGTGGGATACTCACCCGTTGGGCCAACTGTTTTTGTGCCCGAAAGCGAAGGGCTGCCCGTTGTCTGTGAACTAGTCAGCGGCGTGCTCAGAAATTCACGTACGGCAAACACCTTCCAATAATATGTTGTATTTGGCGAAAGATATTTTGCAGTGTAGTAATTGCTATTCGCTGCAACAGAATCAACATAGGCATACGTCGTTCCATCGGTTGAAGAATATATCTCATACCGAAGTTCATCCGTTGCAGTGTCGGTCCAGTGAAGATCCATCCCGCGTGCACCAACATTGGAGAAGGTCAAATTCGTGGGAGCAGAAGTTCCTGCTGGAGTAAACGCATATACCTGACCGGTTGCTGGTTTTGCATTAAGAGAATCAAATGCAATTGTGGAACTTGCATTGGGATGTGTTCCGGTTGTATCGAGCGAAAGGAAATTATTGGCACCGGTTCCGGCGGCTGCAAGTCCAATGGAAGCACTTGGATTATTGATATCTCCATCTAGCTGTTGATAGACAAATTCAATCTTCCCCGTAGCTTCATACAAAATCAGCTGGTAAGAAATTGTAGCGTCACCTGCAAAAGGTGCCCATTTCACTGAGACCCATTCAAAGGTAAAGGTACGGTTGCCGGTAATTCCATCCGTTCTGTATTTCCCTGAAGCGCTGTTTACTGCATCATCCCAGAGTGGAGCAATCAATGGCCGGAACTCGGTAATGCTTGAACCTAAATGATTTCCTTCTGTGTAAGGATCATGTGAGAGAGCTGCGCTGTTGAAGGTGAGAAAACCTGCCCACGATGTATATACTTGCTTGTACTTCGTTCCCATATAGTAGAAATCAAATCCAAGAGGTATTGCCGGAGAGTAGTTTGCGCCGGACCACGAGACCGCCGTCCCGCTGCTCAATGGTGTATAACTTCCGCTGGACGCTGCAAGAGAATAATTCGTTATAGATTGTGCATCAACAACCGATTCGAACAGAATGATCGTCACTGCAATACTGCAACAGATGGTGAGCAAGGATTTCATAGAGCACCTTTTAAGATTAAGAGTACAATAGTCAACACTTCCGCTTCATACCTTTCTGAAAGATAGGTATTATTCATATGAATAATGAGAAACAATGCTCCTGGACTCAATAATGCATTTACATCATTTTAGGTAACTACTCAGCATAGTACTTCCAAAGGAGGAGACAATGTATGTTCCACCTGTTTATATGGGAGATAGATGGTGCGTAGACTGGTTGATGAAATGTTGTTCGTATGTGAGGAGCATTTTGGGATTGTCTAAAAAGTACACTATCGAGGTATTCGGTAAGATCGATGGAATTCTCAACGAGATTAATCTGCAGCTTCCCGAAGAATCTCACTCGCCTCGCTCCCGCTGCGGTGGAGCTGGCCGGAAGGTTGTCCAAAAAGAAATACAACAGGCGTCACGAATCCCCGCCTACCTACACAGATTCAAATGAGGAGGGCAGGATTTCGTGACGCACAAAGCTGAATATATATATTTGAAGTGTCACGGTGTGCCCGCCTGCCTCTTTAGATCTAATACGTCGGGCAGGGACCGTGACACCCAAGCTTGCACGGATCTATCAGTGTGAGGATTGTCGTAACTGTCCTGTTGCAGAGTTCTGTAAACGGGGTGCCGGGAACCGTACGATTCAGATCAACCCAACATTAAAAGGATTCTTCTTCCTGCATAGCATCAGCAAATCAGATTTCCTAAGAAGTTGAGTCAGGTAAGATGGAATTTTAACACCGATTCCCCTTATCGAGTACAGAGAAATCCCTCTGCCAACCAGGTTTCTTGACAGAGGGATTTTCATCGGGAACATTGCCCCTAATCTCTCAGAGGTTTCATATACGCTCTGCGCTCACTTGATCAACACAAACTTCTTCGACGCCTTGTATTCTCCGGCGGCAACGCGATAGATATAGACGCCGCTTGAGAAGGAACGGTTCTGGAACACCACCGAATAGTATCCGGCTTTTTGTTCCGCGTTCACCAGGGAGGCAACTTTTCTTCCAAGAAGATCATAGACATCCAGCGTTACCTTCACATCCTTTGGCAAACCGTAGCGAATTGTCGTCGAGGGATTGAAGGGATTCGGGTAGTTCTGATCGAGACTGAAGACTGTCGGGATCAACTGCTCATTGGCTGTCGTAATTGCGTAAACAGCATCGGTCGC
>JAZDJN010000058.1:0-57916 GCA_043803945.1 bacterium | reverse complement strand
ACTCAGAAGACCATCAACATATAATTGAAGGAGTTTCTTGTCCATGGGCTATCCTTCGATTAATTTCACCAGTTACATAGTTTCACTCTTTGGGCTGTGTTCAAATATACGATTATTTCAATTTTGCGTAACATCACTTATGATGTTATTTGTATGAGTCATGTATTCCTATGAGATCGCTCTCAACATTCTTGCTCTGTTTCTGTGTGTCTCTGGCTCTGCTGGCTCAGGATTCTCTCCAGCCGCCGGTGTATTTGAAGAAGATCGAATTCCGCGGCAACCAAACCACGAAGGAGCATATTATTCTTCGGGAGATGTCGTTAAAGGTAGGGGATCAGTTGACGGGTGAACGTCTTGAGTACGACCAGAAAAGAATCTATAGTTTGAAGTTGTTCAACAGAGTTCAACTGACACCGACAGCCGAGGGTGATAGCGTCAATCTTCTTGTGGATGTGTCGGAGCGATGGTATCTCTTTCCGTTTCCCATCATCGGTTTTAAATATCGGGATGTCAAGAATCTCTACTATGGAGCCGGCATCATTCATCAAAACTTTCGCGGCAGGAATGAGCGAATCGGTGGCTCCTTTGGACTTGGATTCGATCGGTGGGCTCAATTCTATTACCAAACTCCAAAACTGACATTCGATGATGACATCTTCTTTGGATTTTCTGCTGGTATAAGCCGCATACAAAACCAGAACATCTCCCAGGGCCTGTATACTCAGAATCAACAGTCGGTTTCTATAACATTCGGGAAGCGCTTCGGACTGAATGAAACTGTATTACTCTCTGCCGGATTCCAGGGTTGGCGCGTTTCAGAGCCCAAAGAGGGAAGAACCCTCTCGAGCGATGGTTATGATAAATTTTTCTTGTTGATTGCACGATATTCTTACGACACACGCGATATCAAAGAATATACTTCAGAGGGCTTTTATGGAGGAGTCTCAGCGTCAAAGTACGGATTCGGTGAGAGTGATGTGAATATCGTTCGTTTGGATGGAGAAGTAAAATATTTCAAACCCATCATTGATAACTTGGTTTTGGGTGCGCGATTCTACGAAGCCTGGGGAACAGGCAGTCCCTCACCGCCCTACCTCCACGTTTATTTCGGTTATGCGGAACGTATTCGGGGACATTTCAAAAAAGTGGTGGAAGGAGAGAATAGTGTCGGTGGGAATCTTGAACTCCGCTATCCAATTTTTTCGCCACGGTATTACGAAATACATTCCAATGTTCTGCCTCCTGAGTTTCAGGTTCTCCGTTATGGTTTGTATGCCGGATTGTTTATCGATGGAGGGAAGGTTTGGTTTCGGAACCAGCCTTGGCAGAGTGTCCCCTGGTATTCCGGTGTGGGGGGTGGATTGCATTTTCTGCTGCCATACAGTATTATTGTCCGAACAGAAGCGGCATTAAATAATAAGGGCACAACTGAATATGTTTTGGATTTTGGAGCTTCGTTCTAATCATGGATCATTTCTCTGTAGAACCGGAGGATGTTCAGAAGTCGACATTGCGTCTCCGGGGCGATGAGCACAAACATCTTTCCCGCGTTCTTCGTAAGAATGTCGGTGATGAGATCATGGCGACGGATGGAATGGGCCTGTCATTTCTTCTTTCCATTCGATCGGTGGGCCGCGAAGTTACAGAATGCGAAATTCTTGAGACTCATCCGAACCTGAATGAGCCGCTGGTCGAGATCACTCTTGCAGTATCACTGTTACGAAATCCAGCCCGTTTTGATTTTCTTGTTGAGAAAGTGACTGAGCTTGGAGTACGCAGGATTATTCCAATTCAGTGTGAGCGCACCATCCCGCGGCATGAGAAACACCTGCGATTGGAGAAAATTGCTCTCGCAGCAATGAAGCAATCGGGCAGGTCATACCTTCCGTCAATTTCTAGCCTGACTGAATTTCATACACTCCTGACCGCATCTGAATCTTACTCCTTCCGACTCATGCCTGATGAACGTGCGCCGGTGGAAGATTCTCTTGGAACAGTTTTTAGAAGCCATGAAACCATCAAATCTGTTCTTGCGATCATCGGTCCGGAGGGCGGCTTTACGGAGCAGGAGGTTGAGTTGGCAAAAGAGGCAGGCTTTACAATCATTTCTCTGGGTTCCCGACGTTTACGAACGGAGACTGCTGCGATCAGCCTGGCTGCTGGCATTTTTCAAATCTATCAAGCATAGTGATGTTGTCCAATCACCGCATTGACAATTGTTAAGGTCTCGTTTGAAAGAGTCTCGACCTCGATAGTAATTTCCTCCATCGTGCCTGCAGTCGTTTTTACGAAATCCTTATCTTCTAATCCGCCCAAATTGATTCGCACATTCAAAGCCGCTCCGGCCGATGCAGCGTGCAGCATCAATGCCGAGACTCCCGCGTCGGAAGCCGAATTCTTATTGCCCTTTTCCGCGATAGTTTTTGTAAGGCGTAACGCTTGCTCGCAGAGCGACATCACCTTTAATGGCACCAGCGTTGCTCCCTTTGTCGCTTCCTGGATAGCGGCACTCCGTTTCTTCTGATCTTCCTCTGTAGCTTTCGGAAGGCCAAACGCCGCCATGACCTTATTGAATGCTTCGGTGTCCTCGTCGATTACCTGTTCGAGATTCTTCCGCAATTGTTCGGATTGAGTCAATACCGATTTCATCTCAGCTTCTACATCGGCGTACTTTTTCTTCCCGATGGTGAGATTGCAGATCATGGAGGTCAGAGCAGCACCGATGGCTCCTGAAAGTGCAGCCACACTTCCGCCGCCGGGAGCGGGAGAATGGGAAGCGAGTTCATCAAGAAATTTTGATAGCGATAATTCGGTCAGCATGCTCTCTCCGAAGGTTGGTCAGGTTCGTAAACGATTTAATGAAATTATAAACTCATGTATTTTCTTCTTAACTCGTTCCCAAGCTCCGCTTGGGAACGCTGCTTCTCTGCGTCTATGATTTTTCTGAAAGGATGCTAAGCGATGCTCATCCGCAAGATTTTTATAAAGCGGAGCTTTAGACTATGCGTTCCCAAACAGAGTTTGGGAACAAGAATAGAACTAAATACTATTCTTGGCGTCTTGCCTGCCGGTAGGCAGGGCGGCGAAATCCTTGCATACCATAAGTTATGAAATCATAAACTCTATTATTTTTTTCTTCGGATCGAAATGATCAAGCTGGCTTAGTCCAAGATGGTGCACTGCCAGGCCGACCAATTCTTCCACACTGGGATGCTGCTCCAGTGTGGCTTTCGATGCATAATATTTCCCGGCCATCACCATTGCTTCCAGCGGAGTCAATCCCACGATCTCACTTCCTGTTGCATCGATTCCGAGAGTTCTGGCCTGTTTCCGTACTTCTTCAAATGCCGCATGAGGCGGGGTTATTTCGAAATCAACAAGGTTAATGGAGACCTGTGCGATATTGCATCGCTCCAGAAAAACGCCCATAGCTTTTACTGCCTGGAGTGTACCGAGGATTTTTACCGCCTCTCCCTTTTCGTTTTTTACAGGATGGCCGTCAGCATCTTTCATCGGCCTGCCGCTCTCGCGTATTCTCACTGCGATTTCCTGTGCCAGAGAAGAATCGGGAGTATTCAGGTTAACATTATAAGCGATGAGGAATTTTCGTGCGCCGGTAACGGTTGCACCGGATTTTGGATTAAATACTGCGGCGCCGTAGTCGGGTTTCCAATCAGGCTGAAGGATTTTTTCGGGGAGTTTCTCATATTCTCCCTTTCGAATGTTGGCCAGATTCTTACGCTCCGGTTTCGTTGCAGCAAACTCGTAGAGATAGATCGGGATGTGCAACTCCTCGGCCACCCGTTTGCCATAGTGATGTGCCATCTGAACACAGTCGCCCATGGTTACGCCTGAAATGGGAATAAATGGAACGACATCGGAGGCTCCTATGCGCGGATGCTCGCCTTTGTGCGACCGCATATCAATCAGTTCGGCAGCTTTCGATGTTGCCTGGAAGGCTGCTTCCACAACAGGCTGCGGTTCGCCGACGAATGTGACTACGGTTCTATTGTAATCCTTGTCCGGCTCGACACTTAAAAGGGTCACTCCGGAAACCTGCCGGATGCTTTGGGCAATTGAGTCAACAACACCCTGATTTCTCCCTTCGCTAAAGTTTGGGACGCATTCAACAATCTGTTTCATAGAACTTCCTTCTCAGGTGATTAATCGCTATGAAAATAGAACCGCCAAAGCGCCAAGAGCGCCAAGAATATTTATATTTGACCCCCTCTTTCAGTCTCCCCCTAAGAGGAGGAGGTTTTTCTATACCCTCTCCTCTTAGGGGAGGGCAGGGTGGGGTCAGGTTTCAAGAAGTACAATGTTCATTTTGGATATGCTGTAACGAACTCACAAATCATGCTGAGAAATTACGATTGGTTTTCATAAGGATCTGAAAATCTATCACATTTACATCTTGGTGTTTTGCCTGCCCGCTGCAGGCAGGGCGTTCTTGTCCGCCTCCGGCGAGACAGGGCGGCAAATCTTTCTCATTTTCTGTTTTTACTCAGTTCCATGCATAATATAAGTGATCAAGAGAATTCTAAAATAGTGCCGCGCTTGATAACAGTCGTTACCAGGTTCGTACCAAAATGATAAGCGAGAAAATTGTAATGAGGAGCATCATAGAGAATAATATCTGCCTGTTTCCCCGGCTCGATGCTTCCGACCTGATCGGCGAGGCCCAGAGCTGCCGCACCATGCAGCGTTGCTGCGGTAATCGCTTCTTCCGGCGATACCCCCATAGAGGTGCAGGCAATTGTCATCATCAACGGCATGGAAAATGACATGCATGATCCGGGATTGAAATCGGAAGCAATGGCCAGTGGAATTCCTGCATCAATAATTTTTCGCGCCGGTGCATAGGGATTCTTCAGAAAGAATGAGACGCCCGGAAGCACAACGGCAACCGTGTTGCTGTTTTTCAGGCATTCAATCCCGCTTTCACTGATGTGTTCAAGATGATCGACAGAGACGGCGTGCAATTCGGCTGCCAGTTCTGTGCCGCCCAGTGCATTGAATTCATCGGCATGAAGTTTGCACTTAAGCCCGAGTGTGTGTGCTGTTTCGAGAATTATTCTCGATTCGGCAACAGAGTAATATCCGGATTCACAAAAGACATCACAGAACTCTGCAAGTTTCCGCTTTGCAATGTAGGGAAGCATGTTGGTGATAACTTCATGAATATACTCCTCACGCTTCTCCCTGAATTCCGGTGGCACCGCATGGGCGCCCAGAAAGGTGGAGGAAATGGTCATCAGGTGTTCGCGTGAAAGTTCGTGGATCGCTTCGAGCATTTTAATTTCTGAATCGAAATCGAGTCCGTACCCCGATTTGATTTCGGCGGTAGTCGTACCATACTGCATCATGTCATCGAGTCGTTTGCCGGCAGATTTTTTTAATTCCTTCTTGGTTGCTGCCCGCGTTGCCCGCACTGAACTCATAATGCCGCCGCCCTGCGCAGCAATTTCCTGGTAGCTCTTTCCGCTGGCACGCATGGCAAATTCATTCTCCCGGCTCCCGCCGAAGAGGAGATGAGTATGAGCATCGACAAATCCAGGAAGGGCAATACGTCCATCGGCATCGATGACATCCGCCTCTTCGGGTAGAGTTCCGGTGAATTCCTTTGTGGGGCCGATCCATTGAATAATCCCATCGCTGCAATACACTGCCCCATCTTCGATTACACAGAGATCGCTCATCGATGGTCCGGTCTTTACACCCAGTGTGCTGCCGGCTACGGTGACCAATTGCCGAATATTTTTTATAAGCAGTGGAGGCACTATGATACTCTCATTGTTCTTATAAAGATCCGGCCAAAAAGTATTGAAAAAGAATTTAACCGCTGCACCAGAGGCGCACCTGTCCGCCATCTGTCGCGCTTTTTGCGTCCGCCGTCTTTTTGGCGGATTGGCGGATCAGCCTTTGGCTGAAAAGGTCGCAAAGGTGGAGTTATTGAAAAAAATCGATTTCAAATAAATCTATTATATTTACTCAGCTTATTTAGCAATCCTAATACTTTCACTAATCTTTCTCCCCCTTTCCCAAAGGGGGCCGGGGGGGATTTTAAGCATAATCTCCAACCTGAGTAAAACCAAATCCCCCTGGGGTTGTCCAAAAAGAAACGATCTGTCACACCGGAATGTGCCGCTTTACGGCATCTCGTACAGCGGGACTTCAATCCGGTGTCCAGTGCATTGATTTAGCATTTTTCTGGATTCCGGCTAGAAGATTGCCGGAATGACAGTCTGTGAGTTCTCTTTTTGGTCAGCCCCATTCTCTTCATACAATTTGAAATTCATGAATCAACTCATGTTGCATTCTCTCTCTGTCATTAAGCTGATCGCATCGAGTTGGTGAATATAATACTGAACAATTACGTTTCTTCATTCCTTTGGCAAGAAACAAAGAAGTGCTCTCAGAATCAAGCTTTGGTTTTCATCGATGGGGGGCTCAATTATGTTGGTCGGGCAGACTGCCCGACTAACGTCTCAATTCTACTTGCCCGCCTCCATCGGTTCGTTTGCAGAAGAGGATTCAAGTCCGATTCGAATCCGTATTTCTTCCTCATTGGAATGCCTGGTCGAAGGAGTCTTTCCGCTTTGCAGCGACCGGAATGATGGATATCCTCGCCCGTGCAATCAGGCTGGGTTGACATGTTATTCAACTGCGCGTTGGTTGGCAAGTCAAGCGGGATACTGCTGGATCCCACAAAGTTCTCTCCCGCCCCGGCTGGCCGGATTTTGTTTTCAACTTTCATGACAGCGAAGAAATAGGACTCTATTTAAATTGTAGTGAAAAACGCAGGCTGTTTTTATTTCTGAGGTTTCCAGAAAGTCAACCAGCCTTTGGTTCTAATAATCGCAGCATTGGGGAAATGTCTAATAGTCATGATTGCTGCTAAGATGTCTCCACAAGCCAGTAATGCATTGAGAATCGAAATATAGGCTACCCAAAAAGAGGTTATCTGTGTAATAGCAGCGAAGACGAGCGGAATTAAACTGATTACAATAAATGGCATGATCAAAATAGCCAAACACCTGTTCTTGGTGAGTTCTCCGACATAAATAGTATAAATAAACATTCGTGAAGGCCAAAAACCAATCACGGTGTTTTCCGAAATCCCGATCTTTGGATGGACAAAAGCATGAATTAGTTCATGGATGACAATAACTCCCACAAGGCAGAGAGTGAATTTGGAGATCGGGAGTGGAAAAGTTAGTGTCCCTAGAACATGCCCTACCGGTGTGAGTATTATCCAAAGAACTGCGAGGAAAATAGTCGTAACAATTGCAATTGGAATTGCTCTTAACTGAAAACCCCATAGTGATGCTTCACGTAATAATATCCAACTGTCATCCGGAGTGAACTCAGGTGATTCTGGAAGAGGTCCAAGCTTAAATATCATACAATGTTTTCTTCTAAGAGTGTGTTTTCGTTTCACGTCTGGTATTGAATAGAAATTAACAGATTAACCTTCTCTACCTTTCTAAGAAAAAGGACATACCAGCTTTATCACGCATAGCGTCTAACGTCTTGCCCAACAACGCAGCGCCCCGCCGTTTCATAAGACTCCGTTATGACGTGGTCTTGTATTACTCGAATGCCTTGAAGGAGAGTTGTGACAGACTTCCTTACCTGAGAGTACTCGTAACTTACCCAACGGCCACCTCTAAACGCGTGACGAAAATCTCATCATGTAAACGTTCGCGGATCTCCTGTTGAGAGGCTGTTTCAAAGAACAACTCGATAGCTTCCTTGAGGTTCGTTCGAGCAACTTCGACAGTCTCTCCCTGACTGGCAATATCGAGTTCGGGGCAGAGCGCAACGTACATATTGTCGCAAGCACGATTGTTAGGCGAAGTGCGCCGCAAATAAATACTTGATTATATCATAATTAAATACTAATATGGTGCAGTATAATAATGGAGAAACCTATGCCAATTATAAAATCTATTTCGAGTATGCGTAATCGCACACGGGAAATTGCATCATTATGTCATGAACAGGATGAACCGGTCTATCTGACCACCAATGGTGAAGGGGACTTGGTTGTAATGAGCATCGATCATTATGAACGCCTCAAAGCTCAAGTTGATCTTTTTGAGAAACTTAGTGTAGCACAAGCTCAATCAGCCGATGGCCTAAAAGGAATTACACATTCACAAATGATGTCAAAGCTTCGTAAGAGAGTCCATGCTTGATAAAATGACACTTCGCTATTTACCAGTAGCGCAAGATGATCTTATCTCTATTTTTAATTGGATTGCAAAAGAGAACCCAAATCGAGCGCATTCGTTTGTCGAAAAGCTTGACAAGCGAATTGGATTATTAGAAAAGCACCCACATTTAGGTCGAGAACCACGGCATTCAAAGCTTAAAGAATATGGATACCGTGTACTAATTGTTGAATCCTACCTTGTTTTCTACATCATCCGTGGCAATACGATAGAACTACATCGTGTCATCCACGGATCACGCAATCTTGATCACCTTCTTTAGAATGTCCTTATCCTTTTATAATCTGATTGCGGCGCATTTTCACATAACATCCAAAAGTCTACACCTTTTTAGTGCGTACATCCAGTCTCAATTCTACTTGCCCGCCTCCATCGGTTCGTTTGCGGAAGGAGGGTTCTGGTCCGATTCGAATTTAACGTGTGCCGCAATTTGGGTGAGGGTGTTTTTTGCCCGAACCGGTTTTGCTGCTGTTAGGCGCAGTTTGCATCCATCAGCCGAGTTTAGGTGACTGGTTATCTTCCTGTGAGTTAACATAGTTGTCTCATCAAACTGTTCGTACCCTCTTTCTCTCCATCTCAAGCAATTCTTTCAAGATGACCGGATGGGAAATCAATGCCTGATTCAGATCATTACGTTCGTTGACTGTAACAGAATTGGCAGACGCAATCCCCAAAGCTGAGCCAGACAAAGTCCGGTTCGTTACAATTAGCAAAGTGAAATCCTTGTTGTACTTTTGGTGATAGTAACCTCGTGCTTTCAGAATCTCCCCCACAGCATCCTGATTGACTTCACCGCTGACGAGTTTGGCTTGAATCAAGAGATTCCTCGTTTCTGAGAGCGCGACAACATCGGCACCCTTATCATTACTTCTTGGCGTCACCTGGACTACAAATCCACGCTTGGAGAATAAAACGCCAATCAAAGATTCAAACAAGAAAGGATCGAGCTTGTCAATGTCGTCGATTGAAAATTTCTTGTCAGTTGTTGGACCGGCTTCCGATCCAAATACACCCTTGAATAAATCCTCCGGGTCAACCTCTGCCTGATCAACAGGATATAGAGAAGCCCTTGAAAGCGCTCTCTTCCGTTCTAGAAGCTTGTCCAGAACAACATCAAAGGACTCGAATCCTTCTGCGACAGCCATTGGATAGTAGATGTACACATCCTTCTCTTGTCCAATCCGATACACTCGATCTGTTGCCTGATCCTCCTTCGCCGGGTTCCAGTGCCGAGAATAGTGAATGACATGATTCGCTCCCGTGATATTCAATCCAACCCCCGCAGCAAGAGGCGATAGCACAATGGCATTGAAACCATCCACGGCCTGAAACTGGTCAATGGTTCCTTGGCGACTTTCAACTGAAGATTTGGCGTTTGGCTTGTAGGCTGGCGTGTCACCGTTAATGATGCTCGCATGTATTCCGAACTCATCTCTAAGAACCTTGGCCAGAAGTCGTTGCGTCTCTTTTCTATCAGCATACAGCAGCACTTTCTCTCCTTTGACCTTGATCTGCTTCAAGAGTTCATGTGTTATCTGCAGCTTGGCAGAAGTTCGTACTAGTTCAGGAGAATTGTATACGTCGATCTGCTTTTCCAATAGATAGGGGTGATCAGAGATATTCCGAACCGCCCATATAGCAGAGAGAACTCTGTTCCGGTCTGTCGAGGAGGAGGCATCTTTCGCTTGGCTGATTTCAAGGTTGTAACGGTCCATCTGTTCCTGAGGCATTCTCCGAGATGTCTCTTCTCTTGGAATGAGATGTTTCTTTGGAAGTTGGGACAACACATCCTCCTTGAGACGTCTCATGAGGAAAACTCCGACCTCATTCCTCAATTGTTGTCCTAATTGCGGTATGTCTGTCTCATCGAGTTTCAACGGCTTCTGATATTTTCCACTAAATTCCCTTGCGCTCCCAAGCAAGCCAGGAATGATAAAATCAACAATGCACCAGAGGTCCATCCAAGTGTTTTCTACAGGAGTTCCAGTGACCGCAACTTTGAATTGGGCCTTCAGGGCTTTTGCTGCATTTGTGACAAGCGTTCCGGGGGTCTTTATCTTTTGTGCTTCATCTAGAACGACAACCCCCCAATCGACAGCACAAAGTTTCAATTGGTGGGATCGAAGTGTCTCATAGTTTGTGAGTACGATGTGCTTCTTCTCTAGCTCTTTTCTCACATTATCTACTGTCAGAGATGAAACGAGGAATTCTTTTCCGTAGCTTCCATATGCCTTTGTTATTCTTAAGTCTGTGCTTTCAAAGAACGTATCAAACTCTTTCTCCCAATTCTCCAAGAGAGTCACAGGAGCTACAACAAGCGAAGGTCGTACATTGATGTCTGTACCTGCCTCCTGATAGTACCATTGAATCAGGCACAGAACCTGCAGGGTCTTGCCAAGGCCCATATCATCCGCCAGCAGACTCCCGGAGTGATTTTGCATCAGAAGTGATTGCATCCAAGCAACTCCATCCCGCTGGTGATTCAGCAGCTTGGCTGTGCCTTTAAGGTTGGGGGGATCGTGAAACTGCACTTCTTTAAACGGTTGAGAAGGAATTTGTTGATTGCCAAAATCAAGTTCAGCGATGTTCTCCTTGATGATAAGAACCTTATCTCCCGATGAAGGATCTTTTGTGACGGGCTGTTTGGGACTCTGAAACTGTCGTTCCGCCAAGCGGAGAAGCTTTGTGAATTCACTAACTGGAATACTGGAGTCTTTCCAATTCACGGAAGAACAATTCGTTTTCTTCACCTCTTCCAACGCCATTCTTCCCGCAGCCAGTTCATCTTCGTCCTTTATTGTGATCTTTTTTCTTTCCTGTGGAGTCGTTTCGATCACGAGGCCCGGAATCCATATGGACTTATAGGGGGATACAAACGGGTAGAACTTGGGTTTATAGAATCCGATTTCCACCACTCGATCGCTGTAGTTATCTAAGTCGATGGCATCTGGATCGAACAACGTCAGTGGATTCTGAAGGACTACCACCTTTTCCTCTCTTGGAAGCCTGTTTGCCTGCTTCATTTTCCGAAGTTCACCGACCTGTTGATCGGTAAGGACGATTCGAGTGCGATCCCCGGCCTCATCTTGAACTGCATAAACATCTTCCACCTGAGGATTGGCTTTGAACTTCTCTTCAAACTGAGACTGTACATCAGTCTCAATCTCTGGAAGAAATTGGACATCCTCATTCACAGCCTTTGTCACTTTCAAAGAGATCTTAGCTGGAGCCAAAACCTTCTCCGATGCCAGGTACCTGTCCAAGACAGCGGTAGACTTCTCCGAAAGGTTTTTGATCTCAGCAAATCGAAGGAGGTTGCCTCGAAATGCCTTGGATTGAGCAGGAAGCGAGTTGAACTCATCCAATGCATTGCAGAGGTTTAGTTGGTCTAACGAGAGGAGATACCGTCCACCGTCTTCCAATTCAACAATCGATCCCGTCCTCTTGCCAAACAGTTGCTTCCCCTCAGCGTATTCATAGAATCCCCATTTGAATCGGAACCCCGTACTGTTGAGAGTATCAGATGAATCAATACGGATATCAAAGGGAAAACGTGAAGGAAGTGCTAGGAGCCGAGCATCGAGCGAGTCTAGTGATGCAGATTCTTCATGTGGAAGAGAGATGGTGTTGCCTGTAAGTTGCGCCTTGCCGTTTTCGATCAGTTCTTTCAAAAGAAGAAATGCTGCAAACTCATCCCCGGCTAGCGTTGAACAGCACTGATCAAACGCGACGATAGTTTCATCAATTCGAAATTGGAATTTGATATTATGGGATGTAATTTCGGTTGAAAGCATGCCTCAGATTCCTAGATATCTACTAATCCAATGGGAAAGACGATATTCCCAGTCGTTCCCGTTGTGGAAGAACCTGCCCTCAGGCGAAAATCTTCCAGTAGTGTGGTTAATGAGATGGTCAACATCCACGCCTCTTCGTAAGTCTGAGATTTTCATGGTGTGGCGAGAAGTATCCGGGCATATTAGCCCTTCGCTTGTGTACGCGTAGAAAGCTCCTCCTATCGCACTGAATTCAACTAACACGTAGCCTTTGATTGTAAAAACCAATGCACTCAATTGGTTTCCACCACCGGTCAAACGACCTAATCTTGTTGGAGCATATGGTTTCACACGATCGTCATCAGATAGCGAAGATAGAACTGTTCGATTCGTATACAGTTTAAATTCATCGACATGTCGACAGTACCTTAACCAAAAGTTCTTTCTGCGTTTGTCCATACCGAGCGATCGATTTTCAAAGAAGATCCCAAAAATCTCAACCGCCAACCACTCTTTGAGTGTTTTTCTTGCCTTTCGTAATGTTGACTCTTCAGAGTCAGTGATCCCCGGCCATGGCGACCACCTATCCTCCCATTTTGGATCACCTATCAGATTAAAGGCCTTTTCCTTTAGAAGTTGTTTATGGTCGAGCGAAGAAGTTTTATCCATCCACTCAACCAGAATCGATATGATCTTCTTGGATATTTGTACCCCTTTCACATTCTCCGTATGGCTCCTCAAGAAGTCCATTATTGCAGGTATCTCATTGGATAGTCTATTGAGCCTCCGTGAGACTTGAATGTATTGCAAAGCTACTTCGCTGAAGTATCTATATCGCCGCATACTGTCTGCAAACTCGAATAGACCCCACACTTCACTAAGCTGACGATCTTCCTTAATCAGGTCTGCAGCGAGTCCAGCCGGGCCAGTTGCCCTCGTGAAATATGGAGCCATCTCTCTGAGTTTTGTGAGCTTCGGATTTTTACCCGAAAAAGATGAAAGCTTCGTTTCTATGAGCTTCATCATGTCGGACCTGTAGGACTCTTGGAGTGATATCCACCATTCGAGAAGGCAGTCAACAACTCCCAGCAGCATGCTTGGACGGCTAGATCCTTCTATCAGCCGAAGCGCTTCAGGCAGATATTTTGTTTGGATGATCGGAATTCTCCCCTCTGAATTCACATTCAGTGACCAGGAAAGCTTTCTCACCTTTCTGCGAGAGTCGAATGCCGTGCTCAGATGGTTATAACCGCTTTGCACCGCTGTCATGAACTCATCGTGGATGTTTGAACTGTCAGCAAGCGTAGTCCGGCTCAGTGTCGTTGCTTTTCGCTTTAGAGAATCAAGGGAAAAGATGGTATGACGTAATGCTTTTTCCGTTTCCGGTACAAATAAACTCCTACCGAAGCTTGCGAACCCGCTGGCATCGAACCGGAAGTTCAGTGTTTCTTGCAACTGCCTGTTCATGGTGGACATGATTTAAAGTACATCCTTTCAGCGTCCGATGAGTTCTTTTATTCTCTTATCGCTATCTGTGCGCACTTTGAACTCCACTCGCCGAGATGCAACCCTGTCTTCAATATTGTTTGGTGCAATCAACCTGCTGGAAGAGAATCCAATGGCAGCCAACTTACTTCTCACCCACTTTTTTTCTATACCTTCTGTTTGATGCAGCGTGGATAGTGAAAAAGTCAGAACCGCCCTTGTTCTCCCCTGTGATAATTCCATGTTCATTATGAAGGCTGTTGCCGGATCTACGTTACCAAATGTCCAGTCGCTTGAAGTGTGACCCTCAATTCGGATTTCGTCTATATTCTCTACATGCTGCACACGTCTTAACACTTCTATATATTGAGGAAAAAACTCGTTAAGAATCTTCATGAATCTGGGCTGTAGATCTGCCCTGCCAAGCTTGAAAAGAACATCTGGTTCCTTAAAACTGATCGTAAGTGTAGTATCAATAACCATGTTCCAGTCTTTTTGTTTATCACTAAACTTTTCAACGAGATCACGGTAGAGTGCTTTTTGAATATCTCTGCCTTTTTCAGCCTCCTCTTGAATTCTCAGTAGTGTTGATGATAGCAGGAGAACAAAAATGAGTAGCAAAGCGGCCATTAGGTCACCAATGGACATGGCAAACGGATTTTCTTCTTGAAAGCGCTCCAGACCTTTTGAGACTTTGATCATTTTTTTAGTCATGCTAATGCTGTGAATTCCTCATCGTCGAGATGAACTTTTCGAAAGAGTCGTTCATCTCTTCGATGCTCGACTCCAGATCACTAATTGTTCCACTTAGAGATTTTGATGCATCGACGAGATGGCTTGTAAAGTCTTGCAGGTAAGCATTAAGGTTCTCTTTGGTAACGGATTGGTACTCGGTCAAGCCTTTTTGTAGTTCATCGAAAACGCCCACCAATCCCTGTTGAATTACACCAAACTTCTGTGAATACTCAGTCACAGTTGACTTGGCCTTGTCAAGTGCGACATCGAACTGCTTTAGAGTCTGTTGGTTAGCAGTGATAAGAGCCTGGGATTGAGTCTGGAATGTCGTCGTTGTCTTGTTGAGGTTGTCGGCGCTACTCTTGAGAGTCACTCCAGTTTCATTGAAGACCCTTGAAATCTGTTTGATGTCATCCATCACTTTCCCGGTACCGTTTACCAACTGGTTCATCTTTTCATAGAGCTCATTCGCCTTTTGCAGTAGTCCCTGTGAACCATTAACCGTCTCCTGCACTGCAATCGTGTTCTGGCTTTGATTGGTAAGCAAAACCTGGGATTGAGCCTGAAGAGATCCGATGACCTTTGCAAGACCTTCTGCTGTTTCTTCCACTTGTTCTCGCATCAATGCCGCAGATGCAGCAGCCTCCTCATTGGCATTAGCTGAAGCATCCTTGATAAGTGCTTGCAGCGAACTCATGCTGGCTTCGAGGGACTGCATCATTGATTGTACGGTGTTGGGAAATGCTCCTAA
This sequence comes from bacterium, assembly GCA_043803945.1. GTDB lineage: Bacteria > Bacteroidota > Ignavibacteria > UBA10030 > UBA10030 > JAZDJN01. The sequence continues at coordinate 42,935 of JAZDJN010000058.1, read as the reverse complement.
TACACCTACCGCAGTGTTGAGTTGGGTGGCAAGGTTCTCCATTTCAGCCTTTGCAGTTCCAGAGAGCGATGTTTGGACCTTCTGAATCATTTCATTGAGTGATAACTGTAGAGAGCCTACAACTCTTTCGATTACGTCGGCTGATGATTGCTCTTTGGTTTGTCGAAGTTCATCGGCCGCTTGACTTAGTTTCTCCAGTGACGGTGCCACGTCCTCCTTGAAAAGTGATCTTACATTTTCGCTAATGTGGTCGCCCAATTTGTTTATTGTTTGTGTTGAGATACGAATCCCATCCGCAAGGTCAGTAGAGAATGATTTGAGAGCTTTGCTTTGCTCTGCGGCCTGAAAGCGAAGGTCTCTGAACACTGTCCCTGGCATAACAGGTTTGCCTTCCTCAGTCTTGTAAGCAAAGTAGGTTTCAAGAACCTGAATAGTATCTTCCCGTGCGAACTTTAGTTCATCAGATTTTGTAAGTCTGAAACGCTCATTGAGTTTCTTCGACAAACTTTCAAAGTCATGGTCAACTCCCTTAAAAAGCAGCTTCTCGAACGAACCGAAAATGAGCGAGAGCAACATGCCCCAGACTGATGAGACGAAAGCAGTGCCCATCCCCGAAAGCAACGCTTGAATGCTTTGCTTAATCGTGCCGGCAGTGCTTGTGTCAAAACCAGAGATCCCAACAGTTAATCCGACAAACGTACCAAGAATCCCAAATCCAACTAGAACGTTGGGGACTGATAGATAAAGCCTCAAGTTCATTCTTGAAGGCAAGACGGCTTGAGTATTGAAGAATTCCTCTGCGAAGTCAGGTGTCTTTTGTCGCTCACCTTCTGAGGATAGAAATGTGTGCGAATAGGCATTCCATGAGTCCTCAAGGAGCTTACTCTGGTTCAGAGTTTTCGCATTCACCGATTCGGCATTCCGCCTCACCTCGGATCGTGCCTGTCGAAGTTGATACCAGAGCATGAGACTAGCGGTCAACATTGCAAGAATAGTAACGGCAACCCACCAAGCAGTGAGTGTATTCTGGTCGTAGTGAAAGAGGGAGTTGTATGGTAAAAACTTTTCTATGTACGGTAAAAACTTTTCTATGATGTCCATTGTCAACCTAACGCTATATCAGTGTGAAGATAATTAGGTGCCCTGTTAATCGTTTGATGGGAAATATGCTCCTCTTGCAGCTTTTAATTCGTTCCATCATATTTCAACTATACTTATTCATTGGCGGGTGCAAATCGCACCTAATCGTAAACAATGCATAAAATGTTCGTTGTTGGTCTCAATTCTCTTGAAGGAGTTTTTGTTTCTTGAACCATTTGATGCCTTTCATTTTCTGCAGGATACACCGCTGTTATGGTACAATAGCCCTCCTCGAGTTTGGCAAACCGGTACAATATTACCATCTCATCTGAATTATGCTCTATTGAGAAAAAATAATTATAGTTAAGCGGCAGGTATTTGTTTGGTCCGTCCGGACGTATGGTCAGTTTTAGGCGCATAGGGTGCTGTGGATGCTGGGAATTGAACGCGCCAAAATGTTAAGAAATATAAGTTGATAATCAATGCTCATTCTCGTGCTGAATCCACTCGGAATCTGATCGAAAAATGACTTTGCCACTGAGTCACACCTGCCTGCCGACTTGTTCGCAGAAGCTTAGCGTAGGCGAAAGTGCCATCGGCACGCAGGCAGGGAGAACACAGAGATGATCTTTGTGAAATATTGAGGATATAACAAACATTTATCATTCTCAGTGAACTCCCCGCCTGCCACCATAGTATCTAAACAGGCAGGGCAGGTGTTTCTCTGTGGCGAACTTTTGAACCGGATTCCTGCACAAACTCACAGCTTACCTTGCTTGTCCCTCGTTTTCTGGGTATATTGACACAAAATGAACGACTTTATGAGGCACACTATTGGTCACCTTTACTCCGAATCGGCTTGAGTCTATTTTAGAACGGTGCTCCGGTAAGAAAATTGCAGTTATCGGCGATGTGATGCTCGACCGTTATATCTGGGGGTCCGTGGCGAGAATCTCCCCCGAAGCACCTGTACCGGTTGTTGAGGTGGAGTCCGAATCCACACGGCTCGGCGGTGCATCGAATGTTGCAAATAACATTGCCTCACTCGGCGGCATACCGGTAATGATTGGTGTCGTGGGAAATGATGAGGCGGGAAAAGAGCTGCAGCGATTGATTGAGAGCGGTGGATTTCCCTCGGAAGGAATAGTTATTGACGCCTCAAGGCCGACGACAGTTAAAACGCGCGTCATTGCCCATCATCAGCATGTCGTGCGTGTCGATAAAGAGGTGAAGCGGGAAATTGAGGGCCCCATCAAGGAAAAAGTCATCGATGCTCTCAAACGCATGATCTCCAGCGTCGATGCTGTCATCCTGGAGGATTACAATAAGGGGATGATTGTGAAGGATCTCATTCCTGAAATGATCGATCTGGCTTTGAAGAACGGTAAAATCATCACGGTGGATCCAAAGTTTAATAATTTCTTCGAGTATAAGAAGGTAACGGTCTTCAAACCGAACAGAAATGAAACAGAAGCAGCTCTTGGATGCCGGCTGAACAACACACAGAGTGTTGAGCGGAGCGGGTTCGAGCTTTTAAAACGCCTTGAAGCTGAGAATGTGCTGCTTACGCGCGGCGAAGACGGGATGTCACTCTTTGAAAATAATGCGGAGGTTGTGCATGTCGAAACACAGGCACGGCAAGTGGCCGATGTCTCTGGTGCAGGCGACACCGTTATTTCAACACTGACCATGGCGCTGGCCGCAGGATCGACAATCCGCGAAGCAGCTTCCCTTGCAAACTTCGCAGGCGGGATTGTGTGCGGAGAGGTCGGCATAGTACCAATTGACCGCACTGCACTTTATCGAGCGGTACTAGAAACTTGAACGAAAAGTCCAACCACTGCGCCAGGCGCACATGTCCGCCGTCTGTCGCGCTTTTTGCGTCCGCCGTCTTTTTGGCGGATTGGCGGATCAGCCTCTAGCTGAGAAGGACACCCTGCCTGCCGGCAGGCAGGAAAGAACACAAAGAATAAAATGAAATTAAATTGATTTCAAATTTTATCATTTTTACAGCTCTTCCTTCGTGCCCTTAGTGGTTAAATTATTTCCTATACTTTTCAACCGGGTTCTTAGGTGGAGTAAGGCGAAACGAATGGGACGAATCGTAACACGGCAGGAACTGAGTGAAATTTGCCGCTTATTGAAGCGTGAGGGAAAACACATCGTCTTCACGAATGGATGTTTTGATATTCTCCATCGCGGACATGTAGAATACCTGACGAAAGCGAGATCGCTCGGTGACCTGCTCGTTGTCGGGATGAATACCGATGCTTCTGTCCAGAGGTTAAAAGGCCCAAGCAGACCCATTGTCTCTGAGATGGACCGTGCGTATGTACTCTCTGCACTTGCTGTGATCGATTATGTCTGCCTCTTTGATGAAGATACTCCCTATGAACTCATTAAGGCGATCGTCCCCGATATCCTTGTAAAAGGGGGAGATTGGTCCATCGATGCAATCGTCGGCAAGGATGTTGTTGAACAGGCGGGCGGCGCTGTCCATTCGATCACATTTGAGTCCAATCGGTCTACAAGCCAAATTGTCGAGAAGATCAGAGAGTCGAATACCAAATAAATTTATTCTCAGGATTCTTTTCACAAACATCGAACCAGATAGCAACTCGGACGAATAGTCCAACCACGAAGGACACGAAGAACACAAACTGTAGAATTATTTTATTTCGCTATCAGAATGGGTTCCTTTTTATTCTGTCTTTTTTAAAATAACTTTGGCGCTTTTGGCGGCATGCCTGCCCCGAACGTTCTATGTTCGGGGGCGGTTTTCTTTTTTAGCATATTCAGTTTCACTACTCATCGAATAGAGCGCAGGGCATGAAGAAGTTTTTTCGATCGACATATCATGCGGGCATCATCGTCCTCTTTCTCGTCGTGGTTCTTGGAGGAATGACGCAGACACGAATGTTCCGGTCATATCTGCGTACGGTCGTATTATCGACCCTCTCCAAAGCGCTGGAAGGAGAAGTGCAGCTCGGACAGATCGAAGGCAATCTCCTTACCGGATTCTGGATTGACAGCCTCCGTGTGAATACCTCCGACTCTGAAATTGCTTTTATCGACAGAGTAGAAGCCCGATACGATCCGCTTGGATTTCTCTTTAACAAAGTTTCACTTTCCCGCATCACCCTGTTGAATCCACGATTCTCACTTATGCGGTCGGGAGACAGTACGTGGAATTTCAATCGCCTTTTTAAATCTTCAACCTCCGATTCGACACCCTCCTCATGGACAATCACTCTTGGATTTGTTGAAATCAAGAATGGTAGTATCGTGGTAAAGGACTCGATTGGCATGAAGGCGCGATCAGTCATAGATAGTTCACGGGATAGAACAGAATTTGATTATGCTGATCTCGCAGTGCATCAATTCGACCTTAAGGCAAGCGCCACAATCAGGAGGCAGGAGATTCGCTGTGAAATTTCCTCTCTCTCATTCGAATCCGTTGAACCGGAATTTCACCTGGTCCAGTTGGGCGGTGAATTTTTAGTAACACCGCTCCTCGCAAGGATTCGCAACCTCTCGATAGAAACTGAACGAACAAATTTTTCACTCAGCGTTTCTCTTGAAAAAGAAGATGTCTTGTCACTATCGAATATTGCTGAGTTGGAAAAAACTCCGGTGTCGCTCAATCTTGATGTCAAACAACTTGACTTTAAAGAATTGAAGCAATGGATTGGTTCCTCGATTAGTTTTCTGGATCGTACCGCCTCCGGTCAGATTCTGGCCGATGGTGCGTTTGGAAACCTGGAAATTAAAAAGTGCAACGTTGAATTTGGCTCGTCGAGCCTCCATGCCGTTGGTTCAGTGATGAACCTCCACCGGCCGGAGAACCTCGAGTTGAATCTCGGTTCGAGCAGGAATATCCTCAAACCAATAGATCTCCTTGAGCATTTGCCCGGCCTCTCTCTTCCTGACCTCAGATCGATCGGTGAAACAAATTTTTCCTGGCACTTCACCGGGACACCAAGTCTCTTTGATGCCCAGATAACTATGAGCACAGAAGCGGGTCAAAGTGAAGTGAATGTAAATCTCGATAGTCGAGGCGATCTGCTCGTGTACGATGCAACAGTGAAAACACTCCAACTGAACCTGGCAAAACTATTTGCCCGGCAATCGTTGGAAAGCAGGCTGAACTCCACAATCAAACTCAAAGGGCAGGGAACGACAACGAGCTCGCTTCTTTCAACTGCTCGTGTTGAAATCGACTCGTCAGAATTCAACGGGTATGCCATTGGATCTTCGGTATTGGTGCTCGATGCGGCCGATGGAGTCGTAAGGCCTCATCTCTTGGCCTCGATCAATCAGGCTCGCGTCGATGTGAGCGGCAAACTCACTTTTTTCGAACAGGATTCGATGCTGTACGAACTGACCGGCAGGATTAATGGCCTCGATCTTTCCGACATCATCAAGAATCCGCGCTATTCGAGTAACCTTAATTTCGCATTTTCCTCCCAGGGCAGGGGCCTCAGTCTCGACCGGATGAGGAACGATCTTGCTCTCCAGTTTCAGCACTCGACGTTCTCAGGTGTCGAATTTGAACGGGGCACAGTCAGGACAACAATTAATACTTTTAAGCAAGAGCACCAAACCATCGAGTTGAAATCCGATGCTGTGGATTTAACAATATTGGGAACAGTAAATCCGGAAACCTTCATCAATGCTTTGGTAGATGGGGCGACGATATTCAGCGATGCTACGCGATTTCGCATGGCCGCTCTTGATTCGCTGCGGGCGCCGGGGTCCTTCAGAGTTTCCGACACCACTTTCTATTCTTCCATTCATTTGCGGCCAGATACAGTTCGTGCACGATTTGCCTTGACAGTAAAGGATGCATTTCCCATTGGAGTAATCCTAGGAGTAGATTTGGCAGGACAGCTCTCCATCGGAGGAGAAGTGCAGTCAGATGGCGATGCGATCTCTCTCACGGGGCGTTCGACAATCCGGGAATGCTTGTACGATGATCATCACACACGTCTTTATGCCGAGGATGCGCAATGTTCATTCAGCTTTGCAGGACTTAATCCCTCAACGATCCTTTCGGGTATTACATCCCAGATTACTTGTGAAGCTGCCAGATTTGAGATTAACACACTTCCGCTCAACACTCTCTCACTGCGTGCAGGATTGACCGGTGGGAGTAGTGCATTCCAGCTTTCAACGCTCATCGACTCGGTTGCCACAGTCAGTCTCAAGGGTCTGTCTGAATATCAAGATGGCTTCGTTAAAATCGCGCTTCAGGATCTTTCAATTCAATTTCCTTCCTATCAATGGAGCGCGGCTCAACCGGTCGAATGTACCATCGGGCGTGACGGAGTGTACTTCAACCGTTTAACGGTACGACATGAAGTCGCTGCAGCCACCGTACAGGGGTATGGCAATCCCTATGGAACATCCGATATAACACTGTCAGTGACCGGATTTCGTCTGGCAGATTTGCGATTCCACCATCCCGGCTTAAGAACAGATCCTACATTGCGAGAATTGGACGGGCAGCTAAGCCTGGTTACTCATTTTTCCAATACATTCGAATCGCCGAACCTATCGGTTGAGCTCGCTGCCTCTGATGTACGATATCAGGAAACGCCGCTTGGGAAAATTAATGGACGGTATTCGTATGCGAACCAACTCCTGACACTCTTCATGCAGGTTTGCAAGAATGGAGATTCACTCTCGGCCGTTCCCGATCTCCTTGTTAAAGGTACAATCCCTTATACCATTGTTTTTTCTGGCAATGGCGAACGATCTGTCGAGGGAGAGATGAATCTTGATGTCGAGGCGACCAGATTCAAGTTGGAGTTGCTCGACCCTTTCATTTCTGAACTTGACAATCTGACCGGCCATATGACCTGCAGCATGAAAATGCGTGGAACAATCAGTGAGCCCTCGTATGAAGGATCGGTCACACTAACTCAAGCGCGGTTTCTTTTCAGACCGCTTGGTCTCATGTATATTGTCGATGGAAAACTAGTACCGCAAGGAAAAAAAATCGGATTGGACAATCTTACGGTGAACAATATCCCCGAAGATCGGCCCGATGGAAAAATGAATGTCTCCGGAACCTTTTCACTCTACGGACTGTCGATCAAGGATTTCGATCTGATTGCCAAAGGCCAGCTTGTGGTAATGAAAGAGTCTGTTCGGTTGCCCAATCTCCGTTTCTACGGCAATCTGTTTACCGCCACAGGACCAGATGGTTTGTTCTGGAAAGGTACTCCGGGCATTTCCTCGTTGACAGGTAAGCTGCTCGTGCGAAACGCCAGTATCACATTGCCGCCGACCCGTGAATCGCTGGAGCTTCCATCAAATCGTATTCCGGTATCGTTTGTCAATGATACACTCAAGGCAACGCTGATGCCTGCGATACAGGAAAGTATTATCGGGAGAAGCACAGGCTTGCTTAGGTTTTCAGGGACAAACGCAAAGCGGAATGCACAGGGCAGGAACGGACAAGCTGCCGCGGCCACGTTGAACACCAAATCGTTTCTCGATAACATTGTCTATAATGTACAGATAGAAACACAAGGTCTGACCCAGCTTCGGTTCATTTTCAACAATCTCACCAACGAAGAATTGTTTGCGGAACTAAGCGGTCGGACAAATTTCAGCAAGGGGCAGGATCAGATTAATTTTACCGGCGAGGTTCAGCTTGGCGCTGCGTCGTACTATAACATGGTGATTCGCAAGCTGGATGCAAGCGGTAAACTTAACTTCACCGGCGATCTCTTGAATCCCGAATTGGATGTTGTGGCAAAGTATGAAGGTTTCTATAACGGTCAGAGCGGCGTGGTCAGCACGGTGAATTCACTCACGAAAAATGACGAAGAACGAGTAGTGGTGAACTTGTTAATTAAAGGGACGCGCGATAAGCCGCAGGTGAAGACAGAACTGAAGCGCTATGATCAGGCCAATAATCTCCTGCAATCCAAAGGCGACGATGAAGCCAATGCACTCTCCTTCATTATTAACGGTAAGTTCAAAGATGAACAGGCGGAAGCGACGCTTCTCAGCCCGTCGATGCTGCTCGGTCTAACTTCCTCCGTGCTTTCCGGGCCGTTGACCGATCTCTTGAGAAAAGAGCTGGGAGTGTTTCGTTCAGTGGATGTCTTGTACTCGGGCGGCGATATGAAGGACACTGATGTCCGCATCACAGGGGAGATTGGTGATGCAGTGTTCCGGCTTGGCGGAAAAGTATTGAATGATCCGCTGAATACAAATATCAGCGTTCAATTACCGATGAGTTCGCTTCTGGGCGTCGAAGCCCTTCGAAATTTGGTGCTCGAAGCCGAACGTCGTGTGCAGGTTGCAGAATCCTTTGAACGCCGCCGTGAATCCAATGGCGTGCGGCTGCTTTACCGAATTACTTTCTGACCGAATTCAACTTTTGTCCCTTGCAAGCGTCAAAGTGCTAGAAGCTTAGACGGAAAGTCCAACCACAAAGGGCACAAAGGACGCGAAGAATGAAAAGAAAACAGACTAATAGAAAATTAAACTAATTCAACAGTTTTTGCTTTGTCTCCTTGGTGCACTTACTGGTTTGATTTTATTCTTAACTTTTCAGCCAGAGGCTGATCCGCCAATCCGCCAAAAAGACGGCGGACGCAAAAAGCGCGACAGATGGCGGACAGTTGCGCCTGGTGCAGTGGCATTTATTTCATCGAGAACTAAGTAACGAGGAGCGGCTGGTATCGTGACCATCGAACATAAATTACTGGCATTTCTCGCCAGGTATCCCAATCAGCAGTTTAAGCCCAAAGAACTTCAACGACGGCTAAGCTTACGAACGAACGAGGAATATCAGGCGTTGAAAGGTGTTTTACGTCAATTACAGGAGGTAAATAAAATCGAACGGGTGAAAAATGGCAGGTTTAGTCATCTTGAAATACTCCAGCTTGTGATCGGTATTTTTCAAATGACAAAGCAGGGATTCGGATTTGTCCGTCTCTCTCAGCGCGATGAGGAAATTTTCATTGCACCCCGATTTCGGGGTATGGCTGTCAATGGCGATACTGTCGAAGTCTCACTCTTTGCTGAGGGAAAACAGAAAAGGAATCCGGGCGAGAAACGTGAGGGGGAAGTTGTCCGCGTTGTGGAGCGGGCACACGCAGAGATTGTGGGCACGCTGGAGCAAAATTGGAATAGCTATTCCGTCATCCCGGATGATGCACGCATCGCGTGCGACATCTTCGTCGAGAAAGAACAACTGCATCAAGCTCTGGTCGGACAAAAAGTTGTTGTCAAGATCGACGCATGGGGGAAGGGCCATCTCAATCCTCAGGGGCACATTGTCGAGGTGCTCGGCTATGCCGGTGAGGTCTCTGCCGAAATGCGATCGGTGGTGCGGGAGTTTCAGTTACCGGAGCAGTTCCCACCGGCAGTCATGCTGGAGGTGGAGCAAATCCCGCCGGTGATCCCCGAAGAAGAACTCAGGCGTCGTGCAGATTATCGCGAATGGGTGACCATCACAATCGATCCTGACGATGCAAAGGATTTCGACGATGCCCTCTCACTTGAACAGTTGCCCGATGGTTCCTATCGTCTTGGTGTTCATATCGCAGATGTTTCGTACTATGTGAGAGAGGGAAGCGAGCTTGATCAAGAGGCATTGCGCAGGGGTACCAGTGTGTATCTCCCCAATATGGTCGTGCCGATGCTGCCGGAGAAACTTTCCAGCGGCCTTTGCAGCCTGCGGCCCCATGAGGAGAGGTTAACCCATTCGATTCTCATGGCGGTTTCCTCCCGCGGCGCTGTCAAGGACTATGAAATTCATGAGTCGGTCATTCGAAGCAACCACCGGTTTACCTATGGTGAGGTACAGAATATTCTGGATGGGAAAGAAACTCCCTCCTGGCTCGGCGAACGGAGCGAGGCTATCATTTCCCTCCTCACCATGATGCACACACTCAGTACAACACTGACAAAGAAGAGAATGAAAGATGGGAGCATCGACTTCGATTCGCCCGAAGCGGGATTTCAATTTGATGAGCATGGAGTTCCGGTCACCATTATCAAGAAGGAACGTCTGGAAAGTCATCGGCTCGTTGAAGAGTTTATGCTGCTGGCAAATCGGATGATTGCCCGGCGGATTGCCCTTGTGAAAAAGGAAGAAAATCCCAAGCCATTTCTGTACCGGATTCATGAGTCGCCGGACCCCGATCGCATTAAAGAACTGGCATTGTTTGTTGAGAAGTTCGGATACAGGCTCAATATCGATAGTGGTGTCAGTTCAAAAGTCCTTCAGAAACTGCTGGCGGAAGTGCGGGGGAGTGAGGAGGAGAATGTCATCAATGAAGTTGCTCTTCGTTCGATGGCAAGGCGGTGTACTCTGAACGGAATATCGGACATTACGGGCTGGCATTTGATTACTATACTCATTTTACTTCACCCATCCGTCGTTACCCGGATTTGATTGTGCATCGGTTGTTGAAGGAATATCGAGGAGCGGTCAATCTCAACAGGGTGCATCAACTCGAAGAGCGATTGCCCACCATTGCAAAACAATCTTCGGACAGGGAACGGGTGGCCATGGAGGTTGAACGGGTGGCTATTAAAGTGATGCAGGTCGAGTTCATGAAGCGTCATCTGGGAGACGAGTTTCATGGGATCATTTCAGGGGTGCAACGGTTCGGACTGTTTGTTGAAATTAATGATCTGCTGGTTCAGGGGATGGTACACGTGCGGGATCTTGAGGATGATTATTATCTCTATGATGATAAAAAATTTGCCATGATCGGGAAAAGGACTGGAAAACAATATCGATTGGGCGATCCGGTGCAGATAAAGGTGGTGCGGGTCAATCCTGAAGACCGGGAAATCGATTTTGTACTCCTCGAAACCACCGTGCGGCGTTCACGGCGAGACCGTCGGCAGCCTGGAACTTGATTGAGCGACTCATGTGTTTTAATTGACAGGTAGTCCCAGATGAATTGCTTTTTCCTCGGTTTTTGGCTACTATTTTTTAAGAGTCTGAGAAGAATATGAGGTATGGAGGGCTATGAAAAAAATAATGATACTCATCGCACTTATTGCGATAGGATTCTCGTCAGTAAAAAGCCAGAATTCTGTGTATGGGAAAAATAAAGTCCAATACAAGAAATTCGAATGGCAATTCATTCAAACCGATCACTTCGACGTCTACTTTGCACAGGACGGGTATGAATTAGCGGAGTTCGCCGCGGCGGCGATCGAAGATGCCTACCAATCGCTGCGGAAGCTGATCCGTTTTGATCTGAATAATCGTGTCGCTTTTGTCATCTATAACTCCCATAACGAATTTCAACAAACGAATGTCGTTTCGGAATATCTCGATGAAGGGATTGGCGGTGTAACAGAACTTTTTAAGAACCGGGTGGTCGTCCCCTTTGAAGGAAGTTATGCTCAATTCCGTCACGTGCTCCACCATGAACTGGTCCACGCCGTGATCAACGATATGTTCTATGGCGGCACAATTCAATCACTGATCTCCAGCCGTACTCCGTTTGAACTCCCCCTCTGGATGAATGAGGGTCTTGCCGAATATGCTGCCCTTGGTTGGGACACCAATACGGATATGTTTATTCGTGATGCGACAATACAAGACTATCTGCCTCCCATTGAATATCTTGGCGGTTACTTTGCCTACCGCGGCGGACAATCTGTGTACTATTATATCGCCAATAAATATGGTGAACAGAAAATTGCAGAAATCCTGCACAGGCTGCGGAGTGTGAGAAACGTTGAACAGGGCTTCAAGAGTACAATCGGATTATCGTTGAAGGAATTATCAGAGCGATGGCAAAAGGAAATGAAGGTTATCTTCTGGCCTGACATTGCAAAGAGGGAAGAACCGTCCGACTTTGCCAAACGCCTCACAGACCATACAAAGGATCAGAATTTTTACAATACAAGCCCTGCCATCTCGCCGCAGGGAGACAAAATTGCATTTATCTCCGACCGAAATGATTTCTTCGATGTGTTCGTTGTTTCGGCCATCGATGGTCAAAACATCGAGAAGGTGATCAGCGGCCAGCGGACAAAGAACTTTGAGGAAATGCATCTCCTCACACCGGGCCTCACCTGGTCGCCGGATGGCAAAAAGATTGCCATCGCAGTAAAATCCGGAGAACGGGATGCAATATTCATCGTCGACATCGAATCGGGCGATGAGGAAAAAATTGAACTGGATCTCGATGGGATATTCTCAGTCGATTGGTCGCCGGAAGGATCGAAAATTGCCTTCACCGGAGTAAAAGCTCCCCAGTCCGATATTTACGTGTACGATCTTACCGCAAAAGCACTCATGAACCTGACGAATGATATCTTCTCAGATTCCGATCCATCGTTCTCTCCCGATGGCAAAACAATTTTCTTCTCTTCCGATCGACGGGATTTTCTTGCCCAGCGCAAAATCTCGGGCATAAAAATGAGCCAGATGGATTACTCCCAGCTTGATCTCTACAGTGTCGAGGTTGAATCAAAACTCATGAAGCGAATAACTGATTTTCCCAACAGCGACGAAACCTCTTGCGTTGTTTCACCGGATGGCAAAAAAATCCTCTATATCTCTGATCGTAATGGTATTAACAATGTCTATGAACAAGACCTGACGACAGGGATCGAGCGGCCGGTCACAAACTCGCTTTCGGGAATTTACCAACTCTCCATTTCACGAGATGGGTCAAGGCTCGCCTTCTCTTCGCTGAATAAGGCGGGATTTGATATTTTTGTTATGCGCTCTCCACTCGATCGGCGGTTGAATGTCGCACAGCTTGAACCTGTCGATTATCTCAAGCGCAAATTTTTCCTTCCCCGGGACGAGAAACCCAGGGAAGTGTTTACCGGCAAAACACTCACCGATTCGATCACTGTCCGGAACAACATTGTCATTGTCGCCGATACGACGAGTGAGCCAAGTAAATATTCAGGTCCGGAACGAATGGATCTCAAGAACTTTGTTTTCCTTCCTGAAAATATACGCGATACGCTTCGTACTGCAAAATCACCGGCCCAATTCACACTTCTCGATAATAAGGACGCTGATGGGAATTATGTCCCGCGGAAGTACAAATTATCGTTTACCCCGGATTTGATATACGGTACCGCTGCCTACAATACCTTCTACGGAGTAGAAGGGCAGACCATTTTCGCATTCAGCGACATGCTCGGCGATCACCAAATTATCTTCCAGACCAACCTCATGCTCGATTTGAAGAACAGCGATTACGGGCTCTCGTATTTTTATCTCCCTCATCGTATCGACTACGGATTTGCCGGAATGCACAGTGCCCGCTTTCTCTATATCGGCGATGCTTACGGCTATGCGAATCTCTATCGTTTCCGGACCTGGTCTATTGCCGGAATCGCATCGTACCCGATCGATCGGTTCAACCGGTTGGACTTCTCCTTGAATTGGCTCAATATCTCGCGGGAGAATCTTGATAACCCTTTTGAGCTTTCGCAACGCCGGTCGTTATTACTTCCATCCATCAACTATGTCAACGATAATTCTCTCTGGCAGGGAGGGTGGTTTGCGCCAAATAATGGATCAAGGCTAAATCTTTCCTTCTATGGCAGCGCGAAGATCAGTAATGAAGCATTGGATGTTCAGACCTTTACACTCGATTACCGCAACTATAACCGGCTTTGGCAAGATTTTCTTTTTGTCTACCGGATCACGGGCGGTATCAGTGTCGGAAAGGATAAACAAGCCTTTTTCATTGGCGGGACTGAAGGCTGGATCAACAGAAATTTCGATGGCAACGGTGAAATCCCAATCGTGAATGTTGAGGACTATGCATTCCTCACTCCCGTTCTGCCACTCCGCGGTTATAATTATAACGCTCGTGCAGGTTCACAATTCGCACTGGTGAACCTTGAATTCCGCTTCCCGCTTGTTCGCTATCTCATCCTTGGTGCACTACCCATCGGTTTCCAAAATATCCTTGGCGCGGCATTTATCGACGTCGGGTCGGCTTGGTCAAAAGGACCCTGGCAGGCGTATCATTATACTCAGGAAGGGATTCGACCAAAGGACTTGCTGGTTGGTACAGGTTTTGGTGCACGCTTGATTTTTTTCGGCTTCCCACTGCGGATTGATGTCGCTTGGAATTACAGCGGTGCACGTTTTTCGAGCCCGATGTATTATTTCTCCCTGGGGCCCGAGTTTTAAACTTTAAAGAACCACATCGAATCCTGTCACAGACAGGGTTCGATGTGACCTCTTTTCCTCTTAACTTCCCAGTCGAATTGGTTGTGCTGCCGGTAAGAGCCCCTTATACAGGAAATATCGTTGTCCTTTGCTCGTGACATAGCGTGAGAAACTTGGCACAATTATTTTTCGTTCAACGCGAGCATAGAGATACACAGCCTGACGCAGTGGGTAGAACTTTCGGAAAATATTGGCAGGATGCGGCAGAAAATATTGTCCGCGTGCTAATTCGGCTACCTGATACAATGTATCCGTAAGCGCTTCCTTTTCTGTAAGTTTGAGTACACGAATGTTCGTGTTGATCGTATCCACCCAGCTTAAGGCAACGAATCCAATCCCTTGCGGCGTTGCATCTACCGCAAGGGCGGTCATTGCACTGCTGTTTGTGCGATGGAAATCATTTCGCAAGGGCTTTTCCCTCAACAGTCGTCCTTTCAAATATGCGGCAACATCGGATGAATCCTGAAGGATGACCTTGATTCGGCCCGAGGTGCCATTCGCATGCTCCAGTTGTTCCCAGCGGGTGATCGTACCTGTAAGAATGCCCTGCAATTCATCGGTGGACACTTGAGCTGTCCTGATCTTGCCATGGGTTATAACAGCGATGGCATCGTACGCAACAAGCACTTCGTCAATATCTTGAGGATTGTCGGAAACTAAATGCTTCTCCTCCGATGACAATTTTCGTGTCGTGAAAATAAGCCTCGCGTTATTTCTGGTGAATTGCACAATCGTTTCCTCAGACTGTAAAACTGAGAATGAAAGGGAAGGTGCAAGTTCAGGTCGAAGCGCTTTGAACGAATCGACTTGAGCAATGAGTACTGGCGCTGCAGATTCCGGAATGAGGACCTGGAGTACCGTATCGGCTGCAGAGGATTCTTTGTTTTGTGTGCACCCGGTGAAAATGATAAGGCCGATGGTGATAATGAAAAATAGTTTCTTTGTCATATGAAGGTCCTCCGATATCAAAATGATAGGGTCATCTACGATGATTCGTGAATAACTATCGATCGCATCTCTCAACTTTTTGACGATGAATCGGGTACAGTCATTTTCTGGGCCCGGATATCGGGCACCCGCATCAGTAAAAAGAATCCGAGAAGCATAAGGCCGCCGATGATGAGAATGGCCGGGCGTTGACCAAACATTGATGAGGCTTCTCCAAAGATCAGCGGACCGATGACCGCCGAGGCCTTCCCAAAAAAGCCATTGTAAAAACCGAAGAACTCAGTTTTTTTCTCCACCGGAGTCAGCAAGGCCATCATAGCTCGGCTTGTGGATTGCGATGAGCCAAGTGCAGTTCCGGCTATTCCTCCGAGGATAAAAAATGCCGCCCGGGATTCAATCACTGCAGCACTGGCAATAATTCCCAGCCAGATTAGCAAGGTCATCGCAATAGCTTGACGGGGCCCAACCTTATTGGTGATCAATCCAAAGAGCAACGAGCCGATGAAGGCTGTACCCTGAACGAGCATAAAGAAATAGATCAGGTCTTCCAATGAGAGGCCGAGTGTCTGCTGGGCAAATATTCCGGAGAAAAAGATGACAGTGAGAATACTGTCATTGTATACGAAGAAGGAGAGCAGAAAACGTTTTACAGAATCGTACTGATTGAGATGAGTAAAGGTATCATATAGCCGGTAGTATCCTTCCACGAGAGGGTGATGGGTCGATGTTCGCGGGAGGTGCTGCTCACGCACGAGAAAGAAGAGCGGTAATGAAAAAAGAGCGAAGAATCCTGCTGCAATAAGAAACGTAATCGGGACATTCGCATTGCCATCGCTTCCCGAAAGAAGGGGAAGAATGATTATCAGAACTGCAAACGAACCGAGATACCCCAGCGCAAAGCCATATCCCGAGACTCGACCATAGTTATACGGAGTAGTAATTTCCGGCAGGAAGGCATCGTAGAAAATCGTCCCTCCTTCAAATCCCACGTTGGCGATAATGAGCAAAATCACTGCGAGCCAAAATGTTGACGCAGAGGTGAAATAGAGGCCAATCGTCGCTATGACGCAGGCGACGGTGAGGAGGGCCAGAAAAAATTTCTTTCGATTGGTGATATCGGCAATCGATCCAATGAGTGGTCCGAAAAGCGCGGTGATGAGCATGGACGCTGAAATTGTTCTTCCCCAATAGGCATTGTTGCCGCCGGCAATGACTGCATTAAAGTAGATGGGAAAGATAAGAGTGATGATAATAACGTAAAAACCGGTGTTGGCAAAATCGAACAGGGCCCATGAAAAAATCTGTCTGCGGGAAGCAGACCGGATGTCAGTGGAGGGAGCGGGCGAGGTGGTCATTCGTCTGATTTTTTCTTATGGAGTGTAGTCTCGAGCAGCCCCCTTCCTGCTTTGCGAACCCTCCCGTGTTTCTTGAGATCGATAAGGATCGAATCCAGGACACCGTTGACAAACTTATCGCTTTTCTCTGTGCTGTAGCGGCGCGCGATCTCAATCGCTTCATTGATTGACACCTTCGGCGGAATATCTTCAAAGTAGAGCATCTCGCAGAGACACATCCGCAAGATAATCTTATCGACGACGGCAATCCGGCTAAATTCCCAGTTTGCGACGCGGCCTTTAATAAGAGTATCTAATTCTCCCTCTGTCTCGATAGCTTTCATAATAAGCTGCCGGGCAAACTCGTACACCTCCGGCTCCTGTTTCAAACTGACCACAATCGTGTCGAGAATTAACTGAATTGGCTCGCGCGAGATCTCATAAGCATATAATGCCTGGAGTACTTTCTCACGAATTTGTCGACGTTTAATAGACATAGGTTCTTACAGGTTCGTGCTAATGGTGTGGGGAATGCCGGAGCGTTTCCCTGTTGGGCTTAAGGAGATTCTCACCGAGGAGCCATTTGGGTGACGATCGACAATTACTGGTGTACCAAATACTGCGGCGACACGTTCTTCGTTCAACACCTCCTCCGGCGTACCCAGGGCAACAATTGTTGAGGCGCTCTGTTGAGGATGAGGTGATGCAAGTAATAGGATGCGCTTACTGAAAGCCGCAGAAAGATTCAAATCGTGAGAGACTGAGATAATGCAGAGATTTCGTGTGTTGTTGAGCTCCTGTAAAATTTCAAACACTTCGAGCTGATGCGAGATATCGAGATGTGCATTCGGTTCATCAAGCAGTAGAATTTCAGGCTCCTGGGTCAATGCACGGGCTATCAGGGCCCGCTGGCGTTCGCCTCCTGACAGTGCTGTAATAGGCTTATCGGCAAGATGCGCGATATCGGTGAGTTGCATCATCTCCCGGGCGATGGCAACATCCTGATCGCTCTCAAAGCCGAGCCGGCCGATGTGCGGCGCACGGCCCATAAGAACAACCTCGATCACACTAAACGGAAATGCCCACAGGCTCTCCTGCGGTACAAAGGCAATACGGCGTGCGATTTCCTTCCGGGAAAATAAGGAGAGTGGTTTTCCGTCAAGTGAAATATTGCCTTGATCAGGGATGAGAATTCGATCGAGCAGGCGAAGCAGCGTGCTTTTACCGCAGCCGTTTGGACCGAGTAAGCTTAGAAACTCTCCGCTCTGGAGGGTGAACGAGATATCGCGCAGCACGGGAAGGTTCGGATAACGAAAGGCGACATTCTCGATGCGAAGGCTCATATGACAAGGAAACAATTAATCGTTTTTAGGTTCTGGTAATGAAAAAATAAAGAAAAAAAGGGTGGTAGGCAAGGAGAGTATTTTTTTCCCAATCTTGACAACAGAGTATTGGCATGGTATATTTGAACAGTTCTTTTACACTGTGCATTCATTCTATCCGTTAGGGGTGTCACGCCGCTCAATGAGGCAGAGCGTGGCTGAGAGCAGACCCTTTGAACCTGACCTGGATCATACCAGCGAAGGAAAACGGAATACAGTTTTTTTCGGAAGCCGTTTTCCTGAAACTCTCTCTCAAGGAAAATGGCTTTTGTGTTTTTTAGAGGATGAGGACACAATGAAATCTTTAACATCGGTAGTGCTGACACTCTTCTGTGTGACGGCAATGGTTGCGCAAGAAGCGATACAAATCAGAGGACGTGTCATCGATAAGGAGACACGTCAACCACTCCCTGGCGCAAATATTGTACTGGTTGGATCCCGATACGGAACAACGACGACGAACGAGGGAGTTTTTGAACTTAGAAATATTCCCACCGGGACCTACACAGTCCAGGCCAGCTATATTGGTTATCGTGCCGGAAAAATCACGATAAAGCCGGAGGAGCATGGTCCGATTGAATTCTTGCTGGAACAGATTCTTCTCCCCGGACAAACAATCGTGGTTACGGCAACGAGAGTACGCGAAAGAGAAAATCCCGTCGCTTTTTCTACCATCACTTCAGAAGAGCTCCTCGAACGCTACACCACACAGGATATCCCTCAGCTTCTCTCGGAGTTGCCCTCAACAACCTTCTATTCAGAGAATGGAAATGGGATAGGATATAACTATTTGAACATTCGGGGATTCGATCAGCGGCGGATTGCCGTAATGATTAATGGAATTCCTCAGAACGACCCTGAAGATCACAATGTCTATTGGCTGGATTTTCCAGACCTGGTTTCCAATGTACAGGATATCCAGGTGCAGCGCGGAGGAGGGAATGCCTTTTATGGCCAGGCAGCGATCGGCGGTTCGGTTAATCTTATCACGACAACGTTTACGAAACCCACAGGAGTCGATGTTTCTACCGGTGTTGGAAGCTATGCCACACGGAAATATTCGATTGCCATAAATTCCGGCCTGGTCGGTGAACGGTATCAATTCTATGGACGATTATCGCGGTTATTGAGCGCCGGCTACCGCGAGCAATCGTGGATAGATTTTTCCAGCTATTTCCTTGGCGCAGTTCGGTATGATAAAACCATGACGACGCAATTCAACTTTTACGGCGGCCCGATTGCCGATCACCTTACCTATTATGGAATTTCCAAAGATGATGCCTATTCAAGCGATAATGCCCGGCGGAGAAGGAACCCACTCGCGCGTTCTGAAGAGATTGAAAACTTCAGCCAGCCGCATTATGAGCTGCTGCATGAATGGCGATTCTCCGACGGCCTGATCATTAATAATGCTCTCTTTCTTGTTACCGGCGAAGGGTTCTTCGATTATGATGGATCATGGGCACCCTATTCATACTATCGCATTACACCCGCCAATGGATTTTCTGTGAACGGCGATCCGGATAATCAGTATATTCCCGGTGCGCTGGTTCACGCTGTTGTGCGCAATGTTCAGTATGGATGGCTCCCGCGAGCAACACTCCTTCATCAGCATGGGGAATTGACTGTTGGAGCAGAGTTCCGGCTTCATCGCTCACAACACTGGGGATCGCTTCGATGGGGAGCGCAACTCCCTTTAGGTGTTACACCGGACTATCGCTACTATGAATATCGGGGGAGAAAAGAAATATTTTCCCTCTCTGCGCATGAGCTCTATACGTTGAATCCGGTATTGAATCTGCAGCTTGACCTCCAATATGTTTTAAATGAGTATAGATTGCATGATGAGAAGTACATCGGCACTGACTTCTCGATGCCCTACCACTTTCTTAATCCCCGGATTGGCCTCAATTATAATATCGACGAGCAGTTTCATGTCTATTCACAAGTGGCTCGTACGTCGCGTGAACCGCGACTGAAAAATTTATACGACGCCGCTGAAGCGAGTACTCCTGAATCATTGGGGCCGGTAACACCACAATTCTCTCTGCGAACGGATCGAACATATGATTTTACCTCACCGCTGGTTCGACCTGAGAAACTCACGAGTGTGGAACTGGGTGCAGGATACAGGAAGGGTGATATCAATATCAGTGTGAATCTTTACATGATGGAATTCATCGATGAGATCATCAAGAAAGGGCAGCTTGATCGATTTGGTCAGCCGGTCACAGGTAATGCAGAAAAGACAAGGCATCTTGGTATCGAACTCAGCGGCTCAGCAAAAGTACTGGATTTGTTCGATCTTAGCGGAAATGCAACGTTCAGCCAAAATCGATTGATCCATTATACCGTGTTTCAGGATAGTGAACCCTTTTCGTTGGATGGCAACTCGATAGCGGGTTTTCCGGATTTCCTCGCCAATGTACGTGCAACGTACCATACCGGTGATTTTTTTGCTTCGCTAGCACTCCAACACGTCGGTGAGTTTGCGACCGATAATTTCCAGCGCCCTGGAAAGGCGAATCCCGATCGGATGGTGGATGCATACACTGTTGTTCATGGCTGGCTCTCCTATCGGCTTAATATTCAACCGGTCGGTCAAGAGCTGGAACTCAAGCTCCAGGTTAATAATCTTTTCAATTCGTTTTATGCAGCCCATGGAGAAGGAGACGAATTCTTTCCGGCTGCCGATCGCAACCTCTTTGCATCTCTAAGGATAAAACTGTAAGATGCGCTTGGGTCGCCGTAGGGTGTCCAAAATGTAGGACGAGTTGCCAACTCGTCCACAGTGGGCTTGCGAATATTTATTAAATTGTGCACCCTTGAAGTATGAAATACATCCGTTAAGAACTTTTTGGTAAGGCATAGAAACCCACCGTCTCTGACGGCGGTCATTCACTCAGCCCCGATGATTCAGACGAAAGTACCAATCTCATGAAGTCCAAAACTTCCTCACAGTTCCATCTTTTGGGCAAGCGGGCGCTCATCATTGCCAATGGTGAAATACCCAGGAAGCAGACAGTTGAACATCTGTTGAATTCCGTACAGCTTGTCGTGTGTGCAGATGGTGGGGCAAATGCAGCATTGAAATATGGTATTCGCCCCGATGCGATCGTTGGCGACATGGACTCCATCCATACGGAAACAAGAGTAAAATTTCAAAAGGCAGCCTTCGTCGAAATTCTTGACGATGATGCCACAGACCTCGAAAAAGCAATTCGCTGGACAATTAATCATCAATTTGATCACATCACCGTGGTTGGTGCGATGGGAAAACGACTCGATCACACCTGTGGAAACCTCGGTACTCTGGCAAAATTCTACCCGGATGCTGTCATCGTTTTCGTTGATGATCTCGGAGAAGTGCACTACGTTGGCCGTGAGTTATCGTTTGAAGCTCCGCTCCGCACCACGATATCGCTGATTCCACTGACACGCTGCGAGGGTGTTACAACACAGGGCGTACGATATGCACTGACAGATGAGACACTGGAAATCGGTGTGCGGGAAGGGACAAGCAATGTTGTGGCCTCAAATCCTGTGAAGGTCGTCGTGCAGAAAGGAAACCTCCTGCTCTACAAACTGCTCACGCGTGCCTGATACCAATCCATGATTCATCTCAGCCCGATCGATATTCTCCTCATCATCGTCTACGCCGCTTCTATTCTCTTTATTGGCATCCGTGCTTCCCGCAAACGACAGGAAAGCCAGGAAGACTACCTGCTTGCAGGGCGAACGCTTACGATCCCCATGTTTGTTGCAACACTTGTCTCAACGTGGTACGGAGGAATCCTTGGTACAGGGGAGTTCTCGTATCGCTATGGCATTGTGAATTGGATTGTCATGGGTGTTCCATACTATCTCTTTGCTTTTCTCTTCGCGTTGGTGCTGGCAAAGAAAGTGCGTGCGACCAATTTCATGACGATTCCGGATAAGCTCGAAGCCTCGTATGATCGGCGTACAGCATTGCTGGGGGGCTTCCTGACATTCATTCTTGTCACGCCAGCCGCCTATGTGCTGATGCTGGGAGTGCTCGTTCAACTCGTCACCGGCCTTGATCTGACACTCTGTATTTTGATTACAACCTTTATCACTGTCTGTTATCTCTTCATGGGAGGATTTCGATCGGGGATTTGGGCAAACGCCCTGGAATTTGTGATGATGTTCGTAGGTTTTGCCATGATTCTTCCATTCGCTTATGCTCGCTTTGGAGGCCTTTCATTCATCGAAAATCACGTTCCTCCATCGCATCTGATCTGGAATGGGGGACAGTCATGGCAGTATGTGGCTGTCTGGTTTTTTATTGCTCTCTGGACCCTCGTTGATCCCGCGTTTCACCAGCGCTGCTATGCAGCCCGTGATGGAAAAACAGCGCAGAGGGGTATTCTTCTCTCGATCGTGTTCTGGTTTTGTTTTGATTTTCTCACCAACGTTGCCGGACTCTATGCCCGTGCTGCGCTGCCCAACTTGCCGGAACCGCTCTTTGCTTACCCGCTTCTTGCGGAA
Source organism: bacterium (assembly GCA_043803945.1). Lineage (GTDB taxonomy): Bacteria > Bacteroidota > Ignavibacteria > UBA10030 > UBA10030 > JAZDJN01. The sequence goes on along the minus strand of JAZDJN010000058.1, from coordinate 20,484 downwards.
AAGATCTTACCGCCTGTCGCCAAGGGGCTATTCTATATTGGCATGCTTGCAACGATTATGTCGACGTTGAGCAGCTATATGTTTGTTTCCGCGACGACGGTTGGGAAAGACATCGCCGCCAAACTTGCGGGCGATTCCACTTCCCAGGATGCATTCATCCAACGATGGACGAAAATTGGACTGGTGATCTCTTCGGTGTTTTCTATTTTGCTTGCAGTGTTGGTGCCTTCGGTGGTGGGAATTTGGTATTTCATTGGCACAGCCATAATCCCCGGGCTGCTTGTTCCGGTTATGGCGAGCTATTTTGAACCGCTCCGGATTCCTTCCCGATATGCCTTTTGGTCGATGCTGCTTGGGTGGTCTATCTCAACAATGAGTCTGCTCTCTGGTCAACTCATTCAGGTGAACGGATCTCCTATGTACTGGTTTGGCCTCGAACCGATGTATCCCGGTCTTATTGCCGCGCTGCTGGTCTGGTCAGCGGGAAAAATATCTGCACGAAATTCTTCCTGATAGTCCTCGGAGCGTTTCTCTTCTCGTCCTTTACCCTGCCAGGATTTTCACTGAGTTCAAAATCTTTGTTACATCCTCATCGTCATTGCAGATGTGAAATGACACCCGGATACAATTGACGCCTCCCTCTGTCACCGTTCGGATACGCAGTTTGTCCTTCGAGAGATGTTCATTTACCTTTGCGTATTCGATGTTCTTCATTCTGAAGGAGATCATCGACGATCGGTAATCCTCCTCCTCCGGAGACACTATGTCTGTACCTGGAATGTCCTTCAAGCCTTCATAAAACCGTTGGGCTAAGGCATGGTTATGTTTCCAGATGCGATCCGGTCCGATGGTGTGAACGAAATCGAGTGCCGTACCAAGAGCGAAGAAGAGCGCATCGTTTTGAGTACCGTATTCATACCGCTGTGCATTGGGATGAAGTACCAGCTCATTCGTTCTGATGCTATCTTTCTCTGAGCTGTAAGCTCCTACGGTGATTGGGCGAAGTGTATCGAGCATGCCCTTTCGAACATAGAGAAATCCGGTGCGCTTGGGACCCATAACCCACTTATGGGTGCTTGCGGTATAAAAGTCTGCTCCGCACTCAACGATATCAAATGGAACACAGACAGGGGCTTGTGCGCCATCGACAGCAAACCAGATGCCTTTTTCACGAGCGAGTTTTGAAATTTCAGGCAGGGGTTCTCGCTGACCGGTCGTGCAGGTAACGTGGGAGATCAAAATCAATCGTGTACGACTATTAATCAGCGATGCAATGCGGTCAACATTCCCCATGGCATCTTTCAGGTCGGGCTCGAACAGGCGGATGACAATACCATCGCGCTGCATTCGGTTCAGGAGTCCGACATTAATGGCGACATGTTCATGGGTAGATGTGATTACTTCATCTCCTTGTTTCAGCGGCAGCCCGTTGATGATCATATTTATTCCTTCCGTGGCTGTGCTGATAAGGGCAAGCTCTTCTTTCCGGCAGGTTTTCCCTAGGAGTAAGGCGAGTTGATCCTTCACACGATTCCATTCTTTTTCATCGTGACCCGCATTGGGGGTTGTTTCTTCTTTCCGGGTCCACTCGATCAGGCTATTGATGACCGGAAGAGGGCATGAACCGAGTCCGCCAAAGTTCAGATACGAAATGTTACGGTCAAGGATGAATTGATCGCGGATTAGCTTCCAAAATTTCTCCTCATCACTGGCGGCGTAAAGCCGGGGAAGTTCTGTAAAGACATCGGAGAAAACTTCGCTGGGGAGAGACATTGCCCCCAGGAATGCTGCTGAGTACCTGAAAAAATCTTTCCGTTTCATGCTTACTTCTCCTTCATCCGAAGAGTTGAATGAACAGTTCGATCACCATCGCTGTTGTGGAGTTGTTTTTAGCCATCACTTCACAGAGATGTTTCTTTAGTGAATTATCATCATAGTTCAGAGAACGCTACCAAAACTTAGTCACTGTGTCAAGGGAATAGTATCGAAGAAAATAAAAAACGTGCTGTGCTCCAGGTGGAACACAACACGCTTGTCGAATGAATCAAAGGATGAATTATTTTGTATCGAGTATCAGTGGAAGGCCATCCCTGCCCGCGCCGATGATGACAATTTTTGCGTTCTGGGAAGCGGCAAGTTTTTCTGTTGCTTCAATGCCTTTCCATCGAAGCAACTGCTCGCTGATGCCGCGTGCGACGATGTTCTGGAAATCAGAGATACCCTGTGCCTCGATTCTTTTCCGGTCGGCTTCCTGCTTCTCCTTTGTGAGAACGAATTGCATCCGTTGACTTTCCTGTTCAGCTTGGAGTTTCGTTTCGATTGCAGCAGTAAGTCCGCTTGGAAGTCCAACCTTCCTCAATGGGGTCGATTCCACGGTAATGCCGCGGCCCTCGACAATTTTTTCTATATCTTTCAAAATGAGTTGTGCCAGCATTTCACGCTCAGAGGTATAGAGGGCTTTTGCTTCAAACCCTGCCGTGACACCCCGTGCGACCGAACGGAATTGTGGCTCTAGAATGACCTCCAGATAATTCTCACCGATAGATTTATAGACCTCTGCTGCCTTGTCCGGATTCAGATGATAGAGAGCGCTGATCTCCAGTTGAACAGTGAGTCCCTCTTTTGACGGAACATCCATCACCTCTTTAAGTTCTTGGGTCTTTACTGTGAAGTTAATAACACGGGCAAGCGGATTGACAAAGTTTATTCCCGCTTTGAGCGTCATATCCGAAACCGTGCCGAAAAAGTCTACAACCCCGACATTCCCTGCCGGCACTATGGTAAACATCTGTGAAAATGCGACAAGAGCAAAAATCAAACTGGCAAAACCTGCAATATTAGCAGTCGATCTGTAAAACTGATTTCGTTCCAGTGTCGCTTTTTTGTATGCGGAGCGCCATGCAACAAATCCGCCGATCGCAATAATGATGCTTATGAGAAATATCATGATGAATTCCTTTCTATTATGGTATGTGATGATTTATTTATTTGTTGTTTAATAAGGTTCGTTACCTCATGCACTCGTTCTTCCCGAGCATCGACTACTAATAGAATTCTGCTTGCATCATAGTAAAATGTCCATTACTGTTCAATATCTATCAACATTGGTCATCAGTTGGAAGCTTCCAAAATCCCCGTATATGAAATCGATTCTGAAACTCTGCTCTTGCTCTCTGTTGCTCTTATTTCTCCCCCTATGTTCTCCCATTGCCCAAAAAAAACCGATCAAATTCGCCTGGCTAAGCGACACCCATGTCGGAGGAACTACAGGCGCCGCTGATCTTAGTCTCTCTATTCAGGACATCAATTCCTTGAGGGACATCCACTTCGTCATTCTCTCTGGCGATATAACCGAAATGGGTACAAATATTCAGATTGAGCTGGCAAAATCTATACTCGACAGTCTTCGTTTACCATATTACATCATCCCTGGCAATCATGATACAAAATGGTCGGAATCGGGGTGTACCCGCTTTTCAGAAATTTTTAAAAAGGATCGATTCGTGTTTGATGCTGCTGGATTTCGTTTTATTGGAATGCATCAAGGGCCGATTATGAAAATGGGGGATGGACACTTCGCGCCGGAAGACCTTCGATGGCTCGACTCTATCTTGACTGAGAGCAAAACCAGAGAGATAATTTTTGTTACACATTATCCCCTCGATGACGGCATCGACAATTGGTACGAAGTGCTCGATCGATTGAAAGCCCAGAACACAAAGGTCGTTCTCGTAGGTCATGGCCATTCGAATCAGAAGATGGATTTTGAGGGGATCCCCGGAGTAATGGGACGTTCCAGCCTTCGAGGCCGTCAACCAGTTGGTGGTTATACAATCGTGACGCTGCAAACGGATTCGATATTCTTTTCTGAGGGAACGCCCGGCGGCGAAACGAAAGCTGCGTGGAACGCGATTCCTTTGAACTCAACGCATCGCACTACCGCCGTAAGATCAACATCACCGATCGATTTTTCCATGAATGGAAAGTATAAACAGGTGAAACAGGAATGGAGCACTGCAGCGGGTTACACGATTGCCTCAACACCGGCCGTGTGGAAAGACTATGTCGTTGTTGGCAATAGCAGCGGTGCTATCGATGGTTTTTCATTGCAGGATGGACGCAAGCTCTGGAGCTACAAGACAGGTGCCTCCGTATATTCTTCCCCCGATGCCTCCGATGGCAAGGTGGTCGTTGGCTCTTCTGATAAGACTATTTATTGCCTGAACATTACCGATGGCCGCTTGCTTTGGAAAGTGAAGACGGCGATGCCCGTCGTGGCTGCTGCGAAGATTGAACAGGGTACGGTTTATATCGGTGCCAGCGATCGATCGTTCCGGGCACTGAATTTGAATAGTGGCAAGACGGTCTGGCAGTTTTCCGTGTTGAATGGTTTTGTTGAGACACGGCCATTCCTCTATGGGAATCTTGTTCTTGCCGGCGCGTGGGACACATATTTTTATGCACTTGATAAAAAGACCGGATCGCTTGTATGGAAATGGATGAATGGAAATACGGGAATTCTATACTCGCCCGCCGCTTGCTGGCCTGTCGCTTCAAATAGCAAAGTGTTCATTGCGGCACCAGACAGATATCTCACAGCAATCGATGTGAGGAGCGGAGCAGTAGTTTGGCGGACAAAACGGTTTCAAGTGCGAGAGACGATCGGACTCTCACAGGATGGCTCGCGCGTCTATGCGCGCTGTATGACCGATACAGTCATTGCGTTTGCTTCCACTGATTCGGTATTCAAGCCCTTGTGGATCGCCAACTGTGAATATGGATATGATATCGATCCATCAATGCCGGTTGAGCGGAACGGCAGAGTGTATTTCGGAACGAAGAATGGCCTTGTCATTGCCCTGGATGCGATGAACGGTACGGTGTTGTGGCAACATCGCATCAGCGAAACCATTGTGCATACTCCAGTACCTTTGGATGATGGAAGAATTCTTGTGGCTGATCTCAACGGAAAAATTATTGTCCTGAAGGAAAATAAGTAATCCGTATTCTTGAGTTCATTTTCGCATTTTATTATTCATACTATAACGTGTTGGAGGAACGCTCGATGACAGATCTTCAATTTCCTATTGGAAAATTTCAGGCAAAGCCTGAGTTAACAAGCGCAGAACGTCAGACACTCATAGGGCAGCTTGCCGATGCTCCTCAGTTGTTCATCGCTGCAACCCAGGGATTGACCGATGCTCATCTGGATACACCATACCGGCCTGAAGGTTGGACTGTACGTCAGGTCGTACATCACATTGCCGATAGTCACATGAATATGGTTATTCGGATTCGTCTAGCACTTACTGAAGACCATCCAACTATCAAACCCTACAAACAGCAGCTTTGGTCGGAGCTGGAAGACTCAAAAAGCGCTCCCGTCGATCTCTCACTGACGATAATCGAAGCAGTGCATAAGCGTTTGGTGTTCCTGCTTCGCTCGTTGCCTGAATCCTCCTTCCAGCGTACAGTGTATCATCCTGAAAATGGCGATATGACGATTGACCGACTCATTCAATTATATGCCTGGCATGGCCGCCATCATGCTGCCCATATTGCTGCGTTACGCGATCGTATGGGGTGGAAATAAGAAGAGAAAAACTGAAAGGACTTTTAAATGATGGATGTTCTAATTCGCCGTGGACTTCCTTCCGATGTGGTGTCGATTACCGAGGGGAATGCCCGAATGGCTGAAGAGACAGAGCATGTTCAGCTCGACAGAGAAAGGCTTACACGCGGTGTGCGTGCCATCCTGGAAGATGAATCGAAAGGCCTCTATTTTATCGCCGAATCGGAAGGCAAAGTAGTAGGCCAACTCATGATTACCTATGAGTGGAGCGATTGGCGCAACGGCAACTTCTGGTGGATTCAAAGTGTCTATGTCGATCCGGCATCCAGAAGTAAGGGGATTTATTCGATGCTCTACAAGCACATCCACACCATCGCACGCACTCGGGGAGATGTCAGCGGCATTCGGCTTTACGTTGAGTCATCGAATACGCGCGCAAAATCGGCCTATGAAAAACTTGGCATGCATCAGGCACGATATGATATGTATGAAGTGGATTTTGTGCTGAAGCATTAACTCTGTAACTGGCTGTTATCTCCACGGCAGGACCCTGTTTGAAAGTCTCGCTCTGACTCGGTTGTTTAGTAAGGCATAGAAACCCACCGTCTCTGAAGGTGGTTATGTACAAAGGGCTTTGCCGGTAAATCGATTCCCATTAACTGTTTTATTTGGTTGTAGAGATTCGAAATTCAAATATAGACCATTGGTCTGGATTCCGTGTAGAAGCATCACGGAATGACTTTTTGCTTTTTGGAAGCCATCGCCTGTGGCGGTGATAGTTCACAAGAGCCATCAACGCTTCAAGCATAATGGAACGATCCAGACTCCGGTGGAGAAACTTTTTTCCGGGATTTCCGTTCGTATCTCAGCAGTTTTAATATTGACTTCGCGCAACTTCAGTACTTTTTCCAATGAGCAATCTTCTCAAGTTTGAAACACATACTCTCACATCACCCATCTCATCAATACACTCATTCAATGGAGGAACCTATGGCGATACGCTGGTATACTCTCATTATTCTCCTTGCCGTTGTCTGCACTTGTGCGTTTGCACAGACTGCACCCACGACAGGTTTGCGTGACAACGCTCCTGCTGCCCATGCTTTTATCAATGCAAAAATCATCATCAGCCCGGGGAAAGCAATTAGCCAGGGAACACTTCTCATTCGCAACGGTATCATCGAGGCCGTAGGAGAAAAGATTTCTCTTCCGGCCGATGCCCGGATATGGGACGTGAAAGGATTAACCCTGTATCCCGGACTCATTGATCTCTCCACTAATTATGGTTTGCCGCAGCCGCAGCAAGCATCGGCAGTTGCTTCCCCAACGGAATTTATGCAGCAGCAATCACAGCAACAGACTCCACTAAAGGGGGCGGCACACTGGAATGCCAAAGTACGTGCTGATTATTCAACGGCAGATGATTTTCAGGTTGATTCAAAGACTGCTGAAAAGCTCCGGTCTCAGGGATTTACCCAAGTGCTTGTCGTGCCACAACGCGGTCTCTTCCGGGGTGGAAGTATTCTGGCAAATCTTGGCGATGGTAGTGGCAACGATGTTGTGCTCAAACAAAATGTTATGCAGCATGTTAGTTTTGAAACGGGCGGCTTCAGCGGCTATCCCAATTCGCTGATGGGAGCCTTAGCCATGATTCGGCAGACCTGGCTCGATGCCGATTGGTATAAGAAAGCGCAGGACGCGTACGCGAAAAATCCTGCTGGCCAGAAACACCCCGAGGTGAATACCGCATTGGCTTTACTCTCAGATGCCCTTCAGAAAAAGCAATGGATTATGATGGAGGCATCGGACGAATTAAACTTCTTGCGGGCGGTAAAAATCGGAAAAGAATTTGCGCTGAACCTTTGCATCCGCGGCAGCGGCAAAGAATATCTGGCGCTTAACGCCGTGAAGAATTCAGGAGTACCTGTCATTGTTCCTCTCAATTACCCCGAATCTCCAACGGTAGAAACACCGGAGGATGCATTGAACATTTCATTGGAAGATCTTCGTCACTGGGATGCTGCACCGGAGAATGCCGGCAAGTTGAACAAGATTGGAGTAACCATCGCTCTGACGAGTGCACAACTGAGGGATGCCGCTACGTTTCTTGCACAGATGCGAAAGACGATAGAACGCGGCTTGCCTGCCGATGCCGCATTGATGGCAGTAACACTCACGCCAGCGAAAATCCTCGGAATCGAAAAACAATACGGTTCAATCGAAGCAGGAAAAGCGGCAAACTTCATCATCGCTGATGGAGATCTCTTTGCCGAAAAGACAAAACTTCGTGAGGTATGGATTGAAGGGAAGCGTTACGAGATAAAAGTGCCATCATCGATCGATCCGCGAGGAGAATGGACACTTGCTCTGAAAGGCAGTCTCGGACCGGCAGAAGGATCGTTACGATTACGAGGTGAAATTGAACGCCTGACCGGAACGCTGCAGCTCCGTGAACGCACATTGCGCCTTGCGACAGCGGCATTCACTAATGGCAGGCTTACGGCCTCTATGGCAGGGGACTCACTTGGGTTTCCCGGAACGGTTCGGCTCTCGGGAGTTGTCAGCGAAAAAGAATTATTTGGAACCGGTGAACTTCCCACCGGCGCCGTATTTTCTTTACAGGGCACGCGAAAAGAATCTTTCAAAGAGGAAGCCGATACAACCAAACCTAAACAAGTTGAAATGGCATCGTTTCCCGATGTCTATCCCGCAGGTGGATTCGGTCGTGCAAAGCTCCCCGAACAACCTCAACTCGTTCTGGTGAAGAATGCCACCATCTGGACGCAGGGGAAACAAGGAAAAATGGAAGGGGCCGATCTTCTTATCAGCAAGGGAAAAATATCACAGGTCGGTAACAACATTACTGCACCGAAGGATGCTCTTATCATCGATGCAGCGGGCAAGCATGTTTCTCCAGGTATTATCGATACACATTCGCATACGGCAGTCTCCGGCGGTGTCAATGAAGGAGGCCAGGCTATCACTGCAGAAACACGTGTTGAAGATGTCCTCGATCCAACGGACATCTGGATCTACCGGCAGCTTGCAGGTGGGACTACGGCTGCGCATGTGCTTCATGGTTCGGCGAATCCTATCGGTGCGCTTGACGTCAAAGTGAAGTGGCGATGGGGAGCAACGGCTGACGACCTCCTCATTCAGGGTGCTCCGCTGGGTATCAAATTCGCCCTCGGAGAAAATGTGAAGCAGAGCAGTGCACAATCGTTCGGCCGAACGACGGCTCCCCGATATCCCCAAACCCGAATGGGAGTAGAAGAGATTATTCGCGACCGGTATGACGCAGCGCTCGACTATGAGCGTGAATGGAAAGTGTGGGAGAAGGACAAGACGAAGATTCCACCGCGGAGAGATCTGGAACTTGAACCGATGCTCGAAGTGGTAAAAGGAAAGCGGTTGGTCCATGCTCACGGCTATCGTGCTGATGAAATGTTGATGTTGATGCGGGTGGCTGAGGAATATGGATTTCGCATCGCCAGCTTTGAGCATGCACTCGAAGGATACAAGATCGCGGATGTGATGGCAAAGCATGGTGCGGCTGGAGCATCGTTCAGTGATTGGTGGGCTTACAAGATGGAGGTATGGGATGCGATCATTGGAAGCGGGCCGTTGATGCATTCACAGGGTGTCTCTGTTTCCTATAATTCAGATAACAACCAGCTCGCCTCTCGTTTGAATTGGGAATGTGCGAAGGCCGTCAAGTTTGGGCTCTCTGAGGAAGAGGCATTCAAGTTCGTCACGATCAACGCGGCAAAACAACTTGGAGTAGGCGATAAAATGGGATCACTCGAATCGGGGAAAGATGCCGATTTCGTTATCTGGAGCGGCAATCCGCTATCGGTCTATTCCAAATGCGAACAGACATGGGTTGATGGCCGTAAATTTTTCGATCTCCAGGAGGACAAACAACTGCGTGAACAGATTCAGAAAGAGCGTGCTGCGTTGATTCAAAAAGTGATCGTCAGTAAACGGGATCGGCCAGGAATCACACCTGCGGACGGAGCTCCGACTCGTTTCAGGCGTCCGAATGATCAAGGTTCGCAATCTCTTATGGAGGATACTTTCAATGAAAACTAATACGAACCTCTGCACGCTTAGTCTGATGGTGTTGATTATCGCATCCTCTGAGATGGCGCTTGGATCTGATCCGGTTCCTGCACCGAAACAAAAACATCCAATTGCCCTGGTGGGCGGAACCATCTACACTGTCAGCGGCGCGGTGATTCTCAATGGCACCATCGTGTTTGATAAAGGGAAAATCGTCGCACTTGGTCAAAATCCAACGTTACCCCCCGGTACTGAAAAAATTTCCGTCAATGGTAAGTCTGTCTATCCGGGATTAATCGATTCATGGAATTCTATCGGATTGACCGAGATAGGTACAGTCCCTGGCAGTAATGACCAGAGCGAAGGGGCATCTAATCTTAATCCGAATATCCGCGTTGAGTATGCTCTGAATGCAGAGAGCGAAATGATTCCTGTAGCGCGGTCAAATGGAATTACGGTCGCAGTAACGGTGCCAAGCGGCGGCCTCATCTCCGGTATGGCAGCAGCTATTGAACTGGATGGTTGGACGTGGGAAGACCTTACCTACAAGAGTCAGCTTGGGCTTGTCATTAATTGGCCAGGAGATACAGAACGAGGGAGACGCGGCGGTGTTCCAGTTGCACAAACAGAGGAGACCCAGGCAACCCGTGAGGATCCTCTGAAACCATTGAATGCATTTATTGCCTCGGCTCGTGCTTACGCTCTCGCGAAGAAAGCCGAACGGGAACAAAATGTTCCGTACCACAACATCGATCTTCGATTGCAGGCAATGATTCCTGTACTGGAGGGAACAGTACCTCTTCTCGTGAGGGCAAATTCAGCGACGCAAATTCAGTCGGCGATTGCCTGGTGTGACCGGGAAGGTTTGAAGATGATCCTTGTCGGCGGGCGGGAAGGATGGCGTGTGACTGAACAACTTCAGGCGAAGAATATTCCGGTTATTATCACCGGAGTTCAGGCTGGTCCGTCGCGGGATTGGGAGGCATACGATCAGGTATTTTCCCTGGCGGCAACATTGAACAAAGCTGGTATCCGCTTTGCAATAGCGGGTGATGGAAGCCCATCGAATTCCCGGAATGTCCCCTACCATGCAGCAAATGCTGTTGCCTACGGACTGCCGCAGGGTGAAGGACTCAAAGCAGTGACGCTCTACGCTGCGCAGATTTTGGGTCTGGGTGATCGACTTGGGTCACTTGCAGTTGGAAAGGATGCGACCCTTATTGTGACGGATGGCGATCCTCTGTTGCCACCGACTCATACTCTTATGGAATTCATTCAGGGGAAGAAAATTGATCTGCGTGACAAGCACAAACAGCTTTTTGAAAAATACACTGAGAAGTACCAACAGATAAAAAAATAAATCTCGGCTCCATTCTCTGACTCAAACAAACCCGGTCCCTTGGCCGGGTTTGTCATTCATCGCGATGCACAATGTCGGGTCCGAATGCCGGGAGGCAGACGGCAATGTATTCTGCTCCGCCAGCTTCCGGCGTGCTGTATTGAACCCATTCGCCGCGGCGGGTGATAATTGCCTGATCTACTCGGACGTCGTAGACCTATTATTTTCTTGCGATGATGGCGGCTCCAAGTGCTCCGGTGATCTGCGGATTCGATGGACGAATGATGGATGAGCGGGTGACCTCTTCGACCGCTTTATGTACTCCATCGTTCCTGGCCACACCTCCGGTGAAGACAATTTCCCCTTCAGGCTTCTTTCCGCTCATGAGTGATATTGTTCGTTTGGCGATCGATTCAAATGCACTGCGAAGAATTGTCTCCGGCGGTACATTATTCTGCACAAGTCCAACGATTTCCGACTCGGCAAACACAGCACACATTGAACTGATCTGGCATGTCTCTTTTGCTTTCAATGCCAACTGGCCCGATTCTTCAACCGTGATATCGAGGATCTGTGCAACCATTTCGATGAATCTCCCTGTTCCAGCGGCACATCGGTCATTCATGGCGAAATGATGTACGCGGCCGTCAGCATCCATGTGAATGACTTTTGAATCCTGGCCGCCGATATCGATAATAGTCCGAACGTGGGGGAAAAAATATTTCACACCTGCTGCATGGCACATGATTTCAGAAGAGACCGATTCAGCAAGCTGGAAATGATGCCGTCCGTAGCCCGTTGCTAATGTTTTATGGAGATCGCTTTTGCGCAGGCCGGCATTCTTTAAAATATCGTTGTAGGCCGATTCTGCACGTTCCCGCGGCCGCGCTCCAGTGGAAATCACACTATTGTCGAGGAGTACTTCTCCATTAAATAATACGACATCGATTGTTCGTGCACCAATATCGACACCGCATGTGATCATCGTTTCAATCCTTTCACAACTCGAATTCCACAGACTCGGGAATACCAATTACACAGGCATCCTGTGAACAGTGGTATTCTGCAGAACGATTTCACAACTTACAATCCTGAGGCTATCAGATGGAGAAGAACACATGAGGAAAGATGGGGAGGGAGTAGTCTGAGTCTATTACGGAGCAACTCGTATCAAGCTCTCCTCTTTCTTCACGGATCTCCATCCCAGGTGAATGATTCAAAGGCAGTGGATTTCCAATCGGCAGAACCTGCCGTACACTGTTGAACGGTTCAAACCCTGGCAATGTGTATGTGTCTTGTTTTCACGATTGTTTTACCTTGTGACCAATAGTAAAACCAATCTCTCCACTACTATTGCACACTCTTTGCTTCTTCGTCGAGAAATTCAAAGAGTGCTATATAAAGTTCAACCAGAATGACTTCCTCTTCTTTTGTCAGATTCGAGTCGGAGCTTTGATAGGAGAATCGGGCGACGACCTCTGATTTCTTTTCCGCGACTTTAAGGATCTCGATGTACATAAGAATCCTCCGGACATTAATCTCGCTCAACATCTGCATATTCTTGTAACCCATCACCCGTGAACTTTCGACTTCCCATCGGGTCACAGAGAAATCTTTTTTCTTAGCGTAAATCTTCATCAACTCCATGAGTTGCTGCTTGTCCATGTTGTACGTTTTGCGGGTTTTCACCTCGCTGAGGGACATACCCGGTTTGCTCGATACGCACGCACTCAACAGGAATGCGGCGAAGAGGGCACAAAGGATTGAAGTTTTCATGATCTCTCTCGATAGTTATAGGAGAATAGGGCTTGACATGATAATCGTTCGTTCGGCTGTTCAACATTACCGAAAGAAGAGTTCTTATGCAAATAAAAAACCTTGTAATTGCTCGATAGTGGTGAATATGATTTATTACCGTGTTAGCTGAGCAGCTACATAACCTTTATAATGTATCTCCAGCGAAACCTCATTGTCTCTAGTATCTCTTTTTTCGTATCTTGATGGAAACGATAAGGAGAGCGTATGCTGAAAGTAGCAATACAAGCGGCTTTGGAGGCAGGACGGTTTCTTAAAGAAAATGTTGGACGGATTAAACAGATCGAACGAAAACATGGGCAGGAAACCAATCTGGTGACCGAGATCGACCGGAAAGCAGAAGAGATTATCATCACCATGATTAAACAATCATATCCGGATCACGATTTCCTTGGAGAGGAGTCCGGTAGCCACCAGGCACCATCCGAATACCGATGGGTCATTGATCCGCTTGATGGAACAACGAACTATACCCATGGATTTCACATCTACTGTGTCTCCATTGGACTTGAAGTCAGAGGCGAAATCGTACTTGGAGCAATCTATGATCCGACACTGAACGAGCTCTTTTCCGCCGAACGGGGGAAGGGAGCCTTTCTCAATGGCAAATCTATCCATGTCTCTGGTGTCTCGAGCTTAATAGACAGTATGCTGGTGACCGGTTTTCCTTATATCATCAAGCAGAATCCCGACCATGCCATCGAACACTTCAATAATTTTCTCATGGAAGCACAGGCCTTGCGGCGGCTGGGTTCCGCGGCAATCGATATGTGTTATGTTGCGTCGGGCAAGTTTGAAGGATTCTGGGAAGTTGCCTTGAATCCATGGGACATGGCTGCAGGAATGGTTATCATTGAAGAGGCCGGAGGGAAAATTACGGATTTCCATGGAAATCCGACCACGATTTACAGCAAACAAATTCTCGCATCAAATGGTATCGTTCATAATCAGCTTATGGCGGTCTTGAAAAAGGGAATGGGCAATTCATGATGGTTGAAGCTTTGGTGGGGATGATATGTGTCGTGGACACTCACTCGCAACTAAAATTTCTCTTATAATTAATCTCTCTCAACATGCTCAATCGTTCACCGTGGTTGTAAGGTCTGAAACCAAGTCTGTAACAAATCTACGGAATGACTCGTTTTGAACGAATTGTTTGTAAAATTCGGTATCGTCCTTGAGCAAGGGCCCAATCACACGCATAAGAGCGGCATCCAATTCGATACGAGCCGTGTTTGGGGTGTTCTTTTTCGCATTTTGATATGATTGATCCACGGCAACTTTGGGAGCGATGTCTTCAGTAATCCTTCGTATGACTCGGTCGGCATCAGTGAATAGCGTACCGAATTGCTCATTGAATGTTTTGAGGATATTACTTAAGCGATCTAATTCAGGTTCTGCCTTTCTTCCACCACCGCTCACAGGAATGGGTTCGATTTCTGCATTGTCATCGGGAAGTAAAACCTTTTGTGCAGCTCTTTTCTCTACTCGATAGCTGTCCATGTCGATGGCTTCTAGAATACCTTTCGCTAGGTCCTCTTCAATTGGTGCAGGGAGTTTAGGGACGAGGAAGTTTAAAAAGATAGACAACTTCTCCCAGGCTGCATTAGTGTAGGGTAGAATCGAAGCGAGAAAATCATACGTACGCACGAACGCTTTGGCTTTTCCTTTGAAATCAACTTGACCATCTTCATCAAGTCGCGATATGTAGATCGCCACACAGCTATCAAGAATTGGGTCTAGTTCCTGCCGGTCTGATCCACCCAGGTAGAAGGCAACAAAGTTGTCGACTTGCTCAGGTGTATAGACCTGATGGCCATCGAGCGCCAACTTCAGGTCGTGAAGCTTATTCGGATCCGTTTCCTCGCTCAGGACGGTTGTTCTATAGTAATCCGAGAATGCGAATTTTATTGTCTCTGAATTATTCATGAAATCGAGCACAAATACATCGTGCTTCTGCGGATGAGCGCGGTTTAAACGCGAGAGTGTCTGTACGGCCTTAATACCAGAAAGGATTTTATCCACATACATTGTGTGCAATAATGGTTCATCGTAACCAGTTTGAAACTTCTCTGCACAAATCAAGAATCGATAGGGATCTTCCTGAATCTTTTCGGCAATATAACTGCTAGGGAATCCGTTCAAAGATGACTCGGTTACTTTCGAGCCTGAGTACTCGTGTTCACCCGAGAATGCGACTATGGCCTGATATGGACTCTTCCGCTCTTCGAGATATTCCTTGAAGTGATGATAATATTGAATGGCCCGCTCGACACCACTACAGACCACCATTGCCCGTGCCTGACCGCCAATCTTGCTCAATGCCATCACCTGTTCATGGAAATGATCCACCATTATCTCTGCCTTCAGGCGGATGGCATGGTCATGGCTTTCTACATAACGGCGCAACTTTTTCTTAGCCTTCTTAGTGTCAAACTCAGGATCATCTTCCACCGTCTTCACAAGCTTGTAGTAGCTATCAACAGGCGTGTAGCTCTTCAAGACGTCCCGTATAAAGCCTTCCTGAATCGCCTGCTTCATTGTGTAACTGTGAAAGGGGCGGTGCTTCACCTTACCTTCTGAATCTGGCGGCATCGGTTCTCCAAACATTTCCAGAGTTTTGTTCTTCGGTGTTGCGGTGAAGGCAAAGTAACTGGCATTCGTTAGCATCTTCCGTGCCTGCATTCTCTTTTCGAGTGCATCGTTGATGGTGTCTTCTGGGTCAGCAAGAGCCTCACTCAAAGCTGCCGATGTTTTGCCCCCTTGACTGGAATGTGCCTCATCAATAATGATAGCAAACTTCCGTCCACGATGTTCATCGCCAATCACATCCAGAACAAAAGGAAACGTTTGGATTGTTGAAATGATGATCTTCTTACCTTCCGCAATGAACTTCCGGAGCTGTTCTGTTTTTGAGGTGCCTGTTCCGTCTTTGACTCCACCAACCGTCGAGCCTACCTGCATGAACTGTTTCACAGTTCTTTGAATCTGGTTATCAAGGATCACACGGTCAGTAACTACGAAAATCGAGTCAAACACTTCCTTCCTGTTCGGATCGTTGGCCGATCGCAAGCCGATCAGTTGATGCGCTAGCCACGCAATGGAATTTGACTTCCCACTCCCTGCGGAATGCTGTATGAGATAACGCTTTCCTGCCCCATGCCATGCCACATCCGCGAGTAAGCGTCTCACAACCTCAAGTTGGTGGAAGCGCGGGAAGACCTGTTTGCATTTCTTCTTTCCGGTTTTTGGATTCTTCTCCTCAACTATTTGAGCATAGTTTTCGATGATTGCTGTGAGACCACGCGGTGTAAAGATGCGTTTCCAGAAAAAATCAGTCTTGATGCCATAAGGATTCGGAGGATTGCCGGCACCATCATTCCAACCCTGATTAAATGGTAAGAACCATGAACTTTTTCCTTTCAGTTCTGTGCACATTTGTATTTCACCGTCATCAAGTGCAAAATGCACCATGCAGCGGCCAAAGCGGAAAAGAAGCTCCTTCTGATCTCGGTCTCTGCGGTATTGTTCAACGGCGTCTTCGACCGTCTGCTTCGTTAAACTATTCTTTAACTCAAATGTTGCTAGTGGGAGTCCATTGATGAAGAGGCAAAGGTCGAGTGCACGCCGCGTTTCGTCACGACTGTAACGAAGCTGTCTTGTGATACTGAAACGATTGGCCTCAAACAACTTTTCAGCTTTCACATTTCCAGACGAGGGGGTGCCGTAGAAAAGGTCGATATGGGCGTTGCCACCCCGTGTGCTGTGATTGATTCCATGGCGAAGCACGTCAATGACACCGCGCTTTGTCACTTCTTTTTCTAATCGGCTTAAGAATTGTCGCTGTTCCGGACTATCAATCCCAGGTTGCAAACCGGCGGCTATCTTTTCCTGTGTATGATTTAAAAAATCAGTCAATTGTATGATATCAATTGCATAGTCCCTGTTGAAATCTTTTGATTCACC
This sequence comes from bacterium, assembly GCA_043803945.1. Lineage (GTDB taxonomy): Bacteria > Bacteroidota > Ignavibacteria > UBA10030 > UBA10030 > JAZDJN01. The sequence goes on along the minus strand of JAZDJN010000058.1, from coordinate 3,730 downwards.
CGTGATCCAGCCAAACCCCGTCATACTGGAGCAGATCAACGTTTCCAATCCCTTCTCGGATGTGTCAGATACTGATCCACCAAGTGGTAGCTTTGGATTGGCAGCTTCCAATCTAAGAATACCAATGGCAGACAATGGTTCCTGGTTCAGTGGAAGTGCACTCTTATGGTTGATGGCTGGAATTCCAACACAAACGGCAAAGTCTTCCAGGAATGCAGCCATACGCGGATCTTGTGACTGGAAACCAGCGATCAAAGTTTCAGCAGCATGACGCGGCAATTCCACACGCACACGCGAGCTATTTGTTTGAGTCACTGCTACTACGGTGACTTCGGAGAACTTCACCCCGGCGTAAGCAGCGAACATCGAAGCCAGGCGTAGTCGCTGTTGCTCCGTCATCTTGTCTGGTTCGGTGGCGACAATTAGATCTACTATTGCTTTTTGTTCTGCCGACATCGGCGGCATGACATGCGCTGCGAGTGCACATGGATTTTGTTTATAACGTTTTAAATAAGTTTCGCCCCATTTTTCATTATCGGCTCGCTCATGGCAATTGGCACAGAGCGCGATTAGGTTTGGCTCGCTGTGATCCTTGCTCTCGTTCCACGATATGATGTGAGCTTTTTCAAGCGGTGTTGGTTCGCAACAAACAGCACAACGATGACGTGCCTGGTAGAGCACTTCACGCTGAATTTCAATTGGTATCGCAGGTCGATCACTCATAGTTATCTTCGTTTATTTTGTCCGGTTTATGTCCGGTTTTTTCACAGTCATTCCTCGTCGTCAAAGCATGGTATTAGCATTTCGTTTTCGTTTCGTTTCAATATTGATTATTCTTTGACTTCCTCGTTTAACTCTCTTTCGTCTACCGGCATTTCTTCTGCTGATACTTCCATCTCAGCATTTTCTTCAGGAAGATTCTTGGCCGCTTCTCTTACATCTAACTTCCCCGTTACCACGTCCGCCACCAGCCGCGTCCGGTATTCCCGCAGCAATTCGATTTCGCGCTCAAGGCGCGTGATGGCGCTCTCAAATGAATTCGTCTCGCTTTCGATATGGTGCACTATAACGAGCTGCTCTTTGATCTTGGGGCGAGGAATACTCATCGCGCCTATTCGGTTCACGCTCAGATTCCCTTGGGTGTTGACTGGTGCTTCGAGCAAAAATTCCGGCTTCATACAGCGAAGAACGTAGAAAAGATACTCGCGCTCAATCTCATTGTGTGGGACAAGTCCAACGATGCTATCTGGGAAACAGGCTTCAAAATCTAAAACCGCCACATCGCCGATGTTTGCTGCAATAGTCAGGCAGAGCGTTCCTTTTGGAAACAGTTTGCTCACCGCGAGACCTTTTTCGTTTAGTGTCTGCTTGTACGCAGTGATGAACTTTTTAGCGCGAGCGACAGCGCCTGTTTGAATGAAAGGATAAGTGCCATCATAAAGCGAAGGGTCATTCCGAGGGCGGTGTGTGAACTTGCCACGTAGAATTGACACTGTTTGCTTGATGCGAAGCACCTCCCAATGTCTCGGTATGTCACCGAGCCAAGAAATACCAGAGGGTTTAAGAGAAACCGTGGGGTCTAAACCGCGAGTGACTGCACGGTGGATGATGGCTTGTTTCTGCTCGTTGAGCATCGCGATCACTTTTCGCTTTGCCCGGATCGTCCGCTCCAGTTTACTGTTCACATAATCCAGAAACCGTACAATCGCCGACTGTTCCTCCGGCGGGGGCTGCGGTGTGTAAATCATCTTGAAGTGCTCGGGACGGAGACTCCACATGTCGGACGTTATGCCGTAAGACCACCGTTCAGCTTCTTTCGCGAAATGCGGCGTGCGATAGAGGTGATGGAAATAGCGCGGCAGGTTGCTCTCGTCGCGTAACCGCATAACAACGTACGCCGGACTGATGATGCCGAGGAGTTCGGAAGCGCCAATCGCTCCCTGCCACGCGCGCATTTTGTTGTAAGCAATGTCGCGCGGCTGGACAAGTTTGTACACCGACTTGTCTTGTCTGGAACTGTCCTTCTTCGAGCTGTCCGACAGCAGAGTTTTTTGCCTAACGATACCACGGGTGATTGTAATTGAAAGCATCTCTGCATCAGGATGGTCGCGATCTTTCACCTCGGCGAAGATGGCGCGGTTCGGCAAGATAGACCAATGACTCGGAACAGAACCAAGCCACGCTTGCCTGGAATCCTCATATTTCGGATAAGGTTTGAGGCCGTCAATCATTTCGCGCCTCCCGTGGGCAATTCATCGAGCTGGCGCTGAACATCGCGGTGACCTCACGGCGAACTGACAAGAATTCCTTGTGAGTTGCTTCCATCTGCAGCTCGCCCTCTGCGTAAATGTTCTGGAGATGCAGGCTGATGTTTTGCCGGGTGGCGTCGAGGTTGTAGAAATTGGTGCTGTAATTCTTGCCGTCGGCGGCAGTTGTAAAGAAATTCTTTACAACTGATTCCTGGACAAGCTCGCCTTCTTCAAAGACGTTCTTGAGATGCTGCCCGATGTTCTGCTTGGTGGTCTGGAACAGATCAGCCATGTGCTGCTGGGTGAGCCAGACGGTTTCGTTTTCAAACCGGACGTCAATTTTGATGGCGCCGCCTTCGGCCTGATAAATCAGGAACTGAGATTTTTGCGGCAGCTTGCTCACTTCGCGCCTCCCTTCACAATTTCATCGAGCAATCCCCCGGCTTCTTTTTCCACAGCGAGAATGTCGGCACGGATTTCTTCCAATGTGCGTAGTGCCTGAGGCTTATAGAAGTGGCGAGTGAAACTAATTTCGTAGCCAATCTTGTAATCTTCTTTGGTCCAAGCATCTGGCGTGTAAGGCAGCACTTCACGTTTAATAAAGGCTTCGATACCCCCTTCTTCTAAAAGGGGAATTTGCTCGGTGTCGCGCAACTCGGAGTCGGGTTCATACTCCACGATACATTTCTTACCATCCACTTCCGCAACATAGAATCCATGCAACGGGTTCGCTTTCATCTTGCCCGGTTTATGAGTTCTGGCGATCACCGGCGGGGCGATTTCTATACGCCAACTTACAGTTCGAAGCAACACCTTCAGGTCGGATGCAGAAAGTTTTATGTTCACCTTCTCCAATGCATCATCCACATGTTTGCGAAAGCTGTTGTGGTCTTCAAACAAGCCATCGCCAAGTTCTTTGCGAAGAGCCGTGGCGGTTTCAACAAGCTTTGCATCACGTTCCCATGTTTTCGTGTCGAGGAGTCGTTTCTTCTTCTTTTCGGGCAGGCCTTTCTTGGTAGACATACCGTTCTCGGAGTCTTCTTCATCATCGTCATTACCCCATTCGGCAAGGCGCTTCTCCAATGCTTTGCTGATATCTGCAAACTTTTCATAGAGTGCGTCACCAAACTCATCGTACAGCAACGAGCGAATGTCTTCATCACCGGAGGCGAAGCGGAGCGACTCGATGGCTTTTATTGAAAATTGGCTGTGCAAACGCAAAGGACGTTCGACGGTGACCTTCCAGTAACCAAAAGCAGCATTTGGGAAAATCTTCGACTGCGTCGTTTCCTTGAACGCAAGATAGGTGTCACAGATTCGCTGGATGTCCTCGAGTGCTAGCCCAAGTTCGACAGTTGTGAAGAAAAGATGGCGATTCCGTTGAGCATAGGGCATAAATGTTAAAAAGTCGGCACTACATTTTTGAGTTTCAATTCGAGCCGTTCAGGGGGTCTCAGATCGAGTCTCTGAAGCAAGAGGGC
>JAZDJN010000057.1:0-11675 GCA_043803945.1 bacterium | reverse complement strand
GAAAAGTTAAGAACATAATCAAACCACAAAGTTCACCAAGGACACAAAGGAAAAGCTGTTGAATTGATTAAATTTTTAAGAGCTCTTTTCTCTTTCTTAATCTTCGAGTCCTTAGTGTCCTTCGTGGTTGGACTTTTCGTCCAGGTTTCTAGAGCGAAGGCGTCTCGCCGAGCAGAACAAGGTGTGAAGGATTTAAAAGCTTAGAAGTCGAAAGACTTGCCTACCTGCCGGAGTTCGCCACGTGAGACGTGGCAAGCCGAAAGTGAACGTGGGTGGGCCATTGGCGAGGAGCTCGGCTCCGGACCACTTACCTGCCCCTGACCCTGTCGTTTATAGAACGCGGGTTTCTCTCCCGCCCACCCCAAAAATGACGGGCAGGTGAGTTGGAGAGGGGGAAAGCTTCCACATATCGCCTTAAAAATATCTTCCCTTATCTGGGAGGGAGCTCCCGCCAAACAGACGGCGGGCAAGCCTGCTCCCGACCTCAAGCTTTACGCCCTCGGCAGCCAGCCCGCCATGCGTTCTGGCGGGGGATGCCTCTTAGCTGGGAGGGAGGTCTCCTCCCGACCTAAACGGAGTGAGAAGTAAGAAGGCAGACGAGAGATGAAACTTCCAACATTCTCATATTTCCATACTCCCCCATTTCCTCATTCTCCCTAGCCCAACTTCCGCAGTTCATAAACCAAGACGTAAGTAAATTAATGAGTTAGCATTGTCAGAGAGTCAAAGTCTGCACTACATTTTTAATCACCTTTGATCTGTTTGGTAATGGAAGGTTCAATCGTTGAAGTAAGATTTTCAGTTCTTCTGGTGCAGTTGTTATCGCACGCAAACGAATGAATGTTTCTCTTGTTGTCAAGGGCCACCACAATTCCCCATGTTAAAGGCCTTCAGGGCCAGATGATTCCCCAATTTCGGGGTCAGATGATTCCCCGTTTCCAGGGTCAGATCATTCCCCACTGACCCCCTGTCAAAGTTTCTCCACCCGGAGTTGATTCTGTTTTAGGAACAGCCATACTTTGTCTCCTCTGAGCCGAAGGCTTCCGCCAAAAAACCAGCGGACATGCATACGCGCTCCGTCGCTGAAGCTTTGGAGCGTAAGCGACCTTTGGCTTAACCGCTATTTCATCACTATGGAGGATTGACAGATAGCATATAAAAGGTACCAACTCATGGACGTTTGGGAAATTCTACGCTCGACAGAGTCAGTCGAAGTCTGACGACCGTTGGCACAACGGTCAACGCATCTGCACCATCGCAGTCCCGTCACGTGCAACGTGACGGGATGATCGCAAGATTATCCGCACCTACCTTCGACTCGTACGCAATCTGGGAGTGACTCGCGAGACCGTCCTGGAATGCAAGGAAGAGATTCTCCCCAAGATCCAAACTGCCATCGAACAACTACACTCCAAAGCTGCCAAGCAAGCCCTCCTTAGTTCCTACCTCGATGAGATTCTTTCGCTCATCAACAACACAGACAATCCACTGAAACCCAAGACGGCCTTTGAGGTCATCTGTGAGAGACACGACCTCACGGGTAAAGTCAGTTACAGTAGTTTCAAGCGCCTAGCCCGAGCGCATAGGATATCCTCTAAGATTGACCGCACAACCTGCCGCATAGAGCTTCCTCCCGCTGAACAACTCCAGGTTGACTACGTCCGCATGGGGCTTCTCTACGATACCGTCTCACAGCGTCGCAGGACCGTCTATGCTTTTATCGGCACACTCTCCTTGCCCACCGATCTGTTTGGCGGTATCATTGAATCTTATTTCTATCTGGGTATAAATGGACTTAGATCAGAATGAATGATGGTTGATTTTTGGTTCTGAGCATGGTAACTTAATTGCATAGGAAGGGGAATTAATCTGATGCCAATTATTTTCCACCATCTCGGATATCGATTCTTCTTTTACTCTGGTAGAAGAACATCAAGAGTTAATTGAAAGGAAATGGAATGACTATTTCAAATAGAATTTCAATTGCCACAAGGATCACATTCGATGACCAATTCTTTTATGTTGATTTTGCAGATGGAAGGAAATTAAGTGTGCCACTCGCATATTTCCCAAGACTTATGCGTGCAACAAGCGAACAACGACAAACCTACTTCATCGCTGGTGGTGGAACCAGTCTCCACTGGGAGGAACTCGATGAAGATATAGGCGTTGAGAACTTACTCCTTGGATTTGGGGATACCTCCCACCAGGATTCTCCTCCACAAAATGCTGAAGCGGCATAGCTGAATCACTCTTAGAACTTATCTTCATGAAAGTATACCTGATAAGCGATATTTAAAAATCTCGCCTGACGACAAATGGAATTACAATTGAGGAACACGAATATTGGATTATCGGATTATTGAATCATTGAATCATTGTATCAATGTATCATGGACCATTGAATCATTGAGTAATTGAACCATTTATTATGGGTCACCACAATTCCCCATGTTAAAGGCCTTCAGGGCCAGATGATTCCCCAATTTCGGGGTCAGATTCCAGGTGATTTGTGAGCGACACGACTTGTCAGGTAAGGCGAGCTATACCTCATTCAAGCGATTTGTTCACACTCATAAACCTTCTCTCTTGCCAGACTATAGCACTTGTCGGCTAGAGACCTGGCCGAAAAGTTAAGAACATAATCAAACCACTGCACCGGCGCACCTGTCCGCCGTCTGTTTGGCGGATCAGCCTCTGGCTGAAAAGTTCACCAAGGACACAAAGGAAAAGCTGTTGAATTGATTAAATTTTTAAGAGCTCTTTTCTCTTTCTTAATCTTCGAGTCCTTAGTGTCCTTCGTGGTTGGACTTTTCGTCCAGGTCTCTAGTGACTAAACTCCATTAGAATGAGAGAATGACAAGTTTGGTTGCAGCAAGGACCAGAACACAAGCAAGCAATCGTTTTATCTGAATCCCTGTGAATCGATTTGCACCAAGTTGAGATCCAAGAAGTCCTCCCACAAAAGCTACAAGCACAAGGGGTGCGAGCAGATGCCATTCGATTGAATTGTCAATTGCCCGTCCGAGCAGACCGGCGAGTGAATTTGCCAGAATAAAGAAGGATGATATCGCAGCGGTCTCCTTGGGAGTCGCCCATCGCATTAGCAGGAGGAGGGGGCTCAGAAAAATTCCACCTCCGACTCCGACAATCCCGGAGAGAACTCCAATGAAACCGCCCAACGGAAGAGCGACACTCAGCCTCAACGCCCTTCGCTGAAATTCCAATCCAATTTCCTTCACCGGAATGAAGAGTCGCAACGCCGCAATGAGCAGCGCCAAAGCGAGGAGTAAGAAATAGATTTGATGAGATACCTTCAATAAACTTCCGAGAAACGCGGCAGGAATTGAGAAGAGAATAAATGGCCATGCCAATTTGAACGAAAAGTGATGCGCATTCGCATACGCAAACAGCGCTAATCCCGCCACAAGCAAATTGAGTACCAAGGCTGTAGAAGACATCTCCAGCGGAGAGAATGCAAAGAGTGAGAGAGCAGCAAGATACCCCGATGCTCCGCCATGCCCAACTGACGAATAGAGAGCGGCAACGATAAAGACCAGTAGTGTAAGGAGGAATAAGGAGAGCAGGTCCATGTTATCGTGAGAGAGTGTCTTGATGAGGTGTTGATATGGACAAAGGCTGTTGCGCTGGGAGAGCAGCACAGGCAAATCTTATCTTTGACTGCCGTAAATAGAGAATGATAAAAACCGACGGGACGATCCAAAGCACAGTACCGAAGATAATTGAAGCGGTTCCCGCTTGAGATACCATAAGCGATCCTGCACTCCCATACAGTGAGAGTAGGGGTTGGAGCAATGCCTTCGTGCTTCGCCAGATCGCAACGCTGATGGATGTTTCAATGCCACCGAGGAGCAACCCAATCCAACATGCAATTTCGAGGCCCCGTCTCCCCCGTTCATCATATCGGAGAAAGAACGCTGCGGAGATTCCGGTGGTGAGAAAGAAAAGGAGTTTGACATAGGAAAGCCAATGGCTATACCGGTAGTACTCAGAAATTTCGTTGAACGAACTTGGAAGAAATTGAGTGAGCAACTGATCACTCAAACCGAGCGAGTCCAATGCAGTATAGGTTAAGAGTCCGAATCCTTCCATCAGAAAGAGTATCACTGACGCGATCAGGGTTGTTACCCCGAAAACAGCAATAGACTTGGGTTTTTCGTTGGTTGGATCTAACGCCACAGGCGGACTTTGATGAGAACGCTTTTTCGCTCCCAGCGGGAGCGCATTCACAAATCTTTTCCATCGGCTTTTCCAGGAAATCTTCGTCGATGGTCGATTCGGATGATGCTGCTTATTGGCAATGGATGGTCGCTGCGGCTTATATTTATTCGGCGTTGAAGGCGGCAACAGATTCCTCGATAGTATTGGCAGCTTTGATCAACTCGGAGAACCAATCGGGTTTCCTCAATCGATCACATAAAATGCTCCATCCCCTGGGCGTGAAGTATGCAATGGAGGTCGACTCTTTATCACTTCGGAAGGGAAAACTGGTCGACAATGAGTTCATGGTTTGCTGGAAAGATTTCGGCACTGTCACCCCCCTCGCATTTCTAGCAAAGGCATAATAGAAATCGACGAAGGATCGATCGAGATCGAGCAATACTTCATGCATGAGCTGAGAATGCTTGAAAAGCACCTCATAGGCAATAAGGCGGGGCGTTATGATTAAGGAGGACGTTAATGCAATCGGTTGATTCTGCGTGAGGATCGTCCATTCAGAAACCGCCGCTTGTCCTGGAGAAAGCCTGAGTTGCATATGAAGGTCGCAGATGTAGCGAATGCCCAATGATCGAGATTGCACCAGAGATTTCTTTACCACAAAGATACCGCCAGGTATCGGTCTTAGCGATCGAACTGTGCTCATCATAGTGTTATCGGTGGAAGGAACAGCGGCATATCCCAACGGCTCCAACGAATCATACAGCTTCATAGCCTGATCTGATCGGCTCCCGCCGAACAAGCGATCGAATATTCCAGCAATGACAATCATTGTACTTCCTGGTTATGAGGAATCAGAACCTGGACATGATTCCCGGAGCCAATATAACGTACATTCAACAGTGATTTGGCAATTGCGATTCCACGTCCATGGTTATCGAATAACCGCGCCTCATCGATCTTCATAAACCGCTGATAATCAAATCCCTTTCCCTGATCGATGACGAGTACTGATGTACCCTCATCGTTTTTCGATATCCTCACCTCGACGAACTTATTTGCTTGTTCTGGAAGCTCGAGTCGCCGCTCAAGTTCCTTTGACCAATTGTCATGTTCTACCAATTCCGATTTTTCCTGATATGTTAAACCGAGATTGCCATGCTCCACGGCGTTGATGAACAACTCGATAATTGCCATCGTATCTTCTGGATTGATGGTTGTTCTGGCAATCTGGATTGCCAGTGATTCTGCCTCCTTAATCGTGCGAAAACGAAATGTACCCTCATGGACAAGAGTAAAGGCATGTTCTGCCTGGTCGAGTTTATTAACCATTTTCTCCTTGTACTCAAAATCCGTGACTGCCGCCTTCACAATAGAGCGAAGCAGATCAGTTTGGATTGGCTTTATCAGATAATAAAAAGCCCCCGCTTCAATCCCCTCCCGAATATTCTCCGGTTGATTATAAACGGTTTGAAGCACGACCGGTATTCGTGCAAGGCGACGATCTTTTTTCATCCAGCGTATCAATTCAATACCGGTCATATTTGGCATCGACCAATCGGAGACTACAACGGAGAAATTATATTGCTGCTGAAGAATAATCTCCTGCGCTTCCAATCCATCCGATGCTGTCACAATCGTGTACCCATCCTCCTGCAGCATCCTCTGGATGAGCAAACGTATAGCCTGTTCATCATCGGCCACAAGTATTGTGGTGCTCATAGCATCTCTCCATAATCCTCTTCGTTCGTTTTTAACATACCGAACAGCAAGAGGAAAATCAAGACGAAAACGGATTTCACCTGGTGGAATGTACTTATCCAGGTTGTTTTAGCGGTGATTCAGAACAGAATCACGGTATTCTCCCCTTGACAGAGAATACAAGGATTGCTCGATCATGGTTTCCCGTTAAAGAATCTGCGCAATACCGAACGACACATGGAACCCCCGGGGTGCAGCAAATCGATAGGTTGCATCGAGGCGGAGCAGACCAAAGATCTTACTGAGACCCATTCCTGCTTCAGAGTACCAACCATTGGTTACAGATCCAAATGGCGCCGGAGTTGTGCCGGCTTTCCATGTACGTGCAATGCTGCCGGAAATAACGAGATCAATATTGTTTTTATAAAAGAAGGGAATATTGAGATAGAGAAATGGCGCTGTCCGGAAGTTGTGTTCGAGTGAGAGAACAACAAACCGATCTCCAGAAAATTCCTTTACGGAACCACCCCGGAGTACTCCGAACGGTGCGTATCCATCATAACTGCTTTCAAGAGAAAACCACCGCTGTTGCGGTATGGTGCCGAATGTTGTACCGGCAGTAATCCGCGCGCGGAGAGTTTGTGGAAAGAGCATTCGCCGGGAAAATGTCTGGATCTGATATTCTCCGCGAATAGTGGTGCGTGTAAAATCGAAGCTGCTGCCGAGAAACCGCGGCGAAGAATGCTCGATCTCGGCTTCAAGAAATGGGAATGAAAGCAGTTCAAACGGGATCTCTTCACTCCCATATCGTGCCTTCAGGGCAAGAGTGCTCATCGTGCCATCGTCGATCGATGGGTTGCCGCGAAATGGAGTACTCCGTACAAAAAAACTATAGTCTGTCTGTTTATGCGCACTCGTCTGCTCTTCACGCCGATAGGACAGATGTGTGTTCAAATTCCTCATGAAACGAGAATGGAGAGTGACTCCGATTCCACGGGTATAGTAGTAATCCCCATAGTCAACTTTCGAGAGAAGTGAACCCAGCGTTATCTCCCAGTTGCCGTACACGTTTTCATCTGGAAATCGAGTGACCTTCTGATAGGCATCCAGTTCCAAGCTCAATCTTGTGGGACTATTAACCTGGGAGATATTCGATTGATTGCCGATCGTTACTGTGACGGTCGAATTTTGTCGCTTTGTCAGAAAGAATTCGAGTCCGAGAGTGGCATTGTTCCTCTTATTGGAAAATCCGTGTGTCGCTGAACCGAACAGTCGCAGTTGATCGTTTAATACCCGCACGTCGAACTGCGGCCCCAGCGCCAGTCCCTCCACCCGATTAAACCGAAGATTGACATATTCTAAAAAACCGAATGAGCGCAGGAATCCCGCCGTGTCGGCCAGTGACATAGCGACGCCGCCCGGACGGAATTGTTTGTCCAGCGTTTGAGTACTGTCCAACGACTTGTAGGCAATTTTCTCTTCGCCTGTTAAAGGAAGGACCTCCCGCTGCGCCCAGAAGAGTGAGTCATATTTCTCCGCTCCTGTAAGAACGATCCGTCGAGGTTTACGGAAAATGCTGTCAGGAATTTGCGCGTTGATTTTATAGTCATAGATTGTCGAGTACTGTTCCACACCAATCGGAGGGAAGGAAAAGCCGGTGATCCCGATTTTTACGAATCCTTTTACCCGGATATCCTTCGGCATCCAGTACATCGATTCATAGAGATCAAACTGCTGCATGTACCGAAAGGAGAGTTCACTGATGAAGGGCAGCGTAAATGCTTCATTCGGCGTCACATCAACTCCCGCCACAGCATAGGACGAACTCACAATACTAATCGTTCCCTGCAGCAACGGTGTTACTCTCGACTTTGGAATCATCTTGATGATATAAATCGGTATGCCTGCATGATCCAAAGTTTTTTCCAGCTTAAAATCATAGTAGTCGAACGCCTCCTCCGACGTGGGACCCACAATCCGGAATCCTGCCAATCGAATCTCATCGTCATAGAAATTGATGATCCCGCCTACTGCTGCAAAATTCTGACCGACCTTAATATTTTCCGTTTGCCGTTTCTGTTTGATGTATTCCCGGATCGTGTCTCCCTTTTGCCAGTACCCCGTTGAGTACGATTCCGTGATCGATGCAATGGCAGTGTCGCGCCTTACAATCTGACGTGTAAATGCATCAAACTGATAGGACTTGAGTGCCTCTATCCACCGATGCTTCATATCAATGACTTTTCGCATGATGCCCATCGCTGGATCCTCGGTGGTGACAATCACCTCGGCCATTTGAACAGGCATGGGATTCAGCTTCGCATTGTATTCAATACTCTTCGTGAGTACGACCCTCAGGGTATCCATACGGTACCCGACATAGCTAAAGAGGATTTCGTATTCCCCCGGCTCTAACGTCAAGCGATACCCACCTTCAGCATTTGCAATAGTGCCTCGAGGAGTGCCTGAAACCCGGACATTGGCAGCCGGAAGGCCTTCAGAAGTAACAGCGTCACGGACAGTGCCCGAGAGGGTGAATGTTTGAGAAGAACACATTCCGATTGAAGACACGAAAAGAAAAAGAGCGGATAATACTTTCATGGCAAATACATCAGAGAATAGTAGTGGGTGAGATAACTGTATGATTAAACGAATAATAAAGGCATCAAGTTTCATTATATACAGATAATTATCCAGTGGAATCTAATTGGAATGATCCTGAGCTCTAAATGTCCCTTAAAACATTTTATCAAATCCAAACGATAAGACAAATCCACGGGGATTGGATATCCTGTATGTCACATCGAATCGGATTAAAGGAACAAAAGCTTTGATCCCAATTCCCACCTCCCTATACCATCCCCCTATGCTTGCTCCCGATGGAGTTACGCTGTTCGAAGGCGTCCATCGACGTGCAACTGCTCCTTCGAGAATCAATTCAACATTATTCTTATAGAGAAATGGAATATTGAGAAGGAGAAATGGAATGGAGCGAAAATGATGTTCCAAGGAAAGAAGCATGAACTGATCTCCGGTAAATTCATTTACTTGTGCGGCTCGCAGCACTCCGGAGGGACCATAGCCGCCATAGCCGGTTTGAATTTTGAACCTTCGCTGCGGCGGCAGACAATTCCAGGACATTCCACCGGCAACTGTCGTCCGCAGAAATTGGGGCATCGACATCCGGCTGGACCATGTTATCTGATCGAATTGTCCCTGAACCATCAGCCGTGTAAAATCGAAATCACTCTGAAGCATGGCAGCATTGGAATGTTGAATATCCAGATCAAGGGAATATTGTTCCGTAGCAAACATCTGCTCTTCGCCATAATGAACTTGCAAGCGAACAGCACTCATCAATCCTTCAGCGATCCGGGGATTCTCTCGAAATATGCGTGAACGATAAAATATACTAAAATCGCTGTTCTTCGATGCCGATCGATGTTCTTCCAACGCATAACTAAAAGTAAGATCCCAATTCTTTTTCAGATGCACGTTATACCCAACTTTTCCGCCGCGGGAATAGTAATAATCCGTATAATCGACCTTGGTCAACAGGCTTCCAGCGGTCAGCATCCAATCCTCATACAAACACTCACCTATCTTTTCAATGGATTGACCTACTGCAACCGTTACGTGGGAAGAGGTGGGACGGAACCGCATCAACTCTCCGCGCTCATTTGTATCATAGAGAAGCTTCTCTGATTCTGGGCCGCTGATAGAATATGTTCCTGCAATTGATAATTTAAACATCCGATCGGCCACACCATACATACCTTCAGTTGAAATATTCAGGCGGTCTGAATATGCTGAGACCCTACCGTAAGCACCGATGGCGGCACCTTCCACGCGATTATATCGTACGGAGAGGTAATTGAAAACATCAAAATAATTCGTTCTTTGAGATGACTCGACTAAAGAAATGCCGGCGATCTTTGGTTCAAATTTCTTGACGAGCGTTTGAGAACTATCCAGTTTTTGGTAGGCTGTTTGTTCTTCAGCCGTCAGTGGAAGCACCTGATGCTCAGACCAGAAGAGAGAATCGTACGTTGAGGCATAAGCAAGATAGCGGCGGGGTTGTTGGTGAAACAGACTATCGGGAATGGATCGATTGATTTGATAATCATAGATCGTCGTACTCTGTTCCATATCAAGTTGTGGGACTGAAATACCAATATTTATCGCTTTCATTATCGCTTTAATCTGCACACCGACGGGCATCCATACATCGTCATACAGTCCGAACTGCTGCACCTGACGAAGGTAAGCGACCGATGCGAATGGAATGACGAAGGCTTCATTTGGAATAACATCGACGCCGCAAAGCGCGTACGAATCACCGGCAATCTGGATGATTCCTTTGAACAGCGGCTGGATTCTTGTTTTAGGTATCATCGCAATCACATAGATTGTCCGATTCTCCTTCTCCTTTGTTTTCTCCAGCGTGAAGGTGTAGTAATCGAAAATCTCCGGTGAGGTTGGCCCCACAAATCTGTACTTCCAAATTCGTATTTCATCATCATAAAAATCGAGCATGCGATCAAATTCTTTCGAGATACTATGAAGAGATGTTAAGTTCTTTGTAAACCGTTGTTGATGGATCGCTTCCCGCAGCGTATCTCCCTTCCGCCAATACTGGGTAGAATAGAATTCGATAATGGAAGCAATTCCGGTATCGGCCCGAACCACCTGACGGGTGAATAATTCGCACTGGTATGAAGTAAGTACTTCTCTTCGCTTTTTCTTTTGCTCAAGCACCTTCCGCATGATTCCCATTGCAGGATCTTCACTAATCACTACCACTTCATTCAATTGTATCGATGTCGGAATGAGATTAGAATTGTAGTGAAGATTTCTCTCAAGGACGACTTCAGCCATGTCGTTCTTATATCCTATATAGCTAAAGATGATAACATACCGCCCTCGATCGAGGGATATACTGAATGCTCCATCCGCATTCGAGATTGTTCCACGAGTTGTTCCTGCAATTCGAATATTCGCCGCCGGGAGAACTTGGTGAGTTACCGAATCCCTTACGATTCCCTTAATAACATACGATTGAGAATAGAGTGAGGAAAAAACGATAAAAAGGGATGGAACGATTTGAATGAATATCTTCATAGTGTTCCTTATCGATTCATTTGCCGCAGCCCGACGCCAGAATGAAGGAATGCTAGGTGATCATATTATCGTGGAGATTGTATTCATAGCCGGTTAAAAAAATGCTGGCAAGCATTCTACCACAGGTTTCTGAAAGAACTATTAAAGCTGTCCAAAAAAGAATCGCTTTTGTGTCACGCTTTCTCCGACGTGGGTCCGACAATCCGGAATCCTGCTCAACGTATCTCGCAACTCAAACGATACAACGAGAGAAATGGTTTTCGTAGTACCCTCCTGCTGAATCAATAAATCTGGTCAACCACCTCAACCATGCTCGGGGAGCGTGAAGGTCACCCTCGTCCCAACATTTACCTCACTCTCCAATTTGATACTACCTCCCTGCACTTCAACCGCGAGGCGACAAAAGGTAAGTCCCAGGCCCGTACTAATTTCACCCCGCGATTTACCGATTTCTGTTTGGGAGAATTTATCAAAGACTTTGTCCGCCCACTCTTTGGACATCCCGGGTCCTGAATCAGAGACACTTATGGTAATTATACATAGCGACATAAATAATTGCGCATAAAATATCTTTCCGTTATATTAAAGAAAAAAGCGGAAAGATGAAATGAAACGGCTCGAAATCAAAGATGCAGACATTATTCGTATTGCTATTCAGCAAGAAATTGTCAGAT
>JAZDJN010000056.1:0-88257 GCA_043803945.1 bacterium | reverse complement strand
AGTGCGGAACTTGATCGAACGAATGAGCAACCACCACGATGCGGTGCTTGCGTTTATGGAAGACTTTCGTGTTCCGTTCACGAACAATCAAGCTGAACGCGACCTTCGAATGCTGAAGGTAAAACAAAAGATCTCTGGCACCTTCCGCAGTCGTGCAGGTGCTAATGCGTTTTGTCGTATTCGTGGCTATATCTCGACTGCGAGCAAGAATGCCCGCTCTGCATTTGACGCCATCGTCATGGCATTCAATGGTAATCCATTTATTCCAAAGAACATTTACGCTGTGTAGTTACGTTTCTTTTTAGACAACCCCATATGAGGTGGTTTGGGATTTGCTATGAAGAACCCAGATTGATTGATGTTTTTCTTTTTTGCATAAGGTGAAATGGTAATCTATTATAGGAGTACGAGTTCATATAGCTGGGAGGGAGCTCCCGCCACAACGACGCCTGCCCGGACAGGCGGGACGGGCAAGCTAGCTCCCGACCACGCACAGGATAATAAGCAAAAGGAAGGTATCGGAATGAGTGCACGAATATGTTCATTAATAATGCTTTTTGTTTCTATCACGATTTTTGCAAAGCCTCAGCACAATCAGCTTATGATCAATCCTAAGGGACAATCTCATTCAGCAGAACAACCGGCGGCGAAAGTGTCCCGGTTCGATTTCCGGGATGTTCGATTGCTTGAGAACCCCTTTCTTCATGCCATGAAGAAAGATCAGGAGTACATCCTGACACTTGAGCCAGACCGGCTGCTTTCGCGCGTGCGCGAGTATGCCGGACTCACTCCCAAAGCACCTGCCTATGGCGGCTGGGAGAAGGAAACAATCTCATCGCACTCGCTCGGCCACTATCTCTCCGCCTGCGCAATCCAGTACCGGGCGAGCGATGATAAGCGATTCCTTGAACGGGTGAATTATGTTGTGGATCAATTGGCCGAATGCCAGAAAGCAAATGGCAATGGGTATGTCGCAGGAATTCCCAACGGCAAAAAAGTCTTTGCTGAAGTTGCATCGGGAGATATCCGTTCGAAAGGCTTCGATTTGAACGGCCTCTGGGTGCCATGGTATGTCCTCCACAAAATCATGGCCGGCCTGCGCGATGCTTATCTCTATTGTGACAATACCAAAGCGAAAGAGGTGATGATCGGATTGGCTGACTTCAGCGGCGATGTCGTGAAAAACCTTAATGAGGAGCAGATGCAAAAAATGCTCAACTGTGAGCATGGCGGAATGATGGAGATGCTGGCCGATGTCTATGCATTCACAAAGAATCCAAAATATTTAGCACTTGCAAAAAAGTTTTACCACAAAGCCGTTCTTGATCCATTGGCACGGGAAGAAGATCGGCTCCAGGGTCTTCATGGAAACACCAACATCCCAAAAGTGATCGGTGCGGCACGGCTCTTTGAGTTGACCGGTGAGAAAAAGTTTGGGACCATTTCGGAATTCTTCTGGACCACCGTCGTGAAGAATCACACCTATGTTGCCGGCGGCCATGGCGAACGCGAATACTTCGGGGCACCGGAACGATTGAATGACCGGTTAAGCGAAAGCACCATGGAGACCTGCAATACCTACAATATGCTGAAGTTAACCGCTTTCCTCTTTGCCCGTGAACCAAATCCTGACTATGCCGAGTTCTATGAGCGTGCGCTCTATAATCATATTCTTGCATCACAGAATCCTGATAATGGCATGGTCTGCTACTTCGTTCCACTGGGTTCCGGCACCACAAAACACTACAGCACACCGTTTGAGGATTTCAGTTGCTGCCTGGGAACCGGAATGGAAAATCATTCTCGCTATGGCGAAAGCATCTATTTCTCTAATAGCAATGAACTCTATGTCAACCTTTTCATTCCATCGGAGTTGAACTGGCGCAGCAAAGGAGTGCAGATCAAGCAGCTCACGACATTCCCAAGAGAGAACGTAAGCCGTTTCATATTCAGTGCTCAGAAACCGGTCAAGTTTACTCTTCAAATGCGCCGGCCGCGCTGGGCAGGAAAAGATTATGCAATCCGGATTAATGGCAAACCGATCGAAATTACACTGACACCCAAAAACTTTATTGCCATTAACCGGATATGGCGAAAAGTCGATACAGTAGAAGTAACACTCCCGCAACGAATCCGGCTGGAATCGATGCCGGATAATCCGCGCCGTGTCGCGTTACTGTATGGTCCAATCCTCCTGGCGGGCGATCTCGGCCCGGTAGAGGGAAAAGCGGTAGTTCCCAATTTCATAACTAATATGATGGCGGTTCAACAGTGGGTTGAACCGGTGCAAGCGAAAGAGCTTACCTTTACAACGGTTGGTGTCGGCCGGCCAAACGATGTGACATTAATTCCATTCTATCAAATGCATAACCGGCGGTACGCAGTATACTGGGACATTTTTACAGATCGTGAATGGAAAGACCGGGAACAAGCGCTGCTCGCTGAACAGTCCCGCTTGAAAGAACTGGAATCACGCACTGTGGATTTCGTCAGAGTGGGAGAGATGCAGCCCGAACGGGATCATAACATGCAGGGAGAAAAAACCCATGTGGGGCGGCATATGGGCAAGCCGTGGCGGCATGCCACCGATGGCGGCTGGTTTTCATTTGATCTCAAGGTGCTTCCCGATCAGCCACAGGAATTGAGTGTGACCTACTGGGGAGGGGACAGCCGCAACAGGGAATTTGAGATCTATGCCGATGGCCAAAAAATCGGCAAACAAGTGTTGGAGAATAACAAACCGGGTGAGTATTTCGATCAGGCCTATCCTATTCCGGAAGCAGTTACGAAAGGGAAGGAGAAGCTCACCATTAAGTTTCAGGCGCTTCCCGGAAAATATGCCGGCGGTGTGTTTGGTATCAGGATTGTGAAAACGAAACAATAAGGTCAGCGGCGTTTTCCCAAAGAATTAAACGATCACACACGTCTGCCTGTCTTTGCAGATCAAATGAAGTCGGGCTGACATAAAAAGAAAACTTGGGCGTCACGAACCATTTCGTGACGCTAAGTATGGAGAGCTTTCAGAATTTAAGTGTCACGGTGTGGACCGTGACACCCTCGCGATATTTTTGGTCAATCCCATTTATGAGGGGATTACATGAATGATTTATTTCCCCTTTATTTGCGGCCGCCAGGCCGTACGATGCCTATGCATTCTTCTTCAACTCTATCCTAAAGGAATTAGACGTATGAGACGAACTCATCTATTCTCTCGCACGCTGTTGATGCTTCTTGCTCTTCTAATACCATCATTCTTGTTCTCGCAATGGAGTATTCCCCAGAACGCACCGCTCCTCACCCGTTGGGCAAAACAGGTCAATCCACGTACTGTTCTGCCTGAGTATCCTCGCCCGCAGATGGTTCGCTCTGTCTGGATGAATCTTAACGGTTTATGGGAATTTGCCGAGGCAGAGGAGCATCAACCGCCGCCCTTTGGCAGAACGCTTGAAGGAAAAATTCTTGTTCCGTATCCGATCGAATCGGCACTCTCCGGGATTATGAAATATACGAATCGTTTATGGTATCGCAGAACGGTTCTCATTCCAAAGGAGTGGAATAACCAGCGCGTGCTGCTCCACTTCGGCGCTGTCGATTGGGAAGCGGTTGTCTATGTAAATGGACAAAAAGTTGGAGAACATCGCGGCGGTTACGATCCGTTCACGTGCGATATCACCGATGCCATGAGCCAGGAAGGCCCTCAGGAGTTAATCGTTGCTGTTTTTGATCCGACCAACGAAGGCAGCCAACCCCGTGGCAAGCAGGTGCTGAAGCCGGGAGGGATTTGGTACACGCCGGTGACTGGAATCTGGCAAACTGTGTGGCTCGAGCCGGTTCCGCAAAATTCAATCAGAGAATTAATCATCACTCCCGATGTCGATGCGAAGATGCTGCGGCTCTTCGTGATCGGCGAAGGGATTACTGCCGAGTCAGAATTCAAAGTGTTTGTCTATGACGGAAAGAAATTAGTCGGTGAAGCCTGGGGAAAACCGGGGGCAGAAATTTCCCTCCCTATCTCACCGCTCAGACTCTGGTCTCCCACGACACCTGTTCTCTACGATATGGTCGTTGAGTTGATGCAGGAGGGGAAGAAGGTCGATGGAGTGAAGAGCTACTTCGGCATGCGGAAGGTTGAGCTGGCAAAGGATGCGAACGGCTGCAACCGGCTGATGTTGAACGGGAAGTTTCTCTTCCAGATTGGACCGCTCGATCAGGGATTCTGGCCCGATGGCATTTACACTGCTCCGACAGATGAGGCATTGAAGTACGATATCGAGATAACAAAGAAGCTTGGCTTCAATATGGCGCGCAAACATGTGAAGGTGGAACCTGATCGCTGGTACTACTGGGCGGACAAACTCGGGCTCCTCATCTGGCAGGATATGCCAAGTGCGAACAATAAAACACCGGAATCGAAAAAACAATTTGAATTGGAACTGGAACAGCTTGTCAGAACACACCGTAATCACCCTTCTATTATTATGTGGGTCGTCTTCAATGAGGGATGGGGGCAGTACGATACGGAGAGGTTAAGTGCATGGGTTAAAAAACTGGATCCAACACGATTTGTGAATAACGCGAGCGGATGGACCGATAAGAATGCCGGTAGTGTCATGGATATTCACAACTATCCGCAGCCGCGATCACCCAAGCCGGAAGCGACACGGGCCATTGTGCTTGGTGAATTCGGTGGACTGGGGCTCGCAATTCCCGGACATACCTGGAAGAAGGAGCATTGGGGCTATCAGGGAATGAGCGATAATAGCCAGCTCACAAAGAAGTACGAGTCGTTTCTCCAAACGGTCCACGAGTTCAAAGATCACCCAGGCCTGTCGGCAGCAGTTTATACACAAACGACCGATGTGGAAGTCGAATGTAATGGGCTGCTGACATACGACCGTGAAATTATCAAACCGGATTTGAAGCGGATCGCGCTGGTCAACCAGGGTGATTTTTCAAATGTCCCCCCGTCGCCCATTGTAAAGACTATTGTACCCGCTTCCGATCGTGAGCCGCAGTTGTGGCATTATACCCTGGAACAGCCGGCCGATGTATGGTTCAAGAAGGATTTCGATGACTCCAAGTGGAAGATCGGATACGGCGGTTTTGGAACGAAGGAAACACCGAATGCGATTATCGGCACGTTGTGGAATACGAACACAATCTGGTTGCGGCGCATCTTCACTCTGGATGAGCTCATCACAAAGGATCTTGCTCTCTGGATGCATCACGATGAGGATGCAGAGGTATACATCAATGGAGTCCTGGCATGCAAAGTCAGCGGATGGTCGTCTGAATATGAACAGAGTGAACTGACCGCTGAAGGGAAGGCAGCACTGAAAAAGGGAGCAAATGTTCTTGCAGTGTATTGTAAGCAGACGAGAGGCGGGCAATATATCGACCTCGGAATTATTCGATTGCTGCCGGGAAAGAAAAAAACTACTAAAGGAGCAATCTGTGAGGTGAAGAATGTTCCGCATGCAATGGCTGCTAACCGGAATGGCCTCTATACCTCAAATCGCGAACCGCTGGCACAAAGTCCCTTTATGAAATTGCCCATCGGAAGTATTACTCCGAAGGGTTGGATCCGAGGTATGCTTGAGATTGAGAAAGAAGGGATGACCGGTCGGCTGAAGGAAATCTCTCCCTGGCTGAACTTCGAGAAAAGCGCGTGGGGAAACTCCCGCGGCGAAGGTGAGCGCGGGTGGGAGGAGCTGCCCTATTGGTTGAAAGGATACGGTGATCTTGGGTACGTTTTGAAGGATGAAGCCATCATCAAGGAAACAAGAACATGGATTGAGGCAGTTCTGAGCTCTCAGCGAGAGGATGGGTGGTTCGGCCCCAGGAGCCTGCTCACGTCGCTCCAGGGGAAACCCGATCTCTGGCCGCATATGGTGATGCTCAATATTCTGCAGTCGTTCTATGAGTACACCGGTGATAAGCGAGTTCTTCCTTTGATGCTGAAATATTTTCGTTGGGAGAATCAGTTGCCGCCGGAGTCATTCGGAGCAGGATACTGGCCGAAGATCAGGATGGGTGATAATATTGAAAGCCTCTACTGGGCCTATAATCGCACCGGAGAGTCATGGCTGCTCGACTTGGCAGCGAAGATGCACAAAAACATGGCGCATTGGGAGGATGATGTCATCAACTGGCATAATGTCAATGTGGCGCAGGGATTTCGCGAACCGACAGTCTACTTCCAACAATCGCAAGAACAGAAACATCTCTACGGTGCAGAACGGAATTATCGGAAGGTGATGGATCTCTTTGGACAATTTCCCGGCGGAGGATTTGCTGCCGACGAGAATGCGAGGCCGGGCTTCGACGATCCACGGCAGGGATTTGAAACCTGCGGTATTGTTGAGTTCATGCACAGCTTCCAGATGCTTACCAAAATAACGGGCACTCCGATCTGGTCCGATCGATGCGAGGATATTACCTTCAACAGCTTGCCTGCGGCTATGACCCCGGATCAAAAAGGGCTCCGTTACCTCACCTGTGCAAATGAGATTCAACTCGATAAAGAATCGAAATCACCGGGTGTTCAGAATGGCGGCACGATGATGTCGTACAGTCCGTTTCAGGTGTACCGCTGCTGCCAGCATAATGTATCACACGGCTGGCCGTACTTTGCCGAGGAGCTTTGGCTTGCCACCTCAGATCGCGGTTTATGCGCTTCGATCTACTCTGCTTCCGAGGTGCGGGCAAAAGTCGGCGATGGAACAATAATCACACTGGCAGAAGAGACTGAATACCCATTTTCCAATACAGTTACACTGAATCTTACCACGCCGAAGTCTGTGAATTTTCCATTGTATCTCCGAATCCCCCGATG
Source organism: bacterium (assembly GCA_043803945.1). Classification (GTDB taxonomy): domain Bacteria; phylum Bacteroidota; class Ignavibacteria; order UBA10030; family UBA10030; genus JAZDJN01. The sequence continues at coordinate 81,422 of JAZDJN010000056.1, read as the reverse complement.
GTCGAAGAATACTGTTGTTCGGATCAATGGAATTGCAGTTGAAAGCACAATCGATCCATTGTCCTACCTGAAAATTCACAGGCAATGGCAGAATGGCGACGTTGTGACGCTAACATTTGATATGCATGTGACGGTGCAAACCTGGGAGAAAAATGAGAATTCTGTGTCGGTCAATTATGGTCCGCTCTCCTTTGCATTGAAGATAGACGAACGATGGCAGAAGTATGGCTCGAATGAACAATGGCCGGAGTGGGAAGTGTTTCCAGCATCGCCATGGAATTACGGATTGCTGTTTGATGATACCAATCCCGCAGCTTCGTTCAAGCTGGTCCGAAAAACCGGTGCTCTTGCACATCAACCGTTTACTCTTGAAACCGTACCTATTCAACTCAATGCAAAGGGACGTAAGCTAGCAAATTGGCAGCAGGATTATCTTGGCCTTGCTGGGTTGCTCCAACAAAGTCCGGCACGAACAACTGCTCCCGAAGAAACGATAACACTGATCCCGATGGGTGCGGCGCGATTACGGATTGCATCATTTCCTACCGTCACAAAAAGCGGCGAGGGGCATGAATGGATTCCTCCGCAGCGGCCGAAACAAATTTCCTATAAAATCACATCGTCCTATGTGAATCAATATGACGATATCAAAGCAGTTGCCGATGGATTTGAACCGAAGAGCTCGAATGATGAGAGCATTGCCCGGATGACATGGTGGGCACACAAAGGGACGAACGAGTGGGTCCAGTATGACTTCCCAGCACCAAAGAAAATCAAAACGGTATCCGTGTACTGGTACGATGATGGAAGCGATGGTGAATGCCGCGTGCCGCAATCCTGGAAAGTACTATATAAAAAAGGCGATGGATGGATTCCTATCGAGCAATTGGCAGAGTACGGAACCAGGAAAGATGCATGGAATACAGTAAGCTGTCGTGAGATTGAAACCACAGGAGTACGCCTGGAGGTTGAACTTCAAAAGAATTTCTGCGGCGGAATTCTTGAGTGGAAGGTTGAATAACAATAGCGGGATGGTGATGAAACCGTTTGGAGTTTTCGAAGATCTTGCCGGCAAAGGAAACAGAAAAGTCTTTACCCTGAGCAGGACAACGTTTCTCGCAACTCAGTTTGTACGGAACGAATATATTTCGTTTTTTGCCGCTGCCAATCTGATCCTGTTCTTCTTCACCCTGTGCCCGATTCCTTCAATCGATGGGTGGGTCATTTGGGGAGAGATCTTCGGATTTCGTAAGCGGCCTGCTCCGCGATCAAATGAATTCTGGAAAAATACAAAGGAGTCCTCGCAATGAAACGATTACTAAATCTCCTGCTTATCGTGGTTCTTATATCCTTTTCAATGCACCTCTCTTTCGCGCAAACACAGAAGAATAATCCTCCTGCGAAAGCAAGGATCAAGATCGATCTGGAGCGTACCATTGGAGAGGTTGATTCAAAAATCTATGGCAACTTCACTGAGCATCTTGGCCGCTGCATCTACGGAGGTATCTACGATCCGGCCTCCCCGCAAGCGGATCAGGATGGATTCCGCAGGGATGTGATTGGGGCGACAAAGAATCTGAATGTCTCCATACTCCGCTGGCCGGGCGGAAATTTTGTCTCCGGGTATCATTGGGAAGACGGCATTGGCCCAAGGGCGACGCGGCCGAAACGCATCGATCTGGCATGGGGAGATATCGAACCGAATCTTGTTGGGACGGACGAGTTCATCAACTTCTGCCGGAAGGTCAGCACGGAGCCCTATATTTGTATCAACCTGGGAACGGGGACCTGGGATGAAGCGAGAAATTGGGTGGAATATTGCAATCGCAAATCGGGCACTTACTATTCCGATCTTCGGATCAAGAATGGAAATCCTGAACCCTTCAATGTAAAATACTGGGCACTGGGCAATGAGATGGATGGCGACTGGCAAATGGGTCATCGAAATGCCGATGATTATGGGAAGCATGCACTCGAAGCGGCAAAGTTAATGAAGTGGATTGATCCGACCATCAAGCTCGTGGTCTGTGGTTCGAGTGCCTTTGGGAGCGGGTGGATTGATTGGAACCGCACGGTGCTAAACTATCTGAAAGACCAGGCCGACTATATCGCGTTGCATACGTATGTGGGCGACCGGTCGAATAATTACTATGACTTCATGTCGACAACGGTCAGTGTTGAGCAGCGCATACAGATTGTGGAAGGGTTGATAAAAGAAACGCTGTCGAAAACCCGGCGCACATCGCCAATCTATATCGCGTTTGATGAATATAATGTGTGGTACCGGGCGTGGAATGAACAGAAACTGGAAGAGGTGTATGATCTTCAGGATGCTCTCGTCATTGCACAATTCCTGAACTGTTTTGTCCGCAATGCTCACATTGTCAAGATTGCCAACATGGCACAATTGGTAAATGTCATCGCTCCGATGAAAGTTGACCAGGGGAAACTCTGGCTCCAGACAATCTATTACCCGCTGCAGCTCTTTGCCAACAACTGCCGCGGCATGTCGCTGAAAACATTTGTAGCATGCGATACCTTCAATGTCGGCCAGCGCAAAGGCGTGCCATATCTCGACGTCTCCACGGTGTTCGATGAGAAAGAGAAGACGGTTATCATGAGTGTTGTTAATCGTCATCGCGATTCGGCAATCGAAGCAGAAATTCTCAACCAGTCTGGTAAGTTTGATCAGAAGGTAACCGTCTACGAGGTGAACGGCCCTGACCTCAAACTCATCAATACGATCAACGCACAGAATATCAAGTCTGTCACAAAAGAAATCACTATCGGAGGTTCAGGAACCTTGAAGTATAGTTTCCCGCCCCATTCGTTTACGATGATCAAAGCGAAAGTTAGTAACTAAGGAGCGCAAGTGGCAATCGAATAGATAAAGGTTGAAGCGCAAGTGAGGTCGTTCAAAAAGAAAAACACCGGTCGTTACGAACCATTTCGTGACGCACAAATCTGAAAATATTAGATTTGAAGTGTCACGGTGTGGACCGTAACACCCACGCTTTACTTTTTAGACAACCTCACACCAAATTCGACTAATAATGACAAGGGTCTTAACCCTTTGCACTATCTGGTCAAGTGATGTGATGAGGATAGTTCCTTTTTTCCCAAAAGAGAGGGTCATAACATGAATCATCGAATAAAGGTTTTTCTCAGAATGCTGATAGTAACGAGTGTGATAGTTCCTTCGCTTCGCATTCATGCACAGAACGAACCAAGCTTTCAAACGGACTTTCCGCCTGAGGAATTCAAAGCACGATGGGAAAAGGTCTTTGAGAAGATCGGAGACAATGCCGTTGCTCTGGTGGCAGGGATTGAAGACGTGCGGGGCTTTGTCTTGCCCCGGCAGACGAATGAATTCTATTATCTCTGCGGTATTGAAAGCCCGAACTCCTATCTTCTCCTCGACGGCAGGACGCGGCGGGTGACACTGTTTCTCCCTGCCCGTGCGGGCCGCGGCCAGGGGCGCGATGTTGCAGCAAGTGATTCAGAACTCGTAAAGAAAATTACCGGCGCCGATGTGGTCAGAAGCACAGAGGAGATGCGCGGCAACTGGCTCTCGCAACCGGGCCAGCGCGGCAGAATGCCGGTAATCTATACACCTTTTCAACCCGGTGAAGGGTATGCGGAGAGTCGCGGTGAAATCCTTTCTGCACTCACAGCGATTGCAACGGACTTCTGGAACGGCCGGCTCTCACGCGAGGGACAGTTCATCCAGCTTCTCCGTTCACGATATCCGCGTGCTGAAATAAAGGACCTCATCCCGATCATCGATGACATGCGTTCAGTCAAGAGTCCAAGGGAAATTGCTTTGATTCGAAGAGCATCACAATTGGCAGCACTTGGAGTCATTGAGGTAATGAAAAGTGCACAGACGGGTCTTTACGAATACCAGCTCGAAGCAGCAGCAAGATATCAATTCATTGTTAATGGTTCGCGTCTCGATGGCTATCGTGCCATTATCGGTGCCGGCACAGCCAATATTTCCAACGGCCACTATTTCCGGAATAATGCGAAGTTGAACGACGGCGATCTTGTCCTCATGGATTATTCCCCCGACTGTGGCAATTACACAAGCGATATCGGCCGGATGTTCCCGGTCAATGGGAAATTCAGCCCGCTACAAAAAGAGGTTCTGGGATTTATTCTCATCTATCATAAAGAAACCTTGAAGAGAATTCGACCTGGCGTTACACCGGCTCAGATCATGGCGGAGGTGAAGGAAGTGATGGAGGATGTATTGAAGAAGACCACCTTCTCGAAGCCGGTGTACGAGGCCGCTGCCAGAACACTGGTAGCTACCGGTGGCGGTGCCTTTTCGCATGCGGTTGGGATGGCAGTGCACGATGACGGCAATTACATGCCGGGCCCTCTGAAATCCGGTCATGTCTTTGCTGTCGATCCGCAACTGTGGGTGCGGGAGGAGAATCTTTACTACCGTTATGAAGACACGGTGGTGATCACGGAAACTGGAGTAGAAGTGTTAACAAGCCTAGCCCCGACCTCGCTGGCTGATATTGAAAAGCTTATGAAAGCGGAAGGGGTTGTGCAAAAAGCGCCCCCCTCAAAATGAAGAGGATGTATTTAAGAGGTCGTCCAAAAAGAAAAACACTCGGGTGTCACGAACCACTTCGTGACACAAAATATGGATAACATTCAAATATTGTGTGTCACGGTATGGACCGTGACACCCTTTGTGTATTTTTTTTCAGCCTCTGACGAGGGATCAAACAAATAATGGAGGGTCATCATGAAAAGGACCATTGATATAATTCTTGCAGGGTATTTACTTCAGGCAATGTGTTATTCTTTGCTACTCACATTTCCTATTGATGGAATTTTTTCACAGACAAAATCTAACCTTCCTTCATCTGATTCATATAAAGCTGTCAGGCAACTCTTTCTTAATCCGCCGTCTGAGTTGCGCAGTGCCCCGCTTTGGGTTTGGAACGACCGTGTTACGAAGAAGCAAATCGATGAGCAGCTCACAGATTTTCGAGCGCATGGAATCGGAGGAGTCTTCATCCACCCGAGACCGGGATTAATCACTGAATATCTCTCTAATGAATGGTTCGCGTTGTGTCGATATACGGTGGAGAAGGGGAAGAAGCTTGGTATGAACATCTGGCTCTACGATGAGAACTCCTATCCTTCCGGATTTGCCGGCGGCCATGTTCCCGCACAGATGCCGGATGCTGTCCGGAGCGGTTTGGGGATGAGCCGGGTCACGGAGCTTCCCAAAGTATTTTCCTCTGAGCCGCTCTTCATACTGCAGAAAACTGAATTGGGATTCGTCGATATTACCAAGGATCGGAAGTCAAAATCATTCGGGCTGAGTGAGTACTATCTCTTCACCGTCATTCGACAGAAGCCGAATCCCTGGTATGGTGGATTCACCTATGTGGACTTGATGCGGCGGGAGGTGACGGAGAAATTCCTCGATGTAACGCTTAATGCATATAAGCGTGTGATTGGAAAAGAATTTGGGAAGGTGGTACCCGGCGTCTTTCAGGATGAGGCGGAAATCAATCCGGCAACTGAGCCGAATGTGCCTGCCGTGAATTACACGCCGGCACTTTTTAAAGTCTTTCAAGCGAGATGGGGTTATGATCTTCGTTTGCACCTGCCGTCGCTCTATGAAGATATCGGGGATTGGCAGCGGGTTCGGCACAACTACTACTCCACAATTCTCGACCTGTTCATCGACAATTGGGCGAAACCCTACTACGATTATTGCACAAAGAACAATCTTGCCTTTACCGGCCACTACTGGGAGCATGAGTGGCCCCGCCCCGTTGTCAGTCCGGATAATTTGGCAATGGCAGCCTATGCCCATATGCCTGGCATCGATATTCTGATGAATGATTTTCAGATGGATACGCACGCCCAATTCGGGAATGCACGGGCAGTGCGGGAAATTCGCAGCGCAGCGAATCAACTGGGGATGCAGCGTACGATGTCGGAAACATTCGGCGCCGGCGGCTGGGAAATGACATTCTTCGATCAGAAAAGGATTGCCGATTGGGAATATGCTCTTGGTGTGAACTTCATGAATCAACACCTCTCCTATGTGACGATTAAAGGAGCCCGGAAGACAGACCATCCGCTCTCGTTCTCGTATCACGAACCATGGTGGAAGAACTACAGAATTCTTGCCGATTATTATGGCCGCCTTTCTGTCGCACACTCGCTTGGGGCTCAGCTCAATCGGATCCTCGTCATCGAGCCGACAACAACAGCCTGGATGCATTATGCACCGAAAGGAGATCGGGCAAAAATCCGAACGATCGAAAAGCTGTTTCAATCATTTGTCAACGCATTGGAAGCCGCTCAACTTGAATATGATCTCGGAAGTGAACGAACCATCCGTGAGCATGGAAAAGTCACCAGCAATCAATTCATCATTGGACAGCGTGCTTACGATCTCGTCATACTTCCCCCGACACTGGAGAACCTGGACCAATCGACATTCTCGCTGCTGTCCCAATACCTGGTCGCGGGCGGCAACGTGCTATGCTATGGAAATCCTCCTTCCTTCCTTCAGGGGCAGCGCACAGATCAGATTGAGAACGTTGCCAATCGATACTCAAGCAGTTGGACTTCATCAAACGATTCTGTTGATATTGCAGTCATTGAGCGCCTCTGCCCGTCAGCGCTCTCGTTTGTTCTCTCGCAATCCCGGGATTCCAATCAGCAGTTACTCTTTCACCAACGGCGCAAGTTCAAAGGTTTCGAATTGCTCTTTCTGGTCAATACAAGCGATAAGTCTGCAATCTCCGGCAGCATAACCGCTCCGGCCCGATCGTGTGAAGAATGGGATGGGATGACGGGTGCTGTGAAATCTTACCCCTATCGCTTCGAGAAGGGTAAGGTGAATTTTGAATTCTCACTTCCGCGTGGAGGAAGCCTTCTGCTCTGCCTCCGGTCAACTGAAGTCCCGCCAGGTGTGCCCGGAACGAAGCAGCGTAACGCTCTCGTATCTCTCACGGGGCCTGAAGTGAAACGGCTCGGAAAGAATATTCTCGCATTGGATTACTGCGATCTCACACTTGGTCAAAATACCGAGAGGGATCTCTATTTCTATGACGCCCAGACAAAGGCTTACAAATTCCATGGGTTGCCGGTGAATCCCTGGGATCATGCAGTTCAGTACAGAAAGAACATTGTTGAACAGGATACCTTTGGCGTGAAGACCGGATTTACCTCGGTCTATTCGTTCAATGTCTCGGATGCTGTGAAGAAGGAATCCTTCCAGGCAGTGATCGAGCGGCCGGAGTTATTCCAGGTGCTGATTAATGGTGTTCAGATTCAGCCGCGAAAAAATGAATGGTGGCTCGATAAGGCGTTTGGTGTTTTCGATATCGGCCGGTATGTTCGCAATGGAGAAAACAGTATTGCACTGAGATCATCACCGTTTACCATTCACACCGAACTCCAGCCGATCTTCATCCTGGGAGATTTCGCTCTGGAGTCTCAGGAGAAGGGGTTCCGAATCGCGGCCTCACCGGCAATGAAGCTCGGATCATGGGCAGAACAGGGTATGCCGTTTTACGGTGATAAAATTGAGTACTCGAAAAAATATCAACTTGACCGCTCACAGTTGACTGGTCACAACATCTTCATCTCACTGGGGGAGTGGAGCGGTGTTGTTGCGGATGTAAAGATCAACGGGAAAACAATCGGATCTATCGCATTTGAGCCATTTGAGCTCAACGTTGCGCGGTATTTGAAATCCGGAGTGAATGAGATCTCCGTCATTGTTTATGGTTCACTGAAAAACACATTGGGGCCGCATCATAATAATCCTCTGCTGGGGCGCGCATGGCCCGGTGCATTTCAACAAGGAGCAAAAGAGGGGCGACCGCCTGGTTCAAAGTACCATGTTGTTGGCTATGGGCTTCTTGAAGATTTCAAACTCGAAGTGCAGATAAGATAGGTACTCAGGTTTGATAACCTTCAACATAGATCTTTAAACACAGAATTAACCACGAAGGACACGAAGATTTTTTTGAGAAGAATACTCATCATCAATATATAATACCGATCTACTATTTCTTGGCGCACTTGCCCGCCTGCCCTTAGAGATTCTTTTCAGGTGGGCATGGCGGCGAATATCATTTTTGGAGAAGGGTGACGAATTATGAGATCAAAAAAGTGCATCATTCTTGTTAACCTTTTGTTCTTCCTTCTTATTCCGCTATATACTGGAGAGAGCATGAAAAGATCAAATGAAATTCCCCAAGTCGATGGACAAAAAGCATCCGCGAAAGTAGGCCTCTTCGGTATCGGGCTTGATACGTACTGGGGACAATTCGCCGGCCTTCGTGAACGCCTTGAAGGATATCTCGGTACCATTCAGAACAATCTGCAGGCGACGGGAGCAACGGTGATCTCAGCCGGACTTGTGGATAATGTTGAGAAGGCAGCGGCTGCCGCCGAGCTTTTCAAGATGAAAGATGTGAAAATCATTTTTCTCTATGTTTCTACCTATGCCCTGTCATCCACAGTCCTGCCCGTCGTACAAAAAGTCAAGGTGCCTGTTATCATTCTCAACCTCCAGCCAACAAAGGCAATAAACTATCAATGGTTTAATGCTCTCGGTGATCGCGGGAAAATGACCGGAGAATGGCTGGCTTATTGTCAGGCATGTGCCGTGCCGGAGATTGCCAATGTCTTCAATCGATCCAATATCCCATTTCACCAGGTCACCGGTACGCTGGATGACGCCGCTGCATGGACAGAGTTGAAAGAATGGGTCGAAGCGGCACATGTGGCGGAGGTTATGGCGACAAATCGGTTGGGGATCATGGGTCACTACTACAACGGTATGCTCGATGTCTATTCTGACCCGACGCAGCAGTCTGTTCATTTTGGAACACACATCGAACACCTTGAGATCGGCGAACTGAAAGTTTTACGGCAGACGGTGACGAAGAAGGAGATTGAGGAAAAAATGCAGGAGTTCCGAAAACAGTTTTCAGTCTCGGCAGAGTGCACGCAACCGGAATTAGAGCGCGCCGCAAAAACGTCGTGTGCACTTGATAAACTTGTCGTGCAAAAGAAACTCGGTTCGCTGGCATACTACTATGAAGGAACACCAGGAAGCGTAGAGGAGGACATTGTCACCTCGGTCATTGCTGGTAATTCCTTGCTCACCGCTCGCGGCATACCGGTGGCAGGCGAATGCGAGGTGAAGAATGCTCAGGCAATGAAAATTATGGATGCCTTCGGCGCAGGAGGATCATTCAGTGAATTCTACGCGATGGACTTTAACGACGATGTGCTCCTCATGGGGCACGATGGGCCCGGCCATCTCGCCATTGCCGAAGGAAAGCCGGTTCTCAAACCGCTGGGTGTATTCCACGGTAAACCCGGAAAAGGGCTCTCCATCGAGATGAAAGTGAAGAACGGGCCTGTGACACTTCTTGCAGTCGTACAAACAAAGGAGGGGAAGCTCAAGCTGCTCGTTGCTGAAGGTGAATCGGTGCAAGGCCCCATTCTGGAGATTGGCAACACAAACAGCCGCTATAAATTTTCTCTTGGTATGAAAAAGTTTATCGAACGCTGGAGTGAGCAGGGACCGGCACATCATTGTGCCATCGGTGTTGGTCACATTGCCGGCAAGATACACAAGCTGGCAGCACTTCTTGGACTCGAGGTGGTTCAGATTTGTTGAAGGAGCCGAAACTACTACTTCTTTTTGATTTTGAATTCTGATAAGTATTGAGCAGTTACCTTTACCCATTGATTGTAAAAGGACTAGTGATCTTATGACGAAGCAGGTATTGAAAACAATCCCTCTTGTGTTGGCTTTGCTGATGTTTTACCAGCTTTCCATTGCTCAATCAAAATCAATGATACCACCACTTGCACAGGCGACAATAGAAATCGTTGGAACAAAAATCACGATTAAGTACGATACACAAACAATCTTTGCCGCCGAGATGAATGTTGATGAGAAGGCAATCAAGCACAAAGTCGGAGTAGTCTGTAACGGCGACAAATTAGATCAGTATCTCCTGTTAACGAGCAGTGATTGGAATTGCCGGATCAAGCTGGAGGCGAAGGTCTTTGCCAGCGAAGAGGCCTTTCCGTGTGAAGTCGACCGGCCGAATCGCGGGCCGTTGCTTGTACGGCATACTTCAGGCCTGAGTCATAATCTCCGCAATAGAGCTATCTATGATAGAAAACGTGATTGGGTGTTATCCGTTGATGTAGGTTCGCAATGTGCTATTAAGCCGATGGAGGAGCTTGAGCGGCAGCGTTCATTTTCTATGACGGTTGAAGGAAGAGAAATCATCATCAGGTTCAAGCCACGATATTATCAAAAACATCGTGGCCTGGAGTTCTTTGAACCATGGACATACAACGTATGGCAACACTCTGTTGCTGGCTGGATATCGTGGTTTGCCTTTTTCGACAAGGTTACCGAGCAGGATGTTATTGAAACCGCCGATGTGTTTTCGGGAGCACTCGGTAAATTCGGATATGAGTATTTTCAGATCGACGATGGCTACCAGCGCGGCAAAGGCGATCCGCAGCTCTGGCTGACACCGAACCAGAAATTTCCCAATGGCTTAAAGTATCTTGCAGAGTACATCAAGAGTAAAGGATTAAAACCCGGACTCTGGACTGCGGCTACGATCGACCAGCAGGAGTATGTCAATCAACATCCATTGTGGTTTGTGAAAGACGCCGATGGAAATCCGGCACGAGGAAACTGGATCGAATATATCCTCGATGCCTCTAATCCGGAGGCCTTGAAACAGGTTGTGGATCCTCTCTATCGGGGATTGCGGGAACAGGGCTGGGAATACTTCAAGGTTGATGCACTACGGCATCTGCGCTATGAGGGATATAATTCCTACCGCGACTATTTTGAAAAGAAGAAGGTTGCTCTCGTTCCAACATATCGCAAATACATGCAATCGATCCGCAAGCAGATTGGACCGGACTATTTTATTCTCGGTTGCTGGGGTATTCGTCCGGAGCTCATCGGATTGATTGATGGATGCCGCATCGGGGACGACGGTTTTGCCTATGCCGGATTGTCGCAATATAACTCCTTCAATAATGTCATCTGGCGAAACGATCCCGATCATATTGAGCTTAATGACGATGCGTATCGCTCAACAATGGTTACCTCTCTCACCGGTTCGCTCTTTATGCTCACGGATAAGCCTGCGGTCTATCGCACGAATATCATCGAGCCGGCAAAGCGAACCGTGCCCGTACTCTTTACACTGCCCGGACAGATTTATGATGTCGATCCCTCACGCTCCGATCTGCTTTCCGGCGTTGATGTTGAAGTAAGCGGCAGCGGCCCGCGGCCCTTTGATGCCGGCTATACTCCGAATTGTCATTTGTATCAGCTTGAGTTGAACAGGCCGTTTGAGCGGTGGAATATTCTTGGTCGCACCGGCGGCGAATTCAACGAGATTCGATTTGCCGATCTTGGACTCGATCCATCGAAGGAATATTATGTCTTCGAGTTCTGGAGCAAGAAGCTGCTTGGAAGTTTCCAGGCATCATTTCCTCCGGGTCAAATCGATGCTAAATTCCGTTCACAAGCATTTTGTATTCGTGAGCGAAAACAATATCCCCAGGTGTTGGCATCAAGCCGTCATATCACGTGCGGCGGACTCGAGATGACAGACGTTCGCTGGAGCGGAGAAGATCTGGCAGGTAAGAGTATGCTCGTCGCAGGCGATCCGTATGTTCTCTATTTGAGTGAGCCGGAAGGGTATGTGCTTCAAAACTTCGACTCTCCTCAATTGAAGGCAGAAAGAATCGAGCGGGATGGAAGAATGGTAAAGATTACTCTTCGTTCGGAGAAGAACATTGAGATGCAATGGAAAGCTACTTACACTCGATCTGTGAAAAATTAAGGTAAGAGCTCAGTATAGTTTACCCGAAGGATAATTTGTTTTCCATTTGATTATATCGTGGCAAACGAATGAGCGGAATTGTTGATGATTGTTGTTCGCCTGCAGGAACAATTTACCTCTTTCGTAATGGGGAAGGTTGATATTTATATGCGAGGATTAATTCTCCTATCAGAGAAAATGTTTCTCCCGAATTTATTATCATGAGTGACGAGTTTGGCGGATACAAGGACTTGGATAAAGAATTCAAAGATCACCAAGTCGTTGTTCACAGCAAGAAAGAATATGTTCGCGGGATAGCGCACACCAATGGCATTAAGAGTTTTTGGTCGATGTTGAAACGTCGTATTTATGGTATCTATCATCATGTCAGTAGAAAGCATTTAGATCGTTATGTTGATGAATTTGAATTCAGGGGTAATTCTAAGCATATTGCCGACGCTAATAGGTTCGGCCTTATGCTGAATGATTGTGAAGGAAGATTGACCTATAATTGCAAAACCGTAGGTAACCATTCATTTTTCCACAAATGAATAGTAAAAATCCAATAGAACATTACTTCCAAAAACTATTACAAGAAATTGAAACCCTGTCCATAAAAGGAGTGGCCATGGCAATTCTTGGTGTGGTCGGTACAGTCGTATTAACTGCTTACAGTTTCTTAAATAAAGTGCTGCTACATATCCTATGCACAACGCCAATAAAGTGGCAGATTGTGGATCATGTAATTGTAGCCACATATATCTTTTCTCTTATTACATTTTTTGTTTTACTTGATCGCCGATTTCTTTACAAGAAAACTTTAAAGCAAGCAGAGACAACTCCATCCACGGGTGAAAATACTGATTCTGCTTACCCACCTTTTCCCTATGAGAAAATTCCAGAGATTCTTGACAAGTCATTGTTTTCTGATAAACCGAGTTCATTAGAGATTCGTTCTGACGTTGACCGTCATCCACCATTTCAACAAGATGCGATAATTAAATCCTATGTTAATTTGAGGATTCATTGGATACTTGCACTTGAACACATTCTAAAAAACAACGACTCTTCTATAGTTGAAATATGCTTCCTTAATCGAATTGACGGCGTTATAGATATTAACGAGCATCCAGAAATCAAAATCGCACCCAAGAATACGTTGTTCGAGGTATGGGCTGAAATTACAGACATGCGTTATCCAAGAATTTTTCTTGGGATACACCATTTGAAATTATATGAAGAAACGTAAACCACAACACTCTGCTTATGAAATGATAGTGGATAAAGTTCGTATTGAATACTAAACGATATTAATCTTAATCCGGAATAAATCAACGCGACAATGATTAATAAAAAAAGTATCTTCCAGTAAAACTTGGGGAAATGTCTATGAATGAATCCATTCCTACAGGCGAGCAAGAAGAGAAATCCAAGAATGCAACCAATGAAGAAAACCAAGAATCCGATGATCTGAAAAAAAATAACACGCCCATTCGGGTCATTGTTAACGAGGGTAAGATTGAGTGGGGAAGTGTCACGGAGTGGATTTTGGTTGTTATTACTATAATACTTTCTTTCTTCACTTGGAAAACCGCTCAATATGCTGCCGAACAAACGAAGGCGGCTACCGATGCCGCTCGTTCTGCACAAGCTTCCTACGAACTTTCCAAACAAATAGCGGATTCTGCCGATGCTTCCAGCGCAAGGTCTTTTTATATCGCGAACAAATCCGTGGCTGCTGCCGAAAGCTCTATCGTGCTTGGTAGAAAAAATGTTGAGAATTACGAGCGCGTTTCTAAAATTGAAATGCGCCCGTATGTTGTTCATGACACTGATGTTATAGTAATCAATTTGATCGTCGGTCAGAAAATATCCGCAACATATTGGAGTAAGAATGTGGGAAAAACACCAGCGTTTAATTATTTTCATGTCAATAATTGTCTGGTCATTGACACTATGCGGCAGGATTATCTTGATGAAGTTTTTAAGGTTGCTTTGAGAAACACGAAAGGAGGAATTGCCCTTGGTTCTGATATTCGCGAATCTAAGTTGGGTATTTATGGAATATATACTCATGAGGAATCTATCGCTATTGCAGAGGGAAGGAAGACAATTGTACTCTATGGTGTTATTAGTTATAGCGACATATTCAATGAAAGACACTTGACATGGTACTGTCTTGAACGGAATAAACAAAGGAATCAATTGATTATGAATCCGAAGTATTGTGGAATGAATTAAAATGAAAAAACAAAAACCGATCACAGCGACAACACCCAAGCGCGATAAACCTCCAAAACCCGAAATGAGTTTTGAAGAAGCAATGCGACGGATCGTTCAAGTTCCGCCACATCCGAAGAAGTGATTAAAAATCCTTTTTATGGTTTTCAATGTTCTATTTCCCCTTTGGGTTTGCTATGTATATATCCCCCTTTCGTAAAGGGGGTACGGGGGATTTGATTTTCGCTTAACAATTATGGCAGAGTTCTGAATGAGGATTACAATAATGAATCGAATCTCATTTTCTTTGTTGTTGATATTGTTGGTATGTTCTCGCGTGTTATTGCATGCTCAGGCACAGCTTATTGTCCACACGGGAAAGCAGGGCCCTAGAATCGGTCCCGTGATGTACGGTCTCTTCTTCGAGGAGATTAATCACGCCGGCGACGGTGGACTATATGCAGAGATGATTCGAAACCGCTCTTATGAAGAATCCGAGAGACCTAACTATTGGGAGCTGATCTCCGAAGGGTCACGAAAAGGATCATATAAGGTTGAGAAGTTAACGGGTCAGACCGAATTCAACACGCGAGCGCTCCGAGTCGATATTCCTTCAGGTGGAACCGGTGCCGTGGGAATTGCATCCGAAGGATATTGGGGGATTGCTGTGCGGGAGCAGGAGAAGTACGGTTTTTCTTTTTCAGCGCACAGCTCTGGAAATTTTTCCGGCAGCCTGGTTGTATCACTCGAAAATGTCAGTGGAAAAATTCTTGCTTCAGGAAAAATAGAGAACATAAGCTCAGGCTGGAAGAAGTATGAGCTTCTTCTAACTGCAAATGCAACTGATGCGCATACACGGCTCGTTATCAAAACGGCATCACCGGGAACACTCTGGTTCGATATGGTCTCGCTCTTTCCTCAACGTACATTCAAATCAAGAAGCAATGGTTTGCGCTATGACCTCGCATCAATGCTTACAGGATTACATCCTATGTTTGTTCGATTCCCGGGCGGTTGCTGGGTCGAAGGAGATACTCTTCCGCTTGCCTACCGGTGGAAGCAAACCGTCGGCCCGATTGCCGAACGAAGAACACAATACAACATCTGGCAATACTATTCCACGCATGGTCTTGGCTATCACGAGTATCTACAGATGTGCGAAGATCTGGAAGCTGAGCCGCTGTTTGTTATTAATTGTGGAATGTCGCATCGCGGAGTTGTTCCTCTTGACCAGATGAATGAGTGGGTGCAGGATGCACTCGATGCAATCGAGTATGCTAATGGCCCAACTGACAGTAAGTGGGGAGCTATGCGTACAAGGAACGGGCATCCGAAACCATTCAACCTTAAATATCTCGAAATTGGAAACGAAAACGGCGGCCCCGCCTATCGTGATCGGTACGCTCTCTTTCATGAAGCCATCAAAGCGAAGTATCCTGATGTGCATCTCATCGCCAATGTCTGGGGTGGTTATCCCAAAAACCGGCCCATCGAAATCATCGACGAACACTACTATTCCAACCCTAATTTTTTTATAAGGAATGCATCACTATACGACAGCTACGATCGGTCTGGACCGAAAGTGTACGTTGGTGAATATGCCGTAACAAGCGGCTGCGGGACAGGCAATCTACGTGCGGCGTTGGGAGAGGCTGCATTCATGACCGGCATGGAGCGCAACTCGGATGTCGTGGTAATGGCATCCTATGCACCCCTCTTTGCAAACGTCAACTATAAGAAATGGAATCCTGACCTGATCAATTTCAACAATACAACAGTCTATGGTACTCCTTCATACTACGTGCAAAAAATCTTCAGGGAAAATCTTGGTGACGTGGTTGTCCCGATGGAAATCCGTCAGCAGAACTTGCCTCCTGATCCGTTACCGGAGCGTAACGGAAAAATCGGTGTAGGAACCTGGAACACGCAGTCTGAATACAAAGATATCAAAGTAACCATTGGTGATAAGGTAGTCTATCAAAGCGATTTTGTGAAGAGTGCAAAGGAGTGGCGATCGCTTAGCGGCGACTGGAAAGTCCATGAGGGAGCATACCAACAACTCTCCAATAGTAATGACGTCCACTCGGTTGCCGGGGAGACGTCATGGAAAGATTACACAATCACACTGAAAGCCCGTAAATTGGGAGGGGCGGAAGGATTTCTGATTCTCTTCTCGGTGAAGGATGACGATACATGGGCCTGGTGGAACATTGCCGGCTGGGGTAATACACAGCACGCCATTGAGGTCAGTGAGAAGGGAGAAAAGTCGCTTCTTGGCAAAGGAGTCCAGGGGAGCATTGAAACGGGGCGCTGGCATGATGTGAAAATCAATGTGCAGGGGCAGACCGTGCAGTGCTATCTCGATGGCACACTGATTCACGATGTGAAGTATGAACAGCAGCAAGTGCAGCCATTGCATGCCGTAGTGACACGAGACGAAGCGCAGCATGAACTCATCCTGAAAGTTGTCAATGTCTCCGGGAAACCAATTCTGACTCAACTTCAATTAGCCGATGCTGAAAAGGTCATTCCGCAGGGGAGCGTGATCACCCTGACTTCGGAGAGTGGAACGGATGAGAACTCGCTGGAATATCCCGAAAAGATTATTCCGAAGACGACGACACTGGAATACATTTCGAAAAATTTTACCTATCCATTTCCAGCCAATTCAGTTACTATTATGAGAATTAAAGTGGAGAA
Source organism: bacterium (assembly GCA_043803945.1). Lineage (GTDB taxonomy): Bacteria > Bacteroidota > Ignavibacteria > UBA10030 > UBA10030 > JAZDJN01. The sequence continues at coordinate 64,623 of JAZDJN010000056.1, read as the reverse complement.
ATTTACCGAAGAATGAAAACGAGGTTGATTCGATTCAATCACTATGTCATAGATCGAAAACGAATAGATCCACATTTGAAAAAGTATCAATCACTTAGAACCATAACACTCCTCATGTTATTCCTCGCCTCTTCTCACCTGTATTCACAGCCGGCTCCGAAAACCGTTGTCGAGATTCGAGGCGAAAAGTTTTTCATCAATGGTACACCGACCTACGAAGGCCGCATGTGGCAGGGGCACCCGATTGAAGGGCTCCTCATGAATACACGAATGGTTCAGGGGATATTTGATGATCTCAATCCTTCGACGCGTGATCAGTGGAAGTATCCTGACACTCGACAATGGAATCCAGACCGGAACACCAACGAGTTCATTCAAGCAATGGAAGAGTGGAAGAGCCATGGCGTGCTTGCCTTTACGCTGAATCTGCAAGGGGGAAGTCCGACAGGATACGGCAATAAGGGCTGGATCAACTCTGCCTTTGTTCCTGATGGCACGCTCCGGAAAGAGTATTGTATACGGCTTGAGAGAATTCTCAACCGGGCTGATGAGCTCAATATGGTTGTTATCCTCGGGTTATTCTATTTCGGGCAGGATCAACTTTTGCAAGATGAGGCTGCCGTGGTGTATGCAGTTGATCGAACGATAGATTGGCTATTCGATCATAAATATTCCAATCTCCTTATCGAGATCAATAATGAGTGCAGCGTTAAAAGTTATGACCACGAAATTCTCAAAAAAGATCGTGTGCATGAACTTATTCTCAGAGTGAAGAATAAGGCAAGAAAGGGATTCCGTTTTCTTGTGGGAACAAGTTATGGCGGCAACACCATTCCAACGTCAAATGTCGTGCAAGCTTCCGATTTCATTCTCATCCATGGAAATGGTGTGAGCGATCCCAATAGAATTAAAGAAATGGTGCAGGAAACGAAAAAAGTCGACGGCTACCAGCCAATGCCTATTCTCTTTAATGAGGATGATCATTATGATTTTGAGAAACCATTCAATAATTTGGTCGCAGCAGTGCAAGTCTATGCTTCATGGGGATTCTTTGATTACCGGAGAGAAGGCGAATTGTATGATGAGGGTTATCAAAGCGTGCCGGTAAATTGGAAGATCAGCTCGGTGCGAAAGAAGGGTTTCTTTAAAACAGTCCACGAAATCACATCTGGTGAATAATATGAAAGAGCACGGTATGAGAAAAGGTATGAGCGTTGTAGGAATCTTGCTGCTTTTCCAATGTCTTCTGTATGGCCAGCTTCTCAAACCTCAGGATGCAGTCGAACAGAAAATCGAAAAACTTTTAAAGCAAATGACGCTGACTGAAAAACTCGGCCAGATGGCACAATATTCTTTCAATGCAAGAGAAGCCGGGGACTTGAAGAAACTTCTTGCCGCAGGGAAGGTCGGCTCGTTCCTCAATGTCCGTAATGTTGCTGTCGTGAATGAGCTTCAAAAGATCGCCGTTGAAAAGACCCGGTTGGGAATACCAATTGTCTTCGGCAACGATGTGATCCATGGGTACCGGACAATCTTTCCAATCTCACTGGCAGAGGCAGCATCTTGGAATCCTGAGCTTGTTCAGAAAGCGGCATCGGTAGCAGCTCGTGAAGCATATGCATCCGGTACGCGTTGGACCTTTGCGCCGATGCTTGATATTGCACGCGATCCTCGATGGGGACGCATTTCGGAAGGAGCCGGCGAAGACCCCTACCTTGGTTCGGTGATGGCAGCAGCACGGGTGAAAGGATTCCAAGGCGCATCGATGAGCGACGAGGGATCAATCGTCGCGTGTGCAAAGCATTATGTCGGATACGGCGGCGCTGAAGGAGGGCGGGATTACAATGGAGTTGAAATGTCTCTATCAACGTTGTACGATATTTACCTTCCGCCGTTCCAGGCTGCAGTGAACGCAGGGGCAGGGACCATCATGAGCGCATTTGAAGACCTCAACGGCATCCCTGCATCAGCAAATGAGTTTATAATAAAGAAAGTCTTAAGAAATGAATGGGGTTTCCAGGGCTTCGTTGTCAGTGACTGGGCTTCGATTAAAGAGTTGGTGAACCATGGGTTTGCTGCAACACCGGCGGAGGCTGGAGAAAAAGCGTTGAACGCCGGTGTGGATATGGATATGGAGGGAGATATTTATGCGGAACACATCACCGCGATGGTTGAAAAGAAACAGATTTCGATGGCGGTTGTCGATGAGGCGGTTCGAAGAATTCTTAGAATAAAATTCTTAAGCGGTTTATTCGATACACCGTATACAAATCCTGATCTGGAGAAGAAAGAAATTCTTCATCCGGATCATCTCAACACCGCACGCCAGATGGCGCGGGAATCAATCGTCTTACTTAAGAACACCAACAGTGTATTGCCGCTGGCGAAATCGATTTCAACTCTGGTAGTCATTGGACCTCTTGCCGACAGTAAACTTGACCCGCTTGGCTCCTGGTTCTGTGAAGGCCGTTCGGAAGAGGTGGTCACACTTCTTCAGGGCATTAAAGAAGCGGTTTCTCAGAAGACCCGCGTACTGTACGCAAAAGGTTGTGCAATTGAGGGCGATGATGAAAGAGAGATAGAGTCAGCGGTTCGACTGGCGCAAGAAGCCGATGTTATTCTTGCCGTTGTGGGTGAGCGAGGTGATATGAGCGGAGAGGCTGCCAGCCGCTCATCGCTCGATCTGCCCGGAAAACAACTCGAGCTGGTTAAAGCATTGCATGGCACAGGAAAACCCGTTGTCGTTGTGCTGATGAACGGGCGGCCTCTTTCGATTCCCTGGATTACTGAGAATGTCTCGGCCATTCTTGAGACGTGGTTCGGCGGAGTGCAGGCGGGACATGCTATCGCAGATGTCTTGTTTGGTGATTACAATCCCAGTGGAAAGCTGCCCGTGACAGTGCCGCGGACGGTGGGACAAGTACCGCTCTATTATAATCATAAGAACACGGGTCGGCCTGCAACAAAGGATAAGTTTTCGTCAAAATATCTTGATGTTGCCACAACGCCGCTTTACCCCTTTGGGTATGGATTGAGTTATACCAGCTTTCGCTATGCCGATCTTGCATTGAGCAGTAAGAAGATAGAACTCTCCGATTCAGTCACGATTAGTGTAATCCTGCAGAATACCGGAGTACGAGCGGGAAAAGAAACAGTCCAGCTCTATGTTCAGGATATTGCAGGGAGTATGACGCGTCCGGTAAAGGAGTTGAAGGAATTCCAGAGTGTCGAATTGAAGGCGGGTGAGTCGAAAAAAGTGATATTCCATCTCGCTGCTCAACAACTCGGATTTCACAACCAAATACTCCAATACGTTGTTGAACCGGGGAAGTTTAAAGTATGGATAGGAACGAATTCCGAGGAGGGATTGGATGGAGCCTTTGATGTCATCACGAAATAACAATCTGAGATCATGCACACAAATACATTTTGCAAATTATCCGTCACGCTAAAACAGTATTGCAGTTCTTTTATCTTGATAATGAACACGATTTATTGAGGAGCATATGAAACAACTGATTCTTTTCCTCTTCCTCGTTCTTTCTCATATTGTTGTATTGAGTCAGAGTAAGCCTGATTTTAACACCTTTTTTCTCGATCGAACAATGCGTATCGATCTCTTTTTTACCGGTGATGCGAAGGAGCAGATTGTTACAGTCGATCGTATCAAGCAGGAGGGGATATGGTCTGAAAATCCTGCAGGGTTGATTGAACCGTATAACTATGGTCCCTATGTTCTCAAGGTGGTTGATGTCGCCTCCAATCAGCTCATATTTACAAAGAGCTTTAGCTCCATCTTCGCCGAATATCGAACAACGACACCGGCTCTCAATGGTGTAAAACGGGTGTATGATAAGTCGGTACGGATTCCGTTTCCGAAACGGTCGGTCCAGTTCGTTCTCGAAAGCCGCGACAAGAAGAATTTGCTTTCCCCGGTTTTTACAATCACCATTGATCCAGCGGATTACCACATTCTCAAAGAAAGCATGGAGCCGAATGACTACATCTATACCGCATTGAATAATGGCGATCCGAAACAGCATGTTGATCTGGTACTGCTTGGTGAGGGATATACGGCATCGGAGAAGGATAAATTCAAGGCAGATGTTGACCGGATGATGGGATACCTTTTTGAAGTCGAACCGTATAAAAGTGCTAAAGCAAAGTTTAATGTGTTTGGTGTGCTCCGCCCATCGGCCGAAAGCGCGATGGATGAACCCAGACAGGGAAAATTTAAGAAGACCACCTTCAACGCATCGTTCAATGCGTTTGATACCGATCGCTATATGTTGACGGAAGAAAATCGCCGCATTCATGATGTTGCTTCGCAGGTTCCTTGTGATGCCATAGTTATTATTGTAAACAGTAAACGATATGGCGGCGGGGGAATTTATGGCGATTATGCAATATCCACAGCGGACAATAATGCGAGCAAGATGGTGATGATTCATGAATTTGGCCATTCCTTTGCCGGACTTGCTGATGAATACTACACCTCCGATGTTGCCTACAACGATCTGTATCCTAAAGGAGTCGAACCCCTGGAACCGAACATCACGGCGTTGCTGGATCCCACCCATGTGAAATGGCAGGAACAACTCTCACCCGGGATCGATATTCCGACAAAGTATGGAAAGGATGAAATAGAAGCCCTTCAGGAAGAACGCCGGAACAATCGTGATAAGGCAAAGGAGATTGAAGAGAAGATTCAATCTATTCGGAAACAATACTCACCCTTGAACGATAAGGTCGGTGTCTTTGAAGGTGCCGGGTATTCATCGAAAGGATTATTCCGACCGATGGTGTACTGCATCATGATTTCGCACCCGAAGAATGAATTTTGCCTTGTTTGTCAGATCGCAATTCAGCAAATGATCGAGCATTACACCGCACAGGCACACTAACACTCAGCCTCGATGGGCTTTATGAAAAAGAGACTTTTTCTTTTCTTCCTGTTCCTTATTGCAACTCCAGTGTTGCGAGGGCAAGCAACGAATCCATCGTTGCTCACGGTTGACCGTATTTTTAAAGAGCATGAATTCCGGACCAAATCGTATGGCCCGGCACGCTGGCTCCAGGAAGGGAAATTCTATTGAGACCTTGGGGCTTATTCAAGATATTTGTGAGTCGAGACACTAATTGGTCGATGGTAAAAGAAAAGGGTCAGAGATAAACTCCGACCCTGAGGTAGGCATATTCAAAAAGATAAGAGAATTAGTACACAGGTAAACACCAATCTCGATATTTCTTAACTTTCCCCCGTACAATATTAAAATACAAATCGCGGAGTGTTGAAGTAATTTCCCCAATTACACCATCACCGATTTTACGATGATCAATTTGGGTGATTGCCACAATCTGGACTCCTGTGCCGGCGAAGAAAACTTCGTCTGCCAGAAAAAGTTCTGTCCGGTCGATTGACCTCTCAACAACTTGAAGTCCCAGATCTTCCTTGAACAAATGAATCAGTGTTCTTCGCACAATACCTTCAAGAATATTCTCTGTCACCGAGGGAGTAACGAGAACACCATTTTTGATGAGAAAGATATTCTCCGCTGAGCCCTCGGAGACATGGCCGCTGTGGTTGAGCACGATGGCCTCATCAAAACCGGAGAGTTGCGCATCGGTTTTTGCCAATGCGGAATTCACATAAGCCCCTGCGATTTTTCCTCGTGCCGGAATAATATTATCGTCGACACGCCACCAAGAGGAAATTGTCACATGGGCACCCTCTTCCTTGTCAATGTATCGCCCGAATGGAACGGCGGCGATTGCCAGCCGTGGTGTCAGGTTATGAAGCCGTACGCCGATAATTTCGTCACCATAGAATGCGAGAGGGCGGATATAGCAATCTTCTCGATAGTTATGCTTTCGAACAACGTCTATGGTATGTTGGACTAACTCCTCTTTTGTATACGATAATTCCATTCTCATCAGCCTTGTCGATTCTAAGAAACGCTTGTAATGGTCCAGAGGACGGAAAATAAAGAGTTGCTGCTCTTCATTGTTCCAGTATCCCCGGATTCCTCCAAATACTCCGGTGCCGTAGTTTAATCCATGGGTGAGAATGCCTACTTTGGCCTCTGTATAAGGGATAATCTTGCCATCGAAAAACACAAACTCAGGTGTTGCCATAGTGTAATCCTTATTCAAATGTTCAGGACTGTGGTACGATGAGTGCATTGTAAGAGTTTTTTTCTTGAATGCAAACCAATCGAGTCCTGGAGATTCCTATTCCTGACAGGTAAGAATTTAGAAATTTTGAAGAATTTCAACAGTTATTTCACTCAACTTTTTTTACAAGCTTTTTATTGCTTGGGCAGAGATTGATTCTCAGTATTCTTTTTCGTTCACAATTTCCCTTGAGACGCTGAGGGCGAGATGGTAACCGAAACGATTTCATGATTGTTGCTCATCTGTGCTTGCAGAAAATATTTTTCTTGACAGATTTCAATTATTTCTGTACAATAGCTTTACCGATAAAGCTATCGATTAAGTAAATTGCACCTCCAACTCAAGATTTGATCGACTGAGGACCAAGGAAGTGAATTCTTTCGCTTCTGCTGAACACCAGGATTTAATTACACGTACGGTGGAGCCCAAATGATCCGAGTAAAACATTTTTATCCGTTGCACAATTTCAGCGTCTTACCATCAATGACCGAGAAACCAAATACAATACGTTGGTGTACTGCGGAGATGAAAACATTCCACATCCCGCACACCCATTCAACAATCCCAATCCATGTGCTCTCCCTTCTTCTTTCTCTTCTTCTCTCCCTTGTTTTCCTGATTCCGCTCCAAGCGCAGCAGCACAGTTCGAAACTGCAGGGGTGGGATGTCGTTCCGGCGATCCTCAAGCGTATTACTGCTCCAGTGTTTCCCAAAAAAGATTATGAGATCACCGCATTCGGTGCTAAGGGAGATGGTGTCACAGATTGCAGTGCGGCGATAGCACAAGCAATCGAGAAGTGTTCAAAAGAAAAGGGAGGCCGTGTGGTGATTCCGAAAGGAGTCTATCTCACCGGTTCGATACACCTGAAAAGTAATGTCAATCTTCATCTCGCAGAAGGATCAATTCTCAAATTCAGCACCGAATCCCAAAAGTATCTCCCGTTGGTCTTTACTCGTTGGGAAGGAATCGAATGCATGAATTATTCGGCATTGATTTATGCGTTCGAGCAGGAGAATATTGCTGTTACGGGAAAAGGAATTCTCGACGGTCAGGGTGCAGTTGAAAACTGGTGGAGTTGGAAAGGGAGTAAGGAAACCGGCGCGAACAAACAGAATCAAAATGAAGCCCGCAAAAAACTGGGGGCAATGGGAGAAGAGGGTGTTCCGGTACCGCAGAGGGTGTTCGGCGAAGGCTCATATCTGCGCCCCAATTTTTTTACGCCAGTACGCTGTAAGAATGTGCTGGTCGAGGGTGTGACGTTTAAGGATTCACCGATGTGGTTTCTTCACCCTGTGTTATGTCGGAATGTTACAATTCTCGGTGTAACGACAGAAGGCCAGGGTCCGAACAACGATGGCTGCGATCCGGAATCCTGCACGGACGTTCTCATCAAGAATTGCAAGTTCAACAATGGTGATGATTGTATCGCCATCAAATCGGGCAGAAACAACGATGGCAGGCGGGTGAATGCTCCCAGCAAGAACATTATCATCCAGGGATGTTTCATGAAGAATGGCCATGGCGGTGTGGTTATCGGCAGTGAAATAAGTGGCGGTGTCAGGAATGTTTATGCAGAAGATTGTTCCATGGACAGTCCCAATCTCGATAGGGTGCTTAGGATTAAGACGAATGCCGTACGCGGCGGAGTGATCGAGAATATTTATATGCGAAACGTAACTGTCGGGCAGGTTGCTGAAGCTGTGGTAAAAATTGATTTCTATTATGAAGAAGGAGAGAAGGGGAATTTTACCCCCATCGTCCGCAATATTGATGTCAGAAATGTGGTTTGCAGCAAAAGTCGATTTGGTATTTGGATCCGGGCCTACGATCGCTCTCCGGCAACGAAAATTTCCCTGGAGAATTGCACCTTCAACAATGTTGCCGAACCGAATGTGCTCGAGAATGTCAAAGACTTGACGATGATCAATGTTCGTCTAACCTATCAATCGAGTTCGAGAAATTCAAAATAAGTCTGATGAGAAGTTTTTCCATCAATTTGTGAGTGATAAAACGAAGAGAGCATTTAACCGATACTTGTCATCAATTGATAAGGAGCGCAAATGACAAAGAATCCTTACCTGCAATCAGTGCATGCGGGGTGCAAGAAAAAATTGCAGCCATCGTATGTACAACCTCAAGTATTACCATGGAGAGTCATTAAGATTTTCAGTGTTGTTCTCCTGGTTCTTTTTGCGTTGAATATGTTGACGGCGCAAACTGCCGGAAAGTTGTCGGGAAGCATTAAGGATGCTGATACTGGAGAATCGTTGATTGGTGCGAATGTCATGCTCCTCGGTACAAAACTGGGAGCAGTGACAGACGTGGAAGGAACCTACTTTATTCTCAATATCCCGCCCGGGAAGTACGACCTGCAGGCTTCCATCATCGGTTATGAAAAAGTTGTCCAGCGTGACCTTATCGTAAATTCCGGACGAACCACCAACGCAGACTTCAAATTGAAATCATCAGCGGTTGAGAAGGAAGCGGTGATCATTCAGGCAACACGCCCGGATGTGGAACGGGAAAAAACGTCCACGAGTACAATCATCCGCGGTGATGAAGTGCAGGCGCTCGCGGGTATGAGGGACGTGAACGATGTTATTGGTTTAGCGGCAGATATTACCGACGGTCACTTTCGCGGCGGCCGCGCCAATGAAGAGTATTACATGTTACAGGGCATGGGAATCACAAATCCGCTCGATGCCTCCGCCGCCTTCAGACCAATTATGAGCGCTGTCGAAGAAGTAGAGGTGATTACCAGCGGTTTTGGCGCCCAGTATGGAAATGCACAATCGGGTGTGGTCAACATAACCATGAAAGAAGGAAAGTCGGATAAATGGCGTTCGAAGTTTGAGGTGCGGGCGCGAGCACCCGGGTTAAAATATTTCGGCCCCAGCGTCTACGACGAAAACGCACAGCCCTACCTCCAAAAGCTTGCCGATCCGAACTTCTGGAAGAATGGAGATGCAACAACAGGATATAAATCGATTCTTGGATGGACTGCTTCGGACTTCGGCGGTGATTCGACGGTCATGCTCCAGGCTGCACAGACTCTTTGGAAAAGTGCGACAGCAAAAGACTTGAACAGCAAATACTGGAAATCGCAAATTGACTATAGTATTGAAGGCGCCTTCGGCGGTCCGCTCGCCTCAGGGGTAACGGCTTTTCTCGCCCTTCGCTCGGAGAATGACAATTCCATCGTTATGACTGAAGAGCCGAACAAGCAGCAACAGGTGATGGGAAATATTGTATTCGACCTGGGTGCGAGTGCCGCACTCAGACTGAGCGGCGGCTATCAGTACGAATTTGACAATATCTTAGGAGGCGGAACAGGATTCTATCAATGGACCTGGGACAGGATTCTGGGAATCGCGTATCAGGAACGAACCAACCTTCAGCTTGGAGCCCGGTTTACGCAGGCGGTCAGTCCGAGCACCTTCTATGAAATTAAATTGAACACTCTGCGGACAACAAACAGGCTGGGTACGTCTCCGTGGTACGACACGGTCTCTGATCAGGTACGCAATACAGAAACCGGCACGGCTATTATTACTCGAGAGATGAATTTCATGTACTACCAGAACATGGTCGGTAAGACATTCTTTTACCTCGCAAATACTCTGGGTAATTTTACCAATGATAAAACTTTTACTGCATCCCTGGATGCATCGATTACCAGTCAGGTGACGAAGTCCCATCTCCTCAATACGGGTATTCAGGCGAACTATTATGAAATTAGCCGCGATAATGTGGGGAATATCAAATCGAAGGGCAGCATCTCAGTAACAAAATATACAGGACAGCCCTATGAACTGGGACTCTACGTTCAGGATAAGATGGAATTCGAGGGGATGATTGCCAATGTCGGCATGCGCTGGGATGTGTGGGACTCCAATAATGAGTACTATTTCGATGAGTTCGATCCATTCGTCCTGCGCGATTCATTGGGCAGACCGACGCTGAACTATGACGCCAACCTGGCTCCAAAAGTAAAATCCAAACCCATTGCCCGGCTGCAGCCTCGCGTCGGTGTTTCATTTCCCGTTTCGGTGGGGACAGTCTTCCACCTGAACTATGGAACGTTTATGCAGCGGCCCTCATTTCAAAATGTCATCGGCTCGACACAGAAAATGCCGCCCCCGCCATCTCCTGCTTCGGTCTCAAGCCTGGGCAATCCGAGGCTCAAGCCGCAGGTGACGAATCAGTACGATATCGGTCTCATGCAAGGATTAGATGCGGGATTTACACTTGATGTCAGCGGCTATTACAAAGACATCAAGGATCTGATCGAACAAGCGGTCTTCACAAACCTTTCGACTGGTACAAGCTACTACTCCTTCTTTAATAGAGACTACGCAGACGTTCGTGGTTTCCGGGTCTCACTGGCAAAAAGGAGAGGTGCCATTACAGGATCGATCAACTATCAATTCAGCGTGGCGACTGGAAAGAGCTCTTCCTCGTCGAACGCTCCCATGGCAATTACTAAGAATCTCTCAGGTGTCATTTCGACGGATGTGGTGTCGAAAGTTCCGATCAAGGATGTGCTGTTGAACTTTGACCGGACGCACAATGTCATCGTCAATATTGCATACATGACGCCTGAGCAATTCGGTCCCGACATAGGAGGTCTCCATCCTTTAGAAAGCATGGTCATCTCGATCAATTCGTTTGGCCGCAGCGGACGTCCTTACACTTCGCCCGATGATGCGAGCGACGTGAACGGCCTTCGTTCACCGACTGAATATAACACAAATCTCCGAGTTTCGAAGGCTATGAAAAACCTCATCGGGGTCTCTGCAACGCTCTATGTCGAAGTGTTTAATTTGTTCAGCACTAAAATTTTCAACTATTCGTATTTGTTCAATACGGCGAACAAGATTGATCAGAATGAGGCTACTCGGAGGTACTCCACTTATGCATTCAATGATCCGAATAATGGCGTACTCTACTGGGATGATCAGAATCTTGGAGGCGCGTTCGCCGTGGATCACTCGTTCCTGCTGTACGATAATGCACCGCGATCGTTCTTTGTCGGACTGTCATTTGAATTTTGAAAAATCATTTACCATTATGCAGGAATCCCAAATGAAACATCTCGTATATATTTTTCTCATGATGGCCCTGGTTTCGTCTCTTGCCGTATCGCAGCGCGATTTCAAGACGCATACGCGCAGCATGGTGCGCCAGACGATTTACAACACCGGGGAGATAGGAAGAGCTACTGAAGCCAGCAATTCGACGACGGTCGGTCTGCCGGAGGGGACCTCTTCCCTGGAGTGGCCCCCCAATTCACGACAAACGCTGAATCAGATTGTGTACTGGGGGCATCAGAATTCTTTCGGAGGCGGCATCCTGTTTCAGGCAAAGATTAACGGCACCTATGTTGCGAAAGCATGCGGTGGAATTACCGACGGATCCGGCAATGCGACAACAATTGCAGGTATATACTCTATTCCCGGGAGTATTACCCGAACGGAAAACTACCCTTTATTAGCAGATGGCAGCCTCAATACTGCATACAATCCTAATGAGGCTGAAGAAATCATTGTCACACAGTATACCACCACGAACCCGATGAAACTTTTGATTACTCAAACCAGCCGCGCATGGAGTTTTCCCGGGTACGATGCATTCATTATTATTGAATACGATATCGTCAACACCGATGCTGTGGATTATACCGACGGAATGGTGATGTTTTTCAATGGTCTCTGCCCTTCGGCGTTAGGAATACAGAGAAGGTATGGTGTCTGGAACGAGTCTTCTGTAACGACCCGCGCGCGTGAAGTGTATGGACGTTATAATTTTACCCGGTACATGTTGTATGTGCACAGCAGAGATGGATTTCCCGATCCGACATACTTTAATGCCTGGTCGACTGAGGGTAATCGCGGCGGATTGAATTCACCACAAGGTGTGGGATTGATGGTGCTCCATTATGATTATGAAAATTTACAGCCCAAGAGCATGACAAGCTATACACTCACGGATACTGCTCGCGCGTGGGATCAGAATGGCAAATTTTTACAGCCTTATACGGCTCAACAAGTACCGAACAGAAACGTCGATTTAAGTGCCTCGCGGGCTATTGCGTACGGACTGACACTCTCCTCCCGTCCCTACACGTCGTTTGATTTCAAATCAACAACGAGTACCGTCAAAACAGATTCAGTAAATTGGGCAACGTACTATGGACCGTCGATAGCACAAAATCCTGCCGTGAATCTCGAACTCATGAATTACTGGCAGGGCCGTGCAAAACCGAGAGCTCTCTCCTCCGGCAACTATACACAAACATCGATGCACTATACATCGTTCGGACCCTATGTGTTTCCCAGGGGGAAACACCTCAAGTTTGCAATTGCCACGCTCGTCGGGTACGGACCCGGTACTGCGGCAGACACGGTCTACCGGGATGCGGGGGGAGCGTTCTCATCGTCGACAGCATATTATGAGCCGGTGATCTCCTGGTATGATTCGCTTACCTACCCCGGCCTCTCGGGCTTATCGGGCATCAACTACATGGGAAGCGCCTATTTGAAAAACAATGCCCATAAACTTCCCTGGTATGTTGCAGGAAAAATCTCGAATGTCGATCCATCCCCGGTCATTTCTCTGCGTGACGTTGCTGATAGAGCCATTCAGATCTATACCGGCGGACCGCTGGTTGACTATGATGCAGTTCAATTTAAACCGGAAAATTCTCCCGCGACCGGCTTGTATGGTGTATCCAAGATCCATATACCATTTCCCGCGCCTGTCTTGAATGTTTATGATGCGGCGGATGTCAAGAATAAAATCGTTTGGGGACCGCAGGTTGAAAGCTTCACCTCGATGCCGGCTATTAAAGCAGCAGCGGCTCTTGGCAGAATTCGCTCCGGATTAAGTCACTACCTCGTCATGAAATCACCAGATGGATTAGGCCCCTGGACACGGCTGGACAGTGTCGGGATACGAGATCCGCGCTATTACAACAAAGATGAAAAATATCCCGATATGTATGTCTTCAAGGACACGCAGAGTCTTTTAAGCGAGAACTATTACTACTGTGTTCTTTCTGTCGATTCTGTTGGCGGGAAGAGTGGATACACCAATATTACCTACCACTCAACACAAAAAGGGGCGGTAGAACACTTGGGTGGAAAAATTTATGTTGCTCCGAATCCGCTCATTCTCTCCAGCAGTTTTGGAGGATCAACCAAAGAAGGGGACATTAACGATAAGATCGGATTTTATGGCCTGCCGAAGAATGCGGTGATTCGGATTTTCTCCTATAGCGGACAACTGGTTGGAACAATTGAGCATACGGCAAATGTCTATTCGCATGAGTGGTTTCAGATTTCGCGAAATAGTCAGCGTATTGCCGCCGGAGTGTACTTCTACGTTGTAGAAGATCTTGATGAAGGAACCCGGGCAACAGGTAAATTTGTCATCATTCATTGAAATAAAGGACATGAGAGCGATGAAGAAAATTACACTATACCTCTTGCCGATGTTTGCGATCTTATTGTCCTCACCGATGGCATTTTCGCAAAAGGTCGGTAGCAGTTCCATGCAATTTTTAAAGGTTATGCCGTGTGCACGAGCGACCGCATTGGGTGATGCATACAGTGTCTGGGCAACAGGCGCAGAAGCGGTGTTCTGGAATCCAGCCGGCGTTGCCTTATCGAGAGATCGTGAGATTTCTCTGACATACCTGAATTGGATTTTTGATACGCGACAGGGAGCACTCTCGTTCGCAACCTCGCTTGGTTCTCTCGGATCCGTCGGGCTCCAGGTTCAATACGTGGACTTTGGAGAAATTCAAGAAGCGCTCTGGACATCACCCTACAAGGATGATATCGAGTTTCCCGGATTGACGGGAAAGACCTTTCGCCCGTTCGCCTATCTGATCGGCCTGAGTTACGCACAGGAGATTACCGATAAGTTCGCTACCGGATTGACTGTCAAGTATGCTCATGAGTCTCTCTATGATGGAGGGCAAGTTATGGCGGTTAATAGTAAAGGTGTCGCTGAAGAAGTAAAGACCTGGGCAAACGGTGTTCTCTTTGATTTCGGTTTGCGGTATAACACCGGATTCCGGTCGGTTCAACTCGCGGCATCGGTCCAGAATTTTGGCGCGAACGTCAAGTATGCATCCGAATCAAATTCGATTCCGATGGCACTCCGTACCGGTATCGCTGCAGACTTGATGGGCCGTAACGCTCTTCTAATGGAGAGCGATGATAACCGCTTCAGCGTAGCGTTCGATCTTTTTCAACCCAATGATTATGCCCAACAGGCACACCTTGGCATGGAATATGAATTTGCCGGAATGGTTGCCCTTCGAGTCGGCAACAAATTTAATTATGATGCTGATGGATTTTCGGCGGGCTGTGGCATTAAGCAGAGCCTTGGAGCAACACGATTTTCCTTCGACTATAGTTACGGAGCGCTCAATTATAACCTTGGAAATGTCCATCGGATAAGCTTAGGAGTGGGATTCTAATGAAACAGCCAAAGAACACAATCGCCTATCTCGCAATGTTCTGTCTGTGTCTTGTGCTTGGACAGGACGCATTTGCACAAGGGTACGATAACCCGCTTTCCATGCAGGGATTGAATCGTACAACAACGCCTTCGGTATCGTCGCGCGCAGCAGGAGGTACCATGCTGGGAATAAAAAACGATGCCTCCCTGATGTTTTCAAATCCGGCAATGCTAGGCTCGCTTCAAGGATTACAATTATCCCTCGGTGGTTTGCAGCAATCGACCTATAGTAAACAGGATCAGCGCTACGGTGGAATACAATCGCATTCGGCGTTCAGTCCCCTTGTGGAGGGTACGACAGGATTGCTCAGTAATCCGGATACGACAAAGTTTTACGGCACTACACAGGTCCGTGTGATCGATCAAAGCGACTCGGTTCAACGGCCATTCGATAACCTCGGGCCAAACTGGAATCGGTCGAAATCGAACAGCGCCCCCGTTCAAGCATTCCTCGCAGCACCGTTTTCCCTGAAGGATGTTCGGGTGGTACTTGGAGTCGGATTCGTTGAATACGCGAATCTCAATTGGTATTACCAGAACAATAATTGCTTTTCTCCATCGGTTCTCTCGGTGCTGAACGGAACGATTGCCACATCCGGTCTGAATGCGAATCCCTATCTTACGCAGTGGTACCAGTACTATCAGCAACGCGACGGGTCAATCAAAGGCTATGGTGCTGCTCTCTCTGTGGCTCTTTCCGATCAATTCTCACTTGGTGCCAGCGGGTTGATTCTGGAAGGAAGCACGGACGATAGTGAAGTACGGGTCGGCCGCGGAAGAATGCTGTTCTTTACCAGTTCGCTTCGCCTTGATAAGCAGGGGATGCTCAGCTATGCGAAAACCGGTACATCGGATTACAGCGGCAAGGAATTTACACTGGGCGGCACGTACACCGGCCAGTCGTTCACGGCTGGATTCTCGGTGAAGCCCCCGACAGTCATTACAAGGAAATTTTCCTCATCATCATCGTTGGACTCAGTTACTACCGTGAGCAAATTAAGCTCCCGGGTTGATTCGCTTCACTTCCGTTCAACCACCTCATCCAGCGGCGAAGATAAAATCAACCTTCCGCTTCGCGCATCACTGGGAGTTTCAATTGCAGTGCGTCCCGATTTTACCATCGGTATTGAATATGAAATTCGTCCATACTCATCGGCAACGTACACCGACGCCGGCGGCCAGGAAATCAATCCCTGGCTTTCCGCTTCCTTATGGCACGCGGGAGCACAGTATCGAGCGAATTCATGGCTCATCGTTCGAGGCGGGGTCTCGGAAAATGCTGAAGTCTTCCAACCATTGTCGAAGGCAATACGTGGAGAGCCGATTAAGTATCCAGTCTATTCTCTGGGCGGCGAAATGAATATTGCCAGCCTCCGCGTAAACGTGACCTACGAGTATTCTGATATGAAGTTTATCGATACGTGGTCAAACGCCGTAAGTATCAATCGGGAAATTCGCAACAATCTTATTGCCAGTCTCTCGTATCAGATTCCCTGGTGATTCATGTGAACTTTGGACTTCAACATACATTCACTGTAATTGCATTCGGTTTCAAATTCATTTTTCTGACTGCTACACTCTCGCATAGTCAGCAGAAAGCATTTCCGGGAGCTGAGGGATTTGGTCAATATACGGTTGGAGGCCGCGGCGGCGATATCTATGAAGTGACAAATCTCAATGACAGCGGACCAGGTAGCTTGCGCGAAGCCATTGGTAAAACTGGACCCAGAACAATAGTCTTTCGTGTCTCAGGTACTATTCGATTAAAATCGCGATTATCTGTCACGAGAGGAAACCTAACAATTGCAGGGCAATCAGCTCCTGGCGATGGAATTTGTCTCCGTGATTTTAACTTCACGGTGAAGGCGAATGAAGTAATAATCAGATATCTACGATTCCGGTTGGGCGATGTCGACTCTACCTATGATGATGATGCATTTGATGGCGAGAACTCTAAGAATGTGATCCTCGATCACTGCTCAATCAGCTGGTCGATTGATGAAACGTTGAGTGCTTATTCCGGAATCGAACAGTGGACCGTTCAATGGTGCTTCATTGCAGAGAGTCTGCGTAACTCACATCATGTCAAAGGTGCTCATGGCTATGGAGGTATCTGGGGTGGGAAGAACACTACATGGCATCATAACTTATTAGCTCATCACTCGAGTCGTAATCCACGTTTCGATCGTGGAGTAGAAAATGTAGACCACCGTAATAATGTTGTTTATAACTGGACATTCAACAGTTGCTACGGTGGTGAAGCAAATGAAGTACAGCCAAGCAGGATCAATGTTGTGGCAAATTACTACAAGGCAGGCCCTTCCACGAGTAGTGGTTCAACGAGATATAGGATCGTGAATCCATCAACAGAGAGCCATGGATATGGAAAATGGTATATCAATGAGAATTATGTGGATGGATATCCTCAGGCAACTACAGATAATTGGGCCTTTGGGGTGCAGGGTGTAGCCACCAGTTTGTTCGATTCTATCAAAGCAACGGAGCCGTTTCCATACACTCCAATTGTTCAACATCAACCAGAAGTAGCATATAGGTTAGTCCTTAAATATGGTGGAGCGAGCCTGCCGAAACGAGATACGATCGACAAACGAATAGTGTGGGAAGTAGAAAATGGAGTGGCATTGTTTGGTGGAAAAACCGGAGCACGGTCTGGAATTATCGATTCACAAAGTGATGTCGGCGGCTGGCCTCTTCTGGCGACTGCACCACCGCCCATGGATACCGATCATGACGGTATGCCGGATGCATGGGAACAGGCACAGGGCCTCAATCCCGCCGATCCAGGTGATCGGAATTTAAAAAATGCTCAAGGATATACAAAACTCGAAGAATATCTCAATAGCCTTGTTACCGGGAACGTGATCACCACGACCGGGAGCATAGAGAGATCAGTACCTTCCGATTTTGTTCTTTATCAAAACTATCCCAATCCATTTAATCCAGAAACGCTGATCTCTATCTCCCTCTCAAAACAAGGCGTTGTGGCACTCAGGATCTATGATCTTCGCGGGGTGCTTGTGAAAGAGCTGATGCAGAGGGAGCAACCGGCGGGCCACTACACCATTCGATGGGATGGAAAAGACACACAGTCGCGGAATGTCGCATCCGGAGTCTATATTGCTCAACTGGTTTCGCGGGGAAGAACGCAATCACGCAAACTTCTTCTGGTGAGATAAGAAATGATGAAGACCGTATTCTCTTTTTCACAATCCGCACTCTCGTCTCTCGTGTTGCGGGTGGCATCACTGCTCTTGATTTACCTTGTACTGCATCAGGCACTTTCAGCACAAGCTATCGATCGGTCACTTCCGTGGTCTGTACGCATAGCCGCTTCCTTCATGAAATCGAATCCCGATACCATCAAGTACGGAACAGAGGCAAAGAGCAGAAAATGGAATTACGAACAAGGCGTGATGCTGGAAGCCATGCGGATGATGTGGAAGAAGACGGGTGATGAAAAGTATTTCAACTTCATCAAGCAGAACATCGATCTCTACATTGAAGAGAATGGCTCGATCAACACCTATGAATACGAGAGCTTTAATCTCGACAACATTCCTCCCGGAAGACAATTGCTTACGCTCTTCCGGCGCACCAACAATCTGAAATATAAAGTTGCTGCTGACACACTCCGCAAGCAGCTCGCGCACCACCCGCGCACAAGCGAAAACGGCTTCTGGCATAAGAAAATTTATCCGTATCAAATGTGGCTCGATGGTCTTTACATGGCAGAACCTTTTTACACCCACTATGCGGTGATGTTCAAAGAACCATCTGCGCTCGATGATGTTGCCAAACAGTTCCAGCTCATCTGGAAGCATAACCGGGATCCAAAGACAGGACTGCTGTATCATGGCTGGGATGAGAGCAAGCAGCAACAATGGGCCAATCCGAAAACGGGCCAATCGCCAAATTTCTGGGGAAGAGCCATTGGCTGGTACATGATGGCACTCGTTGATGTGCTCGATCATCTACCAGGGAATCATCGTTCTCGCGGCGAGTTAATCACACAGCTTCAAACGCTCTCGCAAACACTCTTGCGCTACCGGGATTCCAAAACCGGATTGTGGTATCAGGTGGTTGATCAAGGGAATCGGAAGGGGAATTATCTCGAAGCTTCCTCCTCCTCCATGTTCACCTATGCGTTTATCAAAGGCGCGAGCAACGGCTACCTTGGTGCAAAATACAAAACCACCGCAAAGGCACTCTTCGATGCGATGCTCAAAGAGTTTGTCACCGTCGATGATCAAGGCATGGTGTTTTTGCATAACACCGTCCAGGTCTCCGGACTTGGCGGTAATCCGTACCGTGATGGCAGTTTTGAATATTATATCAGCGAGCCCAAACGAACAAACGATTTTAAGGGGTATGGGCCATTTCTCATGGCTGCTATTGAGCTTGAACGCGTGGGCGCATTGAAATAGCGAGGATGCTTTTCATCAGAAGATACCAACACTCAAGACGTTATTGCCCAATCTTGAATTCTGTCGAAAGAACTTTATGACGAAACGTTTCATCAAACTTCTTGCTCCATTTGCACTTGTCAGTATCTTCGCCGCATGGATTGTTCCGGATCCAATAACGATCCACCTCATCGGCGATTCCACCATGGCCGACAAACCATTGATCGATAACCCGGAGCATGGGTGGGGACAGATGTTCCCTCTGTATTTCAGCAACCGGGTGAAAATTCAAAATCATGCCCGTAATGGCCGAAGCACAAAAAGCTTTATCAATCAAGGCCTCTGGGAAAAAGTGTACAATCAACTCAAGCCGGGCGAGTATCTCTTCATCCAGTTCGGTCATAATGATTCGAAAGTTGAGGACACAGCCCGGTATGCATCTCCACAGGGCGATTATAAAACGAACCTTCTCTTTTTCATCAGGAAGGCGAGAGAGAAACAGGCGATACCAATTCTTCTTACGCCGGTCAACCGCAGGGGATTTGATTCAAAAGGAGCATTTGTCGATAAACATGGTGAGTATCCAGATGTTGTGCGGGAAGTGGCGCGACAAGAGCGTGTCCCGCTCATTGATCTTCATCAACGAAGCAAGGATCTTCTCGTCAAAGTGGGGCCGGAGAAGTCGAAGGAGTTATTCCTCTGGATAAAGCCAAATGAGTATGCGGCATTACCGCAAGGCAAAGAAGATAACACACATTTTACCCGCATTGGCGCGCTGACGATCGCCGGTTTGGCTGCTGATGGAGTTCGTGATCTTCCCCTTCCGCTCGCTGCAGAATTAGTCAAATCCCCGCCCTCATTAGCAGCGCAACACAAGGTTGTTGTCGGCCTGGACTACTATTTCAATTGTGAATTCCGTGAGAAAAAACCGGGAGTTCGGGAGCAATTCCACTACACCTGGGAAGATACGACGAATAGTGGATTTTCAGAACTTGGCAGGACGATTGATCGGCTCGGCGGTGATCTCGATACCCTCCGATCGGCGCCGACAGCAGATAACTTGAAACGATTTCAAATCTATATCATTGTTGATCCGGATACTCCCGCGGAGACGCAGGTTCCGAATTACATTCTTCCTGAGCACAGTGCGGCAATTGTCGACTGGGTAAAGGCGGGAGGAGTATTAGTACTCTTCACAAACGATAAGGGTAATGCCGAATTTGAACATTTTAATGCGCTCGCTGCACATTTTGGAATTCATTTCAACGAGGATAGCCATCATCGTGTTGTCGGCAAAGATTTTGAGAAAGGGAAGACCGATCGTTTTCCGGCACACCCAATTTTTCGCGACGTCAAACAGATTTATACAAAAGAGGTTGCCTCTCAGCAATTGACAAAACCCGCAGAGGCACTTCTCACAGAAAACGATCTCATCCTCATGGCGGTTTCAGCCTTCGGGAAAGGAACCGTTGTTGCTGTCGGTGATCCATGGTTATATAATGAATACTTCGACGACCGAAAGCTGCCTCCGGAGTACGAAAATTGGAAGGCGGCAAAAAATCTCTTTCAATGGTTGTTGGAGAAAACCTCCGGGAACTCTCACAGTGAGATCCGGTAAAAACAAAACGTAGTAAACTTCTAGAAAGAATAATCAATGAGCATCCAAGATATTCTTCCACAACCGAATCCAAACCAGAGCACAACTCCGGCTGAACTCTCGCTCACATCGCAGATCCAACTGACGGTCTATCCAAAATCGGTTCAGGGGGTTGATAACACATTCATCTTTGTCGGGAAGAACGGCTCGGAAAAATTTCTCTGTATTCTGACAGAGGAAAAAGAAACTGAAGTATCCCGTCTCTTCGAAGGAATATTGTTCACATACTCAGGTGGAAATAAGTCAGCGACTGTGAAACTTTGCCCGATGCATCATCGCAATGCCGATTCATTGAGAATGCTCTTTCCCTTCACGTGCCCTACGGTCCTTGGCCTGCACAATTCACTCGGGTGCGGCGATCGTCTTGGAATTGCCAATGCCGGACATCTTCGTGCAATGACAGGCAGCGGCTTCAAACCGATTCTTGCACAGCAATCCGTACGTGAGCTGGAGCGGACAAAACGGGAAGCCGGCGACGTTATGGATGCAGCAACCTGGGCTGTGTTCCAGGAGGGATACAAAGACGGCTTCGGAGCGGATGGCGATCATTTGAAAACCTCCGCCGATATTGACCGCTACGCAAGTGTCGGATTTACAATGTTCACCCTGGATATCGGTGCTCATGTAGTGAATGAAGCTGCCCGGATGCCTTTGGAAGAAGTGAAACAGCGAGCCGCCGCATTGCCATGGAACCTGCTGCAGGATTCGCTGGAATCCATGGTTGACCGCTATGCCGGGCAGCAATTCACGTTTGCCGACGATTTTGTGCTCGTTCCAGAAACCGATCTAGTCCTCAGGGCATTGGTAAAATATGGCGCTGCCATCGCGCAGACAGTTGTACTTGCCAATCACCTGAAACAGAAATGGGGAAGCAAACCGTACGAAATTGAGCTTTCGGTGGATGAGACCGATACGCCGACATCTCCGCTTGAACATTTTATTATTGCAAATGAATGTAAGCGTCTTCACATAACGCTGGTCAGTCTGGCGCCGCGGTTCATTGGTGATTTCGAAAAGGGAATCGAATATAAAGGCGACCTTTGCGAGTTTACGAAAGAGTATCGAAAACATCTGCTGATTGCCCAATATTCCGGTCCGTACAAAATCAGTATTCATTCGGGAAGCGATAAGTTCCTTGTCTATGAAGCTGTCGGTTCATTGAAATCCGGTGCGGTGCATGTCAAAACTGCCGGCACAAGCTGGCTCGAAGCGCTGCGTGCCATCGCAATCGCAGAACCGCAGCTCTTCAGGGAAATTCTCGACTATGCCCGAGCACACTATCAGAATGACCGGCAATCGTATCATGTGACAGCCGAGATTGCAAAAATGAAGCGAGCCTGTGAGTACACGGATGCTGAACTGCAATCATTGTTAATGGAAGAGAATGCCCGTCAGATTCTGCATGTGACCTTTGGTACGATTCTCTCCTCGAAAGATGAGCACGGCCGCCTGATCTTTCAAGATCGCCTTATGGAGTGTCTGAAGAAGAACGAAGAGGTGCACTATCAATGTCTTATTAAACATTTTGAACGCCATCTCAAGCCGCTCAGGCAATTAAATTCCTGAACTGCGCAGGGGACAGCGATATGATCAGGATCCATGAGTCATCCAGAAAAGGACGCAGATGAAAAAGGGATTTCAAGTAACGTTGAGTGATATTGCCAAGAAGCTTGGAGTCACAAAGGTTACCGTATCCAAGGCGCTTCGCGGCCACCCGGATATTTCCGAACTTACCGCAAAGAAGGTGAAAAAAATTGCCCGCGATATGGGATACTACCCCAATTTTCATGCAAGAAATCTCTCGTCACGGAAAACCAATACCATCGGGCTCATTGTACCTAAGATTGCCCACTTCTTCTTTTCGTCTGTCATTGAGTCTATTTATGACGCAGCATTTCAGAATAATTATGAAATCATTCTGACCGTTTCCCAGGAAAGTGTCGAGAAAGAATTGCGCCACGTTCAATCGCTGCTCTCCATGCGTGTCGATGGCATGATCGTCTCGGTCACGCAGCAGACGAAAGATTATTCGATTTTTGAGACAGTGAAGAAAATGGGAGTCCCGATTATTTTTATGGATCGCGTGGTAAACCTGAAAGGATTCAACACTGTTGTGGCCGATGACCGTGGCGGCGCCTATGCCGCAACGGAACAGGCCATCAGCATCGGGTATAAAAAATTGGGGCACATCGGCGGATATCAGCATACAAATATCGGCAAAGAACGGTTTAAGGGCTTTGAAACTTCGTTAAAAGATAATGGTGTCTCTCTTCGTCCGGAGTGGGTTACGTTCGGAGGATTCAGTGAAGATGATGGCTATCGCGGGTTTATTAAAATGTATGAGGCCGGCAGCATGCCGGAATTTATTTTCGCCGTTACGTTCCCTGTAGCGCTGGGCGTGTATCGTGCGGCGGAAGAATTGGGATTGAAAATCCCCGACGATATTGACCTCATCTGCTTTGGCAATAGCGGCTTGAATCAATTTCTCTCACCGCCGATGAGTTATGTTGAACAACCAACGACGGAATTGGGACGAAAAGCATTTGATCTGACGCTCGAAAATCTTAGAAACAAGGAGGAGTTTGTGTATCAGCATATCACTCTGCCGACTAAGCTGGTGCTATGCAAAACCTGCGTTAGGAAAATTGCCGGATCAAGAAAGAAATAATCCAAGTAATTGCTCAGTGTGATCATCACAGCCTCAATGTGATTTTCATGTCTAACAAAATGCAGAATAACCTGATTAATGAAATGTTGTTGTATGAGGAATATCTCGAGGCTGACTAAAAAGGACGCCAAGGGTGTCACGGTCCACACCGTGACACATTAAACCTGAATGTTTTTCGTATTTTGCGTCACGAAGTGGTTCGTGACGCCCTAGTGTTTTTTCTTTATAGACGACCTCATATTGGAAAGAAAATAAGCGTTGGGCTATTGAATATGCTGAGTGAATCCTAAATCATATTGAAAGCGCAGATACTATGAAGTATCACAGAATAGTTGTCACAATAATGATTGGCTGCCTCATGATGGGAATGATCGCACAGCATCTGAAGGCCCAGCCTCTGAACCGTGATAAAAAGGAACTGCAGGCCTATACCGCGAACCTTCCCTTTACAATGCCTGAGTTGCAGTTTCCGGAAATTCCCGATCGCTCTGTCACTATCCTCGAGTTTGGTGCGGTGGGCGACGGCCTCACTATGAACACACGTGCATTTGCCGAAGCAATTCAGTCATGTGCAAAAGCCGGCGGCGGCCATGTCGTCGTTCCTTCGGGACTCTGGCTGACGGGCCCCATTCAGCTTGCGAGCAAGATTGATCTCCATCTGGAACGCGGTGCAATGATTCTCTTTAGCAAGAGCATTGACGATTTTCCTGTCATCCGGCGAACACCGACTTCGAAATCATTTCGCTATACACCGCCCATCTCGGGATTCGCGTTGACTGACATCGCCATCACCGGCGAAGGAGTGATCGATGGTTCAGGAGAAGTATGGCGCTACGTGAAAAAGGAAAAATATACAGAACGGGAATGGAAGGAATTAATCAAATCGGGCGGGGTGGTGAATGAGAAGGGCACGGAATGGTGGCCATCAAAAGAAGCGATGAACGGAGAGAAGTACCTCAAAGAATTACAAGTGCAAAAAAAAGATCCCACAGCAAAAGACTTCAGCAAAGCGCGGGAATTCCTGCGCCCTGATATGGTGGAGATCGTAGGTTGCACAAGAGTATTACTGGATGGTCCGACATTTCGAAATTCCCCGCGGTTTAACATCCATCCAATGGAGTGCGAACATTTGATCATCAGAAACATTACGGTGCGCAATCCATGGAACGCACAGAATGGCGATGGGATCGATATTGCCTCGAGCCATCAGGTGCTGATTTACAAGACGGTTGTTGATGTGGGTGATGATGGGATTTGTCTGAAACCCGGCGGGTTTGGATCGAGAAAAGATTGGAAAGTAGCTTGTGAAAATATCGTCATCGCTGATTGCATCGTCTACCGTGCCCATGGGGGATTTGTTATCGGTTCGGAATCGTACGGCGGTACGCGCAATGTCTCAGTCCGGAACTGTACATTCATCGATACCGATATCGGTCTCCGGTTCAAGACGACGCGGGATCGCGGTGGCATCACAGAGAAAATATATATTGATGGTATCCGTATGAAGAACATTGCCACCGATGCCATTCTCTTCGACTACTATTATGAAGAGGGGAATACCGAAACGCGCGTCCAAAGCGAGGGATGGCGCAAGCAGGAACCGGTCACAAACCGGACACCTTACTTCAGGGATTTCTCAATCCGGAATATTGTCTGCACCGGCGCAAAGAGGGCTCTTGCAGTGTTTGGCGTTCCGGAATCGCCGATCAAAAACATTACGCTGACCGATGTCACCATCAGTGCACAGTACGGTGCTTTCTTTGCCGATACCGAAGGTTGGATGCTGAATCGGTTTACATTAAAAACAACCAGTGGCCCTGCGTTTGCATTCCTCGGTGCAAAGAATATGACCATCAAGGATGGTACGGTTTCTCCTTCGGCGGAGACGGGAATTGCCGTATTGGATGATGAAACAAATGGCATCGTGGTGAACAAGGTTGATCTTTCGAAAATAAAAGTTCCAGTTTTTTTCAAAGAGAAAGAACGAAAGGGAGCAGTAACAATACAGTAAGGTGTGAAGGTTTGAACGAGAGAATGTCCAAAAAGGAATAATGTGATAAAGGTTGTCCTAAAAAAATATTTGCAGCTTCTTGTTTTACTTCCTCTGCTGGTCTTCGGATCGACCGGAGAGCGTGCTCATATTATTGTTGCCCAGGACGGCAGCGGCCACTACCGGTCTATCCAGGATGCTCTGAACTCGATCCCGGCAAGTAATGCATCCCCAATCATCATCCTCATAAAGAATGGCCTCTATCAGGAAAAGCTGTTCATTCAAAAAAGTTATGTCACACTTGTCGGCGAGAGCCGCGACAGCACACGGATTGTCTTCCCGGAGCTCCGGAAGAACTGGATTGCGGCACAGAACGGAAGCGATTGGGGATCGGCAACAGTCAACATCGATTCAACTGTCACCGATCTCATCCTTGCGAACCTCACAATCCATAATAACTATGGATCGCTCCATAACACCGCGGAGCACCAATTTGCTATCCGCGGCGAAGGCACGCGTATCATCATTCTTGCCTGCACGGTCATTGCGGATGGAGGTGACACGGTAAGTTTATGGGACAAAGAGACGGGAATGTACTACCATGCCGATTGTTCCTTTGAAGGGTGGGTCGATTATGTCTGTCCGCGCGGATGGTGCTACATTACCGACAGTAAATTTTTCGGCCACAACCTCAGTGCCTCACTCTGGCATGATGGTGGCTATGACAAGGATCAGAAATTTGTGATCCGGTATTCGAGTTTCGACGGAGTTCCAAACTTTCCGCTGGGCCGGCATCACCGGGATGGCCAGACCTATCTTCTCGATTGCATCTTCTCCCGATCGATGGCCGACCGGCAGATTTATCTTCCCGTATCGCCCAACGCCCGGACCTGGAAATGGGGCGAGCGCCACTACTATTATAATTGTCATCGGGAAGGCGGGGACTACGATTGGTTTCGGGATAATCTCTCGACGGCTGAGGGCTCGCCGAAAGAAAGTGACATCACAGCAAAATGGACATTTGCAGGGAAGTGGGATCCGGAAGGAACGATGCCCGCTGTTCTGCCCTATGTGTTCCAGCCGAAGCCGCGTGATGGATCGTATCGAATACCGGCCGAGAATTCTCTGCTGCAATGGGTAGCGACACGAAATGCAGTATCGCACAATGTCTATTTCGGAAAAAGTACCAATCCTGAATTTCAAGGCAATCAACAACAAACGGTGTTCAATACAGGGATCCTTGAGAGTAAAACGACTTATTACTGGCGGGTGAATGAAATTACAGAGAAGGATACGCTTTCAGGTCCGCTCTGGCACTTTACAACGCAATAACCAATATGGTTATTTTGATACTCTTTGATTGTTGTTGATGGGAGAGAAAAAACAGCGTCATCAATAAAGTAAAAATAAGATGAGGATTTCACACAACGCGAAAAGAAAAATTTGAAATAAGTAGTTGCCATCACGATAGCAATGAATATCGTGATTGTGTAGAATTTGACATTTATCAATAACACTCAAATACGTTCAATAAGTATGAACAACAAGGAGTTTACTCGATGAGGACTTTTATCACGAAGAACTTTCTCCTGAATTCAAAGACTGCCATCAAACTCTATCATACCTACGCAGAGGGGCAGCCCATTATTGATTATCATTGCCATCTCTCACCAAAAGATATTGCGGAGAACAGGAAGTTTGATAACATGACACAAATGTGGTTGTTCGGCGACCACTATAAATGGCGGGCGATGCGGGCCAACGGCGTCGACGAACGATTTATCACCGGCGATGCCTCGGACTGGGAGAAATTTCTGGCGTGGGCAGACACTGTTCCAAAAACACTGAGAAACCCGCTCTATCATTGGACGCATATGGAGTTGAAGAGCCCCTTTGGCATCTCCGACAAATTATTGAACAGTAAGACGGCGAAATCAATCTGGAATGAATGCAACCGGAAACTGAAGAGCGATAAATTCTCCACACAGGGAATTCTCAAACAAATGAACGTGAAGGTGGTGTGCACGACCGATGATCCCATCGATACGCTGGAATACCACCAGGCGCTTTGCCGGCAATCGAAAGTACCGTTCCGGATGCTTCCGGCATTCAGGCCCGACAAGGGGATGATGGTTGAAAACACAGAAGCCTTTGCCGGCTGGGTGAACAAACTCGGTGAGGCGGCAAACAGCCATATCACCAATTTTTCCCAATACCTCGATGCATTGAACCGCCGGCATGATTATTTTCATGCAAATGGCTGCCGGCTTTCGGATCACGGCGTTGAAACGATTTATGCCGAAGAGTACACCCAACAGGAAGTTGAAAACATCTTCGGAAAAGCTCTCAGTCAGAAAACACTGAGCACTGCCGAAGTGCTTCAATTTAAATCTGCAATGTTGTACCTCTTTGGTGTGATGGATGCGGAGAAGGGATGGACCCAGCAGTTCCACATCGGTGCACTCCGAAATGTCAATCCGCATTCGTTCAGGGTGCTCGGACCGGATACCGGATATGATACGATTGGCGATTTCGAAATTGCCCGGCCGTTGGCAAAATTGCTCGGACGACTGGCGAACAATGACAAACTGGCCAAAACGATTCTCTATAATTTAAATCCACGCGACAATGAATTGATGGCAACAATGATCGGCAATTTCCAGGATGGAACAAGTCCCGGGAAAATGCAGTACGGCAGCGGCTGGTGGTTCCTCGATCAAAAAGATGGCATTGAACGTCAACTACAAGCATTGTCGAACATGGGTTTGCTGAGCCGCTTCGTCGGTATGTTGACCGATTCACGAAGTTTTCTCTCGTATCCGCGTCACGAGTATTTCCGCCGGGTCTTATGCAACCTGCTGGGAGAGGAAATGGAAAAAGGAATGCTCCCGAATGATCTTTCCCTCGTCGGCAGCATGGTCTCGGATATTTGCTACAGGAATGCAAAGGAGTATTTTGGATTTGATGCAACATAGGTACTGGATGTCTTAAAATACAACCACTCACAACCATCACTAACACGATAAATTTTATGACAGAACAAGCCGGAATGCAGAAAAAAATCGGCCACTACCGCTGGGTTATCTTGGCACTGGTTTTCTTTGCCACAACCATTAACTATCTCGATCGCCAGGTCATCAGCTTGCTAAAAGACGATTATCTTGAACCGCTCTTTGGATGGTCAGAGTCGGATTACGCTGATATCATCATTGTATTTCAAATTTCATACGCGATTGGTATGCTCGGTGTTGGCTGGATCATCGATAAAATAGGAACAAAAATAGGGTATGCTTTATCGCTTCTGATCTGGAGCTTTGCTGCGATTGGTCATGCTTTTGCGCGCAATACCTTGGGTTTCATGGTTGCTCGCGGAGTTTTAGGTATCAGTGAAGCGGGAAATTTCCCATCAGCAATAAAAACTGTTGCAGAATGGTTTCCAAAGAAAGAACGTGCCCTGGCAACAGGAATTTTTAATTCAGGCACGAACGTGGGTGCGATCATCGCACCGTTAACCGTGCCGTTAATTGCTATGTGGTGGGGATGGGAATGGGCATTCATTCTTACCGGTGCCATCGGACTACTTTGGTTGTTTTTCTGGTTTGCCATGTATGAAATCCCCAGCAAGCACAGCAAATTATTGAAAGCCGAGTTCGATTATATTCACAGCGATCTCGATGAAGTAGTTCCTGAATCACTGGAGAAGGAAAAAGTTAGTTGGTTCAAACTCCTCACCTTTCGTCAGACATGGGCATTTATCGTTGGCAAATTCCTAACGGATCCTATCTGGTGGTTCTATTTATTCTGGTTGCCTTCGTTCTTGAATAAGCAATATGGGATGTCGAAGACGGACTTGGCGCTACCCATTGCTGTTGTTTATACAATGACTACCATTGGAAGTATCTTCGGCGGATGGCTTTCCGGCTATTTGATTAAAAAGGGGTGGGAGGTATTCAAAGCCCGAAGACTCGCAATGCTTATCTTTGCTCTCTGTGCATTGCCTGTCGCAACGGCTCAAGCATTAGGACAATACAGCTATTGGTTTGCGATTCTCATTGTCGGAATTGCGGCATCGGCACATCAAGCCTGGTCTGCAAATATTTTTACAACAACTTCAGACATGTTTCCGAAGAAGGCGGTTGCTTCTGTTACTGGTCTTGGAGGTATGGCCGGGGCCGTAGGCGGTATCTTCATTGCAAAAATTGCCGGCTTGTTACTTGATCACTATAAAGCCCTCAACTCCATTGAAACAGGGTATTATGTGATGTTCCTTATTTGCGGATCAGCTTATCTCATTGCTTGGGTAATCTTCAATGCCTTGGCACCTAAAATGAAGCGTGTAGAAATTTAATCAGGAGCGATCAACCATGTATAAGAATACTTTAATGCAAATGTATGATTTTACAGGCCGCACAGTCGTAATCACAGGAGGAGCCGGTGTCCTTGGCGGTGAAATGGCGTGCGCCCTCGTTAGCTGCAACGCCAATGTCGTAATAGTTGATCGGGATCCGTCGCTGGCCGAGAAACTTGTCAAGCGGTTTGAAACGAACTGTGGAAAACATCTTGTGGTCTATGGAGATGTTCTCAAAAAGGAGTCCCTCGAAAAAGCCGCTGATGAAGTTATCAAAACATTTGGCAAGGTCGACTGCCTCATCAATGGTGCCGGCGGCAATAATCCAAAGGCCACGACAAATCCACAGCAGTCGTTCTTCGATCTACCCGAGGATGCGATTAAATTCGTCGCCGACCTGAATCTGATCGGCACAATTCTGCCAAGCCAGGTTTTTGGCAAGATCATGGTGAACCAAAAGGAGGGTATCATTCTCAATGTCTCTTCGATGAATGCATTCCGTCCGTTGACGAGAATTCCTGCCTACTCGGCGGCAAAAGCTGCGGTGAGCAACTTTACGCAGTGGCTTGCAGTCCATATGGCGCAGGAGTATTCACCGAATATCCGCGTGAACGCCATTGCCCCCGGATTCTTTCTGACGGATCAAAATCGATTTCTCCTGACCGACAAAGAGACGGGTGAGCTCACTCCGCGGGGAAAGAAAATCCTCGATCATACACCGATGGGACGCTTCGGCGCTCCGGATGATTTGCTGGGAGCGACACTGTGGCTGCTTTCACCTGCTTCAAAATTTGTTACGGGGATTGTTCTGCCGATTGACGGCGGATTCTCTGCGTACTCAGGTGTATAATGAAAAGGATCTCAAAAGAATGTAATTTGGTATATGAAATTCTTGGTTGAGGCTGACCCAAAAGTATTTTCTAGTGCGAAGGCGTCCTCGCCGAGCATAATAATTTCGCTATCTCCCTCGGCGAGACGCCTTCGGGTTAGTGTAATATTTTCTTTTTAGTCACCCTCAAGGGATATGAAAAATCCAAACATACCACACAGGGCTTCAGCCCTTTCTATGAAGACGGTTGCTTTGTATAACATATAGTTGAAGGGAAGAATGTATGGGAATGAATCATGGTTTGAAGATTAATCAAACGGCAGTGCTCGATCTGGTCTCTCTTGGTGCGTGTGTGCATCGGCTGGATCCCGGAATCGTTCCATTCCGGAAAGCAACCAAATGCCGCATCCATGTGAGCGGCGGCGAGTTTAACGTGGCAGCAAATCTTTCTGATTGCTTCCGCATGAACACAGCGATTGCCACCGCCATGGTCGACTATCCGATTGGCGATCTCATCGCCGAGCGGGTGCGTGCCATGGGAGTAAAGCCATTCTATAAACACTTCAAACATAACGGTGTCAACGGGCCCAATATGGCAACCGTCTATAGCGATCAGGGATTAGGCGTGCGTGCTCCGGTCGTTTTTTATAACAGATCGAATGAAGCGGCAGCACAATTAAAGCCCGGCGATTTTGACTGGAAAAACATCTTTACCGGAGGGGTCAAATGGTTTCATAGCGGCGGCATCTTTGCTTCACTTTCAGCCACAACCGGCGAGGTCATTATTGAAGGCATGAAAGCGGCGAAAGAGGTGGGTGCAATCGTGAGTTTCGATCTAAACTACCGCGAGAAACTCTGGAGTATTTGGGGCGGCCAGCAAAAAGCTGTCGATACGATTAAACGCATTGTTGAAAATGTCGATGTGCTGGTAGGCAATGAAGAAGACCTGCAAAAGGGACTTGGTGTCCCGGGCCCCGAGGTTGCCGCTAAATCACAGCTTGACCCAAGCGCGTTTTTCGGAATGATTGGAAGCGTCACAGCGAAGTACCCGAATGTAAAAGCGGTTGCTACCACATTACGCGAAGTGCATTCAACAAACCGGCATAGCTGGAGTGCTGTTGCATGGGTGGAAGGGCAGACCTATACAGCTCCGACATGCGAGCTCGACGTCTACGATCGTGTTGGCGGCGGCGATGGATTTGCTGGCGGATTTATCTATGGCTTGCTGAACGGTGAGACTCCGGAGGAAGCAGTGAGATTAGGCTGGGCGCATGGTGCATTGCTGACGACCTTCCCCGGCGACACGACGATGGCAACGGTTGAACACGTTCGGGCATTCGCGAAAGGCGGCTCGGCGCGTATTCAGCGATAACCAATCTCAAGGAGGATATTATCAGAGGA
This sequence comes from bacterium, assembly GCA_043803945.1. GTDB lineage: Bacteria > Bacteroidota > Ignavibacteria > UBA10030 > UBA10030 > JAZDJN01. Next base: position 32,602 of record JAZDJN010000056.1, on the reverse strand, counting down.
AGGCTATGTCATTGAAAATAAAATCTGCTTCAGAAAATGAATTCGATGTTCTCTCGCTCGGGGAATGCATGATTCGCTTCAGCCCTCCGGGTCACCAACGCATCGAGCTCACACCACTATTTGAAGCTTATGCCGGTGGCGGTGAATATAATGTCACGTATGCTCTTGCCCGTTATGGGTTTCGGACAAGCTGGGTCTCGCGCCTGGTAGATAATCCCCTTGGGCACTTCATTAAAAATCACGCACGCACCAGCGGCATGGACATCAGCGAAGTTGTCTGGGTGCCGTATGATGGGTCGGGCCGTGCAGACCGAATCGGCCTGAACTTTACCGAAGTGGGCATTGGTGTCCGGGCAAGTGTCACCCTCTATGATCGCGGCCATACTGCGGCTGCCCATATGAAACCGGGTGATGTTGATTGGAAGAAGGTGTTCACAAAAAGGGGAGTTCGCTGGTTCCACACGGGCGGTATCTTTACCGCACTCAGCGACAGTTGCGCCAAGGTCGCACTTGAATCCATGAAAGCAGCGCATGAGGCCGGGACTATCGTTAGTTACGATCTTAATTTCCGTTCGAAGCTTTGGTCAAGCAAGAAAGCCATTGACGTGACGAAGAAGCTTGTTCCCTATATCGATGTACTCATCGGGAACGAAGAAGATTTTCAAAAGGTGCTTGGATTTGAAGTTGAAGGTGCCGATAAACATCTCAATTTGCTGCCGGTCGATGGATACAAAGCGATGGTAAAAAAAGTTGTTGCCGCATATCCGAATATCCAGGCGGTCGGTACGACCCTCCGCGAAGTTATTAGCGGACTGGTCAATAACTGGTCGGCCATCATGTATTATAACGGTGTGTTCTACGAATCACGAAACTATAAAAATCTTGAGGTTGAAGATCGTGTCGGCGGCGGCGATGGTTTCTGCAGCGGATTCATTTATGGCTTGCTGCAGGGGATGCCGCCGCAGGAGTGTGTCGAAATGGGAACGGCGCATGGCGCTCTGCTTCAATCGACCCGCGGCGATACAAGTATGGTTACAATGGAAGAACTTCGGCATGTGATGGGTGGCGGCAGTGCAAGGATTAAACGATAAGAAGGGAAGCAACGAATGCTCTACTATGCAAAGGGATCTGTCACCTCGGCGTTGACCGAAGGTGATATTCGGGAGGGATTGTATTCTGCATTCGAGAAGATGGGGAAGCGGAATAAGGTGCTGGCCATTCCACCTGATATTACACGCTTTCATTCACGGGCTGGTGAACTGACGAGATATTCCTACGACTATTTCGGGAATCGGTTGACAGACATCCTGCCTGCTCTCGGCACACATTCGCCGATGACGGAAGACCAGATCGAAACGATGTTCGGCAGTGTACCGAAAGATTTATTCAGAGTTCATCGCTGGCGGGAAGACCTGGTCACACTCGGTGAGGTTCCGGCAAGTTTTCTTTTTGAGGTGTCGGAAGGAAAGGTGAATTACCCATGGCCCGCGCAGGTAAACCGACTTCTCGTGGAAGGCGGCTATGATCTCATTCTCTCGCTCGGCCAGGTTGTACCCCATGAAGTGATCGGCATGGCAAATTACAACAAGAATATCTTTGTCGGCACAGGCGGGCGTGAGGGGATCAACAAGAGTCATTTCCTCGGTGCTGTCTATGGGATGGAGCGGATGATGGGCCGCGCTGACACGCCGGTTCGGCGGGTGCTCAATTATGCTTCCGGACATTTTGCAAAACACCTTCCGATCGTCTATGTTCAGACAGTGATCGGAAAGGATGAGCATGGCTCTCTTGTGATGAAAGGGCTTTACATCGGTGATGATGAAGAATGCTTCAAGTGTGCCTCCGAGTTGTCGCTCCAGGTAAACTTTGAGATGATGGAAAGCCCGTTGAAGAAAGTGGTCGTCTATCTCGATCCGCATGAATTCAAAAGTACCTGGCTTGGCAACAAGAGCATCTATCGAACCCGTATGGTTATTGCCGATGAGGGAGAACTCATTGTGCTTGCACCCGGATTGAAAGAGTTTGGCGAAGATAAGGAGATCGATGGTTTGATCAGAAAATACGGTTACAAAACGACTCCCGAGGTGCTCAGATTTGTCGAAGAGAATGAGGACTTGAAAAATAGTCTCAGCGCGGCGGCACACCTTATCCATGGATCGTCAGAGAACAGGTTTAGCATAACGTACTGTCCGGGCTTCTTGAGCCGGCAGGAAATTGAAGGTGTGAATTTTAGCTATGCCAATTTGCCGGACATGCTCAAACGATACAATCCTGAAATACTCAAAGATGGTTTCAATCTATTGCCGGATGGAGAGGAGGTTTTTTACATCTCCAATCCTGCGCTGGGACTATGGGCCTACAAGGAGAGGTTTCAATAAACTGGAAACCCAAAAGGGATTTTATTCATAGTAACATTAACGGAACAATGGAGATTGCTGTATGAACAAGGCTGATATTGGTTTAGTGGGTTTGGCAGTTATGGGAGAGAATCTTGTCTTGAACATGGAAAGTCATGGATTTACCGTAGCAGTGTATAACAGAACCGTCGAGAAAGTAGATAACTTCCTCAATGGACGGGGAAAGGGAAAGAACTTTATCGGGACGCATTCCCTGCAAGAGCTTGTAGTATCGCTCGCTTCACCAAGAAAGATCATGTTAATGGTGAAAGCTGGCAAACCGGTCGACGATTTCATCGAGCAGCTCATTCCGCATCTCTCTGCGGGCGATATCATCATCGATGGCGGCAATTCACATTTTCCCGATTCCATCCGACGGACCAAGTACCTCGAGTCGAAAGGCCTCCTCTTCATCGGCACAGGCGTGTCGGGCGGTGAAGAAGGTGCACTTCGCGGTCCTTCAATTATGCCGGGCGGCTCACCGGCTGCGTGGCCTCACGTAAAACCGATCTTCCAGGCAATAGCCGCAAAGGTCGCCGACGGCACGCCATGCTGCGACTGGGTTGGGAATGATGGTGCGGGCCACTTTGTAAAGATGGTGCATAACGGCATCGAGTATGGCGATATGCAGTTGATCTGCGAGTGTTATCAGGTGATGAAAGAAGGATTGGGGATGTCCAATCAGGAAATGTATGAAGTATTCAAGGAATGGAATGAAGGTGAGTTAAGCTCGTATCTCATTGAAATCACCAGAGATATTCTTGCCTACAAGGATGAAAAGAAAAAATACGCGCTCGATTACATTCTCGATACTGCCGGTCAAAAAGGGACGGGAAAATGGGCAAGCGTTGCGGCGCTCGATCTGGGCATTCCGATGACGATGGTTTCAGAAGCGGTATTCGCCCGATGCCTCTCCGCGCTCAAAGATGAGCGTGTCGTTGCATCGAAGCTGTTGAAGGGACCTTCGAAGAAAAAAGCAATCGCAAAGAAGAAGGCATTCATCGAAGACATTCGGAAAGCAATGTATGCTTCAAAGATTACTTCGTACACCCAGGGCTTTATGTTGATGCGCGAAGCAGCGAAAGAAAATACATGGGACCTCAACTACGGCGGAATAGCCCTGCTCTGGCGCGGGGGATGCATCATCCGAAGCCTCTTCCTGGGCAAGATCAAAGAGGCCTATGAGAAGAATCCTCAACTTACGAACCTGCTGCTCGATTCGTATTTCAGAAAAGTGATGAAGAATTGTCAGGATTCATGGCGTAAAGTGGTTGTCACGGCTACCGAGCTGGGTATTCCTGTCCCTTCGATGAGCTCGTCTCTCGCATTCTACGACGGGTACCGGCATAAATGGCTCCCCGCGAACCTGTTGCAGGCACAGCGTGACTATTTCGGTGCACATCAGTACGAGCGGATAGATAAACCGAGAGGTGAATTTTTCCATACGAATTGGACCGGGCGCGGAGGGGATACGGCCTCAACAGCGTATAGCGCCTGATCAATGAACTAACTAATGTCACTGGAGAGTTCTTATACAATTCTAACTAAGGAGTACACCATTATGAAGACATGGTATCATTTCGGAATACTCGTTCTTATATTGTTGATAATTCCCTCAATTGTTGTTGGACAGGCCGCGCTGAGAGGTTCTGTCAAAGATTCTTTGAGCGAAGAAATGCTGGTTGGGGCAAATGTCTATTTGCAGGGGACTGCTCTCGGAGCATCGACAGATATTGAAGGCAAGTTTCGTATCGCGGGAGTTCCGGCGGGAAGCTATATGCTGCGTTTCTCGTACATCGGCTACAAAGCGAAGGTCGTTCCTATTACGGTAACCGACAAAGAGATGGTCATTAACATTGAGTTGATGCCGGATAACATCCTTGAACAGGAGGTGGTGATCACGGCACAGTTGCGCGGACAGATGGCTGCCATCAACCAGCAGATCAGCTCGAACACGATTGTGAATGTTGTCTCGGAAGAAAAGATCAAGCAGTTGCCCGATGCCAATGCCGCTGAAGCAATCGGACGCCTGCCCGGCGTCTCTATTCTGCGCTCCGGCGGTGAAGCAAACAAGGTGATCCTTCGCGGCTTGAGCGATAAATTTACCACCATCACGATTGATGGTGTGAAAATCCCACCAACGGATCCTGATTCACGCGGAGTCGATCTCAGCACAATCTCCCAGGGTTCACTTGCGGGTATTGAACTCTTTAAAGCGTTAACTCCCGATAAGGATGCTGATGCTATTGCCGGAACAGTAAATCTGGTCACCAAAAAAGCACCCATGGATCGATCGGTCCAGGCGGATATCAAAGGAGACTACAATAAGTTGATGAATTCAGCGAAGCAATACGACCTGAGTCTCCGCTACGGTGAACGCTTCTTTGATGGTCAGCTTGGCCTTCAAGTTCTGGGTAATCTGGAAAACCGGATCCGCAGCAATGAACAGACAACAACAGCGTATCAGGATCGCTACGATATGTTTCCCGCGACATACTTCATCAGTAATTTCAGGCTTCAGTTCATTGATGAGATCCGGAAGCGTGATGGCGCAGTGATCATGCTGGATTATGATACACCCGACAGCGGTTCGGTGCGCCTGAGTGCGAATTACAATCGGACCGAACGGGATTTTACCACGTTCCAACGAAATTACCCCACACTCAACGCTGGTAGCACTCCTGTATACTATGAAGCAAGAGACAGGGAACAGCAAATCACAACCGTCAATAGCTCGGTACGCGGTGAAAACTACCTCTTCGGTCTGAAATTCAACTGGGGGGCATCCTTTGCTCAATCGCTTACAGATAATCCCTTTGATTATTACATCGATTTCACAGAAACGATTGGACGTAGAGATGCATCGGGCCATGTCTCCTCAGGCATGGATATTCCACTCAACTTTACATTGCGCAGCAATCCCAAACTGATTATTCCTTTCGCAGTCAACAATTTTGCGGTAGCAGGTATTGATTCGGGTATATCCACCTATGAAAAAAACCGTGAGATTGAAAAAACGGTGTATCTGGATGGTGGTGGTGGTTATGTTTTGGGAAATCTCTTTTCCGGAGAGTTGAAACTTGGGGGCAAGTACAAACACATTACACGGTTTAAGGAAGCAAGCAGACTGTATGCACCATATTATCTGGGAGGATTTGCATGGCAGCCAAAGAATCTCAGCGGTACTCGGTTCAACAGTTTCTATCAGCAGTACCTTGCCAACAACCTGATCCGCCTTCCCTCGTTTCTGGATTTCCTCGATTCAGCTCCCGTATCGCGCAATCTATTTGATAAGTATTTGATCAATCCCATAATGAATAAAGATGCCGTCCATGAATGGTATGTGTTGAATCAGAATGGACGAGCGGCGTCAATCGAGTACTATGTCGATAAGACCGCAGAGCTCGATTACTACGATGTGACAGAAAGTATCACAGCAGCCTACATCATGAACACCTTACGCATCGGCCAGGATGTTACCTTCATTGCTGGCGTGCGTATGGAGCAGGAAACGAATGAATATCTCTCACGCTTTGTGCCGGGCACCGGTTCACTCGGGGGGTTCCCGACACCGAGCGGTGATGTGAAGGATACATCGACGACATTTTCACAGACGGTCTGGCTTCCTAATTTCCACCTTGCCATACGCCCGACGGACTATCTCCAGGTGCGACTTGCAGCATACCGTGCTCTTTCCCGGCCCGATTACAATGCACGATTGATCAAACTCTATGCGCTGGGAACCGGTACTGTGAACAACCTGTTTGTGGGCAATCCTAATTTGAAAGTTGCAAAGGCATGGAATTATGAAGTGAATGCCTCTGTCTATAGCAACACGCTGGGACTTGTCTCGCTTTCAGCCTATTTGAAGGATATCACAGATGCACATCACTTTTTAAATGGTGCAGGTATAGTCGGTCGTAGATTCCTCGACAGCCTGGGGATTGTCTGGAGCACGGCATTAACCAAAGGTGGATACCAATTGACCGTTCCTTACAATTCTTCCGCGCCAACGAAAGTATGGGGATTCGAGTTTGAACATCAGGCAAACTTAAGTTTTCTACCCTGGTACTTCCAGCATCTGGTCCTCTCCTACAACTTCTCTCTTGTGCGTTCTGAAACACATTTGGTCACGACAATGATCGATACAACCTGGACAATTCAACAATCGGAATTCGGTGAAATTAGGACACCGTCCTATACGAATCGGATCGTTGATCGGGTACAAAAGCTTGAACAACAACCGGAATTTTTCGGCAATGTTACACTTGGTTACGAAATCGGAGATTTCTCAGCACGACTCTCTGTGTTCCATCAGGGAGAATTCAACAGCAGGTTCTCACCGGGTGGCCTCACAGATGGTATTACGGGAAGCTATTCACGCTGGGACCTGACGGTGAAACATTCCGTAACACCGAATATTGCCCTTCTGGTCAGCGTGAGCAATCTGTTTGATATCGAGGAAAACAGCTATACCACCAATAGAGTCTATGAGTGGACACGGCTGAACACGAATCAGAAATATGGATTAACGATGGATTTTGGTGTGAGGGTAACTCTGTAAATCATGAATAAACTTTGGCAAGCGCAATGCTCAATACGAATATGTCGCAACACGCATTTAATGGCATAGGTGATTCCATAATCAACGGATGTACCATTCAATAACATAAGGAGACTGTTCAATGAACAGACAGCACTACACCTTTGTGATCCTTTTCTTGTTCCTTCTGCTTCCTGTGATGTTGTTCGGGCAAGAATTGCGACTAGCACCTTACACCGTCAGCAATCAATATCTGAACCAACAGATTGCGGCAGATACAGCAGCAAACGGAAAATTAGCAAACCGCGTGTATGTATTACAGCGGGGAGGGCTCTATCTATCGAATGCCGTGTTCACCAATACGGGAAATTGGACACTGAGGTTGAAGGCGAACGATAGCTCAACAACGAAAAAGCCGGTCATTATGCTGTTCCCGACCGGTGCAGGAACAACGCCATGGAATCCTCCGGGTAACCTGTTCCAGTTAAATGGAAGCCTGATAATGAAAAACCTGCAGGTCTCAGGGTATTATGAACTCGTCGATTCAAATCGATGGAATATGCAAGGTGCCCTGATCAATATTCCTTCAACCCAAAGTGGATTAAGCATCACTATTGATAGTTGCATACTTTCCAATTCGAATGGAAACCATATTCGTACAGATGGTGCTTCGAAGGCCATCAAGATCACGAATTCAGTCTTTGCCAATATGGGATATCTGGGCCGATCAAACCTCGGAGCAGGAAAAGCTATTGACCTCAGGGATGTGTCATGTGACTCTCTCATCATGACAAACAACACATTTGTCAACTGGCTGGATCGTATTGTTCGCCATTATCCTGCCGGCAGTGCAACCAGCACCAAGCCTCTCGAATATTTTGTATTCGATCATAATACGCTGGTCAATGGGATGTCATACCATGGTATTCTCTCTCTGGGAACAGTAGGGTGGAAAACGTATATTACCAATAACCTCTTTATCGATCCATTCGGTCTGGGCGAAGATGTCGATAGCATACGGCAGGCTGAGTTCATTCCGAGTGGTGAAAAAGATGCAGTGGGACGATCACGAATGACCTGGATCTTCACTTACCCGAATACGACAACAAGCTGGATAATTTCCAATAATTACTATGCCATCTCTGATTCCGGACAAGCATTTTATAATCAGTTTGCATCGGCCGGAGTAAAAGGTGAGGGCTCACCATTAACGTGGCATCTCAATGGCAGGTTGGGTGCAGATTCAGCCAAAGCCTTTACGAAAGTATCACTCCAGCTCAATAAGATCCCAAAGCTCATGGCGCAACTCATGCGCTGGTACCGCGATCCAAGTGGTGGAAAGAAATCCAAGAATACTCCAGGTGCATGGACTTATGGTACAGCGACAGATCCGAATGATTTCGATCGGAAAGGCTATGCATGGCTGCGTGACAGTTTAAATTGTGCCTATCCAACCGCCGCGGCGGTCTATACGGCCGGTACCGGTGCGTATCCGGTTGGCGATTTGAACTGGTTCCCAACGAAATTGGCAGCTTGGTTAGCAAATCCCCCATCCGCTGTCGAACAAGTAAACACAGTACCAACATCATTTGCTCTCGAGCAGAATTTCCCAAATCCCTTCAATCCTTCAACGAGGATTGCGTACTCCATCATGAAAAATTCACAAGTGAAACTTGAAGTCTTTGATTTACTTGGACGTCAGGTGGCAACACTTGTTAATGAATCACAGAAACCCGGCGAGTATGCTGTGAGCTTCGATGGATCGGGTCTGACTTCCGGATTCTATATTTATAAGCTCTCAACTGCGGAGCAGACTGTTTCAAAGAAGATGATGTTAATTAAATAAGGACATTCAGATCGAACCGTTCGCTACTCGCTGAAATCTGATAGAGAGCGAACGGTTCGATGCATCTCGAGATAACCGTCAGCTGACCATGGTTAATCCATCAGCAAGGGCCGGTCATCTGCTTGATTCGACCTAACTGTTCGCTTCGCCACGATATTCATTTGAAGCGAATGATCAGATGCAAATTCTAATCGATTTAACCGTTCGCTCAACGGCGGTAACCGTCCGTAGCGAACGGTTAGTTATAAATTAACTTGATGGGATGAATTGAATATGAACCCATTCGATTTAACTGGAAAAGTAGCAATCGTCACAGGCGGCGGAACAGGTCTTGGCCAGGGGATGGCACTCTCTCTGGCGCAAGCTGGAGCGAATATCGTTCTCGTCGATCTCCAGGAAGCGACAGACACAGCCGAGTCCATCAAAGCGCTGGGGCGGCAAGTGTTGACACTGTCCGCCGATCTATCCACAATTGAACCGATTGAAGAGATTGTGGGAAAAACAGTCACAACATTCGGCAAAGTTGATATCCTTATCAATAACGCCGGAATAATCCGCCGTACACCTGCCATCGACTATTCTGAACAGGACTGGGATGCAGTCATGGCGGTCAACTCAAAAACGGTCTTCTTTTTCAGTCAGGCTGTTGCGCGCGATATGATGAAGAGGCAGTATGGTAAAATAATCAATATCGCCTCCTTGCTTGCCTTCCAGGGCGGTATTATTGTTCCTGCTTATACAGCAAGCAAAGGTGCTGTCGCGCAAATCACAAAAGCGCTGGCCAATGAATGGTCACACTCCGGTATTAATGTCAATGCCATTGCACCCGGGTATATGGCAACAAATAACACAAAGGCGCTGCGTGAAGATCCTGTTCGTTCGAAGGCAATCCTCGACCGTATTCCGGCAGGCCGCTGGGGAACACCGCAGGATCTCGGCGGAACCGCTGTCTTTCTGGCTTCCGCAGCCTCCGATTATATCAGCGGCCATGTGTTGGTGGTTGACGGCGGCTGGATGGCGAGATAAGCATCAATGCAAAATGAAAAATGTAAAATGCAAAATTATAAAATGAGGTATCGTATTATTTCATTTTGCATTTTTTAATTTTACTCACATTGTTGATCATATGGTAAATCATTAGGAGGTAAGAATGGAAGTACGGTACACGACCGATGCGCAGCATTTCAAGCGAATGACGACAGAAGAGGTAAGAGCGATGTTCCTTATCGATACGCTCTTCCAGCCGGATACAATTCCCCTGGTCTACGCCGATGTAGATCGATCCATTACCGGATCGGCGGTGCCGGTAACGCAGAGTTTGGAACTGCTTGCCATTACCAAGGAGATGGCAGCGGAGTATTTTACACAGCGGCGTGAAATCGGTGTCATTAATATTGGAGAACAGGGATCCATCATCGTCGAAGGAACCGAATATGCCATGGCTCATAAGGATGCCCTGTATATCGGCAAGGGATCGAAAAAGATTGTCTTTAAGAGCACCGACATGGCAACACCGGCGAAATTCTATTTTGTCAGTTACCCGGCACATAAGGAGTACCCGGCGACGCATGCGAAGTTTTCCGACGCGGAGCCAACCAATTTCGGCAGCGTGAAAGATGCCAACCAACGGACGATCTATAAGTATATCCATCCCAAAGGGATACCAAGTTGTCAACTGGTGATGGGACTGACTATGCTCAACGAGGGAAGTGTCTGGAATACGATGCCGGTTCATACTCACCAACGGCGCTCGGAGATTTATATGTATTTCGGATTGCCTGAGAACGCCCTCGTCTTCCATCTGCTTGGTGAGCCGTCTGAAACCCGTCACATCGTTGTTAAAAATCAGCAGGCGGTTCTTTCAACAAGCTGGTCGATTCACTCCGGTGTTGCCACACAGGCTTATACATTCATCTGGGCTATGGGCGGTGAGAATCAGGTCTTCGATGATATGGATTGGGTGCCGATGGAAATATTACGGTAGGAATATTCTTTCTCTGTGTTCTGATGATCTCTGTGGCTATAGTTATATTCATTCAGTAGGTGCGAACATCCATTGTGTTTTACAAGTCCTGGAGGATTCATGTCTATTCTTCGTCGTTTGATTCTTGTTCTTCTTCTCTTTAGTGCAGTTCTCATAGCCGGACAAAAGGAACTTCGTTTCAAGGTTGTCAATCCGTTGGCAATCGACCGGTCGGGCGAGATTGTTGTCATTCCATGGAAACAGATCTCAACAGCGTTGCCATCGTTGAAGCCGGAAACGGTTGAAATTCGAGAAGCAGAATCGGGCAAAATAGTGCTCTGCCAATTTATTCCCGATCGTCAGGAGCTGGTTTTCCAGTCGGACTTCAAATCGCGGCAAAAAAAAGAGTTTCTTGTGTCTGAGAGGCAATCGCCGAAACCAACCATCCAATCACTGACCGATGTGAGATTTGTGTTACCCCGAGAAGACGTTGCCTGGGAGAATGATCGTATCGCATTTCGCGCCTACGGCCCTGCCCTTGCGAAGGATGTGAAAAGCGGTATCGACGTCTGGACAAAACGTGTTCGTTACCTTATAGTAGAAAAATGGTATAAGAATGATTCGGTGAAATCGTATCATACCGACTGGGGAGAGGGAGCCGATTTCTTTTCCGTAGGGAAAACGCTTGGAGCAGGGAGTTGTGCTCTTTGGGAGAACGGCAAACTTATTCAGCCGGGAGTGTTTTCATCCTATAAGATAATCACAACAGGTCCGCTCAAAGCAATCTTTGAACTTAACTATGCCCCCGTTGAGTATAAGGGAATGAAGGTCAGTGAAGTCGAGCGCATTTCTCTCGATGCCGGAAGTAATCTGAATACCATTGAGGTGCTCTTTACGGCAGAAGGGAAAAAAAGATCTCTTGAATTTGCTGCCGGCGTAGTGAAACGGCTCAAGACACAGTCTCGCATCAATAACTCTGAACGCTGGGTAAGCCTGTGGGGCCCGACAAACGATAAGGAAGAAAACGGATCGCTCGGCACGGCCGTATTGATGCCAAAACCATCGATGCGCTCTTCGATGGAAGATACGGTTCATGTCTTGCTAATCGGCAGGGCAACGCTGGGGAAGCCGGTGGTGTATTATTCAGGAGCAGGGTGGACACGGAGCGGTGATTTCAAAAATGCCAAGGATTGGGAACAGTATCTTACCAGCTTTTCACAAAAGGTGCAGAAGCCGCTTATCATAAAGGTTTCTGCCACACAGTGACAACAACGCCTATGAAATGGATCGGAATATTTTTTATTCTCTTTCTCTTCTTGATGGTTCATGGAGAAGCACAGGAGTTTATCCCTCTATGGCCCGACAAGGCCATGCCCAATTCAAAAGGGGTGCTGATGAAGGACAGTATCTCAAATGAGAGAATCTTCAGAGTCGGAACGCCTGGAGTGGATGTATTCTTTCCTTCCGTTCAGGAAAACAAAGGAGTTGCAGTATTAATCTGTCCGGGCGGCGGCTATGAACGGCTAGCCTATCTTATAAGCGGCCATCAACTAGCGAAGTGGTTTAACACCATGGGAGTTGCGGCGTTTGTATTGAAGTACCGTCTTCCGAATTCGCCGGACCTGAAGCAGCGTGAACTCGCCCCATTGCAGGATGCACAACGGGCAATACGTTTGATACGAGCACATGCGGCAGAGTGGCGAATCAAACCGGAGAAGATCGGTGTCCTCGGCACGTCCGCTGGTGGGCACCTGGCTGCGACGCTGGGAACTCATCGCAATGACGTATCGGCGATTGGAGATTCCTTAGAGCGCATCTCATTCCGTCCTGATTTTATGCTGTTAATCTCTCCGGTGATCAGTATGGGAAATTACGCGCATGCAGGCAGTCGGAGAAATCTCTTGGGAGAGAATCCTTCGAATGAGTTGATTAAGAAATATTCGAATGAATTGCAGGTCTCTCCCGAAACGCCCCCAAGCTTTCTCGTTCATGCTTATAATGATCAATCAGTGCATCCGCAGAATAGTATCTTGTTCTATCAGGCGTTGCAGGATCAGCATGTACTGGCAAGCCTTCATATTTTTCCTCAGGGCGGCCACAGCATCGCGCTGCGGAATAATCCAGGATCAACGGAACTCTGGATTATATTATGCGAGCAATGGCTGGTAGAAATGGGATTTTTAATAAAACTCCAGTAGCAGAATGATGGCAGATATTCCCAGCCGCAGCACCATTCTAAAAATGATGAATGTAATTCACTTTATCCATTCACTGTATTAATAACTCTTATTGCACTCTCATCTAACATGAAAGGAGAACGCCATGAAGACACGAATATCAATTTTTCTTCTTGCACTCATTATTCTTATCGGCCTCTCATCCTCGACGGTCTATAGTCAAACAGCGGCATCGGTGTTGTGGAAACTGATTGTCCCCGATAGCACCAATCCATCGACGATTGTAGGGAATGTGACGGGTGAGCGATTGACAGGTACCAATCTCTACATCCGTAGTTATAGCGGTACACCGAACGGCCCTTTAGGGACATCGCATATGCGATGGTGGCCCTCTGCCGATGGCGGTACGACCGGTTCGATGTGGGGACCTGAGAGTGTGGAAGTCTCCACACGCTATGTTCAATTTGTCGCGGCTCCCAAATCCGGTAATTCCTTCACCGTAGACTCCGCTTCTGCATGGATCCTCGGCGGTGGCACGAGTGGGATAAGAGTCAATATCTACTATTCTATTGATCCTGCGTTTACGACTAAAACTAAACTCAATCCAGGGGATACCGCAATTTATCTCAATAATTCCGGCAGCGTCACGATTTCCCAGCGCGTTGCTTTTGCAATCGGGAAGACAATTAACCCAGGACAGTCGTTCTATTTTCGGATCTATCCTTGGTACACGGGAGCAACTTCTAATTCCAAATACCTCTATACGCAATTAGCAGAGATTAAAGGGACGACAAAGGTCACCACGGCGGTCGACGATGACATCCATGGTATCATTCCACAGGATATGCAATTGCACCAGAACTTTCCGAATCCATTTAATCCGGCAACAAATATTGTCTATAGCATCCCAAAGGAATCGTACGTAACGCTCGAAGTTATCGATATGCTCGGCAGAACTGTCTCCACGCTAGTCAACGAGTCGAAATCGGCTGGTACGTACACGGTCTCCTTCGATGCTTCGAAGATCAGCTCCGGAATGTATCTCTATCGGCTCACATCTGATGGGCATACACTCTTGAAGAAGATGACGATCCTAAAGTAATTCAATAGTCAGGAGGAGATTTTTTCCGGAAGTCAGGGTTCCGCTATTGAACATCATACCATAGACCTTTCTCTCAGTAGTGTGAGGGAAAGGTCTATTCTTCTTACCACCCCTATTCAAAAGGGAACGAGAATTCCATGCATACCAGGCGCTCTCTTCTATGCATTATAGCACTCCTCAACATCTCAGGCATGATGGTTGCTCAATCAAAGCACACATCTGGTTCCGAGGACGCAAAGGCCCAAATCAAAAAAGAATCGGTCTGGATTCCGGATAACGGTGATGGTACCTTTACCAATCCCATCATCTATGCCGATTATTCGGATCCCGATGTGATTCGGGTTGGCAATGACTACTACATGACTTCGTCGAGTTTTTCGCATTTTCCCGGATTGCCAATACTCCACTCAAAAGATCTTGTGAACTGGAAGCTCATTGGTCATGCTGTCGCTCGATATTCCATTACTGCGTTCAATGTACCGCAGCATGGAAACGGCATCTGGGCTCCGAGTATTCGATATCATCGGGGTGAATACTATATCTACTATGGCGATCCGGATTATGGCATTTTCATGACGAAGGCAAAGCAACCGACAGGGCCCTGGTCGCCGCTGCTGCTGGTCCACGAAGCAAAAGGGTGGATCGATCCTTGCCCATTTTGGGATGATGATGACAATGCTTATTTAGTGCATGCATGGGCAAAAAGCCGCTCAGGTATAAAAAGTATCTTAACAATCAATACAATGAATACCGAAGGAACACGGTTACTCGATGACGGTGTCAAGGTGTTTGATGGAGCACTAAATCATCCTACTATCGAAGGTCCTAAACTCTATAAACGAAATGGCTATTACTATATCTTCGCACCAGCGGGCGGAGTCAAACCGGGATGGCAAACCGTGTTGCGATCGAAAAACATTTATGGGCCTTATGAAGACAGGATCGTCTTAGAGCAGGGCAGCACAGCAATCAACGGCCCGCATCAGGGAGCATGGATAGAAACACAAGCAGGCGAATCCTGGTTCATTCATTTTCAGGATCGAGATGCATACGGGCGGATTGTTCATCTTCAGCCGATGCAGTGGGATGAGGATTGGCCTCTGGTTGGAATTGACGTTGATAAAAACGGTGTCGGCGAACCGGTGAGTCGGTTTCGTAAACCCAATGTTGGAGGGAAATTCCCGGTTGCCATCCCACAGACCTCGGATGAATTCAACGCTCGATCACTGGGCCTTCAGTGGCAATGGGAATCGAACCCTCAACAGAGATGGTATTCCCTTCGCTCTCGAGAAGGGTGGCTCAGGTTGAACGCTCAACCTCTCCTCGATACGGCGCGGAATTTATGGTATACCGGAAACATCCTCGCACAGAAATTTCCGGCTCCGCAGTTCACGGTGACAACAAAAATAGAGTTCAAACCGAAGTCTGTTGGAGAGAAAGCAGGATTGATCGTCTTTGGATCTGACTACACTGCAATCTGCATAGAAAAAACTGCACAGGGAATAAGGCTTCGTCAGACTCTTTGTTCCAACGCAGCAAAAGGTTCAGAAGAGAAAGAGATTGCCGGACGAAAGTATTCCGGCACGTCTTGCTACCTTCGGGTTGAAATCGTACCCGAAGCAGTCTGTACGTTTAGCTATAGTATCGATGGAAAAGCATTTTATTCATTAGGAGAAAAGTTTACAGCGAAAGCAGGGAGATGGGTAGGAGCAAAAGTTGGATTGTTTGCGGTTGGTGCAAAGCAGTCAGGTGCGCTCGGATATGCCGATTTCGACTGGGTGCGATTCTCGAAGAAATAAGAATGTTTTACATCGATTTTCAGGATGGACAAGATATCTTTCAAATCAATCCTACTTAATAATCCTGTTTATCCTGTCCATCGATGTAATCTCCTCAGTGATACGCTCTTTCAACGCTCTCGCGTCGAAAAAAATAGTGGGGAAATATCACTGGAAGTGTGGACGAAAAGTGCACTCACAGAGGATTTAAAGAACAAAATGAAACTATATGGTATACTATCGCTCTATCGACGCGCCTGCGCCGCTCTCGGTGATACGGATACTTCAGAACGGATGATTAATTATCAATATTCTTCTCGTCAATACATTTAATTATGAATATTGTAAAATCCCTATAATACCAAAGGATACCATCCTCGTATGATTCTGAAGAAAGCAATAGTCGTTCTACTCCTTCTCTACTCCTCTGCCGTAGCACAGAAGCAGTACACTGTCATGGACTGGAAGACCGAGTATACTGTCAACACCTATCTGGTGCAGCGGTTACACGAGCAGTATGACGGTCGGCGCGCCGCTTTTCAAAAAGCTATTTCTTCAAGGAATTCTGCATTGGAATACATCAAACGCTGTAGAGCGAAGTATCTGCAGATTCTGGGAGAATTACCGGAGAAAGCGTCCTTACACCCATCCCTTATGGGGAGTATACAAAAGGATGGCTATTCGATCGAAAAGATCGTTTACGAAAGTTTCAAGCAGCATCATGTGACGGCGAATCTCTACATTCCAAAAGGCAAGGGTCCCTTTCCGGCAGCGCTGCTGTTCTGTGGCCACGAAGATGTATCAAAGGCAACGGAGTCATACCAAAAAATGGGCGATCCTCTTTGCGAAATATGGCTTTGTGGTATTGGTTATCGATCCAATTTCTCAGGGAGAGCGGTATCAGATTACCGATGTATCGGGTAAACCGTTAACACGGGGTGGTACGACAGAACACACACTCTTGAATGCATCGTCAAATTTGTTGGGAACTTCGATTGCCGCCTATGAACTCTGGGATAATGCTCGCGGACTCGACTATCTCATCACGCGACCGGAAGTGGATACATCAAGAATAGGCTGCCTAGGCAATTCTGGTGGTGCGATTCAAACCATCTATTTCTCAACCTTCGATCGCCGTGTGAAAGTAGCTGCGGTGTGCAGTTATCTTTCGAATCGAGAGCGAACGATGGAGCTTACCGGTGCGGCGGATGGATGCGCCCAGATTCCCGATGAAGGAACGATGCATCTTGAGATGTGCGATTACCTTATTGCCGGGGCACCGAATCCGGTGCTTGTGCTGGCTGGCCGGTATGATTTTATCGATTACACTGGAACTGTCCTCGCTGTGAACGATATGAAGCAGATCTACAAAATAATTGGACAGCCGCAGCGAGTCTCTCTCTTCACCGTTGATGATGGACATGGCATTACAAAACCCAAACGGGAAGCCGCAGTGTCGTGGTTTAGGAGATGGCTCTGTAATGATACAACGCCCGTCACGGAGCCGGATCTGAGCACGTTGCCTCCCAATGAGTTATTCTGCACGCCAACGGGTCAGGTGAATGCATTCTACAAGGATGAGATCACCATTGCGCAGAGAAATGTTGTCCGGTATGACGACTTACACTCCGGAAGAAACACTTTCCTGCAGAAGAGCAGGAAGGAAATTGTTGAGAAGGTGAAAGAGTTGCTTTCCCTTAAGCAAATGTCGACTGTTGTGAATGCTGAATGTGGAGGTGAGGTAAAAAAAGATAGTCTCGTTTGGCAGAAGGTTATTCTGAGAAAGGAGTATGATCTTCCGCTTCCATTGCTCGTGACCTCTCCCGCTGCCGGAGCGAACAAGATTATTCTATGGTGTTCAGATGCCGGGAAGAATGTAGTTGCTGAGAGCCTGAGTCTCATTCAGCAATACCGCGGAGAGAATGCTATCGTGATGTTATGTGATCTTCGGGGAACCGGCGAAACGGCCGATAAGCCCGAACTGAACGATCCAAAATATTATAACAAGGAATACCGGAATGCCATGCTCGCGCTTCATGTAGGTCAGACACTTGTCGGACAGCGTGTGAAGGACGTCCTCACAGTCGTAGACTTTGTGAGCTCCAATCGAAACTATGCAGGGCTCCCAATCGAACTCCATGCCTCTGGTATTGCAGCATTGCCTGCATTGCATGCGATGCTGTTTACCGATAGGGTTGTGAAATTGAATCTCTACAATTTGATTCCATCGTTCACAACAATTCTAAACAACCCTATCGAGAAACATTGGTACTCCTCTGTCATACCCCGTGTATTGCAATTCTACGACATACCGGATCTCTTAATGCTTGTGGGGGAACAGAAAGTGCAGCTTCTGTATCAATGACAGGAACAACGGAAGGCAGATGGTAGACGGTGAACAGTAACAAAAGGATTTACTCCATGAAAAAGCATTATTGGTTCATACTCGCAATAATTCCTTTTCTTTTCCACTCTCCTATGAATGCTGATTCTCCGCAGCGATACGATTTTATCGTGGCGAAGGACGGGAGCGGCAATTTTACGACCATCCAGGAAGCTGTAACAGCTTGCCGGGATTATGCCGAACGGCAATATCTCATCTATGTGAAAAACGGAGTGTATGAAGAGAAGCTGACTATCCCAACATGGAAAACACGAATCACAATTGTCGGCGAGAATGTCGACAGCACAATAATTACGTTCAATGATTATTCTGGAAAGATTGATAACAGCGGAAAGAAACTGAACACATTTACCTCCTTTACATGCATGGTCGCAGGGAATAATTGTGTGTTCGAAAACATCACGTTTGTAAACTCGGCCGGGAGAGTCGGGCAAGCGGTGGCGCTCCATGTCGAAGGCGACCGATGTGTCTTCCGCAACTGTAAATTGATCGGGAATCAGGATACGCTCTTTGCATCGGGTGAGCAGAGCCGTCAGTACTATGTTAATTGCACTATTGAAGGAACCACTGATTTTATTTTCGGAGCTGCTACGGCCTTCTTTGAAAATTGTACAATCGTCTCCAAGGTGAAT
The DNA here is from genome assembly GCA_043803945.1 of bacterium. Taxonomy (GTDB): domain Bacteria; phylum Bacteroidota; class Ignavibacteria; order UBA10030; family UBA10030; genus JAZDJN01. The sequence continues at coordinate 13,761 of JAZDJN010000056.1, read as the reverse complement.
TCATACATTACGGCTGCTTCTACATTGCCGAACCGGGAATATGGCTTTGTGTTTCTGAACTGCAGACTCCTTGCCGATAGCACAGAAAGAATTGTCTACCTGGGCCGTCCCTGGCGTCTGTATGCGTACACGGCGTTCATCAATTGCGAAATGGGTAATCACATCAGTCCTGAAGGCTGGCATAACTGGAGCAAGCCAGAGGCGGAGAAAACCGCCCGCTACTATGAATACAACAGTACGGGTCCCGGAGCCAATGCCGCCGCAAGAATCTCTTGGTCGCGTCAATTGATGGCAGCGGAAGCGAAGATGCTGACACCGAAACAGGTGTTAAAGGGATTTGATGATTGGGATCCATTACGATAACATGGGCTGTCGATTCGCTATCAGTTTCTAAAGAGATTGATCACCACTAGCTTGTCCTGATAATCATGCGGACTTATCGGGGTGGCGGATTCATCTGCGACGAGAATAAAACAGACGTTGGTCGGGCAGACTGCCCGACCAACAGGGCAATACTACGCGAGCAAATAACCATAGAGAAAAACACCATATACTATCGTCGTCATCTACCGCACTATCAGCCATTGGGAGCCAGCTATCACGTAGTGTTTCGTTTGAAAGGATTGCTGCCAGCGGAGGTTTTCAAACGGATGGGAGAAGAACGAGAAGAATTAGACCGCAAATTCGCTGAAATCAAGAATGAACAAGATAAACGACAGTAACAGAAATATTGCGGAAGCTGAAATGGAATACCGCACTCAAGGCAAACAAACTTCTCCACCGTCATGGCGCATTCTGGCAGGATGAAAGCTATGATCATGTTATCCGAGACAGCGATGAACTTGAACGCACCGTTTGGTATGTGCTGAATAATCCAGTGAAGGCACGACTTGTTGAGTCCTGGGACCAATGGCCGTGGACCTATTGTGCAGAAGGAATCATAAATGGTGTATGCTGACTCTTTTTCCTGCCAATTCGACCTTGTTCTTAACCATTGCAATTAATATCCTAAACCTATAACATATCATCCACATATATTCATCACGATTGTGAGTATATCGTTCTCAATGAAATTGCATCCCCTGAAAACATCGTAATCTTATCAGTAAGGATAAACTATGAAACTATTTGTACCTGTTGTCTCGCTTTCTGTGTGGAATGAACTCTATGACGCCGCCGAACGATTTAAAGCACGTACACCATGGGAGGTGTTGGATGACCTGGACCTCATTGGTGTGAGCGATCCTGCAACGGGCGAGACAGGGTACGGTGTCGTGCTGGGGAGCGACGGTACATTCTTTGGATTCTGTTTGTACCGGGGAGAGCGGGGATTGCATATCTACCGACAAATAATAGACGATGAGCGCGGGGAAGATGCATTTGCTTATCAGGATGGTTTGATGGCTGAATTTGGTGGCCGTGCAGATCTCGAGACGGAAGATCTCCGTATACTCAAACAGTTGAATCGGTCTTACAAAGGCCGAGCTGGCTGGCCTATACTGAGAAGCCTGTTACCGGGGTATTTACCATGGTTTCTTAATGAGAGTGAAGCGCGGTTTCTTACACTCGGACTCCAAACTGCTTGCCATCATCTGGGAAGAGTGGAGAGGGGCGAAGCGGATGAATCGCTGCGAGAAGATAATTGCCTTGTCTATTCTCCTGCTAATGATGCTCGAACAGAGTTCAACGCAAACTGGGCGCTATTGCCGGAGAATACGCATAACCGTATTTCGGCAATACTTGATCTTGCGCAGATTAATTCATTGAAATCGAAACATCTGAGAAACGATACGGCCTGGGAAGCGGATATCCTCTATTTCCCGGTTCCGGTTATGGACAGAGAGCGGCCATATCTTGTTCGGGTACCGGCGATTTGTAATCAAATCTCCGGTATTACATATAATGCAACACCGGCAACGCCAGATCAATCCGATCAACAGGTGCTGGCCGATGCGATCTGTTCTGTGATTGAGCGATCTACCTTCAAACCGGATACGCTGTTTGTGAGGGATAAATATTTTGCCGTTGCACTCGCACCATTGGCAAAAGCATTCGATTTTACTATCCGGATTCGGAAAAAGATGGAGAGCATTCAGGATTTAAGGGCAGGCATGGACCAGTTTCTGTTAAGAGAGAGCAAAGGTGGACGAAGAAGGAAGTGATTCGAGCCGATGTTTTATTGCCGCGTGAACAGAGAGTTTTATTCTCAATAATATTTTCTTTACATTCTGGCGCGTTCAATCCTCATTTTCCACAGCACCTTATGCGCTTAATACTGACACTCCGCCCTCATGGGTACAATCCGTATCTTCCACTGTTCTATTCCAATTTCCTCACGACTATATTCTATCGTTGGATTGAAACGTTCTCTGCCGAACACTCTTCCTTTCTCCATGAACAAAAGAAAGCATTAAGCGGATGATGGAGATTGAAGCACTGTAGGACGGGAAGCCTTCCCGTCCTATGTCAAAGCTAAATCGATCGGAAAGGATCAACAGGTAATGAGCCGTAAACACAAAAAACACAAGAAGCAGAAAAAACATGGTTATTCGGGAAACACAAGCGGTCCGAAAACACAGATACTGAAGAACCTTGCTTCATCGGGTCTCTGGAAGGGTGTTCGGATCGGGACGAGGCCTCCCGGAATGGAAAAGATGTCTGAGGTGCTGCTGCACTTTGCAGCGCCGCTCTTGAACAGCGCTCCCAATGATGCAGCATACGAGCTTGCGCTGACATTTTCTATCGCCGTGTGGAATCTCTCATTGATTCCACCGGAGGGGCAAGCCGTTCAGATGCAAGAGCTCATCGAAGCAACGGGTAAAGATGATCCCGGGGAAACCAGGGCAATTATTGAAATGCTCCTGCAACGGAAGCAGACACATTTTCCGGAGAATCGGAGATTGATTGCAGACTATACACTGTCATGTACCGGTGGTCAACGACACTTGACGGTTGCTTCGACGGAAATAGAGCTATGAACAGCAGAGATCGAAAGCTCGTTGTTGATAGCATCTTCCATCGATGTTCCATTACCATTACTCCGCTTTTCTGAGAGAAGGGGCAGATCTGGATGTGATGATGATGTACCAAGCATGCATTCTCTAAAAATAAAGCACTGTCGGACGGGAAGCTTTCCCGTCCAAAGGAAAGAATAAAGCGGATGATGTGTATGGATTCTTAAAAGGATCAATCGGGATTATAATCTGATCAGGAGGGATTCAGATGTTCTACGCTCATTCGGAAAATAACAAGAGTGAGAAGCACAGTTTAAAGGAACATCTTGAGCGCACGGCAGAACTTACACTCTCTTTTGCTCCTTCGGATGAACTCCGGCATTTGTTTTTTCTTGCAGGACTCTTGCACGATGTCGGCAAGTTTCAGGATGGGTTTCAGAGTTACTTAGCTACGGGAAAACCGAAAACACCGCATGCAGGCATTGGGGCATTCCTTGCTCGAACAGTTGCAAAACAATTCATTCCATTACCATTCGCAATCAAAGGTCATCATGCAGGAATGCCAGATAAAGAAGAACTTGTTTCTGCATTTGAAATACTTGAAGACGATACAAATAATATCCAGGAAGTGAAAAGGCGTTTCTATGAAAGTTTTCCTGAAGCAGAAACATCCTTCGGCGAAGCAAATAGCCTCATCGATAAAGATAAGCTACATGTCGAGTGTGTAACGCGATTTTTATTCAGTGCACTGACGGATGCGGATTGGTTGGATACCGAACACCATTTCAATCTGGAAAAGACAAACGCACGAATAAGGTCTACGCTTGATTATGACGTTTTCATTGATGCTCTCGAAAAGATATTTACGGAATTACAAAAGAAACTCATTGTGGGACATTCGACAGATACCATTAATTCACTTCGCACAAAAGCGCGCAATGAAACAGTGAAACGATATGACGCTCCTGTCGGATTTTTCTCACTTCAACTCCCAACTGGATTAGGAAAAACGTTGATATCAATGTATTGGGCTCTATTACACGCCCGACATCATAAATTGAAGCGCATTATTATTGTTCTTCCTTTCATAAACATCATCGACCAGACATCAAAGATTTTAAAGAATGTATTTGGAGACGACGTTGTCCTTGAACATCATTCCGGAATAATAGAAGAGGACAAGGATAACGACAAGTATGATGAGAATGCTGTGGGCACAGGCTCGGACTTGTCAAAACGGCTTGCTTGCGAAAATTGGGATGCGCCGATCATCGTGACGACATCCGTGCAATTTTTTGAGTCGCTTTTTAGTAATCGCCCGTTCAAGTGTAGGAAGAACCACAACATTGCGGAATCGGTCGTTATCTTCGATGAAGTACAAACATTGCCGAAACAGTATGCTGAACCCATCGTTGTGATGCTCAAGAATATTGTTGAATTGGCACGAACATCATTCCTGTTCTGCACTGCAACACAGCCGGCATTCCAGAAGCGAGAAGGATTTGAGGGTATAGATACTATTCAACCTCTGATAACAAAACCGCAGAAATATTTCAAGGCAACGCAAAGAGTGAACTACAAATTGATGAAGAATCTTAATGAGGTCTCTTTTGACTTATTGACAGATACACTCTCAAAGGAAACCGGGTCGTTTCTTGTTATAGCCAACACAAAAGCTGTCACAAGGGAATTATACCAGTTCATTTCAAAATCTGGCATTCATGAACAATATTACCATCTCTCCACTGCAATGTGTCCACATCACCGCAAGAAAACCATCGATAATATTATTGCAGATCTTCAAAGCAGAAAAAGAATAGCGGTATTCTCAACGCAATTGGTTGAGGCTGGTGTTGATCTCGATTTTCCGTGTGTGTATCGTGCTATCGCTCCAATGGATGCAGTAATTCAAGCTGCTGGTAGGTGCAACCGAAATGGCGTATTAAAAAAAGGGCGTGTTGTACTATTTAATCTTGAACACCAAAAAATGCCCGATACAACATATAAAGCGTGCGCTGATAGGGCATTAGGAATGATAAAACACGATCCAGAGCTTTTACATAGAGCAGACTCATTTGAGCAATACTATGAAGAATTAACAAATCTTTTTATTGATACCGACAAATATAATATTACGGAAAACAGGGAAAAGGGTAATTTTAAAACTGTTGCTGAGAACTTCAGACTCATTGATTCACCGACTGTATCGTTGTTCATTAAAGATTACTCAGAAGAAAGTAGGTTATTGCTTAAAGAAATTGAAAACAGCTTATTGATGAAAAGAGAACATTACAGAAAATTGCAGCAGTTCAGCGTGCAGGTGTACAACCCTTTCTTGGTGAAGTATTCAAACCAGATTGAACATTTCAAAGATTCGCTGCACATCTGGCATGGAACTTACAATGACAGTATCGGACTTGCACCGGAAGATGTTGAGACAGTGTTTTAACTATGGTGGGTTAACCATTCTTGGTTGACCATGTCATGAACGACACACAAGAATGTGTGTCCCACCAAACCATTATTTTATAAAAAAGGAGGAATCATGAATGACAATTCTGTTCGGGTAAAAGTAACGGGTGAGTTTGCCTGCTTCACCCGCCCTGACCTTAAGGTTGAACGAATGACCTATCCTTGTATGACTCCCTCGGCGGCGCGGGGGGTATTAGATTGCATTCTCTGGAAACCAGAGTTCGCGTGGCATGTTCATAGGATCAGCGTTCTTGAGCAGGTGAAATTCCATTCGGTAAAGCGCAACGAAATCAATGCCAGACAGGGAAAGACGCCGATTATTATCGAAGAAAATCGTACTCAACGTAATAGCATTGTGCTCAAAGATGTTGGATACATCATCGAAGCATCGGTCTTTCAATCCGTGCCTGATGGAAAGAATCCTCCAAAGAAATACGTTGAGATGTTCAACCGGAGATTACGCAAGGGGCAATGCTGGCGACGTCCATTCTTAGGGACACGTGAGTTTGCAGCAGAGTTTTTACCCGTGTCAGAAAATGACAGGCCCATACAAGAAGAAATTCCTATCGGCAGTATGTTCCTTGATATGTGGTATGACGAGAACGGTGTACCAATGCCAAAATTCTTTTATGATGTAGCCGTTCGGAATGGTGTTTTGGATTGCAGTGAGGCGTACAAACAAATACTTACAAGCAAACACATTCAAGGTGAGATAGCAACGTATCCAAGGCAACTGATTCATGAATTCAATCTTGCTGAAGAAGTTGCGGATAAGGAGGAATTATGATACAAGAACTTGTTCTTTTATCTGAGAGGATTAGGAAGGATGAAATAGACAAGAGCCTCGTTCATGACGCTCTATGTAAAGAAAGACTTGATGCGTACATATATATAACAAAAACGGGTAAATACAACGGCATCATTCCAACAGAAAAAGGCATGACGGTCGTTGAAGATCTCGTAAGGACCGAAAACGCCGGAAGGACTAGTAATGTCCTAGCGCGTCTAGTTGTAGATAACGCTAAGTATGTATTGGGATTCCCTGAAACCAAGAGGACAAAAGAATGTCTTGAAGCATATCAAATAAAACTGAGAGACTATCAGAAAGTTACAGGCATTAAATCACTTCTCGCCTTTTATGAAAATAAAAAGGAATTAAAAGCAGCCCGTAAAGACTTTCAATCCAAAATAAATACGAAAGAACTAAAAGAAGGTACAAACTTTGGTTTCGTAATCCAGACCAAGGGACACAGAGATGTTGTTCTTCACAAAGACAAATCACTATACGAAGCAATAAAACAGAAGTATGATGAGAAGGAAAAGGCACTCATAGGAGCCAATAAGGAAAAATGTTCATGTTGCGGGTCATCAGAATATCGAGTACGAGATATTTCAACTCATGGAACTATACGAAGCGTTCCAAATCCTAATTCAACAGGTAATTACCTCGTTTCCTTTGAGGGTGATGTTTTTTCATCATACGGTCTTGAGGGAAACGACAATTCTCTTATATGTACACATTGTGCGAAAGCATATGTTGATGCTTTGAATTGGCTACTCTCCACCGGTACAAAAAAGAAAACCAAAGACGGAAAAGATTATTATAGTTACAGTAATCGTCAGAGAATTTCTGAAGATACCGCTGCCGTTTTTTGGCTCCGTGATTCCATACAAAGTGAGGAACTCGGCTGGCTTGATGAACCACCTAACGAAGGTAAAATTCGAGAGATGATAAAATCTATTGAATCAGGCCAAGCAACGCTTGTGGAGAAGAAGAAAGCAATGATCGATAAGTTTTACGCAATCACACTAAGCGGTGCAGCAGCGCGCATTGCAGTGCGTGATTGGATCGAGACAAGCCTCCCTAATCTACGAGCCAATTTGGCAAACTGGTTTGAGAGTGTCTCAATAGGAGAATACAACAAGGACGGTAAAAAAATCGTTACGCAGTTCCCACGATTTTACAGCCTCGTGTCAAGCGTTAAAAGCAAGAGTGGAAACGATGTTCAATATGGAAGAATCGGTGCAGCACTCTGGAAATGTGCCGTACTTGGCGCTACACCACCACTCTGGCTTCTCAGTGCCGTGTTAAACCGCATTAGAGCAGAACAAAGCGCAAAACCAGATAAGGGTAAAGTGATGTCTCATTGGGAGATTGTTTTATCCGAGAGAATTGCACTTTTAAAATTCATTTTAAATCGAAACAATAATCATAAAGGAGGAACCAAGTATATGTCGATACTCGATGAATCGAATAAAAACATTGCCTACATATGCGGACGGTTATTTGCCGTTTTGGAATCAATCCAATATCATGCATCGGGCGGCAACCTCAACGCAGGCATACGAGAACGGTTTTTCTCGTCTGCTTCGACCACGCCTTCAACGGCATTTGGAAGATTAATGAAACTCTCACAGCATCATTTATCGAAGATACGCGGAGAGAAACCGGGACTTTCTGTCAATCTTGATAAACAACTGCAAGAACTGATGTGCAATGTTGAAGGTTCACGCTTCCCTGTTACATTTTCGTTAGAAGATCAGGCGAGCTTTGCCATTGGATATTATCATCAACGGCAGCATGATTTTGCAAAGTAACCAATGGGTAGGACATTCATTCTTGAATGTCCATGCTAAAAAAGGACAGACAGGAATGTCTATCCTACAAACAAAATTATAAAAGGAGAACATACAATGAGTAACGTAATTAAGAACCGCTATGACTTTGTCTTCTTGTTCGATGTAAAAGACGGCAACCCTAACGGCGATCCTGATCAGGACAATCTACCCCGCGTTGACGCGGAGAATCAAGAAGGACTTGTAACGGATGTCTGTATTAAGCGAAAAGTCAGAAACTATGTTGAGCTAAAATTCGATAAAGCAACAGCAGCTGAAAAGAGTAAGCATGCAATTTTTATTAGGCAAGGGAATGTTTTGGGTAAAATTATAGATGATGAAAAAGGAGAAGAAATAGAAGACAGGAAGAAGAGCTTGTGTGAACAATATTGGGATATTCGAGCTTTTGGTGCAGTTCTTTCTGTTGGAAAACAAGGGGCGGGAACAGTAAAAGGACCAATACAATTTACTTTTTCACGTTCCGAGGATCGAATCTATCAAGCTGAGCATACAATAACACGTTGTGCCGTAACAACACCGGAAGAAGCAAAAAAACAAGAAGGTCGGGAATATGCTTCTACAATGGGACGCAAATCAACAGTCCCTTATGGCCTTTACACAATGCACGGATTTGTCTCTGCGGTGGATGCAGCGAAAACCGGTTTTTCTGAAGATGATCTCACATTACTTTGGGAATCCTTGCTTAATGCGTTTGAGCACGACCGCTCTGCTGCCCGTGGCGAAATGAATCCGCGAAAACTTATCGTGTTCAAACACGAAAGCCATCTCGGCAATGCCCGCGCAGGAGAATTATTTGAACGCGTGAATGTTGAAAAGAAAAAAGACGTTGAGCTTCCCCGCGCGTGGGGTGATTATGAAGTCACAATTAACAAAGGCAACATACCGAAGGGAATTGCACTCGACGAGAAGCTCTGACAACTCATGTTCACCGAAGACGATTACATACAGCTCATCGCATTGCAGCATTACGTGTTTTGCCCGAGACAATGCAAATTGATTTACGTAAGTCACATTAGCGATGTCACCTATTGCTATCATCTAAAAAGCAGAGAAGATGAATCGAGCGGAAATGAGTTGTCGATAACTGAAGCTCGAACCTGCTCATGGGGGAAGTATAATGCCTAATGTTCATCGGAACTATCGGGCGAGGCGTCCAGAATGTTGGTCGAGCAGGCTTCTCGACCAACAAGGCTTATGAAACTCATATATTATTTCACACCCAGAGCTTCAAAAGAAGGCTTCTGGGACAGCATCGAATAGACATGCAGGAATGAGTGCCCTACCATAGAAATATTTATGTATAGCGAAGACGACTTCATCCATATCGGTGCACTTCAACATTATGTATACTGTCCCAGGCAATGCGCGTTAATCCATGTCGAGGATGTATGGCATGAGAACGTCTTTACCGTTCGGGGCGACATCCTCCACGAAAAGGTAGATAGCGACACGTACGAAACAAGAGGCACATTGAAAACCGTACGCGGGCTAAGAATCCACTCGACCCGGCTTGGCATTGTCGGACGATGCGATGTGGTGGAGTTTCATAAAGGTAGGAACGAACAGGAAGATGTATTGCCAGTAGAATTTAAGTCCGGCAAACCGAAAGAAGACATATGCGATAAAGCACAATTATGTGCCCAGGTTCTCTGCTTGGAAGAAATGTTGAATACGAACATAGTGCAGGGGGCATTCTTCTATGGTAAAATTCGACGAAGAAATGTAGTGTCGATTGATGCAGAGTTACGGAAACAAACAGAAGAAATCATCGCTGCCGTGCATGAGATTGTCTCGCAAAAGAAAGTACCGGCGGCACGATATAATGTAAAGTGTAGAAATTGTTCTCTGGAAGAAATTTGTATGCCGAAAGCGATGAATGAAAAGAAGTTAAATCAGTATATGAAAGAGTTATATTTACAATAGGTAACCGGTAGGACATTCATTCTTGAATGTCCATACAAAAACATATGTCAGAAGAATTGAAAATAACGCGGCGGCATTTGCCACATTGGACAATCGATGGTTCCATCTACTTTGTGACATTTTGTGCGTACGAGACGATGTTTGATAGGAATGAACAGCGCATCGTTCTTGATCATATTAAAGAAGGGGATGGAAAGTTCTACACCTGCTATGCTGTCATAGTGATGCCGGATCATGTGCATTTGCTTTTAAAGCCAAAGGAAGGAGTTACTTTAAGCAGAATTATGCACGGTATAAAAGGTGTGAGCGCGCATAAGATCAACCAATACCGAAACGCTAAAGGAGTGATCTGGCAGAAAGAGTCGTTCGATAGAATTGTGCGGGATGGAAATGAATTCGACGAGAAGTTGAATTATATGTACAACAATCCAGTGAAAAAAGGATTAACAGAAAATCCGGAAAACTATGCCGGGTGGTATTATAATGAAGACAAATGCGGGTAGGACATTCATTCTTGAATGTCCTACTTGAACACACATGGAAAACACACAACGCGTAGAGAGACACACAAGAATGTGTGTCCTACCAAAGAAATATTCACATGAAAAAACATTTGAATACTCTTTACATCACTTCCGATGATGCGTATGTTCATAAGGAACGCGAGACATTCGTTGTGGAAATAGATCACAAAAAAGTGTTTCAGGCTCCAGTGCATTCTATTGAAAATATCGTCTGTTTCGGATTCAAGGCCTTATCTCCCCAATTGATGGCATTCTGTGCGGAGAATAACGTTGGGGTCAGTTACCTTTCGGAGACAGGAAAATTCCTCGCACGGGTGTATGGAGCGCAACAGGGGAATGTACTGTTGCGAAAGGCTCAGTACGCCATTGCTGATAACGAAATGGAATCACTCGCCATTGCGCGTCCGATCGTTGCGGCAAAGGTCGCAAATTATCGAAACCTTCTTCTTCGTCATCAGCGTAATCATCCGGATTCTGCTACCGATTCGGTTGAGTCTGCTGCGACTGTCCTGGGAAATCGATTGGCAGATATTCAGAAGGCGATAACGCTTGACGGGCTCCGCGGGTATGAGGGTGAATGTGCCAATGTCTACTTCAATGTATTTTCCTCGCTTATCGTCTCGCAACAGGAGGATTTTATATTCACGCATCGATCAAAACGTCCACCGCTCGACCCGGCGAATGCGCTTCTTTCGTTTCTCTATGCGATTCTTGCAAATGATGTGCGGTCAGCACTTGAAACGACCGGACTCGATCCGCAGGTGGGTTTTCTTCACCAACTGAGATCGGGAAGACCCAGTTTAGCTCTCGATCTTATGGAAGAGTTCCGTGCATATCTTGGCGATCGGATCATGCTGAATCTCATCAACCTGAACCAGGTAACGAAAAAGGATTTCGAGATCCGTGAATCGGGTGAAGTACAAATGTCTGATGAAACAAGGAAGACCGTGATTTCGGCATATCAAAAGCGGAAGCAAGAAGAAATTACGCATCCCTTTCTTGGCGAAAAGATGACAATAGGATTGCTTCCTCATATACAGGCTCAATTATTGGCGAGGTATATTCGTGGAGATTTATCAGAGTATCCTCCTTTTTATATGAAATCATAGGACGCTTCTGCCTGGGAGATATTGCTAACTGATACATCGGTAAATGGGATCCCCCAAACATAACTATGGAATACGGTATATGATGGTTCTTGTAAGTTATGACGTTTCAACAAAGACACCTGCCGGTGTTATGCGATTGAGGAAGATTTCAGAAATCTGTCTTGATTATGGTTTGCGTGTTCAAAACTCAGTGTATGAGTGCAATGTTGATCCGGCACAATGGGAAACGTTGAAAGACAAATTGTTATCGAAATATAAGGCAGAAGAAGATAGCCTGCGGTTCTATTATCTTGGCTCCAACTGGCATCGCCGGGTTGAGCATCATGGTTCTGGTGCTGTCAAGAATGTCGATGACACTCTTATTGTGTAGCCCATCAAATTTCTGATGGGCGCTAAGCGGAGCGCACATGAAAAGCATAGGGGGTTAGCGCTTCGAATTTTGGATAAATACGTTACTATTTCGCTTCCTTAAGTAAAATGTTCTTTGACATAGATACGTGAGCGTTTGAGGAAGCAATGTACTATGATATAATTGCACTAATATCAGTAACAGTCGCGCCCCGCGTGGGCGCGTGGATTGAAACACATGCAACTCCAAGCATGTAGAAATAGCCATACGGTCGCGCCCCGCGTGGGCGCGTGGATTGAAACCTATCAACGCAATAGTGTTTGTGTCCAAATTTGGTCGCGCCCCGCGTGGGCGCGTGGATTGAAACATCATTCCTCTGCGACGAATCAGAGCTCGGCCAGGTCGCGCCCCGCGTGGGCGCGTGGATTGAAACCAGTTAAAAGCAACAACAACGACGGCAAGAATTAGTCGCGCCCCGCGTGGGCGCGTGGATTGAAACTCCATGCGTGCGACGACGACACTATTAATTTTAAGTCGCGCCCCGCGTGGGCGCGTGGATTGAAACCCATCATGACCAATTAGGTGGAATATGCCAATAAGTCGCGCCCCGCGTGGGCGCGTGGATTGAAACGTAATGATCGATCGCTTTTTCGCCTGATCGTACTGTCGCGCCCCGCGTGGGCGCGTGGATTGAAACAAGTCGAGTGATCGATCACGGCTAATGGGTACAGTCGCGCCCCGCGTGGGCGCGTGGATTGAAACCGCATGTTACTCATGGCCGCTGGCGTGGATGTCAGGTCGCGCCCCGCGTGGGCGCGTGGATTGAAACGTTGTTATTGGATTATCTGCCGCACTCCTTTTTGTCGCGCCCCGCGTGGGCGCGTGGATTGAAACATCCTGGTTGCAATCAACACGCATGGAGCCGACAGTCGCGCCCCGCGTGGGCGCGTGGATTGAAACAAAGAAGTTACGTTCGATGTTGATCCGCACTATGGTCGCGCCCCGCGTGGGCGCGTGGATTGAAACGCATCATGTTTTGAATCTGAACGGGGATATTGAAGTCGCGCCCCGCGTGGGCGCGTGGATTGAAACTTGAATGGCTCTTCTCGTTCATCCCATACAACGGTCGCGCCCCGCGTGGGCGCGTGGATTGAAACTCGCCAACCATCTCCATCGAGTTCTTGACATAGTGTCGCGCCCCGCGTGGGCGCGTGGATTGAAACCTTAATCCTGAGTGTGTCTGTGGAAACGTCATCGTCGCGCCCCGCGTGGGCGCGTGGATTGAAACTCAGGAATAGGGAATTTATGGATCGTCGGTTGGGTCGCGCCCCGCGTGGGCGCGTGGATTGAAACTCCTGACCGGGTACAGACCCGCCTTTAGTCTCCAGTCGCGCCCCGCGTGGGCGCGTGGATTGAAACTTCGTCAGTTCGATGTCTTCCCAATCCGCCGGATGTCGCGCCCCGCGTGGGCGCGTGGATTGAAACTTGACAATCCGATGTTCATTCCCGGCGCACAAACGTCGCGCCCCGCGTGGGCGCGTGGATTGAAACACAATGTGAAAGCCTGTCAGTGGGCGGGAGAATGGTCGCGCCCCGCGTGGGCGCGTGGATTGAAACGGATTGAAGTATCTTCCACCTGAACAGGTGATGCGTCGCGCCCCGCGTGGGCGCGTGGATTGAAACAGCTCATAGTTTAGTCATAGATCGTTGTGCTTATGTCGCGCCCCGCGTGGGCGCGTGGATTGAAACTTGCTCACCTGATCGATGACAAAGGATACACTCCTGTCGCGCCC
>JAZDJN010000055.1:0-37943 GCA_043803945.1 bacterium | reverse complement strand
ATTCTATTGCACAAACTAAATCTCAAACCCCCTTCCAGGCTTGAAATGAAACTCAAATTGTAGTGTAAACTTTTGACACCTTTTGCCTCTTATAGCTCAGAATCATCGTTTTTTCTTCACAACTGTCGAACTTGGGCTAACCTCCGATTAAAGGAAATCATCCATGGAGAGAAGAAATTTTCTTAGAGGTCTACCACTGACAGGTTTGACAATAGCAGGTTCGACCGTCCTCCTCGGATGCAAGGGCGATCGATCTTCCCAACCTTTTTCACTTGCACGTTCCCCTATAATAGAGAAGGTTAAGCTGGCGATGCTCTCGATGCAGCGGGCAACCTGGGAACAGGGTGTTGCGATGCAGGCGATGCTGGAACTTGGAGAGACAGACCTGGTAATCCTTATGGCGAAGGACGCTGTACTGCGTCAATCGAAAGACGGGCGCCTTGCCATGCTCGGGGAAGAATTCGCACTCAGCGATGCCTGTTCACCGGGCGAAGCGGTTCTCTGGGCCGCCAATAGGACCGGTGACCAAACTCTGATGAATGGTTTTCAAAAATTGTTGGAGTACATTCTAACCAAAGCACCCCGGGATAAAGAGGGGATCATCTATCATTTTACAAATATGCCACAGATTTGGAGCGATATCATCTTTATGCTCCCACCGTTTCTGGCTGCTGCCGGAAAATTTGAGGAAGCAATACGACAGATCGACGGTGCGCGGAGATATCTGTGGAACAGCGATAAGCAACTGTTATCCCATATGTGGGATTGTGAAAAAAAAGACTTTGCCCGGAAAGCATGCTGGGGTGTTGGCAATGGATGGTCAGCGGCGGGTATCACAAGGGTCATCCGGATGCTGCCAGTCACGATGCAAAATGAACGCAACAAATTGATTGTGTATCTTCGTGAGATCATCGATGGATGTCTTGTGCATCTCCGCCAGGACGGACTCTTTCATAACATTGTTGACGATCCGAAGTCGTTTATTGAAACGAATCTCTCGCAGATGATTGCATACTCTGTCTACCGGGGTATAAAGGGAGGATGGTTGGATAGAAGCTACAGAGAGAAAGCCGACAGGATGCGGGCTGCCGCCCACTCCAAAGTGGATAACCTTGGCTTGGTTCAGGGTGTGTGCGGTTCACCGGAATTTGATCATCCGGGAACGGCCACGGAGGGGCAGGTCTTTTTTATCCTTATGGAAGTGGCAGACAACGAACTGGTATAAACAAGAATATCAAGCGGGATTCAACACCAAAGCAAATGATGACGATGAAGGATTGCTCAACGAAATCTTTAGTCGAGCGAGTATTGTTTCAATTACGACTTCTAACTCTGCTGGTACTGAAGCGTAGTGTCTCTTTCCTTTTTATTATGTTGTCAGCGATGTTTGTAGTATTCCCCACCTCTGCTCAATTTATCGATGAATTCACAAGCGATAGACTCAACTACGATCCAAGCGGCGTCAACGGATGGACATACTATACCGGCGATGGGGCTGCTGGAATGATATTATTCCACTCGGGGAAAGGGTATGCAACAATCACGGTCGATGCGAGGAGCGATATCAGGAATGTCTGGTGGGCGTTGATACGGCGGCAAGTTTCCGGGGGAATGGACCTTCAACGATTGAAAAATCCTCGATATGCACTCCGCATCGAAGCGCGGGTCAAGACGAGTCATGCACCGCGCCGGATCAATCTCCATCTTAACACTCAAAGCACAAAAGATTATCACTCGCATCTTATGGAGTTCGATCTTCCTGATACCGTTCAATGGCACACCGTGAGCATGACAACGAAGGGATTCGATGCTCTGCCGGGAGATACTATCTATAGCCAACTTGCCTTAATGGATTGGGGGTTGGAATCATACCGACTTGATATTGATTATGTTAGAGTCGACATTGTCGATACCGATTCTGCCGGAGCTGATAAAGGTGTGCAAGTACCATATCACCCGCCGGTACCGGAGCCTGCATCTTTTACACAGCACATTCCTGTTGCCCACGATGGGATGATCGATTCGCATTTTCCGGATCTGAATTTCAACAACTGGTGTGCCCGCGATGAAACCGGGGCAGAACCTCTTCTCACCGTTGGCGGAACACAGGCTGTGATACTTCGTTGGGACCTGAGCAGTGTTGCCGGAATGTCTGCCACTGGGCAAGGTGTGCTGGAGCTTACTACATATTCTCTCCAACGGCTCTTGCCGGAACAAAAGAATTTTGGGATGATCAGAATCGTGGAAATCCTCAGTGGCGATTCTGCATGGAATCAGAGCAAGGTTACTTACTTTTCGTTTTGCCAGAGACAATCGATTTCGCGAGTCTTTAATTCCCAGATGATAATCGATCTCGATGTGAGTGAATCGCGCGGCGGTAAAAACTTCGCTGTCATTCCCAAACCGGTTCTCCAACGATTAATTGCGGGTACGACCAAAGGTATAGCACTCCTTCCACTCGGTGCTATCAATGCATCATTTTATGCTCTTGAAAATGGTGTGCGCGAGCGTTCGCCGATTCTACATTTAACTACTGAATAAGGTCAGGTCGTTCCCGCGGGTATTGTCCGGGCGCGTATTCGCGCAATGAGAATCGGGAGAAATTGTTATCATAGGATTGCAGTAGTTGAGAATTCTCTGAATCTCTGTTTTACTCAGCGAACCTGAATTGCGACTCGGATAAGACAGCCTTCTCCTCGTTGACAGCTTTCGTAATCAGTTTGACTTTGCCGGAACAAGATGCCAAATTATCCCCGCAGAAGGCATAGAGCACAGTACTGCAGAATCAACCACGGAAGGGAACAGTGCCTCTTATGACAAGTAGACAAATTCTCGGGATCGGTATCTTTACCGCTGTCGTTTTGATCTATGTTCTGGTGTTCTATTTATTTACTCACCGGCAGGAACCGACAGTCACGGAAATCTACTTTGCTGATCGCATGACGGAAGCGCATCATCTCCTCATCAATCGTTATAATGCTCTCCATGCCGGATCGATCAAGGTGGTTCCGATAGACTTCCCCAACTCTGAATTCAATACCGATACCCGGAAAGAATTACTTGCCCGGTCCTTGCGGGGGGAGGACGACGCGATTGATGTGCTTGCAGTGGATGTGATCTGGGTCCATCGGTTCGCGAAATGGTGTGAACCGTTGGGAAAGTACTTCACTGATGCGGAACGCAAGAGAGTTCGGGCAAAGGCAATGGAAACCTGTTACCATGAAGGCGAGTTGGTGGCTGTACCGCTCGATATCGTTCTGGGTGTGATGTATTACCGGGAAGATTTACTGAAACAATTTCCTAGGAGTGATCAGACTTTCCAACAGATTCGGAAAGGTATGACCTGGGCTCAATTCTTGCAGTTGCAAGCGAGATTGAATTGGAAGGGGCCTTTCTATATTTTTCCCGCTGCCGATTACGAGGGGCTGATTTGCAGCTACATTGAACTGGTGTTGAGCCTCCGGCCTGATTATTTTGAAACCGTCGGTTTTCGCTTCGATACCCCCGAAACAAAAAAAGCACTCCAATTGCTTGTCGATCTCGTTCATACCTACTCCGCAACGCCACGCGCCGTGAGCAACTTTACCGAGGTGCCGAGCTATGCCTATTTCATCCGGCACGATGGGTTGTTTATTCGCGGCTGGACGAGCTATGAAAAGGATTTCAAATATGAAGCGATCGATCGTGAAAAAGAACAGCATTTGCGGATGGCGCCGATTCCGTATCCGGCGGGAGGAAAACCGAAATCGGTCTTTGGCGGATGGAATATCATGGTTTCGAAGGCGAGTACAAAAAAAGAGGCAGCAATAGACTTTGTCAAATTTTTACTCGAGGATCAATCACAGGAAATCTTTTACACCTTGGGTGGGTATTACCCAGTGATTAATTCTTTTTATTCGGATACGACATTTCTCCGGCGATATCCCGAAATTGCAGCGATTAACGAATTGATGACATTTGGTGCTCATCGGCCTTTAGGAGAAAATTACACGAAGTATTCCAAGATCATGGCGCGTTACTTCTCACTGGCGATCATGGGAAAAATATCGGTCGATGACGCGCTCCGGCGTGTCCATACTGCGATTGTCTCAGAAGATTCTGAGTCGGGAGGGAGATAATCATGCCTTGGTTCCGCATTCACCTGCCGGAAAAGATCAAAGCAAAGATCTCCCGCTATCAACTCGAGATCCGGCATATCATCGTCATTTTCTTCATTCTAATCTCTTTTCAGATTATTCTTATCTTTTTCCAGAAAGACACGCTCAGTAACTTTTTACTGGATACCCAGAGTTGGTTCCAGAAATACTATGCTGAACGCCTTGCGTTGGTGACAACGACGAACGTCGAGCTGCTCTTCGAGCGGCAGCAGCGTCTCCGTGCCCAGCAGGATTCCACCGAGTATAGCATCGCCCATTCCTTGAATGTGGTGTTTAAGCAGCAGTTGATTCATCGCAGCGTGGAAGATATCTGTCTGATTCTGGCACGGGACCAGCGTATCTATATTATCGATAATGGGCTCAAGCTCTCATCCTATTTCAGCGGTTCGCTGAAACCGGCAGAGGATGGCGTCCGGAATCCTCACACCACCGCTCTTCAGTTTTTTCTCCGGGTGAAAGACGAGGTACGCCGAAACGAAAAAATTCTAAGTGCCGTCACCAATGAAAAAACGTTTGATGTCATTGTTCCCTTCGTCCCGGATGGCGAATACCTCGGTGTGCTGTACATGCGCATCACGCCGGACTTCACCTTCCTGACGTCGGAAATCCAGTCGAGTTTCGATAAGGTGTCGCTCATTTTTTCTGCCCTCATTCTTGTCGGCCTTATTGCAATCTTCATCGTCTCTTCGCGGGCTGTCCGTGAACGTAACCAGGTACAGGAGGAGTTGTTTCTCGAGCATGAGGAGAATCTCCGCAAACAGATTCGCCTGGAGAAGGAGTCGCTGTTCACAAAACGGATGTACCACACCCACCATAAAGCGGAAAAGATCATGGGATTCATCAAAGATGATGTCCGGAAAATGAATGCCGATAATTTGGGGGAGTATAAACAGCGGGTGATTACGTATTCGAATTTTATCTCCCGGATCATCTACGATATGAAGTGGTACGATCAGGATATTAATACCATCATTAATCCGATGTTTCGCACCAATGTGAATACGGTGATCGAATTTATTGTCCAGCACGTGTTCCTGCGGCTCTCGAGCAAGAATGAAATGTTCGATTTAAAGTTGGAGTTGGACCCTGCACTCCCCCTGGTTCATGTGAATGAATTTAATGTCTGGGAAATTCTTGAACCCATTATTCAGAATAGTATTGATCACTGCGGTGTCAGCTATGTGACGATCCAGATCCAGACCAAGTATGACCCAACCGACCGCACGTCGTATATTTTCATCTCGGATAATGGCAAGGGTATTGCCCCCGAGCTTCTCAAACCGGGCCCAAAGGGTATCAAGAGACTCTTCCTTGAGCATGAGACAACGAAAAAACATATCGAGTCCCATTCCGGATACGGCTGCTATATCTCTCATCAGCTTGCTGTCGGCAAATGCGGCTGGCAGCTTGATGTCGAGAACCTGAACTACAGCGGTTGCCGGTTTATCATCACAATCAAGCATTAGGAGCGTATATGTCCAGTTCGACTGTCATTCGGGTGTTGTTGGTGGACGATGAAGACTTTGATGTCGCCCGCGTAAAAAATACTCTGAGGCTCTCATCCACAAAAATTGTGGTGGAAAGCGTCGTCTCAAACGGCAAGGCCGCACTCGAGCATGTTCAGATGCACCCCGATCATTATGATGTTGTGATCCTTGATTACCAAATTTCGGGTGGTCTGCGCGGCGAGGAACTGATCCAAAAAATTAAGGAACTCGACCCCTTTCTACAGATTATTGTGATCACAAAAATGACGACCAATACCACGGACTTCGATTTTGCGAACAATCTGCTGAAGGCAGGGGCATTTTGGTACTGCACGAAATACCCCGGAAATATTGAGGACTATATCTATCAGCCGACAGACTTTATTCTCAGTATCGTGAATGCGTACGAGAAGAAGAAACTGGAGAAGCATAAATTAAAATCGGATAAGCGGCTGATGCAGAGCATCGAGAGCTTGCTGGAGTCGAAAAAGATGCTGGGTGAATCGAAACCGATGGTTCAATTACACGAGTCGATTGATAAGTATGCAAAGAGCGATGCAAACATCCTCATTTCGGGTGCATCCGGAACTGGTAAAGAACTCGTGGCCTGGAATATTCACCTCCTCAGCCGGCGGAAGTATGAGAAGTTAATTCCCATCAACTGCGGAAGCATTCCCCATGAACTGGTGGAGAGTGAATTGTTCGGTTATGAGAAAGGAGCATTTACCGGAGCACACAGTAATAAATCAGGACTCTTCGAGATTGCCAACAACGGAACGATATTTCTCGACGAGGTATCGGAGCTCTCACTCTCTGCGCAGGTGAAGTTGTTGCGCGTTATTCAGGAGGGAGAAATCGAGAAAATCGGACGCACAGGGAGCATGTCAGTGAATGTGCGGATTATTGCTGCTACGAATAAAAACCTCGCGTCAGAGATCTCCAATGGCCGTTTCCGTGAAGACCTCTACTATCGGCTCAATGTCATCCCTATTGATGTTGTTCCGCTTCGCCAGCGGGGTTCAGACATTATGCTGCTCTTTACTTATTTCGTGGAGTGCTTTAGCATCGAAATGGGAGTTCCGCCTCCATCGGTGGATTCCAAAGCTCAAGAGATCTTATTGAAATACAAATGGCCGGGAAATGTACGTGAGCTGCGGAATGTCGCGCAGCGCCTCGTGCTGAATAGCACCGATCATATCGGTGTCAAAGAGGTGAGCAATCCGATGATTTTGAAAAACATTGTGATCTCAAAAGATGCCCCTTTTGAAGAACTCTTCACCGGTCAGGTGTTGACACTGCGCGAGATGGAAAAAGCATTCCGCCTCAAGTACTTCAAATATGTCAGAAGCATTTCAAGCTCCGATACCAACGCGGCTGAAAAGCTTGGCATCGCGCCATCGAATTTTTATCGGATGTGTAAGGAATTGGGATTAAAATAGTACTATGACAAAGTGGTGATTCATTACATCTCCCAATCCTGTTTCGTACATCCTCATGGTTTGCAGCTTTTCCTGAGAGGAACGGTGTCGACTTCTCCAGGTGAGATCTTCGATTAGTCTCTGGGAACATAGATTGAATTAGAAATTTCAAGCGCATTTTGAGGCAGTCAACATTACTTATTTTATTGCGATTATGGAAACAGAAAAAAGAATCCAAGGGCCAGGAAAAGAAATCAACCTGGCTTTTATTATTTCAGTCACACTGGTAGCTACACTTGGTGGTCTCCTTTTTGGTTATGATACGGCAGTTATTTCAGGAACGGTAGATTCCCTGCAAAAATTTTTTATCGAACCTTTTGGCCTATCCGAAACAGCGTCCAATTCCATGTTGGGATTCGTAGTGTCAAGTGCATTAATCGGATGCATAATCGGAGGACTATCTGGCGGATATATTAGTATGAAAGTTGGGCGTAAAAAAGGTTTGATGGTGGCTGCGGTGTTGTTTTTAATTTCTGCGATTGGATCTGCCATACCGGAACTTTTTATACGACCGATTGGCCAGGCTGATCATACGTTCATTTACATCTTTACTCTCTATCGGATGCTCGGTGGAATTGGAGTAGGGCTTGCTTCCATGCTTTCACCCATGTATATAGCAGAAATGGCACCGGCAGAAATCCGCGGAAGGCTGGTTTCATGGAATCAGTTTGCCATCATTTTTGGCATGCTGGTTGTCTATTTTGTGAACTATGGTATTGCACAACAAGGTAATGATGCATGGCTGTTCAGCTCTGGCTGGAGGTGGATGTTCGGCTCCGAAATATTGCCCGCAGCGCTATTTCTTTTATTCTTGTTTTTTGTTCCGGAAAGTCCGCGTTGGTTGGTTATCAAAAACAAGCATGAATCGGCTTTCCAGATACTAACAAAAGTGACTAATACGGCAAGAGCCCTTTCTGAACTTAATGAAATAAAAGCAAGCATTAACACAACATCAGGAAAAGTACTTACTTTTGGATTTCGCGTGATTGTGATTGGTGTTCTTCTTTCCATATTCCAACAATTTGTCGGGATCAATGTGGTACTATACTATGCACCTGAAATATTTAAGAGCATGGGCGAAGGGAGGGATAGTTCTTTATTACAAACAACAATTGTTGGTGGAATTAATTTGGGTTTTACCATCGTCGCTATTTCTACGGTCGATAAGTTTGGGCGAAAACCTTTATTAATCATTGGTGCACTGGGGATGGCTATTTCAATGATCGGTCTCGGGATGACATTCTTTTTTGAAACAATGAGCTTAATCTCATTGCTGTTTATGCTTTCCTACACCGCTTCATTTGCGGTTTCCTGGGGGCCGGTCGTCTGGGTGCTGTTATCCGAAATATTTCCCAATCGGATTCGCGGCAGAGCAATGGCGGCAGCCGTTGCTGTTCTCTGGATTTCAAATTACATCATTTCATCCACTTTTCCGATAATGGATAAAAGTACATGGTTGAACAATTTATTTAATCATGCTTTTTCTTATTGGGTTTATGGAATCATGTGCCTTTTGGCAGCTTGGTTTGTCTGGAAGCTGATTCCTGAAACAAAAGGGAAAACCTTGGAAAAGATGGAAACGCTATGGAAATAGTATGCAAAAGGACTTTGACCAATGAAAACACTAATACTGCTATTTACGCTGACCATCACAATCACTGCTAGTCCAGAAAATTCAGTCGATAGTACTGACAACGGCCCGGTTGCTATTATCTGTCCCACGAATTCGTCAGCGAACGTCAAACTCGCAGCAAAAGAGATCCGTCGTTACGTCTATTTGCGTACTGGTTTAGTACTGCCGATTACTGAATCCGCCCATGGTCAAATCATCGTACTGAAAACCGACAATAGCCTGGAATCACAAGAGTACCGGCTGCAAACGGAGGGAAATACACTGACCATTGCCGGTGGATCGGATGTGTCGGTGCTCTATGGTGCGTATCGTTTTATCGAGCATCTGGGAGTACGGTTTTACTTGCACGGCGATGTTATCCCCGATGAGCAGTTGCAAGACTGGCAGCTACCGAAACTGAACGAAACTGCAAAACCATTTTTCTCAACGCGTGGCATCCAACCTTTCCACGATTTTGCAGAAGGGCCGGATTGGTGGAATCAGGATGATTACCTGGCATATGTAGCCCAACTGGCCAAGATGAGAATGAATTTTCTCGGCCTTCATACGTATCCCCAAGGTGGTGTTGGACCGGAGCCGCTGGTCTGGATCGGCTTACCGCAAGATGTGAATCCCGATGGTACGGTAAAATTCAGTTATTGGTCTTACTGGCATAGCACGGCAAGGCAAGGCACCTGGGGCTATGCATCGATGAAGACCTCGGATTTCATAGGAGGTGCGGCACAACTGTTTCCAAGAGATGACTATGGCCCCGACGTGATGAAAGGTTTGATGCCAAAACCAACTTCGGTGGAGCAATGTAATGAATTATTTAACCGCGTCGGCAAGCAGATGTATGTTGTGTTCACCGAGGCAAAGAAGCTTGGCGTCAAAACTTGCATTGGTACTGAAACGCCGATCACAATTCCCGATGCCTTGAGTGAACGTCTTAAGCGGTTGGGCAAAGATCCAGAAGATTCAAAGGTCGTTCGCGAACTTTACACCGGCATGTTTAAGCGCATCATGGCGGCAATGCCAGCGGATTACTACTGGCTGTGGACTCCGGAAGAATGGACCTGGGGCGGTAATAAACCAGAACAATTCGAAGCCACAAAGAAAGATATACTGACCGCTTACGAAGTTCTCAAGGATCAGGGCAAGTCCATGCAATTGGCTACTTCCGGCTGGGTGCTTGGGCCGCAGCATGACCGCGCAGCGCTTGATGCATTTTTGTCAAAAGACTGCCCGATGAGTTGCATCAATCGTGAAGTCGGTCATTCATCGGTGGAGTATGCCTTTGCCAATCTTAAAGATCGTCCTAAGTGGAGTATCCCCTGGATGGAAAATGACCCGAACTTGGTCAGCTATCAGCCATGGGTCGGACGGATGCGCTATGACGCTGTAGACGCTAGACGTCTTGGTTGCGATGGCCTGATCGGAATTCATTGGCGCACAAAGATCCTTGCGATGAATGTCGCGGCATTGGCGCAAGCGGCCTGGGACCAGTCGTATGTGCCAATCGGATTCGATACATCACCGATTAAACCGTTTGATGTGAAATCAGAATCGAAGGGACAGACGGCAGTTTTCAATACTCCTATAGCAGGCGCGTCTCCGAAAGAACAGTCG
Organism: bacterium; assembly: GCA_043803945.1. Classification (GTDB taxonomy): domain Bacteria; phylum Bacteroidota; class Ignavibacteria; order UBA10030; family UBA10030; genus JAZDJN01. Next base: position 27,580 of record JAZDJN010000055.1, on the reverse strand, counting down.
GTCTATCAATCGGTCCGTTACGATATGAGTTCTTGTACATTGCCTATACTTAATGGTACCTACATGGTCACGCTTAAGTTTTGTGAGCCTCACTATACTGCTTCTGGCCAGCGTATCTTCGATGTGAAGGTGCAGGGTAAACAGGTGGCAAGCAACCTTGACATCTTTGCTTTAGTGGGCAAGAACAAAGCACACGATATCAAGGTTTCAACTGTGGTCGTTACTGATGGTATTCTGAAAATAGATTTCATTCGCAAGGAGGGTGAATCGCTTATCGCTGGAATTGTGGTAGAGGGTATGACTGCCGTAGTCAATCAGATGGAGGCGCAATCCTATAGCAGGAGCGTCAATTGCGGAGGTAAAGAAGGTAATGGGTACGAAGCTGACGCTTTCGATGGGACGAAGAATCCGGCTCCGGACGACCGTACCATGCCGACCGAAGCTTTCTATACCGATTTCGCCGGTGCACATTTTGGCAATGTAGTAGCCAAAGAGGCTGGCGCTTTACTCTCTTCGCTCGATGGCTTCGGATTTCGCTCGAATCCTACGGATTGGCATAACGGTCCTGGCAACATCAATACCAATAGTGCATTTCGCCAGCAAGCGAAGGAGAAGGGAGGCATTGTCGAAAAGTTTGCCGCACTGCACACCAGGGTGAAGAGTGCGGGTAACCTGGCCAGGTTCGACTACTGGCTCAACACGCTTCGTGCTTCGGTGGTACTGTACGAAATCGCCGGCATCCGTGGCGATCTGTCAAATGTGTTGAGGCAAGCAGTTTCTGAAAAGGATGTCATGAAAAAGGGGGAACTAGCAGAAAAGGCTCTCAAGTACCGAGAAGAACTGTCCCGGACCTGGGAAAAGCTCATCCAATTGGAAGTATGCGCTGCCGATACGCCCGGTGAGCTAGGTACCATAGCGAACCTGGAACAGCATAGCCGTATGGGGGCAGAGGCTGTCACAAGCTTTGACAAAGCACTTACTGATACTCTCGGTATAACTCTTCCTAGTACATGTGAATTGTCGAAAAACTATGTCGGACAGGCTCGCATCATCGTACCGACCGTGCGTAGTAGTATTGCGAAGGAAGAATCGCTGACACTGAAAATAATCGCGATTGACAAGCAACCTGTGAAATCAGTTGCCGTGAGAATCCGCCGGTATGGCGGTGGTCCATGGCAGACCGTTACAACAACACACTTGGCCCGTGCTGTGTACCAGTCAATACTGCCATCGGCACTTGATGATTTTGAATATTACGTTGAATCTACACTCGCTGACGGCAGGAAACTTGTGTGGCCAGCCATGGCACCCCGAATGAACCAGACCGTTATTGTCCAAAATTAAAACTTAATAAAAGGTAAATCTAAACCTGGACTGGAAAAAATCTTAGTTGCGTTTTGTGTTTACTAAATAAATCAAGTTACGCATTCCCAATAGAAGAAGTTAAATGTAAGATTCCTAATAGTCATTCTTCTTGGTGTGAATGTGAATCTTTGAATCGATTCTCATGAGAAAATGTTACAGTAACTGATTCCTACTTCCGCTTATCAAACTCGAAACGAAGATAGTCGTTCTTATCCGGCGGTCCAACACTGATGAGTAATGAAGGCTTATCCGATAAGTTCATGATGAATGAGCCGAAGGTAAATACAGAAACACCCGGCCGGTGGGGTCGACAGACCGGTGAACGGCCGGAGTCCTTTGAGCGAAGGATGTTTTGAATAAAGTCCTCATCGACTACTTTGACAGAATCGTGAAGGCGTGATTCCAGACTCGCGAACCGTACATAGCTGTCGCCTAGCTTAAGTTGCCCTTGTGGAATTCTCTCCATCCACCTCTTGTGCCACGGTTTCCAATCGTCGTTTGCCAGCGGATGGTTTGTATGATACACCAGCCTGTCCCTCCCCTGGATTCTGAATTCAACTACTTTTTTTGCCGATGCCTCAAAGTTAATAATTCTCTCTCCGGAGCCGATGAGGTAATTCTGGCCCGATGCATGCTTCACAGTTTTTACAAAGTTCAGGGCTTCCTTTTCGGTGCGGGCTGAAAGGATGCCCCGTACGACAAAATCGACTGGAAGTCCATCGGAGCAGGCGGAAAGCTGCATCAGCGTATTCACACAGACACCGATGGATCGATTATTCATTCCATTTGCTGCGAGAACCCCGGCAATAGTAAAAATGTACTGTTCAGGTGTATCACCATCCTCTGCAATGTGAAGCAGAGTTTGATAGCCATGACGGAAACCTTCGATGTCCAGATTCTGAGCGATAAACGTTGGATGAGTAGAGTTTTTAGCCACACCAAGCGCGCTGCAATGGTCGTTTAGGACAACGACCATCACTATCAAAAGGAAATGATTCAGACGTCTGTTGATAGATGAGATCATATGGCGCCTTTATCTATAAAGGGAATAGAAAGAGATTCTTTTGAATGATAACCTACTTCTCTAGTAAATAAAAGGCAATACGATTGCCACGAAAAGTTAGATTAACCATTCTATAATTATGGAAGTGAACCGATTGCAACTTTAAATCTTGCAAAACCAATCCTCTCTTCTCAAATTTCATCATTCGGATGCTTTTTTCCTTCGCATTTCCTTTGTATCTTTATGCCAGTGAAGGTGAGAAGCTTTGTTGCATTTGGATGAGAAAGGTCTCTCGAAGGTCTTATGATCACGAAATATGGCTATGATGTTTTCTTTTCAGTTAGCGCCATCTGCCTGGTAGCTCTTGTTCTCTCAATAATTTTCATTGAACCCCGTTTTCTCAAATTTACGACGGTCATTCTGGTTATTGTATTCTGGGGCCTGACCGTCAATTTCTTCCGTGATCCCGATCGAACGACTCCAACCGGAAATGGTCTTATCATCGCACCCGCCGATGGTACAATAATCCAGATTAAAGAAGTTGCTGAGTGTGAACACTTCAATGAACCGGCAATTCTTATCAGCATCTTTATGTCTCCTCTGAACGTACATGTCAATCGAAATCCTATTTCGGGTGAAGTCACCTATCTCCGTTACGTTCAGGGTGAATATTTCGCCGCTTTCGAAGATAAAGCCTCAGAGAAAAATGAACAAATGATCGTCGGGATGAAGGGAGAAAAGGGATGGGTCCTGTTCAAACAAATTGCCGGTTTTGTTGCCCGTCGTATTGTTTGTACCCTAAAAAATGGAGACATTGTCCGGGCAGGTGAGAGGTTTGGAATGATTAAGTTCGGATCGCGTGTCGATGTTTACGTGCCAAAGTCTTCAGTGATTCTGGTCAAGGTGAACGAGGTGACCGCCGCGGGAGAAACGGTCCTCGCTCGATTTCAGTAACACACCAAGGAGATACTTATTATGCGAATGACTCGCGCTGCAGTGCCGAGTTTATTTACCGTTCTCAATGCTTTTTGTGGATTTCTCTCGATTCTGAGTGCGAGTGAAGGCAGAATTGAAATGGCTTCCTGGTTCATCATTCTCGCTGCCGTCTTCGATTCGGTTGATGGGATTGTGGCGCGTTTGACAAAATCTTCAAGCCAGTTTGGTGTGGAACTTGATTCGCTCGCCGATGTCGTCGCTTTCGGAGCCGCACCCTCGTTCCTGGTCTATCAAGCGTATCTGCACGACCTGGGTAATATCGGTGTGATTATCAGCGGTATGCCGCTTGTGTTTGGTGCAATCCGCCTCGCCCGCTTCAATGTGCAACTGGTCGGATTCGAAAAGGATTACTTTAAGGGATTACCGATCCCGGCTCAAGCGATGGCGGTCTGTGCTTTCCTCCTGCAATTCTATGCAGAAGGATCAGGCCTCACAGAGTGGGCCCCCAATGGACTCGTGGTGCTGGTCATCGGCCTTTCTCTCCTGATGGTTAGCAAAGTACGGTACGATACATTGCCAAAACTCTCTAAAAGAGGTATCCGTACACATCCATGGAAAGCCATGGGATTTACAGCAGCAGCCGTTGTGGTTCTCGTCACGAAAGGCAGCGCTATCTTTGCCGTGATGATGGCATTCATCATTTTTGGCATCCTCCGATCGATCATTGAATGGGTGATTAATTTACTGCGGCATGTCGAACGGAATGCAGATGAAGAAAAGGAATATTCAAGCATCGATCTCTAATAGACCAGGAGTCGTACGGGTGTATCATTCAAAGATTATCGTTACGTTGCGCAAGTCGATCCTCGATCCACAGGGAAAAGCCGTTGAACATGGGATCCATTCGCTGGGATATAACGCAGTGAAAAATGTCCGCATTGGAAAATTCATAGAACTGAATATTGACGCGGAGAGCAAAGAGGAGGCTGAATCCATTACCAAACAAATCAGTGGCCAGTTACTTGCGAATCCAGTGATGGAAGATTTTACAGTCACGGTGGAGAAGCAGGAGTAATTGGGGCGAAGATGCGTATGGACAAAGTCCGTTTCGGTGTCGTAGTATTTCCGGGATCCAATTGTGACCACGATTCCTATTATGTTGCCGAGACACTTCTCGGCCAGCAGGCAAGACTGATATGGCATAAAGAATCCTCGCTGGGGGATCTTGACGCAGTAATTTTGCCGGGTGGATTTTCCTATGGTGATTATCTTCGCAGCGGCGCCTTGGCGCGATTTTCTCCCATCATGAAGGATGTCGTGCGATTTGCCAATAATGGCGGAATTGTTCTGGGTATCTGTAATGGATTTCAAGTTCTCGTAGAAGCAGGATTACTGCCGGGTGTTTTGCTGCGAAATCAATCCCTGAAGTTTGTCTGTAAATATATTCACTTGCGTGTGGAAAATGATGCAACCCGATTCACATCGCAGTGTACAAAGGGAGATGTCTTGGAAATTCCGATAGCCCATGGCGATGGCAACTACTTCACCGACGAAGAAATATTGGCGCGGTTGGAGGAGAATAACCAAATTGTCTTTCGCTACTGCGATGCTGCAGGTTCCATCAATGCAGAATCCAATCCAAACGGATCTCTCTCGAATATTGCAGGGATTATTAATGAGACGGGAAATGTGCTCGGTATGATGCCGCACCCGGAGCGTGCTTCTGATCAGGTGCTGGGGCATACCGATGGAAAAAGAGTATTCGATTCGATCGTCGAGAGTGTTATTCAACAATCAATAACTGTTTGAGAGGTACGCTATGTTTGGCATGGGTTCACAAGAGATTTTTTTGATTCTCCTTGTTATCCTCATCTTTTTCGGTGCAAAAAAAATACCGGAACTGGCACAGGGCCTGGGCAAAGGAGTCCGGGAATTTCGAAAGGCTGCAAAGGATATCCAGGAAGATATGGAGAAGGACACCAAACTTCTCGATGATAAAGACCAGTCGAAAAACGACAAGCACGCAGGGTAACTATTCTCCGTTGGAGGAAAGAATTACGGTTGCTCGAATGCTCAGAGTGTGCACGTTGAATGAGTTCGATGAATACATTTGATCAGATCTCTCAAGAGATTCATACCGGAAAAACAAACTGCCAGAGAATCACCGAAGACTACCTCAAAACGATAGAGTCGGGTAGACACTACAACGCGTTCCTGTCGGTCTTCTCTAAGCAAGCTCTCGAATCGGCACGTGCCATCGACAAAAAACTGGAGGTGGGAAAAGCAGGCCCGCTCGCTGGAATGGTCATCTCGATCAAAGATGCCATCCTTGTCAAGGGTGAGCGGAACTCATGTGCTTCGAAGATGCTGGAAGAGTTTGTTGCTCCATACGATGCCACAGTGGTTACACGTCTCCAGGATGCTGACGCGATTGTGATCGGCAAGACCAACATGGATGAATTCGCAATGGGCTCATCGACAGAAAATTCTGCTTTTGGGCGTGTCCGGCTCGCACAGGATGAGACCCGCGTACCGGGCGGTTCCAGCGGTGGTTCCGCCGTTGCAGTACAAGCGGGGATGTGTACAACCGCGTTGGGGAGCGATACCGGCGGTTCAATTCGTCAACCGGCAGCATTCACCGGTATTGTCGGTTTAAAACCGACTTATGGAAGGGTCTCTCGGTACGGATTGGTTGCGTTTGCTTCATCGTTTGATTGTATCGGACCGTTTGCGTTGACTGTGAAAGACACAGCTACAGTACTCAGTGTGATTGCCGGTTACGATCCGAAAGACTCGACATCTTCCACAACACCGGTTCCGAATTATGCTGAAGCGTTCACAGGCGAGGTACAGGATCTTCGAATCGGTATCCCGAAGGAATATTTCGATGAATCCCTCAATGCGGAGATTCGCGAAGCCATTGAGAAAAAGATCGACATCCTGAAAGACCGGGGTGCAGTGGTCGAAGAAGTTTCGCTCCCTCATACGGAATATACGATCGCAACGTACTACATTCTTGCAACGGCTGAGGCATCCTCCAACCTCGCACGGTATGATGGAGCCCGGTATGGCTTCCGCGCAGGTGGCGGGAAAGGGATTATCGATATGTACACCAAATCCCGTAGCGGTGGATTTGGCGATGAAGTAAAACGCCGCATCATGCTTGGCACCTATATTCTCTCAGCAGGGTATTATGATGCCTACTATCGTAAAGGGCAGAAAGTACGGCGACTCATTCAGGAGGATTTTCTAAAGGTGTTTACGAAAGTCGATTGCCTGATTACTCCTACATCTCCAAGTACAGCGTTTAAGGCTGGCGAAAAGAGTGACGATCCGCTGCAAATGTATCTTTCAGATATCTACACCACCTCGGCGAACCTTGCGGGGATTCCGGGAATTAGTATCCCATGCGGCGTGGACCGGCAGGGATTGCCGATCGGGCTGCAGCTCCTCGGCAAGCAGTTCGATGAATCGACCTTGTTCAGAGTTGCTGACGTACTCGAACGGAGTCACTAACAGCAGGAAATGACAGACAGTACTTCATTTATTCACTAATCCATGAAACCACATGAGTATCCTTGTTGACAATAAAACACGGCTCGTCGTTCAGGGGATAACCGGCGGCGAAGGTACATTTCATACCAAGCAGATGATCGAGTATGGAACAAAGGTTGTTGCCGGCGTAACGCCCGGCAAAGGCGGAACGATATATCAAGGCAATGAGAAAGATCACTTCGATCATCCCGTTCCGGTCTATAATACCGTGGCAGAGGTAGTACAGAAGGAGGGAGCAAACACTTCCATCATTTTTGTGCCGGCCGGTTTTGCCGCTGATGCCATTCTCGAGGCGGCTGATGCCGGGATCAAACTTGTTGTTGCGATTACCGAAGGAATTCCCGCCAACGATATGGTCAGAGTCTATGATCATCTGAATAAGCTCAATGTCCGGTTTATCGGACCGAATTGCCCCGGTATTATTTCTCCGGGGAAATGCAAGATCGGCATCATGCCCGGCTTCATTCATCGCCCGGGCCGCGTGGGAATCGTCTCTCGTAGTGGAACATTGACCTATGAGGCGGTGTGGCAGCTCACCGAGCGGAAGATCGGCCAGTCGACCTGCATCGGTATTGGCGGCGATCCGATTATCGGAACCCGATTCATCGATGCCGTTAAATTATTCAATGCCGATCCAGAAACTGATGCGATCATTATGATTGGAGAGATTGGCGGCACTGCAGAAGAAGAGGCGGCGGAGTATATAAAAAAGTATGTGAAAAAGCCGGTTATCGGATTCATTGCAGGCCAGACGGCACCTCCGGGCCGGAGGATGGGACATGCCGGTGCAATCATTTCAGGCGGCAAAGGAACAGCAGCGGAAAAATATCAGGCCTTCCGCGATGCGGGCATCCATGTCGTAGAAAGTCCGGGACTTATCGGTGAGACCCTCGAGCGGGCGCTCAAGAGTCTGAAGAAAAAAGGAGCGCACAAAACTAAATCAACAGTAGTGAAGAAGGCAGTTCGGGCAAAGAAAACCAAGCGTGCCGTCAAAGTGCAGCGTCCGAAGAAAAAATCAAAGAAGCATTAACAGGGGAAATCAATACTGCAGAATACTAATCGTATCGGCGAGCAACGACTATGTGGGATGAAAAACGTATTGGAGTGATCCGGGAAGTGACTAGTTCATTTATCACTGTCGTCATCGATCCGGAGATCACTACACTCCAGAAAAAAATTGGTGAACGGCTTTACTTCATAGGGCAGATCGGTTCGTATGTGCTGATACCGTTCGGCAAACTGCTGATTCTCGGAATCGTTTCCGATATCAAGAAGAAGGACCTCCATGAACATGATACGGTCGTCCAGCGTTTTTTCATGAATGTTGTGCTCATTGGAACCTTGAAAAAGGGGAAGTTTGAGAGCGGCGTCTCTGTGCTGCCGACGGCCGAAATGATTGTCTATCTTCTTGAGGATAAGGACCTGAAGGTGGCTTTTGCCGCATTTCAGAGGTTTAACTTTTCTATCGGACAACTCTCTCTTTTTGAAAACGAACGTGCGTACATCGACCCAAACCGATTCTTTGGGAAACATCTTGCTGTACTCGGTTCCAGTGGTGCCGGAAAATCGTGCACCGTGTCATCGATTCTTCAGAAAGTCGTAACGCTGCCGGATACCAATATTGTCGTGATCGACATTCACAATGAATACAAGCCGGCATTCCCCGAAGGCTGCCAGCATTTCAATATTTCGGCGCTCGAACTTCCCTACTGGCTCATGAATTTCGATGAAATGACAGAGATGTTTCTCGATCAGCGGGATGAAAATGCCAGCACCCAGGCTTCCGTACTGCAGGATCTGATCTTCGCAGCGAAAAAGTCCAAGAATCCACGCCTTGCCGGAACACTGACAGTTGATTCCCCTGTTTACTTCGACATCAACGAAGTCCGGGCGAAAATGCAATTCCTGGACACCGAGAAAGGCCCGGGCGGTGGAAAAGAGGGTCCGTATTTCGGCAAGTTCTCCCGATTCCTTATCCGTTTGAATAGTAAGATGAATGACCCGCGTTATTCCTTTATGTTCAAACCTCGCGTTTGCGTTGACTCGGAAGCTGTCAAAGGATTGCTGACCATGATCTTCGGACTGGACGGAAAATCGCGCATCACAATTATGGATATGAGCGGGATCCCCTTCGATGTGGTGAATACGGTTGTGGCGTTAATTGCGCGTATCAGCTTCGATTTTAATTTCTGGAATCCCAACCGCCGTGAACTGCCGATCCTTCTGGTGTTCGAAGAAGCGCATAACTATCTCTCCGTGAACGCCACCGGTTCGACTGCTGCGCGGCTGACGGTAGAACGGATTGCGAAAGAAGGAAGGAAATATGGGGTCAGTTGTATGATCGTGAGTCAACGGCCTTCCGAAATCTCCGAAACGATCCTCTCCCAATGCAATAATTTTGTCATCTTACGGCTGCTCAATCCCGTCGATCAGAGCTACATAAAAAAGCTCGTGCCCGAAACATTCAGCGGGCTCGAGAACGTTATCTCGACCTTGCGTCAGGGAGAGGCTATTGTGCTGGGCGATTCCATCCCCATGCCGCTTCGTGTTCAAATCGATGCACCGAATCCGCCGCCTGACAGCTCAGATATAAACTTCTTCGATAAGTGGAAAAAGAAGGGCGCACAGACGGAAGCAAACGATGTTATGGAACGATGGTGGAATCAGTATAAGACGTAAGAGGAGAAGTTCGCGTTCCGGTATCACGAAAGAGTGTACCGCAGTATCCATTCATAACTTCAAGGATTAATAAGGATATCATATGGCAGTTCAACGATCATTAGCAATTCTCAAACCTGATTGCCTGGAAAAAAACCTCCATGGAGAAGTGCTCGCGCTGATCCAAAAAGCAGGCTTCAAAGTCCTTTCGCTGAAACAATTGCACCTCACTAAAGAAGCAGCATGCGCATTCTATGCAGTACATAAGGAACGTCCCTTCTACAGCGCTCTCGTGAGCTACATGACAAGCGGACCCTGCATTCCGATAGCGCTGGAAAAGGAAAATGCTGTGGCAGATTTCCGGACGCTGATTGGTGCGACCGATCCACAGCAGGCAGCAGAAGGAACCATCCGCGAACTTTTCGCCGATAACAAAGAGCGGAATATTGTGCACGGATCAGACTCTGTTGAAAACGGGATGAAAGAAGTTGCATTCTTCTTCCCTGAATCCGAATTAGTGTAATATCGAAACGTTGTTTCGAACGCTGGAGAGCGGAGGTGCAACGTGGCTCCATCTCCGGCGTTTTGATACTCCGGTAATCCAAGGTTCTAAAATTCTTTTTTCTTCTCTCATCTCACTTCTAACTTTATACTTTATACTATTGACTTAATACTTTTATCTCACTCTTATGCCTCTCTCCAAATGGAAGAAACTTAATGAACAGGAGTTGTATCGCAATCCCTGGTGGGCGTACAGGAAAGATGAATTCGAGATGCCGAATGGACACAGAAGTCACTATCATTATGTCCATACCAACGGATCGAGCATGATTCTGCCGGTAACCGGGGAAGGCAAGATTCTTATGGTGCGGCAATATCGATATCTCTGTGATCGGGAGAGCCTTGAATTTCCATGCGGGGGAGTGAAAGAAGGGCACGATCATGAACAAACAGCGAGAGAAGAATTGGCAGAGGAAACAGGTCATTCTGCAGCCTCCTGGAAATTTGTTGGTGAGTACAATCCCTATAACGGAGTAGCTGATGAATTCTGTCGAGTATTCATTGCGAAGCATCTTACTAGACAAATAGCAGCACCAGATGCCACAGAGGAATTTGAGATCGTTACACTTACCCCGGATGAGATAGACGCGAAGATTGCGGCAGGAGAAATCTGGGACGGGATGTCGCTGGCGGCATGGTGCTTGAGCAGGACGTTGATCATAACATCATAGACAGAGGGACCAATGCATTCCCGAACAATTGCTATTCTCGTTTTCTGTTCCGTCTTCGTTCAACTCTCAGCCGCTCAGGTGAAAACCGGCGCAGATCTCCTCTTCGAAAAGTACATTCGATTAATCGACGGGAAGAACGTGGGGCTGGTGACGAATCATTCGGCACTTTTATCCAATGGCCAACACCTTGCCGATACTCTGTCCAAAACAAGCTGTAAACTCGTTGCCCTGTTTGGTCCCGAACATGGAATTCGCGGAGATGCCCCAGATGGCAAAAATCTCACCCATGGTACTGATGCCAAAACCGGTGTTCCTGTGTATTCCCTTTACGGTTCCATTAATAAACCTACTCCCGAGATGTTGAAGGATGTTGAAGTCCTCCTGTTCGATATTCAAGATGTTGGTGTTCGATTCTATACGTACATCAGCACTCTGTCGTATGCGATGGAGGCAGCGGCTGAGAATAATATTCCCTTTATTTTGCTCGATCGCCCAAATCCGATCCGGGGTGTGCATGTTGATGGATTCATTCGGGAAGATTCTCTCCGATCGTTTGTTGGACTCCATCCAATCCCTATTGCTCATGGGATGACAGTTGGAGAACTAGCGATGCTCTTCAATGAAGAGGGATGGCTGAAGAATGGAATTAAGGCGTCGCTCACTGTTGTGAAGATGGAAGGATGGAAGAGGTCAATGTGGTACGATCAGACAGGCCTTCGTTGGATAAAGCCTTCACCGAACATGGCGACACTCGCAACGGCCATTGTTTATCCCGGTACTTGCCTTATCGAAGGGACAAATCTTTCTGAAGGGAGAGGAACCCAAAAACCATTTGAGTATATCGGAGCTCCCTTTATCGACGGGAAAAAATGGGCAGAGGTGCTCAATCGCCAGAAACTTCCGGGTGTGAAATTTGAACCGATCGAATTTACTCCGCATTCTATCGCAGGTGTCACTGTGCATCCTAAGTACGATTCGCTGAAGTGTTATGGAATACAAGTCAAGGTGGTGAACAGGAATCAATATAAGCCGGTTCAGACGGGTGTCTTTATCCTCTCGACGGTAAAACAACTATTCGCTGACAGCCTCCGATGGCGTGAACGCTCCATCGATAGACTCTCCGGTACTCCTAACTTGCGGCGTATGATCGATGCAGGGAAACCTGCAAAGGAGATTGTTGGTGCGTGGGGTGAGGAGGTGGAAAAATTTAGAATCGTGAGGAAGAAATACTTGCTCTACAAATGAGATGCTCATGCTGCCGCCAGACCTATTAGATTACACGTTCTTGGAGCCAGAGTATGTTGAAGGAGGAACGAGTCACTTCTATCCAAATATCTGTAATCCGAGTTAGAGTTTGCCGAGCGCTTGTTTCAAATCATCTAAGATATCTTCAACATCTTCAATTCCAATCGATAATCGCACCATGCCTTCTGTGATGCCAACTCTCTTTTTTTCTTCCGGCGGCAATGCACCATGGGACATTGTATAGGGGTAAGCAATAAGAGTTTCTACTCCTCCCAAACTCTCGGCGAGTGCACAGAGGCGCAGTGCTTTGAGAAATTTCTTGACATTTTTCAGAGAGCCCAAATCGAACGAAATCATCCCCCCAAATCCCCGCATCTGCTTTGCCGCAAGCCGGTGTTGCGGGTGGGAAACGAGTCCGGGGTAGTAGACCTTCATTACCTTTCGATGAGTACTCAGGTATGCAGCGATTTCCATCGCATTGATTTCATGGCGCGCCATCCGGAGTGCGAGGGTCTTTATACCACGTAAACACATCCAGCAATCGAAGGGGCTCATCACCGCCCCGACAGATTTCTGAATATATTTTAACCTCTCTGCGAGTTTTTTATCGTTGACTGCAGCAAGCCCGCCGATCATATCGCTGTGGCCATTGAGATATTTCGTTGCACTATGAACGACGATATCGATCCCAACATCGAGTGGATTCTGAAGGTAGGGAGTCGCAAAGGTGTTGTCTACCACTGAAATCAACTTGTTCGATTTGCAGATCCTGCTTACTGCTGTGAGATCGGTGATCTCCATTGTCGGGTTCGTTGGTGTCTCGATAAAGACCATTTTTGTATCGGGAGTGATCGCTGCCTGTAGGGCCTGGAGATTTGTGGTATCGATAAATTCAAATCGGAGAGAGTAATTAGAGAGGACATACTTTGCCAGCCGGTAAGTACCTCCATAAATATTTCGTGAGAGAAGAACATGATCCCCCGACTTTAGCAAATGAAAGATTGCCGCTTCAGCCGCGACGCCTGAGGAAAAGGCAAATCCGAACTTTCCATTCTCAAGCGCGGCAATGCTGTTTTCCAGAACGGTTCGTGTTGGATTGGATACACGGGAGTACTCATATCCCTTGTGTTTCCCAAGCTCTTCCTGGACGTAGGTTGAGGTAAGATGGATCGGTGTCATTATTGATCCGGTGGATGGATCAGGTTCAATGCCTGCGTGAACTGCTTTTGTTGAGAATCCCACGATGGTGCCTTTTTCTTGCGAACGAGAGAGGAATGAGGTAGCTCTCTCTGCCTTATTGGATTAAAACGGAATTAGCGACTCTATAAATATACAATTCCGGTTAGCGAATTACAAAACGGGGAGCTGCAATCACAAGCCGTAGATGAACTTCGGTATTTGCTTTGCGATCATATCGTCGGTCGAGTATTCGGTCGCAATCAGAGAATCTGTGGGAGCACCTTGCAGCAGCTCTCCTGTTGTGAAGGTATTCAAGAGTGAAGTACGTAACTGCAACTTATGGAGAAGAATGTGTTTTTCCTTCATTTGTGCAATGCTCAACTTGCTTCCTTGTTGCTGAATAAGAGTGATAGAAGATGGTTCATCTGGGAATAATCGGGAATGATGAGGTCGGCGCCCGCCTCAATCAACCTTCGTCGTTTCACACTGTTGATGCCGTATCTGCGAATCTCATTACTCGCGACACCAATGCTGAATCCGCCCCTCTTATGAGTTTCACGAATCTCAACAGGTCCATCGCCAAAGGTGACCACTCTTTTACTGGAATCATGTCCGATGTCATTCAGAATTCTTTCCAGCACAATTTTCTTTGCTTCCTGTGTCACGTCGCCAACAGCTCCGAAAATTCGGTTTCCAAACAGATGCCTGTAACCCAATGTCTCCGCTTCTCTTATCACATCCTCCTGGTCGGTTCCACTGGCAAGATAGAGATGTGCTCCTTTCTGATGCAACGCTTGCAAGAAGGGAATGGCTTTCTTGACTGTAAAGTCTTCAATATCCAATTCTCCCGCCAGCAGTTTTGCAATTCTAGCATTGACCATTTTAATAAGTTCGATATTATACAATTCCTTGTAACCAGCCTCGTTCAGGATTTCTGCTTCGGGCACGCAATGAAACTGCCGGACCAAATGAATCAGTCCTTTCATCTGCACCAGGGTTTGTACACCGGTGGTTTTATCGATGTACTCGCGGACACTTACCAGCACCTGATTGTACAACGCTTCATCCGCCTCTTGCTCTTTATGTCCGAGGATTGCTTTCATCATCATCGGTTCCATAATTTCTTCCCATCCCTGCCGCAGGGTCGAAATGGTTCCGTCGTTATCGAAAATGAAGTGCGTAAAATCTGTAGCGTGTGCGAGAGGTTGAACAATCTCAATTTCTGTTTGAAGATGAAACACCGCTTTATGCATTTGGCGCGCCAGCTCCGGTTTGTAGCGATAGTTCGGATCGCCGCCGAGCTGGAGTATCTCTTCAGGAGTCGCCGTGCCGGTCTGGAATAATTTCTGAACGGTAACGCCCGCAACGAGGCTTCCAAGTTCAGCGGCAGTGATCGGCTTGGCGCCGGCGGCAAGAGCTGCAGCGATACCGGCCAGCATGCTGTCGCCTGCACCAACGGGATCCAAAGGTGAGGTCATCAGCAATCCTGGGATTTCTTGAAATCCATTGTTATCAACCACGACGCATCCATGTTCACCACGGCTCAGAAAAATCGGCTTATTCCATCGTTCATACAGATGCAGTATGATCTCCCTGACTTGCCCGGAAATCAACCAATCGGACGGGACATCCTTCTGGCCGATCAGCCGCAATGCTTCGTGAATATTAATTTTTCTTATGGTTCCAGTATACTCATCACTGTAGTGACGCGAATCCACGATAAAGGATTTCTGCTGATTCTGACGGATGAGAGCCTTCAGTTCGTCCCGGAAAAAACCGGAATGAATCCCTCGCAACACCTGCTGGTTGATGATGACAATGTCTAATGTATGAAGTGCATCATTGATGCGTTGGAGCAATACCTTCGCCGTTCCGGGATGCAGTTCGTTGAAATTGCCAAAGTCGATGCGATTGCTTTCTCTGTTCTTTTCGTATGGCTTAAGGTAGACATGGGTATCCCATTCTTTTTCCTGCGCCAATAAACCGGAGACGTTCACGCCCTGGCTCTTTAATAAATCTCTCATCTCTCTGCCAAAGGGGTCCTGACCGATGACGCCGAACACAGAAAGAGATTTTACTCCCAGAGCAAGAAGATTACTTGCTACGTTTGCAGCACCGCCCAGAGAGTAGCGTTGCGATTTGACAGGACGTGTAGGAAGACCTGTTTCTACGGAAATTTCTGAAGCACTTTCATTCAACATATAATAGGCATCGAGGCAAAAATCTCCGATGATGCCTATATGAACTCTGGTTATGGTATGAAGAAGTTCTTTCAGCTCGAGAGGAGTCATAGAATTTCCGCTATATGAATTTCAATTTCTAACAAAATTAGAGATCTGATGACAGCTTTTACTGTATGCCATGTTGATACCGCATTTCCATCTCGCGAAGAAAGCTGGTTCCTTTGCGTACAAATTCACTCCCGTCAGGACAGACGCTGTGAAACATCCCGCGTTGGAATGCAAAATCACCGATGGAGGAATTGTAGGCCTCCAACCCGATGTAACCGTCAAACTTTATATCAGCAAGCGATTGGAAAATCTGATTCCAGGGAATTAGCCCGCCTCCTGGTACACCTCGATCGTTTTCGCATGCATGGAGTGCAAACAGTCGATGTGCAACAGTACGAACTGCATCAGCATAGTCTCGAATCTCGGTGACAATATGGTACGTGTCAAGAAGAACATGGAGACTTGGGTGATCTGCGATCTCAATAAGCCGGAGTAATTGAGCCGGTGTATTAATCAAATGGGTGCGGAAGTGGCTCATCGGTTCGAGTGCAAGAAGGACTTTTCGTTCTTCAGCGTACTCTGCCAGCATATGAAGGCCTTCCGCTGTTCTTTGAAATTCGCCCGGGACCGGTCTGCGGCGTTTCACAACACCCGGATGCGCATAGAGAGCACCGGCATAGGCTTTTGCTCCCAACTCAGCCGCGACATCGACCTGCCGCTTATGCCATTCGAGTCCTTTCATGCGGTCTGCCGGATCGTCTGCAGAGAGATCACATTCCAGAGGCCAGGCTCCTCCTGGGCCGATGATGAGGTCCAATCCCAGTGCAGCCGCATGGCTTCCCGTTAATGATGCATTGAAATGAACATCATCACCCACTGAGAGCTCGAACATCTGCAATCCAAGTTCCTGGGCAAGATCAAGAATATGAAGCTGATTATCAGACCAGCGTTCGGTGAAGAGGTAACAATGGGTGCCGTACTTCATAGGTGACATTACTCCCGTCGATTAATGGATTTGAATGAAATGAACAATCCTTGCGATCGTGGTGCTTATGCTCCAGTTAAGTTTCTCTGTGGTTTTTTAATTAAGAATGTGAGAAGAGCCGCAATGAATAAGAGTCCTGATGAACAATAATACGCGAACGTGAATGTGTGGGTAGTATCATAAACCCAGCCGGCGAGTAGAGAAAGCGTGAATCCGCCGAGACCCCATGCTGTGAAGACCAAGCCATAGTTTATCCCAAAGTGTTTCATTCCATAGAAGTCCTTGGTAAGCGAAGGGAAGAGTGACAGGTTCGCCCCATAATTTGCACCTATCAGTGCAGAAAGTACAACGAGCGCTGGAGTACTACCGATAAGAGTTCCCTTTGCGGCCTGTGAAAGGAGTAAAACGAGAATCGCCTGGAACACAAAGCAGATGAAGAGAGTTTTCGATCGTCCGAATTTATCTGAAAGAATTCCTGCCCCAATACGTCCTGAACCATTGCCGATTGCGAGAATGGCCACAAGGATAAATCCGAGCTTAATATCGGCCTGAAGTTCGACTAACTTTGCCAGCTTAGAGATGATCATCAGGCCTGCACCTGCGCCGCAGGCAAACATAAACCAGAGAAGGTAAAACTGTGATGTCTTTAGCACCTCACCCGGTGAATAATGAATTGCCGAACTGGCCTTGCCGGTGGTGGGATTTGGATCCCCTGGTGGCAGATAATCAAGGGGAGGTGGATTAAGGAATTGTGCCAGGCCGATGATGACGAGAAGAAATCCGGCTCCGAGACTTAACATTGTTGTTGGAAGTCCATACGAGGTAATCAGGCCATCAGCCAGCGGTGCAACGTAGACGCTCGCTAATCCGAATCCGGCTACGACGATACCTGCAATCAATCCCGTTTTTGAAGCAGGAAACCATTTGACAGCCGCTGGGATTGTTGCCGCGTAACCAAAAGCGAATCCGAATCCTGCCAGCACACCGAAACCAAGAATATATCCCTGCAGTGAATGAGTCATACTTGAAACGATCATTCCCAGCCCAACTAAGCCCCCCCCGATGCTGGCCACAATTCTAGGCCCAATCCAATCCTGCATTCTTCCTGCCGGAACCATTACGAGCGAGAAGATCAGGCAAGCGACTGAATATGGCCAGGACTTCCCGGCCTCAGACCAACCCCAATCATCAGGGATTCTTTTACTAATAACACTCCAGGAATAAAGCACTCCAAGTGCGAGGTTAATACTCATCCCTGTCATTGTAACCAGCCAACCGAGATTTTTTGGGAACTTTTGTGTGTTCGAATTCTTTGTCATCAGAATTAGCCCTCTTTATAGAAGATGCGAATGTAAGCAAGCAAGGAATCGAGCTTCCACATTGTTTCAACCACCGCATCTTTCTTTGTGCTGAATTACGGCTTGGAAAATACCGTTTTAGCGTATGAAGCACAAGAAAAGGTATTAATCATTTGAAAAAAGTTATTCTACAGAAGATTTTTGATGATTCTGCCTTAATCACGGGACTGACTGTTGCCATTCATTAAGACCGAATCTGTGAGTCACCTTTCCACGCGTTTAAGTATAAAGCTGCTACTATATGCCTCTTAATCAGTATACAATTATTCGGTGAATATTGGATTAGAGTGGATCGTCCGTCTGAAATAGCTAAATATTCCCAGCTTTGGCACAGCTTCGATCAAATTGATATTTTTAGGGTAAGATTCTAGCAACTTTTTCTCCCTTTGGGTCTTTTGGTTGCCAAAGGGGGCAAGCGTTTCAAGAAATAACCTTGACATTTTCACCTATTTTCAGTATACTTTTACCCCAAAATTGAACGAAAACTATTCATTTTTCATTATTTTTGAAAAGGTTTTATGGCAACTACTGCGGATTTTAGAATAGGAATGGTAATTAAGTTTAATGGAGAGCTTCACCGGATAGACGAATATATCCATCGGACACCGGGTAATCTTCGAGCTTTTGTGCAAGCAAAATTGAGAAACCTAAAGAGCGGAAGGTTGACAGAGAATCGTTTTCGTTCAGGTGAAGAGGTTGAGGAAGTTCGCCTAGAACAAAAAGAATTTACCTACCTATACCATGATGGTGCCAGTTTCCAGTTTATGGAAAAGGAGACGTACGAACAAATGCCAGTTTCCGAAGCTGCTCTCGGAGAGGGCTCGAAGTATCTCAAAGAGGGTGAAACGGTTCAACTATTGATGGTCGGGTTGGAGATTGTTACCGCAGAAATTCCAATTAAAGTTGAACTTAAAGTTATTGAAACAGTTCCCGGAGTTCGGGGCGATACTGCCACCGGTGCATCAAAGCCGGCAACACTCGAAACTGGAGCTACAGTGAATGTCCCTCTCTTTATTAATGAAGGAGATATTATCCGCATCGATACACGAACAGGTGATTATTTAGAGCGAGTGAATTCCTAATCCATTGCATAAAGCTCAATCTGGTTGTTCTGCCGGAAGCCGACAGTCTCGTCGTCGAAAATCTGGAAGGCTTCCCGGTTCCCCCAATTTCAACTAGGAGAATACATGGATCTAGCGTACATCAAGAAGGTCATCAAACTTGTCGAAAAAAGTGAGATTGATGAGATCGAGATTGAAGAAGAAGGAAAGAAGATTCGAGTAGCGAAAGGAAAATCGGGTCAGATAATTTATCAGCAAGTACCATATCCACCACAGGCGCCATATGCGCCCCCAGCACCACCAACTCCAGCGGAGCCTGCTCCGCAACCCAAACCTCCCGTTGAATCAGAGGTTTCGAAACCGGTAATTTCCTATCATGAAATCCGTTCTCCGATTGTCGGTACATTTTATCGGGCTCCAGCGCCGGATGCTGCACCTTATGTTGAGGTAGGCCAGCATGTAAAATCCGGTGCGGTACTCTGTATTGTTGAAGCAATGAAACTGATGAATGAAATCGAATCGGATGTCGAAGGAAAAGTTTTAAAGGTTCTTGTAGAGAACGGCAAACCTGTCGAATATAACCAAGTTCTCTTCCACATTGAAAAGAGTTAATGACGAAGAACGATTCCGCCTCTCCGGCTCTTGGAAGCGGTTTGTTCCAGCGAAGAATTACCACTTGGAACTAATAGCGAGTTCTTAAACCTTCATGGCACTAATGAAAAAAGTACTAATTGCGAATCGAGGGGAAATCGCAATCCGGATTATTCGGGCTTGCCGAGAATTGGGTATCCAGACGGTTGCAGTTCATTCCGAAGCCGATCGCTATTCCCTGCATGTGAAGTTCGCCGATGAAGCAGTCTGCATCGGTCCGCCCGCCAGTAAAGAAAGTTATTTGAACATTCCTCGATTGATCGCAGCAGCCGAAATAACGAATGCCGATGCAATTCACCCTGGATATGGCTTCCTTGCGGAGAATGCCAATTTTGCAGAAATCTGTCATGCATCTGGAATCACGTTCATTGGACCGAAGCCGGCAGCAATCACCGCCATGGGAGATAAAGCACTCGCTAAAGAGACAATGCGGAAAGCAGGAGTACCCGTGATCCCCGGCAGTGATGGGGTCATTGCAGAGGTAAAAGAGGCAGAGCATATCGCACACGAAATCGGTTTTCCCGTAATCCTGAAAGCAACTGCTGGTGGAGGGGGTCGAGGAATGAGGATTGTGCGGGAGGCGGCGGAACTTGAGAATGCATTTCGAACGGCGAGTCACGAAGCAGAGACGGCGTTTGCAAATCCCTCCTTATACATCGAAAAATATATTGAAGAACCCAGGCATGTGGAAATTCAGATTATGGGCGATTCGCACGGGAATGTGATTCATTTCGGGGAGCGTGACTGTTCGATCCAGCGGCGTCATCAAAAGCTCCTTGAGGAATCGCCTTCACCTGCTCTATCACCTCAGCTTAGAGAAGCAATGGGATTGGCTGCGGTCAAGGGCGCCAGAAGTGTCCATTACCTTGGTGCTGGGACGATTGAATTTTTACTCGACAAGAATAAGAACTTCTACTTTATGGAGATGAATACCCGCATCCAGGTTGAACATCCTGTGACGGAAGAGGTAATGGGAATTGATTTGCTGAAAATGCAAATTCATGTTGCCGCAGGTGAACGGTTAAGAAAGATACAGCCGAAACCGCAATGGCACGCCATCGAATGCCGTATTAATGCGGAGGATCCTGAAAAAGATTTCCGTCCTTCTCCAGGAAAGATTACAAGCTTGCATTTCCCGGGTGGGTTTGGGGTACGGGTCGATTCTCATGTGTATGCCGGATACGAAATTCCGCCCTACTACGATTCCCTGATCGCAAAATTAATTGTGAAAGAAAAAACGCGTGCAGAAGCGATAGAAAAGATGTATCATGCACTGGATGAATTTATTATCGAAGGGGTGAAAACGACGATTCCATTTCACCAGAAGTTGATGCGCAATGAGAGGTTCCGGAGCGGAGACTTCGATACAAAATTTATCGAGACGTTCGATTACAAAGGTGAATAGTGTCAACTGAAGCAACCGAGGATAAACAATAATTATCGAGGCAACTATGAATTTTCCAGAACACCTTAAGTATACAAAAGACCATGAATGGATTCGGGTCGAAGGAACCACAGGATGGGTAGGAATCACAGAATATGCCCAGGGTGAACTCGGGGATATCGTCTTTGTTGAACTACCTGCTGTAGGCACAAAAATCCAGCAGGGGAAAACCTTTGGAACGATCGAAGCTGTCAAAGCAGTCTCCGATCTCTATGCACCAGTCAGCGGCGAGATCGTGGAGGTGAACAAAGCAGTCCAGGATACGCCCGATGTTGTCAATAAAGATCCTTATGGTGGTGGATGGATGGTAAAGATGACACTCTCACAAGAAGCAGAGCTTGGCCAGCTTCTTGATGTTGAAGCATATAAAAAGGTTGTTGCCAAGTAATCATGCTCTGAAACGTTAATGGAATTGTAGCGCGATTTAGGATTTTCCCTGAATCGCTCTTTGTTTTTCTGCCACCCTCGTACCCCTTGAGCCGTTAAGTTGAATCTGACACCTTCTTTCTCTATTTTAATTCCTAATTGGTGCCCTGATGGGGGCCGAAAACTTTTTCCCCCATGAGCGAACATACACTTGAAGCTGGCTGTTTGCATTTCCGAACGACAGTGCAATGACTATTGAAGTTCTGATTCCCCTCGCCGGTATTCTTATCAATGGAGCCTGTGCCCTTCTGGTTCTGGTAAAAAATCCACGGGGATTGATCAATATTCGCTGGTTCTTTCTCATCATCGGGATTATACTCTGGCACAGTGGAGAGGGCCTGATTCATCTTGCGCAGCCTGGTTCGATCGAGATAGCCGGACATTGGATTGCTGCTATCGGTATTTCGATATTCCCCTCGCTTTTTCTCCATTTCAGTATCGCGTATGCCGATATGGAGTATCTTTTTAGGCGGGATTGGAATTATGGAATTATCTACGGTATTGGTTTTATTTTTCTCGTCATTCTTACCTCAGGTAATCTTGCGGAATTTCCCTTATGTAGTCATCAAACGATAGTCCCGAAATCATGGATGTTCTGGGTCTATATCGGTTGGCTATCATTCTTATATCTCGTTGGGCTTGGATTGTGTTTTGAGAGATATCGGAGAACGAAATCGTGGACCGAAAAGAAGCAGCAACTCCTTTTTTTAACTGGAGTAGCAGTTCCGCTTGGAGTATTACTCATTGATGCTTCTACAACAGCCACTTCCGAAACGAGCTTCCTTTTTATTCTTCCTTTTGTCACAAGTATTGGGATTGTGCACTCCACAATGAATATCTTTCGCTCGCAGGTTCTCATTGTTACTCCCCATCTTCTTGGCAGCACGATCGTCGATGTCATTGGCGATCTGTTGGTTGTGATCGATCAAACCAGCAAGGTCGTTTTTGCGAACGATGCATTCCGGAGACGTATCCTGAGTACTCCAGAGTACGAGATCAAAGATCTGCAATCATCCAAATTTATCGTGGAAGCAGAAGTGGTCCAGCAAATCCTGCGAAAGGAATCCGGTTCAAGTTCATCACTGCTGGAAGTAGCGTTTCTCACCCAGAAAGGGGAACGATTTCCAGTCCTGCTCTCCATCTCACCGATTCGTGAACGGGGGGAGGTGATGGGGTGGGTGCTGGTCGGCCACGATCTCTCTGAACGGCAAAGCCTGATGCAGAAGTACGAAGAATCGCAGCGGAAATATGAAAACATCGTGGAGAGCTCGCTCGATGGAATCCTCCTCATCCAGGACGGTAGATTGGTGTACAGCAGTCGGTCGGCCACGAATATTTTCGGGTATAAGTCGGTGGAAGAAATGCAGGCTCTTGACTTCAAGGATAAGATTGCCCCCGCAAGCCGCTTCTTTGAATTTGAACACTATAAAGGATATTCGGTGGGCGATGACATTCTACGCAATTTCGAGATGAAAGGCCTTACGAAATATGGGAAGGCAATTGACCTCGAGGTGAATGCGCGGCTCGTGACATGGAATGGGTCGCCTGCAGTGCAAGCATCATTTCGCGATATCACGGAGCAAAAAAATCTTGAGCGTGAACAAGCACTGTGGCTGTGGGAGCAGGAAACGATGAGTGCAATTGACCATCAGCTCGTGTCAAGCGTAGGGCTGCAGGTGGTGCTCGATGTGATTGCGTATTATGCAAAAATGCTTACCCATGCCAATTGGGTCGGTGTGATGATGATTGATGCCGAGCTCGATCAATATCGTTGGCGCTCTGTGATGGGCAATCGCCGCTCTGCGCCCCAGGAATCATTTGCCATTCGCTCAGAATTTCAGGCAATCATCGAGAAGAAAGAACCGGTGGTCTCACGCGATATCTCCTCCGATCCGAAGTATCCCGAGAGTGAATTTTCATTTCTTGTTTGTGATGGGATCCTCTCGGCAGCAAGATTTCCGCTTGTGATTGAGGGCAAAATGCGCGGGCTTATGGTGATCGCGTTCCGGCATCATCATGACTTTACTGCGCGTGAGCTTCGGTTGCTTTCAGCCCTGGCAGAAAAGTCATCTATTGCAGTGGCAAGTGCCCAACTCTATGAAAACCTCCTCCTGCGTGAAAAGGAGCTTGAATTGCTCGCCGGCGCGCGCGTCCAGGCACAAGAAGAAGAACGACGAAGGATCGCAAGGGAAATTCATGACAGTCTCGGCCAGCTCCTCACTGCCATTAAGTTCAATATCGAAGTGTTGGAAGATAGTACTGAAATTCAAATCCCGGATGACCGGGAACGCCTCAATGACATCAAGAATCTTCTTGAAAACGCGATCTCGGAGGCAAGAGAAATCTCCTACAATCTAATGCCCAGTATTCTGCTTGATTTTGGATTAGCGCCCGCACTTCAGATGTTATGCGAGCAGTTTTCAAAACGAAACAACCTCGAACTGCAGTATACCACCGTGGGAGTTGAGAGCCGGTTGAATGCTGAGATCGATATCGGACTGTATCGGATTGCCCAGGAAGCCCTGAACAACATTGCCAAACATGCACAGGCGCATCATATCAATGTGCAATTAATTGGCGATGCCGAATCGATTCGCCTCGCCATCGATGACGATGGAGTGGGCTTTATACCGCGGCCGTTCGATCCCGCCACCAACCGCCGGGGTATGGGACTGGTCAGTATGCGCGAGCGGGCGAGCGCTCTGCAAGGCGCGTTGATGCTGAATTCACGGCCCGGACAGGGAACAGAAATTATTGTAGAAATTCCAATGCGAAATGTGAAAAGCGATGGGCAGCATGAAAATTCTTTTAGCGGATGACCATCCATTGGTCCGGAGTGGTATTGCATCCATTATCTCTGGATTAGATGGATTTGTGATCGTTGGAGAAGCGGTCGATGGTGCAGAGGCGGTATCGAAAACAAAGGAGTTGAATCCGGATGTAGTGATTATTGATCTGTCGATGCCGAAACTTTCCGGAATCGAGGCTGCGAAAATCATCAAAGCAAAATATCCATCGACACGGATCTTAATCCTCACGATGCACGAAAATGAACAGTATATTTCGCAGATTATCAAATCAGGAGCCGACGGGTATGTCCTGAAAAGTGCTGGCAAGGAAGAGCTTGGCTTGGCCCTCCGTGCCCTTGCTCATGGCGAAAAATATTTTAGTGCACGCGTCACGGAAATTATGGCTGAAAGTTACGCCAAGCAGATCGAGAACAATGTACGAAAAACCTCTGCCGATGCTGTTCCGCTAACGAAACGGGAGAAGGAAATTCTGAAACTGGTTGTGCGTGGTTGTACAAACCAGCAAATAGCCGATCAGTTATACATCAGCCCCCGTACCGTCGATACACATCGATCCAATATCATGCAAAAGCTCGATATCCACGATGTTGCCAGTCTGGTCCGGTATGCCATCGACCATGGGCTGAGCGGGGATGAAGATTCACCACATCACAAGGAATAGGATTGCATGAGGTGAACGATCTTCGGAGAGGATCTATGGGATCGTTCTTAAGGGGAAACCGCTTTAGCGCACCGATGCTTTGGCGATTGAACTGTGGAAGTTACCGCTATGGTGTTAATGACCCTCATCGATTCTATATTTCTTCATCAACCGGTAAAAGGTCGCACGTCCAATCTTCAGCTTAGAGGCGGCTTCAACAATGTTCCCCCGTGTCACCTTCAGCGCATTCCTCACCGCATGCTCCTTGACTTTTTCGAAGGGAAGAATAGGTTCGGCTGTATTGAAAAATCCAGCGGATGGTGAGGTTGATTCCTGTTGGTCGCCAAACGTTTGGACTGAGAGGGGAAGGTCTTTCTCAGTGATTATGGGGCTGTCCGCCATTAACGTGGCACGCTGGATCGCATTTTCCAATTCACGCACATTGCCGGGCCAGGGATAGTCGTACAACAGTTTCAATGATCGTTTGGTGAATCCCATCTTCTCTTTATTGAGGTCCTTGGCGAACCGGTTGAGAAAGTTTTCCGCCAGCAGGAGAATATCCGAGCGCCGTTCCCGTAATGGAGGGAGAATGATGGGGAAAGTTGCCAGGCGGAAGTAGAGGTCTTCCCGAAATTCCTTCTGGGCAATTGCCTTCACAAGATCGCGGTGGGTTGCAGAAATCAGTCGTACATCGGTTGTAATGGTTTCATTTCCCCCGACCCGCTCGAACTGTTTTGTCTGGATCACGCGCAGCAATTTCGATTGCAGGCTTAAATCGAGTTCGCCAATCTCATCGAGGAAAAGTGACCCAGAGTGTGCCTGTTCAAATTTTCCGATACGGCGGGTAATCGCTCCGGTGAACGAACCTTTTTCGTGTCCAAAGAGTTCACTCTCAAGCAAATCGTGTGGGATTGATGCACAGTTCACCACGGTGAATGGTCTATCTTTTCGAACGCCATTGTAATGGATGGCACGGGCGATGAGCTCTTTTCCAGTACCGCTCTCTCCAAGGATCACCACGCAGATATCGTTGTCCTTCACTTTGTTCACCAGTCGGAATATTTCCTGCATCGAGCCGTGGTCTGAAATAATATTATCAAAATGGACCTGCTGCTGAACAGATTCCTTCAGAGTATGAAGTTCTTTGGTCAGGTCGTACGTCTGCATCGCGTTCTTGATGCTGATTTCGAGCTTGGTAAAGTCCACAGGTTTGCCGAAGTAATCCACTGCTCCCAGCCTCAAGCATTCGACGGCGACATCAACTTTTCCTTGTGCAGAGAGCATAATCACGGGAAGGTCCGGATATCTCTGTTTGATCTCTTTAATCACATCGAGTCCACTCATTCCCGGAAGCATAATATCGAGCAGAATCAGATCCGGATCTTCATCAAAATTCTCAAGAAGTGCCTCTCCGGAAGTAAAGATGCGCGATTCATATCCCCATCGTTTCGTTACCCAATGTTCGAGTAAACGATAGATGGGCTCCTCGTCATCGACAATGAATATTCGCTTTTGAGACATTTCGCGCCCCAGAATGGTTGTGAAAAAAATTGGCTGTGAGAGAAAGTTGGGGGGATGAGTTCTCTTGAACGAGAATCTCCCCAATATGGCTTACGGTACTTCGAGATGGAATTGTACGATACCCTTTTCCTCTTTTATCACCTCAAGCCGTCCACCGTAAAGTTCGATAACATGTCGGGCAAAAGCAAGCCCTAATCCATTCGAACTTTCGCCGAGTCCGGGAGCATGAGACCATGCGAAATGGTTCAGAAGCTTTGTGATTTTTACATCATCCAGCGACTCTTGAGCAAGAGTGAATGTGATACCGTACCCAGAGGGCAAAGGATGTGTTGAGATTTCTATGCGGGCTGTATTGTCGGCAACTGAAATGGCGTTTAGGAGGATAGTATAAAAAACCTGGAGTAAACGAGCCGGATCGACCTTTGAAACGAAATATTCTTTTGGCAGATGGGAAATTACCAGGAGCTCTTTATCTTTCGCCTGCTTACTAACACACTTTATTGCTTCCTGAATAACGCCATCCACTGACCCCTCAGCAATTGGGAGTGAAAGGAGCATGGATTGCTGGAAAGCAAGATCGAGGCAGACATCGATCAAATCGGCAAGTCTCTTTCCCTCATCCCGGATAATTGTAGCGAATTCTCTCTCCTGATCGGGAGCCAGGTCAGAGCCCTTCATCATCACTTCGGCATAACCAATGATGGAGGTGAGCGGAGTCCGCAACTCATGTGAAACCCGGGCTACGATATCCGAGGTTTCGATAGAATCCAATATATTGCTCATCGCCATACGAAGTTCTGTTTAAAGTGACAGCTAGATTTTTTTTGTGTGAGACATCAAGGGTCTTCATTGACCCAATACACCTTACCTATTTCTCTTCAATCTTTGTGCCAGTAATAAAATGCACAAATACCTACCATTTTAGCCTTTTAAAATTGTACAACCGTGAGATATGGATCAAAATAAGACAGTGTTTCTAGAATATCGATTCCTACTTTGTTCCATTATGAGCATTCAGGCAATAGCCTTGGATTTTTTTAACATATTCGAAATTCGTATTGTTTTGGTACATCTGTATCGATTCGACTCAATGATGAATTCTTAATTCATTAATTTTCAGGGAAAATGACAGGATAAAGTTTGGCACGCAAGTTGAACGATGTATACCAGAAAGCGAAAACGAAAATGAAATTCAAATCAAATAACAAAATTCAAACTATAAGGAATACCACAATGACACGCATTCTTACCATCGCCGCCCTGGTTCTCCTAATTTCAAC
>JAZDJN010000054.1:0-172944 GCA_043803945.1 bacterium | reverse complement strand
ACTAGAGAGCCGGTCGAAAAGTCCGCCACGGAGACACAGAGTTCACTGAGATCAATAAATGTTTGCTATATCCTCAATATTTCAAAAAGACTATCTCTGTGCTCTCTGTGACTCAGTGGCAAAGTCACTTTTCGACCAGATTCCTAGAAACTTGGACGAAAAGTCCAACCACGAAGAACACCAAGAACACAAATGATAATATGAAATTTAATTGATTTGAATTTTATCACTTTTACAGCTTTTTCTTCGTGGCCTTCGTGGATAAAATATTTCCTATACTTTTCGGCCAGGTTTCTAGAGAGCAAGAAGAATATACGGCGGGGTAGCTCAGTTGGTTAGAGCGTCGGAATCATAATCCGCAGGTCGTGGGTTCAAATCCCTCCCCCGCTACTGTCAAAACAAAGACTCTTGATTCTTCTCTATTGAGGAATCAAGTTTTTTTGTTTGAGGCCTATCCCATGGGACACACAAACGAAAACAACCAGATCAGTATCGGAGACTCTCTCAAGCGCTTTCTTGCGGAAGGGAATTCCATTTCTGAGGGCAGTACTCTTCTGCTTGCCGTAAGCGGTGGAATCGATTCGATGGTTATGCTACAACTCTTTGTTGATATTCGAACCACCTATCCTTTCCACCTGCGGATCGCCCATATTAATCATCTATTGCGGGGCACAGAGTCTGATCAGGATGAAGTATTCGTTCGTCGCATAGCAAAAGAATTGTCAGTGCCTTATTACTTGAAGAGAGTCGATGTGAACTCTTTTGCCGCACAGAGGAACCTCTCCAAGCAGGAGGCAGCAAGGGCACTCCGGTATCAGGCTCTTGAAGAACTCCGGCTGGAAAGCGCTTCTGATTTCATCCTCACGGCTCATCATGCCGATGATAATGCAGAAACCGTGTTGATGAATGTTATCCGCGGCACTGGAATTCGAGGACTGGCAGGGATCCCCGATTATGTCCCAACGCGAAAGATCGTACGGCCTTTATTACATGTCAGCCGAGAGCAAATTGAGGCATATGCAAGTGTGCATGGCGTCCAGTATCGTGAAGACTCATCAAATCCTTCGCTCGAATACCGGCGCAACAAGGTTCGACTCTCGCTTTTACCGGAAATCCGGAAAAATTATAATCCAGAAATCAACACGGTCCTCAATAGGCTCTCCGAGACAATGAAACATCTGCGATCCTGGGTAGATGCTGAAGTGGAATCGCGCTTTGGAAATGTTGTTGCTGCAGACGGAAACGAATTTCGCTTGAACATTGTGCGATTTTCAGCGGAACCTCTTTACCTGCAAAACGAAATTATTCTTGAGCTTCTGAGACGTTTGAAAATCGAGCCTGCCCATGAAAAAGTACATGCGCTGCTCGATCTCAGTTGCAGCCAATCCGGGCGGTCCCTGCACCTTTCTCCAGAGGTTATCGTATGGAAAGATCGTGATTCGCTGTTGTTTCAACGAAGGAATGAATACCCGGCATATGAATTGAGCATCGAGAGCGGCGCTGTCATTGAGTGCGAGCATTTCAGCTTTTCAATCTCTCAGGAAACCGCGTTACCGGTCTCTTATTCCGAAAGTACTCTCATTGAGGATATTGACGCTGCGAAACTCGGGAGTCGTCTCATCCTTCGTACCTGGCGTGAGGGAGACTGGTTTATCCCTCTTGGAATGCAAGAAAAGAAAAAATTAAGTGACTTTTTCATAGATCAGAAAATTCCTTCCTCAAAAAAATCGGAGATTCCAATTTTTGAATCGGATGGTTCTATTGTCTGGGTATGCGGTCAAAGGATTGATAATCGGTTTCGTATTACAGAGAAGACACAAAAGACAGTGAGGCTCCAATTTAGCCCACACAATCATTCATAGCATCGAATCAGGTACCTATGGAGAGCATTAAACTCAACAACGATCGCTTTACCCTCTATCTCTCGGAAGAGCAGATCCATGAGCGTGTACGTGAACTTGCCGGTCAAATCAACAAAGATTACGCAGGCAAAATCCCTATCTTCATCGGAATCCTGAACGGCTCATTTATCTTCATTGCCGACCTGATTCGTGAGATTTCGATCGATTGCGAAGTTGACTTCCTGAAATTATCAAGTTATGGGGATGCAAAAATATCCTCCGGTCAGGTTCGACTCCTCAAAGATTTGAATTGCCAGGTGGCAGGGCGAGACATCATCGTTGTTGAGGATGTCGTTGATTCTGGACTCTCTATCGATTTCATGAAAAAACTCGTCTTGCGGGAGAACCCGACATCATTTCGAGTTGTTACATTATTATTAAAAAAGAGTATAGCAAAAATTGATTTTTCGATTGATTATGTCGGTTTCGAGATACCTCCGGAGTTTGTGATTGGTTATGGTTTGGACTATGCTCAAAAAGTTCGTAATTTGAAGTCGATTTACAGGCTCTCTCCCGAATAATCGCAACCCATGGAAAGACAAAGGAGCGAGCAACTGTGTTCTCGGTATTGAAGTCAGGAGTGAACATGAATTCGAATTGGTACGCTGAAAATTCATCAGAAGAAAAAGAACCAAAAGGCCCTCAAAAACGCAAGCCGCTATCCCAGCGTTCGCCTAAGAAGAACCCAATTCCAATCAAAGATGATGATTTCAATTGGAATAAAGTTGGGCGTATGGTCATTGGCTGGATAGCCATCCTGGCTACTGTGTGGCTTGCAATCCAGATGTTTAAACCTACCGAAGAGACTGAATATGAAATCAGCTTCTCTCTGTATCAGAAACTTCTGAATGACAGGAAGTTCAATGAAGCTGTCATCAAGAAGTCGGACTTCAATAATTATGACTTCCACGGCAAGCTTGTTAAAGCACAGGATATCACGACATCAAATAATAAGACCTACACGAACGTCACAAAAATTGTTCTGACGCTTCCCTACTCAAACATTAACCAGGATGTGACCGCCCAATGGGATTCCACAATCACAAAAAGTTACAGAGTAGAGAAGGAAAATGATACTTGGCTCAATGCTTTGATTTCTTTTTTACCATGGTTACTCATCATCGGGATCTGGCTTATCATCTTCCGGAGAATGCAAGCTGGCGCCGGAGGTGCGAAAGGGTTATTTTCGTTTGGCAAGAGCCGAGCAAAACTGCTCACCGAGGGCATGATAAAAGTGACGTTCCAGGATGTGGCCGGTGCCGATGAAGCCAAATCTGAATTGCAGGAAATTATTGAATTCCTCAAGGAACCAGCTAAATTTCAGAAGCTCGGAGGTAAAATTCCGCGAGGCGTCCTCCTCCTGGGACCTCCGGGAACAGGCAAAACCCTCCTTGCCCGTGCAGTTGCCGGTGAAGCCGGAGTGCCATTCTTTTCTATTAGTGGAGCCGACTTTGTTGAAATGTTCGTCGGCGTTGGTGCAAGCCGTGTTCGAGACTTATTCGAACAGGGTAAAAAGAGTGCCCCCTGCATCATCTTTATCGATGAAATTGACGCAGTGGGACGGCATCGCGGTGCTGGAATCGGCGGCGGGCATGATGAACGCGAGCAAACGTTGAATCAATTGCTTGTCGAGATGGATGGATTTGAACAGAATAGCGGCGTGATCATTATTTCCGCTACCAACAGACCCGATGTTCTCGACCCGGCTCTCCTTCGACCTGGACGCTTTGACCGACAGGTCGTAGTAGACCGTCCGGATGTTAAAGGCCGCGAAGGGATCTATCGGGTTCACACCAAGAACATCCCACTCTCCGACGATGTGAAGCTTGATACTCTGGCAAAAGGAACACCCGGACTCGCTGGTGCAGACATTGCAAACCTTGTCAACGAAGCTGCCCTCCTTGCAGCGCGTCAGAATTGCAAGGTCGTTTCCATGCAGCATTTCGAAGCTGCAAAAGATAAAGTAATGATGGGCATGGAGCGAAAATCCATGATCATCTCCGATCGTGAGAAACGTATTACTGCATACCACGAATCGGGCCATGTCCTTGTCGCAAAATATCTCCCCGAAGCAGATCCTGTGCATAAAGTCACGATTATCCCACGGGGCCGTGCTCTCGGTTTAACTACTTATCTTCCGATTGATGAAAAGCACACGTATTCGAAAGAGTATCTCGATGCGATGATCACCTATGCATTGGGCGGCCGTGCTGCTGAGAGACTTATTTTCAACCAGTTGACCACTGGTGCAGGAAATGATATCGAGCGCGCAACTGAGTTGGCCAGAAAAATGGTCTGCGAATGGGGGATGAGCGAGAAACTGGGCCCTCTCGCTTATGGCAACAAGGAAGAGGAACTCTTCCTCGGCAGAGAAATCACACGCTCAAGAAATTTCAGTGAAAACACAGCAATCACCATAGATGCAGAAATCAAAAAAATCATCACCCTTGCAATGAAGTGTGCCGAAAAAATTCTCAACGAAAACATTGAGATCCTCCATCGGCTTTCTAATGCATTGCTTGATCGCGAAATTCTCGACTCAGGCGAGATCGATAAGATCATTCAAGGTGAAGAACTTCCCCCTCTTGAGAAAAAACGGAATGATGAACTTTCAACAAAGCCCGTTCAACTCCCTGCACAGGCTGCCAGTGAAAATTCGAAGGGAGCGCCTGCTCCAACTGGTTCCTCTGACGCACCTAACACTAAAAGTGCATGAAGGACGTGTCGGTAGAGAAAGAAGAAACCCGAAATCATCTTGATCGTATGATACCAGACCTGCCCCAGGCAGAATCGCAGCATCTTCATGCTCGTGCAACGATCAATTTCCAATCTGAACTGATTAGGAAGAGCATTCATCTCTGCTCTCTTTCGGTGCCCATTATCTATTCACAGATTTCCAAAGAGCTCGCCCTGATGCTGCTTATTCCGATGTTCATTGGTTTTCTCGGAGTAGACTTGGCACGTTATTATCACGAACCCACTCGACTGTGGTTTCAACGATGGTTTGGCCGGCTATTGCGTAAGAGCGAGAAAGATGGGAAGCGCAAACAACTCACCGGTGCTACGTTTGTTTTGATTTCTGCTGTTGTTTGTGTTTTGATCTTTCCGAAAATTATTACGATAACAGCATTTGCGGTCATGATTATCTCCGATATCACATCGGCACTTGTGGGGCGAAAATTCGGCAAGCACAAATTTTTTGATAAAAGCCTGGAAGGATCGACCGGATTTCTGGTGAGCGGTGTACTTGTTATTCTCGTTACACCGAAGATTCAGGGTTTACCGCTTGAATATATCATTGCATTTGTCGGAGTCGTCATTGGCACGGTTGTCGAAGCATGCTCGATAAAGATCGACGACAACCTCTCAATCCCCATCTCGATTGGGTTGATCATGTGGGGATTATACCTCCTCCTGCTCCCTGCAGTTAATCTTTATTCTATTCTCTAACTCACCCAGTGCAGGATAGTAAACAGCCAGGCAGAGTAACAAGAGCGCTGGACATTATGGCATGCTTGCCTTTTCATGCTCACCCATCGATGAACGACGTTCAGCAGCATCCCAGATGAGGCGGTGTAGTATCTCTCTCCGATTCAGCATAGACCGTATTGGCAGAAGGCGGTTGTTTCAGAACGAGCACCTGATATGCTCTTCGCGCTGCCTCAAAGAGGATGGCAATCGCACAGACCATCATTATGATCGTTAGTGTTGAATTGACATAGCCCTGTACCGCCGTTGATGGGTTATTGGTCAATGGCCAGAAGTTGTCTGTGATATTGAGCCAGCCGGCAATCAACGTGGTTGTTGAGACAAAGAGCATGGGTAGTAGTGTCACCCAAACATATCTCACCTTCCCTGCATTGATGATCGCGCTGGTCGCAACTGCAAGGGCCACCCCGGCGAGCAACTGATTTGCTGTTCCAAACATTGGCCAAATTGTCCCGATACTTCCAGCCCAGATAAAATACCCCCACGAGAAGACTACCAAAGTTGTAGCAATCAACGCCCCGGGCAACCAATCCGTTTTTTCAAATGGTTTCCAGATTCGTCCGACGAATTCCTGAACCAGGAATCGTGCTACGCGGGTACCCGCATCGATTGTGGTGAGAATGAACAACGCTTCAAACATGATGGCAAAATGATACCAGAACGACATCAATCCACGCATCCCCGGAATCGCTGAGAAAATTTGAGCGAATCCGACCGCGAGAGAAACTGCACCTCCCGGCCTGCCGGCAATTGATTCTCCGACTTGAGAAGCAAGATCTTGAAGATTGACTGGTACCATACCAAGCGTGTTAAATTTTTCCGGTGTGAGGTTGATGGCAAAATAATCGGCAGGTTCCAGAGAACTCGCAGCAATCAATGCGATAATGCCAACCAATCCTTCCATAAGCATCGCACCATATCCTATAACCCGTGCATCGGTCTCCTTGTTCAGCATCTTAGGAGTTGTTCCGGAGGAAACCAGGGAATGGAATCCCGATATTGCCCCACAGGCTATGGTTATAAACATAAATGGATAGACCTTGCCGGGAATAATTGGCCCGCCGCCGTGGATATATTCAGTAAAGGCGGGCATTTTTAATTCCGGTGCAACAATAAAGACTCCTAGTACCAATGCAGCAATGGTACCGATTTTCATATAAGAACTAAGATAATCACGGGGAACCAGTAGCAGCCAGACTGGAAGTACCGAAGCGATGAAGCCGTACACTGCAATAGCAATGATGATTCCTTCGCGAGAAAGAGAAAAATATGGTTCAAGAAATGATCCAGGAACAAGACTTCCACCAATAACCGCCGAACAGACAGCAACGACTCCAATAATACTTGCCTCAGCTATTTTTCCAGGCCGGATGCGGTACATCCATAGACCGACGAACAACGCAATCGGTATTGTCATAGCAATAGTGAATGTTCCCCATGAACTTTCGCGTAAGGCATTCACCACAGCAAGCCCAAGACCAGCAAGTGCAATAATAACGATGATCAGAATCGCGATCGAACCGATCAGGCCCGCGAATGGACTAATTTCGTGTCGGGCGATATTCGCCAATGATTTTCCGTTTCTTCTGATTGAAGCAGCAAGTATGACAAAATCATGAACTGCTCCTGCTACGCAAACGCCTATAACCAGCCAAAGATAACCCGGCAGGAATCCAAATTGCGACGCCAAGACCGGTCCGATAAGCGGGCCAGCACCGGAAATTGCAGCGAAGTGATGGCCAAAGAGCACCCATTTGTTTGTCGGATCATAATTCTGTCCGTCGTAGAGTGTATGGGCCGGTGTCATCCGGGAATCATCCAGCGCTATTACTTTTGCTGCGATGAACGCGCTATAATACCGGTAGGAAATCGTCATCACACAAAGAGCTGCGATCAGGAGAGGGAGAGCATTCATAATTATTCCATCTGACTCATCAATGGTTTGATTCATGCTGCCCGTTTCAGAAAGGATTTTGTTCTTAAGAAATCGAACTATTTATCTGGAACGGCAGCAGTTAATTGCCAAAATAGCGGCTCATTTGTTGAAGGATAACTTTTTTTCCATGGAGTGTCAACGCCGGAGAGAAGAGAAAAATAAATCAGGTGCCCGACTCATCGGAGCGAATATCGCCGGAGGAAATCAGTTTTACTCCCTCCCTTTTCATTTCCTCTATGGCCATGTCGCCATCGTCGGGTTTGACATTCACCGCTGCAATTGCATCGGTGATGATGTAGGTAGAAAATCCTTTTTTCACTGCATCGAGAGCGGATGCCCGCACACAATAATCAGTTGCCAGCCCGACGACATACAAATCATCGACACCCCGGCTGCGAAGGTAGTGATTAAGGTCGAGATTGGATGCTTCGAATGCTGAGTACCCATCGTCCTTTCCACTCGTGCCTTTGAGGAATATTTCTGCAATACTCGTACTCTTCAGGTTGGGATGAAACTCCGAACCGACAGTATGCTGCAAACAATGTTTCGGCCACGTATCAAAATGCATCGAGTTCAGCGGATGCCAGTCCTTTGATGCCACGATGAGATTGAATTTATCGAATATCGAATTAATGACTGGGACGATCTTATCTCCCTGCGGGACAGCAAGTGCACCACCAGGACAAAAATCATTCTGAACATCAACAATAAGCAAAGCTTTCATTCTCTCGTTCCTCACTTATGATTCTCTTGCGTGCATTTTTTTAAGAAACTGATCCACCAGTTGTGTGCGTAGTTTCAGAAGGTTATGGCTTATTCCGACCTTGTAGATATGGGGATGTTCGAACCTCTTATGTTCAGATGCTATTTGAGCAAGCCGTGTCCGTGCATACTCCGCACTCTGCAGTGTTGTCTGCGTTAGTACTGGCTTTCCGTTCTCCATCACCGGAACAAGAATTTGTTCAGCGGTAAAACGATCCAATCGGCTCTGTTGTTCGGGATAGATCGGGTGATGGATGAATTCTGGCACAGACTCATCATCGAGTGCAATAGCATCAGCAGTGAAAAATCCGTCTCCATCTTTATAACGATACACCTTCTTTATTCCCGGTAAGGATAGTTTCCCATAGTTCTCAGAAAACTTCAACCGGGGAACGCCATCCGACATGCTTAATTTGTAGACTCCATCCAGGGCTGCCGATGGCTGACCGGTGATGAGGCGTGTTCCGACTCCAAAAATATCAATCGGTGCCTGCTGCTCAATCAGCAAGCTGCGGATGACATTTTCATCGAGTTGATTCGATACGACAATTTTCACATAGCCGAGGCTTGCCTCGTCGAGCATTGCACGCGTATGCTTGCTCAGGTAGGCAAGGTCTCCGCTATCAAGTCTAATCCCAACCATTCGATAGCCTCGAGCTTCCAGCTCTTTTGCGACGATGATTGCATTCGGAACACCGCTTTTCAACGTGTTATAGGTATCAACCAGGAGCACACACTTATCGGGATAGATTTCTGCAAATTTTCTAAACGATGTAAGCTCATCATCGAAACTCTGAATCCAGGAATGTGCTTGTGTTCCAGCCACTTCGACTGACTCTTCAAATGCCGTAAAGACATTCGAGGTGGCATCAACCCCTCCGATGATGGCAGCGCGTGATGCATGGACACTGCCAAATCCCTGGCCTCTTCGTAATCCAAAATCGACAATCCGACGATCCCCGGCAGCAATCCGGACTCTTGAAGCCTTTGTGGCAATCAATGATTCGAAGTTCAGGATATTCAGAAGCATTGATTCAATGAGCTGCGCTTCAATCAACGATCCTTCCACCCTCAGAATTGGCTCCAGAGGAAAGACCAATTCTCCTTCACGGACAGAAAGTATTGTACCGCCAAAATGGAACGAACGAAGATAATTCAGAAATTCCTGATGGAATCCCTGTGCCTTCAAATAGTCGAGCGATTCTTGCTGAAATCCGAATGTCTGAAGCATCCCGAGTAAATCCTTCAATCCAGCAAAGAGCACATAACTTCCATAGAATGGGATCTCACGAAAAAAATAATCAAAACAACTTCTCGTCCGTTCAAAACCGGCGAGATAATATCCCTGTGCCATGGTCAGTTGGTAGTAATCAGTATACAGTCCAGAATTTTTTTCAATGAGTGATCTCATAATGCCTGCTTCTTGCTAAAGAAATGCGTGTTGTATAAGCCGAATGGCCACCGTATCGTCCTTCATTGTAATTGCTACCACATCGAATCGGCAGGATTGGTTTTCAATTTCATGATCGAAAAGATATCCTTCTGCAACAGTTCGTAATTGGCCTTGCTTTCGATCATCAACGGCGTCCTCCGGTTCCCCGTAAGCGTCTGAAGATCGTGTTTTAACCTCAACAAACACCAGAGTCTCTCCATCTTTTGCAACAATATCAATCTCTCCCCGCTCGAAGCGATAATTCCTCTCCAGGATCACGTAACCCCTCGTCTGAAGATACCTGGCAGCAATCTCTTCTCCTCTCGATCCCTTCTTCCTCTTATTCATCAGCGATTCAGAATTTATTTGCTTTTGTTTGCCTTCTTTGAGGCCATTCTGGTAAATGGAAACTTCTGCGATGAATGGCACAGAACCCAAGCGTATGAATTGCCTCTACGTGTTGCCGTGTCCCATATCCTTTATGCTGCGCGAATCCATATCGTGGATATTCGATATCATACCCGCACATCAACCGATCACGAGTCACCTTTGCGATGATTGATGCAGCGGCTATCGAGTGACAACGTGCATCTCCATGAATTATATTCTCATACTGTATCGTCTCGTGGCTGAATGAATTGCCGTCTGCTAAAATAAATTGCGGCGGCAATCGAAGATTTGCAATTGCTTCCTTCATAGCTGCCACTGTAGCCTGAAGGATGTTAATACGGTCGATGATCTTATGACTTACGATACCGATCCCAACACTAAGAGCCGATTCGGAAATCGCCTCGAATAATTCTTCCCTTCGCTTTGGAGAGAGTTTCTTGGAGTCATCGACCCCTTCCAGTGTCAACTCATGCGGGAGGATGACTGCTGCTGCCACCACAGGTCCCGCTAAAGGACCCCTGCCTGCCTCATCCACACCAGCAATATGGTCAATTCCACGTTCCCACACCATCCGTTCATAGGTGAGCGGGAGTGTCCGTCGTGCCTTGCTCATCGTGGCGTCGATCCAAGATATATTGCCAATATTCCAATCACCATCGAAAGCTTCAACATCATGCTGGTGCGATGAAGCGAAATCGTTGTATGTGGTGATGTAAAAGTAGAATTGAATAAATAAGCATCATATTTACAATCATGACAAGAAATAAATATCGGCCATGGTATATTCGAAGAGCGTACGGAAGGAGTGTCAGCACAATGAGAACGACAAGAATTATATTAGAAAGACCGATTGTTTTCGCTATACCATATCGGATGGTGAATGTCTTTGCATCATCAAGTCGATCACCTTCCACATCTTCTGCGTCTTTCACCAGCTCACGGGCCATATTGATAAGAAAAGCAAAGAGTGTAGGGAAGATTGCCAGTTGAATCTGCCCGACTGCTGCTGCACCATACATAAATGCGAGTGCGGTTGCCAGCGCGACAATAATATTTCCAACCAAGACTTTTCGTTTGAATATCCTGCTATAGAAGTAAAGTGCCGTGATCCAAAAAAAAGCAATGGCCATTGTCTGGATACCCCAGAACGTGCTGAATCCAAATCCCATCATTGAGAGCAAAAACCAGAGGTGATGGCTCGCCATCGGCGTCACAAGCATGCTTGGTAATGGCCGGTCCGGTCTGTTGTATTTATCGATTTCAAGATCAAAGTAATCATTGATAGCATATCCGCCGGCAGCAATAAGAGCTGCGGAGAGCGAGGCGATCATAATAATCGGCCACTCTTCAAGCTGTGCGCCTCCCAGGAGGCATGCTATTGCCACTGTGGCAAGGACAATGCCTGAGTTCACAGGACGAAGCAGTCTAATATGTGCGACAACTCTTCTAAAATTCATTCACCAACCGAACATGTAATTTTGCCATACTAAAGGTATCTCCCTCTCCCAATCCAATACTGACACCGATGATCCCCAACGGTGAATCAGTACGAAGTCCAACTCCATATCCATATTTTAATTGTTCTTGTCTTTCCACTCCTGCAAGAACGATTTCAGGACAAGAGAGATATCCGGCGTCCATAAAGAGATAGGCAAACGCCCGCTCGCCAAAGATAACACGATATTCCAAATTAGACCAGACCATGCGTGAAGCAAGAAATTGACCTTCCCGATATCCCCGAATTGTCGTTGCTCCGCCTATCCGAAACAGGTCGCTGAGTTCTGGTGTTCCCGACCTGAACTCTCTCACGAACAGGGCAAGGGCAGCAACCTGTCGACGAACTGGAGAGAAGTACCACTCCAGATCCAGATCGAAACGCTGAGTCGTAGAAGAGAGTTGCTCTGTTAGCGTCGAATGAGATTCAATTGACTTTTTCCCTGTTCCATAAGAAGCCCGATAGTAGGATCCTTCCTCAGGAATGATCACATTATCCCTTGAATCATAACGAAAGGTGACCCCGATCATGGTGGTTGTGCTGTTTTGCATAAAACGGAAACCATAAAGTTCTGAGGGAATCACCGTTGTCTGTGAAATTGACATTCCGCCCGAAAGTTCATCCGCGAGGAAGAGCTCGGCATCGAGGGCGATCTGGCGCCGCGTATAGGTCGAATCCTGTTTCCGTTGCTGGAACCGGAGATCAAGATTCATCGGAATGGAGGCGACCCATGGTTCACCATAGTGCAATTGTATCTCCTGAGTCACAGGGCTCTCTCGAAACCAGCGAGCATCAAACCGGCGTGCAGAGCCCATAATATTTCTGAACTGGAGATCGAGTAATCCAGTAAGATAGCCTGCACTCTCCGAAGTCGTGGAGGGAATATAACCCACAATCCCATCAAATCGGTTTTGGCGCCCCTCCTGGACATTTACCATCAAAGCAGCATGGCCGTCTTCCTTGAGTACTAACTCCGGTAAGCTGACAGAATTAAACAACTGCAACCGCTCTATCCTTTTTTTAATTTTTACGGCAAGATCATGCGAATAGGGTTCCGTGCCGCTGAGGCGCGCTTCCCGTTGAATGACTTCTGAACTGGTCAACTCGTTACCCTTGACCAGAAGAGTACTAATCTGTAGTCGTACACCTTCATTGATGAGCAGAGAGAGAGAAACCTGGATGACTTCACTACTCTCACGGAGTTCCATCCGAGTGATCGTGATTTTTGTCAACGGATAACCCCGGTGTTCATAGAAAGCAAGAAGCGCTCCAATATCCGATTCCAACTGCCGAGAAGAAAAGATGGTATGTTCCTTCGTCTTCATTTGACTCAGCAGAAGCTCCGACGAGAAAGCGCGATTTTCCTCAATCTTGATGGTGTCCACACGAGAGGGCTTTCCCTCCGTAATGTAATAGACGAGATCAAGTCTGGTGGAATCGCTGGAGTACTGCTCACGGAAGGAATCGATACGGGCGTTGAGATATCCAAGGGATGTGTACCATGAAACAATGGTTTGAGAATCTGATCGAAAGAACATCGACCCTTGTTTGGTTTGCATCATCTGCAGCAACTCATCCTCATTGATCGCTGCGACACCATGAAAGATAATCGACCGGACAACTCCTTTTGATTGGGCATTATTTTCTTCTGGTATCAGAAGAACCAGGGAGAGAATCATAATCGTGTGATAGAAAAAGCCAGTCGTTTTAACGTTCGTCCTGGCTTTTTTTTTAAAATATTCCATCAATCCTCTCAACGAACTCTTCCCCACAAATCTCGTGTCGGATAGACGAGACGATAATCGCCGAATCCTGTTTCATCGATAAAGTCGAACCTGCGCCCCTGCTGATAATAGTACCAGATTTCGAATGGTTTCATTCCGGCTTCAAATGGCCGACGCTCCACAGATTCAGGAGGACCAAAGGTGATGTAGACCATACCCATATCACTCTTCCATCCTTCCAGATGATGGGTAAAGGTGGCATTGGCATATTCTACTCGCTGATAATATTCTTCCAACAATTCATTACGCGATGTGGAGGGATCCGGATCGCGCTTAGCCCAGAAATCTAAAAACCGCCTTCTCTTTTCCTCTGGATCTTCTGCATTTCGGATATACCGTAAATCGGAATCGAGTGCAATGTACATCATTTGATCGACAGCTTTATCGATATTCTTTACCGTAAAGGGAAGGTCAGTGGAGCGGACCGAGAAATTCCTGGAGGAATTTGCTTTGAGAGTATCGCCATTCTCGTCCAGAGCAATGGCATCAATGACGATGAAATAGGTCCCTAATTGCAGATTGAGGCTGTCGAGCTTGAAAAATACTTGTGCTTTGGTTCCATTGACCTGTTCCGTCTGGGTTCGGGCCTGAACCTCTGCTTTTTTCATGTTAACTATCTTATAGTTGAACGTCGCTGTAGAAATCGGATTCTTGGCATAGATTTCAAAGAAGACCGAAAAACCCTCAGTGATCTTCGTGAAGGTTCCACCGACATTCGGAACGATATTGCGTTGTTGACCATCCACACTCATCCGATTAAGCAGCATAATATCACTCACACTCATGGCATCCTTGCGGAGATCCAGGACAAGCAACGTTCTCTTCGCAACCGCACTTTTTTTAGACTCCAGATCAGTGACCTGAATCAGGATATCATATTTTCCTGGAGGGATGTCAATCGATTTGACGCTCAGATCGGAATGCCGGGATGATGCTGTCAGTGCAAAATCTTCCACCCGCCGTTCTCGCAACCAGTTCACAGATAGCATGGTCTGATCCTGAATCTGAAAATTCACAGTCACATCGTACCGTGCAACGAAACTATCTCCATCTTTTATGAAGCGCATTTCAGAATTTGGGATCTGAACGTAGACATCGACCCGAGACTTATCTTCTGTTTCAGAAAGGTAGGTCATCGCATCGATGGAGAGTGTTATGGTTTGCTCAGCATCCCGCTTTTGCATTTCCACCTGCGCTTGTGCATACTGCAGAGCCATGCACCAAAGAGCGAAGAGGAAGACTGCGATGTTCAAAGCTCGATTCTTCATTTCAAAACACTCCTTTCAAGATCTGACAGACGGCGTCGGTGATGTCCGGTGAACCGTGAGACCAACATGTTCCGCCATGAGATCATATTCCGTTGCATCGGTAATGTGCACCTGGGTCATCGTGCCGGGTGGCAGTGAGGAGTCAGGATCAGAAATATAAATTTCTTGATCGATATCCGGCGCATCCCATTCAGATCTGGCTATTGCGTATTCGCCCTCTCTTCGGTCCACCAACACCCGGAGATCCTTTCCGATCAATCGCTGATTCCGTGTTTCGGAAATCTCCTGTTGAATTTTCATGATAGTATTTTTTCGCTCTTCTTTGATCTCCCCGGGAATGCGATCTTCCAACGCATAGGCGGAGGTTCCTTCCTCATGAGAATAGGTGAACACTCCCAGGCGATCGAATTTGAATTCGGTCACAAATTCGCGGAGTTCCTCAAATTCCTTTTCGCCCTCCTCCGGATAGCCGAGAATCAATGTTGTCCTCAAGGCAAGATCCGGAATTTCATTTCTGAGTCTGGTCAGCAACTCTTCAGTTGCCCGTTTCGTTATCCCTCTTCTCATCGAACGCAGAACTGGATCTGCAATATGCTGAATCGGCAAATCGAGATAGCGGCAAATTGTCCTGGAGTTTCTCATCATTGAAATAAGTTCTTCAGGAAAGTGCGCCGGGTATGCATACATTAAGCGAATCCAATCGATCCCCCGAACCTTTGAGAGGCTCTTTATGAGTTCAGAAATCCTGCTTTTCCCATACAAATCGATACCATAACTCGTTGTATCCTGGCCTATAACGATTAATTCCCTCACGCCCTTGCTTGCCAGAGATTCTGCTTCGCGGATTACCTCTTCTATTGGTTTTGTGAGATGCTTTCCGCGCATTAATGGGATCGCACAGAATGAGCAGGGATGATCGCACCCTTCCGAGATCTTCAAGTACGCGTAATGCCGCGGTGTTGAGAGGCTGCGTTCGCCAAGGAGTTCTTTTTTGTAGTCGACCCCGAGCTCGGTAATGACCTGCGCAAGCTGATTTGTTCCAAAGTATGCATCGACATCAGGAATCTCTTTTTTCAAGTCCTCCTTGAATCGTTCTGAAAGACATCCCATCACGACAACTTTTTTCAGCGACCCATTCTTTTTCTGTTCCACCGCTTCAAGAATAGCATCGATGGATTCCTGTTTGGCCGCATCAATAAATCCACATGTATTGATCACGAGCACATCGGCCTGATCAGCCTCAGCAGCAATTGTTACTTTTCCCTTTGACAGGTGCCCGAGTAAGACTTCGCTATCGACAACGTTCTTGGAACAGCCTAATGTAAGAACTGCAATTTTCGCTTTATTCTCTCTCTTCATATGACCAATAGAGCCCTGTCAGGATAAAACAACAAAATCGATGTACAAATAGACCATCGGCGCTACATAGACCAGACTATCAAACCGGTCAAACAACCCACCATGGCCGGGGATCAGTCCGGAGGAATCTTTTACACCTGCATCGCGCTTGAATCTTGATTCAATCAAATCACCGAGTTGTCCAAATATTCCAACCATCATACCAATGATCAGAGCATCCTGGATTGAGAGATAATCGAGCACGAGTGACCGGGCAGCAACCATGGTTAAAACCGCGAAGACAAATCCAAAGACGGCGCCCTCCCAGGTTTTTTTCGGACTGACCCGTTCGAAAAGTTTATGCCTTCCTAACGTGAGTCCGCTGAAATATGCTGCAGTATCGCAAATCCAGATACTGGCAAAGAGTGCAACAACTGTATATCCTCCCCATTGCTCAATCCGTTCCAGTTCAAGTTCACGGGCAAGGGTTACCGTGAAGAATTTATGGACCGGAAAGCCATACGGGAAAAGTTCTCTTGAGGAAATTAATGTCCCAAGAAAAAGAGAGATGTAAACGACTCCCATAATTGTTGCGGCCACATTGTGCAGTGGAGATCCTTTCACACGGAACAGTTCAATAAGCAGAACAAGAAGAAAGAAGACGAGAAGGATGACAAGCAGAAATTGAAGCTGGGAAAACATCGAAAGATGAATACCCCGGTCAAGAAAGAATTGATAGATGGCCACCTGGGATCGTTCATAGATGAACGCCGCGTTCACAAGAAATCCAAAAATCAATCCAAGCGATTTGACGGGAAATGCGCCTTTTGCCTCGGCCAGTGCATAAAATTCAAGGAGCATCAGAGCAGAGATTGCCGCCACAAGAAAAAAGAACAAATATCCACCCTGCATGGCAAGCAGAACAATCAACGGTATCGCAACAACCGCTACGAGAATACGTGTTCCAAGATTCTTAAACGAGGTTGCCGCCAAGAGTTTATTCCTTTTCATACTTGTTAAGCTGAATGAATTCGTTCATCCCCAGAGAACCGAAGGTAGAGATGAAATGAAATACCAAACATCATCATAGAAAAGAAAAATTGTGTTACGATAAGCGTTAAGCTCAATTCTGCAGTACCTGCAGTTCCAACGACACTCTCCTGGTCGAGATGATAGTAGTTTGCCAGAACAGCGAGAGCGTTGTTCAAAAAATGAGCCGTCATTGCCAGAATGATACTGCGCGACCGCCATCGGAGAATGCCAAAGTAGCAGCCGAGGAGCATCAGGGGTACAATATCGATGGGATTAAAGTGAAATGCGCCGAA
Organism: bacterium; assembly: GCA_043803945.1. Classification (GTDB taxonomy): domain Bacteria; phylum Bacteroidota; class Ignavibacteria; order UBA10030; family UBA10030; genus JAZDJN01. Next base: position 155,824 of record JAZDJN010000054.1, on the reverse strand, counting down.
GATTGCACCAGCGAAGGCGGCAGCAGCAAGAGGAGACATCCGGCGCTCAAAACTCGATTGAATCACTCCTCGAAAGAGTAATTCCTCAATAATCCCTGGAACGATAGCCACGATCAAGAGAACAAATAAAAGTTCCGGAATACTCTCGGCAGAAATAAGAACCTTATAGATCTCTTCCATCATTTTCCGCAACGGTTCAATATATTTCTTCAATTCCTGAGCAAACGGCAGCAGGTCCTGCAACGCCATGTAGGATTGCAGAAATGATTGGAGAAAGAGCAAACCCAGAATAGCAAATAACGTCTCCATCCCTTGTGGCATTCTTGAAGGGAACACGACACTGAGGTTCTCCCGCATCAGCTTTGCAAAGAGGAGGGTTGGAATGAGGATAAAGAGAATTTGACCGGCCCCCGTGAAGATGCGATGGAGCCCTACATTTTCCGGCGTTACCTTAGAGCCAACGACCACCAGCGTGATGGTTCCACCGATGGCCTGATAAAGAAAAAATATTATACCAAGACAAACGAAGGCGAAGGCAATCGGGTGCGAACGAATCCGTTCCACCATCGCGGCGATGGGTGAGGTTTGTTGCGGAGGATTTTGTTGAACGTCGTTTTCCACTTTCGATCTAGACCTTCCCCGCCTTCGTCTTAATCAGCGCGGCAAGCAGAGGAATCATGATCTCATGGTGCCCCACAAAATTATATCCTTTGCCATGGTTCTGGGTCGGCCGCTCAACGACATTCATCATTGGACGGTACTGCCGTATCATATCGAAGTTGGCTGTCGTGAATCCTTTTGCTTTGAATCTGAGGTTGCGAGCAACCGTAAGGGCTTTCAGAAAGACCTCGGGAAGAATAACTGCCGATCCGATATTCATCACGATACCGCCACCGCGGAGATCTTTCACCGAATTTGCCAGCACTCTAAAATCGCGGTAACTGAGTTCACCCGTCGCTGCACCGTTCATCGTGTTCTGCTGATGAATGATATCTGTACCAATGGCGGCATGGACCGTAACTGGAGTTCCAGATTCAACACAACGGGCGAGGAGACTTACTGAACGGTTGGGAGCTCGCACTTCGAGTAGTTTATTACCGAGAGACTCTCCATATCCCTCCTCTGAGCAGGAGAACGATTCTGAGAGTGTCCCATTGATAAAATCGCCTGTCTCCTTTGACATCCCGAATTTTCCATCCAGAATATTCACCGCGACATCTTCGGAAGTTTTTCCCCACATCGCGGTCTCGACATCGTGTATAGCGGCTGCACTATTCATGGCAAGATGGGTGATGATTCCTCGGTTGATCAGATCGATCAGAAGAGGCGAGAGCCCCACCTTTATCACATGAGCACCGATCATTACAATCACAGGTTTCTTCTTCTTCCAGGAATGCACGATCGTATCCGCAAACGCCCGAAGATCTTCCGCGGCCAGGATTTTCGGAAAGGAATCAAAGAATTCTTCCAGCGTTGCTTCCTTTGGGTCTATGACCCGGGCAAAGTCTTTTTGTGTGACTTTGCTTTTACGGTCTTTGATCGAGATCAGTGAAACCTTATCAAATCGAAGTTGATGATAGCGTGCCTTACCCATATTACTTTACTTTCGCTGTGATTGGTCCTGCGATGCCTGAGTATTCGCGCAGTTCGGCGTCAATCGAGCCAATGACAACCTTTGTGCTGACTTTCACCGGAATTTTTCGTTCATCATTCGTGAGCCAGATTAACACCCTTCCCTCACTTTTAAACAGGCCGCCCTCCTTGATGAGCGGTTCGACAATGACGCAATCAAACGTACCTGCATCCACCTCAATACGCTGCCGGCCAAGAAATTTAACTGCGAGAGTATGAGTGGTATCTTTGTAGAAATTATACAGAAACACCTTTTCACCCGGTTTTGACTTTGAATAATCGAGCGTTCTGATGAAATAGAATGCCGAAACAACATCTTGGACGTAAGGCGGGATGGGATAAATTTTATCATTCGCATAAGCAACGTGTTTGCGTTGGTCAAATTTTGCGCTGAAATCCCTCCGATATTTACCCTCCCGAATTTTCTGATTGAAGCGCCACGGAAAGAGCCCGTCGACATCGAGCATTGTTTCATACCGGTCCTCAACTTTGAAAATCCATGAAAATGTTGAGGTGGAATTCACGGTAAACAATACCTGAAAACTCTTCCGACCATCGATGGTATCGATCCGGGGAACCTGCATTATTGCCTCACCGGCAATGATGAAACCATAACCAACGTCAAACGTCAGTTTTTCCCCTGTAGTAAAGGCGTGTTGTTTTATCGACCTGAGCTTTGTCGAATCGGCAATTTGAGCAGCGAGGGCACTTATCGGTATCTGCTGTGGTTCATGGGCCTTCTCAAAAAAATATCCCATCACCAGAAATGCTACAAGCAGGTATTGTTTGATCACCCTAATCCTCAGAGACAGTCTTTTTTGATATCATGGATTTTGCAGCGGCATATACCTGATCAACTGATATCTGATCCATACAGTCGTTTCCCTGACACTCACCTCCACCACAACGTTTGCATAACCGATTGTCGGCTTCAAATATTACCTTCCGCTCCGTCAGTGGGCCCCAGCGCGTTGGACTGCATTCCCGAATAGGCGGATACAATGCAATGACAGGAACCGCCACGGCGGCGGCAAGATGTAAGGGACCGGTAGAATTCGAAACGAACAGGGCAGCGTGCTGTATTAAAGCACCAAGCTCCTTTATTGAAAGCGAACCAACGATGGAGATTGCCTTGCCCTCGGTCATCTGAACAACCTTCTGTACTAATAATTCTTCAACACTGATACCAGTCACAACAATGGTGAAAGAATCCTGAATGAGCTTCTGTGCGAGTGCCCCAAAGTTTTCTGCTTTCCATTCTCTGGCTGATCCGCCGCTTCCAGGGTGAAGCACGATATAGGGATCGGAAATCCGGTTCAGTTCTCGTGCATGCTCCATCTTTTGAACCAGAACTGCCGGAATCTCAATTCGGGGTGGTACGAGTTGAAGAGATTGACAACCAAGGGCATGAAGAAGTGAGAGATTATATTCCGCTTCATGCTTCTCAGCCGTCTTCCGATGCTCGAGTACTTTTCTATTGAATAAAAACGAATACAATCGATAACCAGTTCCGACTCGCCTTGGGATTCCGGCCTGGAACATCAATGAAGCCAAGCGAAAAGTGGGATGTGCAAGAATGACACCATCGAATCGTTGTGCCCTCAATTCCCTTAACATTGTTGAATATGGTTTCTGCCTTCCTTCCTGATCATACAGCAATATTGCATCCAATCCTTTAAAATTTTCAGCGATTTCGGCAGTATAGGCGCGCAAAAGCATTGTAATCCTTGCGGAGGGGAATTGAGCCCTCAAGCTTGTAATCATTGGAAGGGAGAGGATTACGTCGCCAATACGGTCGGTTCGAACGACAAGTATATGTTGAAATTGTTCCCGATTCACTTCCACCTTTCTTTTACAAGATCAATATACGGGAAGGTGTTATGAGGTGCAAGAAAGCCTCTACTGGAGGAAATTAATGAAGTGATAGGTGGTTCATTTCCCTGATCGGAATCCTGATTATCGATGCCCATCGGTACCATTTGAGTAGAGGGTACACCTGCATGCAAACAGCAATCACCGCCTAAGACAATCCGAAGAGTCAGATGTAAAACAAAAATAAGGAATGAGTGTTCGCTTGGACTAAGAAATGAATACTTTTGCCATATCAAGCATCATGGAAGGATTATTCCATAGCGCTGTACGAAATATTGCACCCACAGTTTGTTTCTCCTCCGGCAATTTATTGGCGTCGGCACAGAGCTTATTCAAGGTCTCATCGGAAAAGTCGGAGATCGACTCTTTGATTCGATAGAAAACTTCATGCCGCCATCCGAGCCGCTTGTGCCAGCGTTTTTGATACTCGACCAAATGCGCGATGTCCTTGTTCTGGATTGCTTCAACTGCTACCTGCCCTGCAATCATACCACCAATCATGCCGCTGATAATGCCACCACCGGAGACTGGATTCACCTGGTGAGCAGCATCGCCAACAAGCATTACATTTGCCTTCACGATTTCATCACACGTTTTTGCACATGGCACGCCTCCGGCGATTCGAGTGAGTTGTGCCGCGTGCGGATAGTGCTGATTGACGAATTCCTCAAGATACTTTATCGCCGACTTCTTTCTTGCGTGTTCAACATTGATTCCAATACCAACATTTGCGGAGTCTCGACCCTTTGGAAATACCCAGAGATAGCCGCTGGGTGCTACAGCAGCTCCAAAATAGAAATCGAGGAATCCTTCATCGAGATGAATGCCGCTCAACGTGACCTGTGCACAGCTCTCCATATCATGGATAGAACAGGTCGTATCGATTCCAGCCCACTTTCCAACTCTACTCTCCACGCCATCTGCACCGATAATTACTTTCGCTCGATATTCGTATTTCTGATCTTTGATTAAGGCATTAACACCGACAATGTTCTCGTCCTCTTTGAGGAGATCATAAACATATGCTTTGGTAATAATTTCGGTGCCCTCTCGCACAGCGAGCTTTGCGAGCTCATAATCGAAGATGCGGCGTTCCAGAACATAGGCGAGTCCATCGAGTCGTGGAGAAATTGAACTCCCGTTGGGTGCCACTATTCGGAACTTTGTCACTGAAGCTGCGATCCATCGTGGATCGGGCTCAATGAACTGGATTACGCCTTCATGGCTAACTGCTTCTGCGCAGCGAACCGGATAGCCAATATCACGATCCTTTTCAAGGAGTAAGACAGAAGCGCCTCCTGCTGCGGCATATCGTGCAGCGGTTGAGCCCGCAGGCCCCCCGCCAACGATAATCACATCATAACTAGTTTTCATCCATGCTCCTCTTAGAATGAAGGAGGTGCTTGTTGTTCAAGAATGACCTCTTTCGGAAGATGCGTAATTCCTTCCCGGTGAAATTCGATGACTTCCCAGGGACAAGCCCAAACGCATTTGCTGCAGTTCGTGCACCGTTCATCAATGATCCGGATAGAAGACTCCATTAACTCGATGGCATCCTCTGGGCACACACCAACACAACAACCGCAATAATCGCATTTACCGGGAACGATATGAATCATTAAAGGAGTAGTTCGCTGCACTTCTCACTCCAAATTGTGATGTTATTTGAACGATAGAAACATTGGGTCATTGGATCACTTTTTAAAACACTTCAGAGCAGTTTTCGGTTTCAACTGCAAAGTCATTTTGTTGTCTCGAATAATTTACCATCCTCAATGGATCGGAGAATATTCAGCAATTCCTGATGGGCCTGCACATATTCCATTACATCTTCACCCTTTTTCGTTGCCTCTCTCATTCTCCTTTGATTGGATTCGACTTCCTTCTGCACAGCTTGCTTTTTCAATGTCACAATGACACCGCGAGCAATCTCCCATGGATCCGCCTCACCAAAGTCCAGGTTTTCCGTATGCCATTTTTTGCTGAGTTCATAGCGGCTCAGAGCGATATCGGTTAGAATGGTTTTAAGACTTTCATCGGTAACGCTCTGAACCCAATCAGCAAACTGAGAAGGGTTTCCTTCATCCAGGCGATCAAGGATCATCCCGACAGCAGAATGAATTTGAGCATTTGAAATGTCGGATAAGGTGAGATGAGAGAATAGGAACTGAATGATCTCGGCCTGGTCTTCAAGCAGCAATTTCAGCAGATCCCTTTCAGCGGCAGGAATCGGTGCGTTCGCATCCAGAGGTTGAGATGAACCGGAAGTTGTTCGAACACTTCGATCCGGGGTTATCGAGGCTCTCTCCCGAAGAAATCCTTTTGAGGAGACACCTTTTCCTTTTGCTATCCAGCGCTCGAGTTCACGATGAAGAACAGATTCGTAAATGTCATACTTCGCTGAGACATCTTTAATAAAAAAGTTGCGTTTCAATTCATCAGGAATGAGCGCAATCGTCTTTACGATACTGCGTACTGCCTCGGCTTTGCCTTCTGGAGATTGAAAAGCACCCGAGCGAGCAAATTGACCGGCCTTGAAGTCGATCATTGAGCTTGCTCTCTCCTGCAGTTGACGGAATTCCTTTCCACTATACTTCTTGATAAATGAATCCGGATCTTCTCCTTCTGGCAGTTGCACCACACTCACATCCAAATCTTTTGCTAGCGCCAGATCCATTCCGCGAAGCGTCGCATTTGATCCGGCTGAATCTGCGTCGTAGACTAAAAACAATTTCTTTGTATACCGGGCAATCACTTGAATTTGTTCTTCCGTCAACGCTGTTCCGCTCGATGCGACAACATTGTGGATGCCTGCCTGGTACAATGAAATAAGATCTGCGTAACCCTCAACGAGTAATGCATGCTCTTCCGAACGAATGGCATCTTTTGAATGAAACAGTCCGTAGAGAATTTTACTTTTATTATAGACCGGTGTCTCAGGAGAGTTGATATATTTCCCGAGGGGATCGTCTTCCCGTAGTTTTCGTGCACCAAAACCGACGATGCGTCCGCTCGTTGAAAGGATCGGGAACATCGCCCGACCGCGGAAATAATCGTACTCCGAACCATCCTCACGCTTCCGGACCAATCCTGCTTTTAAAAGTTGCTCTCTGCTGAATCCTTCGCTTGTTGCACGGCTCAATAACGAGTCCCAGCTTTGGAGCGAATACCCAAGTCCGAATGTCCTTATTGTATCATCGGTAAACTGGCGTTGATGAAAATACGTGAGCGCTTCCTTCCCCTCCTCAGTCTTCATGAGGTTATGGTGGAACTCTAATCCTGCATATCGAAGGACATTGGAAAGTGCCTCAATCTCGCTTTGCTGTTCGTCGACGTCGGAATAGACAACATGGATACCAGCTTTTTCAGCGAGCGAACGGACGGCCTCAGTAAAAGAGATTTTCTCGATCTCCATCACAAAGGTAAAGAGATTGCCCCCCTTCCCACAGCCAAAGCAATGGTAGACCTGTTTCTCCTGGCTCACCGTAAAGGAGGGTGTCTTTTCCTGATGGAATGGGCAAAGGCCGGTGAAGCTTTTACCCCGTTTCTTAAGATGAACGTGGAGGCCAACAACATCGACGATATCGATCGCCGATCGAATTTCTTCTATTTTTTCCTGGGGGATCTTCATTCTTAAAAATAATGTAGAGAAATAAGGAAGTACAAGCAAGATTGGTTTGAAGAGGAGCGCCGTGAGGCAGACAGAAAGAGCCCCCGGATTACTGTGCAGTTCCCGGGGGGCTCTGGAACGGTGACGATTGATTACTTCATATTCCCCACAGCATCGGTCAACGCTTCAGCGAATTTATCCACTGCATCGCTGAATACATTAATGCTGCGCTTCGTGAATTTTGCATCAGCCGTGCCGGCAGGTTGACTCGCTGTGATGGTCAAATATTTCTTCTGATTCTTTGCTTCCCTGACATCGAAGAAATAGGTGATCTTGCCGGACTTTACCGACTTACTGAATAGTGCATCCATGATAAATCCTCCCGTGAATGATATTGGATGTGGTGGTTAATGGTGCTTGGTGCGGTAGTCAGTGTCATTGTCGATGACCACTGAAACGCTATCGAAAACTATACAATTCCATTCTTGTTGTCAAGCAAAAAAAAGCCCCTCAGAATATTCATTCTGAAGGGCATTAAAAAGGAACAACAGCCTGAGGCTAGTACATATCGCCACCCATTCCACCATGCGGCATTGGCGGAGCGGATTCTTTCTTCTCAGGTTTCTCAACAATCGTTGCTTCAGTGGTAAGAAGCAGCCCGGCAACGCTCGCGGCATTCTCGAGAGCAATGCGGGTTACCTTCGTTGGGTCGATAACTCCGGATTGGATCAGGTTTTCATACTGCTCATTCTGAGCATTGAATCCATAGTCATCTTTACCTTCTTTTACTTTATTGACAACGACTGAACCCTCAAGTCCGGCGTTCTCAACGATCAGGCGAATTGGCTCCTCAAGCGCACGGCGAACGATTTCAACACCGATCTTCTGATCATCGTTTCCGGTTTTCACTTCATCCAGTTTCTTGAGGCAGCGGAGGAAGGCAACACCACCACCAGGAACGATACCCTCTTCGACGGCTGCACGTGTGGCATGGAGTGCATCCTCAACGCGGGCTTTCTTTTCCTTCATCTCCACCTCTGTGGATGCGCCAATCTTCAATACAGCAACACCGCCGGAAAGCTTTGCAAGCCGCTCTTGCAGCTTCTCTTTATCATAATCGGAAGTGGTTTTTTCCATCTGCTGCTTGATTTCATTGATTCGTTTCTTGATATCTTCCTTCTTGCCGGCGCCTTCGACGATAGTTGTATTATCTTTATCGATTGTAACGCGCTTTGCGGTTCCGAGATAGGAAAGCGAAGTATTTTCGAGCTTATATCCTTTTTCCTCCGAAATCACGGTGCCGGCGGTGAGGACGGCGATATCTTCCAACATTGCCTTACGGCGATCACCGAATCCTGGTGCCTTCACTGCGCACACTCGAAGTGTTCCACGCAATTTATTGACTACCAATGTTGCGAGAGCTTCTCCTTCAACCTCTTCTGCAATGATAAGGCTTGAACGTCCAGATGATGCAACTTTCTCGAGGATTGGAAGAAGATCTTTCATCGCACTGATCTTCTTATCGTGGATGACGATGTAGGGATCTTCAAGGACAGTTTCCATGGTCTCTGCATCTGTAACGAAGTACGGTGAGAGATAGCCGCGGTCAAACTGCATTCCTTCGACGACATCCAATGTGGTCTCTGTTCCCTTTGCTTCCTCAACAGTGATAACACCATCTTTGCCGACTTTTTCCATTGCATTGGCAATAAGTTCACCAATTGCAGGGTCGTTGTTTGCAGAAATGGATCCTACCTGTGCAATCTTTTCCTTATCGTCTCCGACTGTCTTGCTGAGTTCTTTTAGACCCTCAACGATCTTCTGGACTGCGAGATCGATACCGCGTTTCAAATCCATTGGATTTGCACCTGCCGTAACGTTCTTCAATCCTTCACGGACGATTGCCTGGGCAAGAACGGTTGCTGTGGTCGTTCCGTCACCGGCCACATCCGATGTCTTGGATGCCACTTCGCGAACCATCTGTGCACCCATATTCTCGATAGGATCGGAGAGTTCAACTTCTTTTGCTACCGTCACACCATCTTTTGTGATGGTCGGTGCACCGAATTTCTTATCGATAACTACATTGCGGCCCTTCGGACCGAGTGTAACCTTCACTGCATTTGCAAGCTGGTCGACGCCACGCTTGAGAGCAGATCGGGCATCAGCGTCAAATTGAATTAACTTTGCTGCCATAATCCTAATCCTTTCTTCGTATTCGATTTACTTGGGCATTATTGCGAAAATATCACTCTCACGCATAATGAGAAGCTCTTCTGCATCGACAGTAACTTCGGTTCCGGAGTATTTTCCGTAGAGAACTCTGTCGCCGACTTTTATTTCGGGAGTAATGAGCTTACCATCATCTGAGGTTCTTCCTGGGCCAACAGCGATCACTTCACCCCAAACGGGTTTCTCTTTTGCTGTATCAGGAACGATAATTCCGCCCTTTGTCATTTCCTCGGCCTTTGATGGCTTTACTACGACTCGATCTGCCAGAGGCTTGAGTGTTGCCATAGACGTTATCTCCTATAAGTTGTTGATTTGTAATAAATTGCAAGATTGATGAGTGATTAGCACTCTCTTGATGTGAGTGCTAATATACGATAAGATACAGGATTTGTCAAGAGGATTCTTTTGAGAAGTGCAGGGCAATATGTCATATCGCCATTTAGAGATGATTTTCCAAATCGCCGAACATTAAAACTTGTAGGGCTATATGCTGTCTCGCCTATTGGACGATACAGCGAATCGTCCTGCAATGGATGACACATGACGATGGTTGAAGAAGTCTGTCTTCTTACAAAAATTAATCACTCTTAGAAGATAGACTTTTATCTCTTTTTCCCTTCCACAACCACAACATACTCCCCTTTCGGTGTCTTTAATTCAATTAGGGGGAGTACTTCAGAGAGCGAACCACGAATGACTTCTTCGAACTTTTTTGTAAGTTCGCGAGCTACTACTACGCGCCTATTGCCCCAGTATTGATTAATCTCTCTGAGGGTCTTTTGAATGCGATGTGAAGATTCATAGATCACAATGGTCCGAGATTCGTGCTGCAGGCGCTCAAACAATGTCTTTCTTCCCTTCTTCACAGGGGGGAAGCCTTCAAACACAAAACTTTCTGTTGCAAGTCCGCTGACAATCAGAGCGGCGACAAATGCAGTTGGACCGGGAATTGGTATGATTGGAATTAAGTGCTCGAGTGCAACTCTGACAATGTGAAAGGCTGGATCTGAAATTCCGGGTGTCCCCGCATCGGAAACTAAAGCAATGGAAGCCCCTTCTTTCAGCCGTTCAATGAGTTGAGGTGTGCGCTGCTTCTCATTATAGCTGAAGTAGCTCAACATCGGCTTGCTGATATTGTAATGATCGAGTAACACTTTTGTCGTTCGTGTGTCTTCAGCCGCGATCAGGTCTACAGAAGAAAGAATCTTAACGGCACGATAGGTGATGTCCTCCATATTACCTATTGGAGTGGCGACGAGATAAAGTGTCCCTTTTTGTATTTCTTCAGGCATGGGTTTCTCGTGTAACCTTCCAAAGGTTTCAAAGGTAATTCAGAGAGACCTTCGGAAGGTTCTCATTCTTCCTAAATCCCCCAGTCTCTTACATAACGGAAATCGACATTTATGGTGCGATACGAAACTTTTGCGATAAGCGGCATCCGTCGTTTGAATTGGCTTGTCTGTATCATTCTTCGAATTTTCGAAACAACCGTCATATCGCAGCCTGCTTCTTTTATTTCCTCATCGATCCTTCGTTCATCAACAATCTGATAGAGGATTTTATCAAGTATCGAATAGCTGATTCCTATTTCGCCTTCATCCGTTTGCCCTTCCCAGAGATCAGCCGTTGGATGCTTTTTGATAATCCCTTCCGGAACTCCCAATGCTTCAGCAAGCTGCCATACTTGCGTCTTGTATAAATCTCCCAGAGGATTGATCGCTGATGCAGTATCTCCGAAGAGTGTTCCATACCCAACCATTAACTCTGTCTTATTGCTTGTCCCGATGACCAGAGCCTTCTCGCGGGCAGAAATATCGTACAGTAGAATCATTCGCATGCGAGCCATAATATTGCCTATGCGCATTGGGTCCTTCACATCGTGCTGATCACAATAGGCATCCACCATTGGTGAGATATCGAGAACCTGATGAGTAATACCCAGTTTCTCTATCAGCGCGAGTGCATCTTCGACACTCTTTGGGCTGCTTGTTTTGTACGGCATCAATATACCGATTGTATTCTCCTTACCCAACGCCTCAGCCGTAAGAGAAGCACTCACAGCAGAATCCACTCCACCAGAGACACCGATAACACCTTTGTTGAATCCAGTATTGGTAATCTCATCTGCGATGAATTTCACCAGAAGGTAATGTACAAACTCCATATTGAGTGCCAATTCTTGAGCAGATTCCCGACCCGCAGTTTCCACCAGTTCTCCTTCTTCAATATAAAAATGAGAATATTGTTACTCCCCTTCTTCTATCTCCTTTAACGCTTTTTGTATGATTGCAATTCCTTCATTAATCTCCGATTCGGAAATATTCAATGGCGGTCTGAATCGGATGGACCGATCGCCGCAACCTATGAGAATTAATCCTTCCTCATAGGCCTTTGTGCGAAGCTGATCGCGGTTTTGTGCTGAATCGAGATCGAAGGCACAGAGTAAACCGCGGCCCCGAGCATTGGATAATAGTTGCGGGTATTCCACCTCGAGTCTTTCAAGATGTTTCAGGAGATGAGCTCCTACCTTGGCAGCATTCTCCACCAACCGTTCTTCCTCAATCACCTCAAGAACCCTCTTAAATCTAACCATGTCGACAAGATTTCCGCCGAAGGTGGAGTTGATCCGGCTCGCTTTGTGGAATACATTCTCCAGCACGTCATCAATCCGTTTCGAGCTCATAAATCCACAGATCTGAGTTTTCTTCCCAAAGGTCATCAAATCGGGCTGCACAAAATGCTGATGTGCCCACATTTTACCTGTCATTCCGACACCGGTTTGAACTTCGTCGAAGATGAGAAGAATTTCGTTCTCGTTACAGATCGTGCGAAGTTGGACAAGAAATTCCTTCCGAAAATGATTATCCCCCCCCTCACACTGAATCGGTTCGATAATGATTGCAGCGATATCATCAGGATAATTGATAATCGCCTGTTTGATTTGCTGGAGGGAGATCTCCTCCTCTTTCATCACCTGCTCAATATTCTTATAATTGAGCGGAAATTTCATAACAGGGTTATGGACGCGGGGCCATTTAAATTTCGGGAAATAGTTGGTTTTGGTTGGATCCGTATTGGTCAACGAGAGCGTATAGCCACTCCGGCCATGAAATGCGCGGCGAAAATGAATGATTTGATGACCGCGCTCTTCCGTGTACCCCTTTTGAAAGTTTTTTCGCACTTTCCAGTCGAAGGCAGTCTTTAATGCATTCTCAACCGCCAACGCTCCACCGTCAATGTAAAAGACATAAGAAAAATATTCCGGTGTCGCAATCTGGGTAAAGGTTTCTACGAACTCTGCCATCTCAACGGTATACGCATCAGAGTTCGAAGGTTTATTAACAGCGATCATTCCGAGCTTTTCGAGAAATTCAGGAGTGGTCAGCTTGGGATGGTTCATTCCGATGGCTCCCGATGCGAAGAAGGTAAAAAAATCGAGATACTTTTTGTTATAACGAGAATCGAAAAGGTACGATCCCTTGCTTCGCTTCAAATCAACCACGAGGTCGAACCCATCCGCGAGCATATGCCTGGCAAGAACTGAGTGAACTTCAGTTGGTAAAATCTTAACTGGATTTTTTGTGGTTGGCTTTGCGTGGCGCAAAACCTCATGGTCGGGCGTGCGGCTTGCGATGTGTTCTTTCTCTACAATTATTGTATTGGACATGACTCACCTTCATTTTCTTTTGTGTTGATGGTTGCTTTTTTTTCTGTGAGGGAGCAACAACCAATCATTTCAAAAGAACTCCTGGTGTTCATACAGTGATAGTATATATGGCCTTCCAATCACGGTCTCTCTCACTGTTCCTGTTTACTCAAGTCCAACCTGTTTGAAGATATAATCAACATGCTTGATACTTCGCTGAAGATCAAAATGATCCTCAATTTCTTTTTTCGTCAGGCAGTCCGTTACCTCTTTTGTTGAGAGGAGAAGTTCCTTAAAATTCTTTTTTTCACTCCAGACCAGCATTGCCTGTTCCTGAACAATTCGATACGCTTCCTCCCTTTTCATTCCCTTTTCAGTCAGAGCCAAGAGAATGTCCTGAGAAAAGATCAGTCCATTGGTCTTCTGGATATTGGCAAGCATAGTGTCAGGATAGACCAGGAGCTGTCCAACAATTTTTATAAATTGTGCCATCACATAATCCAGTACAATGCAGCTATCGGGAAGGATGACTCTCTCCACTGAAGAGTGTGTTATATCACGCTCGTGCCATAACGCGACATTCTCCATAGCGGCAAGTGCGTTACCCCGAAGGACTCTGGAGAGCCCTGCAATTCGTTCACAAGCTATAGGGTTCCTCTTATGCGGCATCGCTGAGGAACCTTTCTGCCCTTTCGAAAAAAATTCCTCAGCTTCAAGTACCTCTGTTTTTTGCAGATGGCGGATCTCAGTGGCAAATTTCTCAAGTGAGCAACCACAGAGAGCGATTGTTGTTAAAAATTCCGCATGTCTGTCTCTCTGTAAAACCTGAGTCGAAACGGGAGCCGGAGTAAGTCTAAGCTTTTCACAAACATAGCGTTCGATAAAAGGATCGAGATGTGCATAGGTTCCGACCGCCCCGGAAATCTGGCCGACAGAGATGGTCTGTAATGCGCTCTTCATTCGGGTGATATTTCGAACGGTTTCCGCAAACCATAGTGCAAGTTTCAATCCAAAGGTTGTCGGCTCTGCATGAATGCCGTGCGTTCTCCCGATTGTCAAGGTATATTTAAATTCCTTGGCACGAAGCGCAAGCACATCCCTCAGTTTCTCTAAACCTTTCAGGAGTAGTTCACCCGACTGCTTCATTTGAACCGCAAGGCAGGTATCGAGAATGTCCGATGATGTCATTCCCACATGAATAAATCTTGATTCAGGCCCGATAGCCTCGCCCACATTTGTCAGAAAAGCGATGACATCATGCTTCACTTCGTTTTCGATCTCAAGGATTCGATTGACATTAAACTGAGCTTTCCGGCGAATGACTTCCACGGCTTCTTTAGGAATAACGCCCAATTCCGCCTGTGCTTCACATGCAAGAATTTCGATCTCAAGCCAGATTCGATACTTATTCTCATCTTCCCAAATTTTCCCCATCTCGGGGCGGGTATAGCGTTCGATCACGTTGGTTTCCTATTTTTTCTGACGTTCCAGTTTCAGATCGATATCAATCATTTTCTTTTCCCGAAATATCTTCAATTTCCAGAGGTCGCCGGGTTCAGCATCGAGAAGAAGTCCGATCAAGTCATCTTCATTATTCACCTTCTGACCGTTAATCTCCAGAATAATATCTCCCACTTTGATGCGAGCTTTATCCGCAGGACTATTTTGATAAACTTCACTGGCGATGATCCCTTCGACACGAGAGAGACCGAAGTAGCGTGCTACTCGAGCATCAACCTGTTGCGCTTCAAAGCCGAACCAGATCTCCTTTTCTACTTTGCCAGTTCGTTTCAATTGTGCCACAATTTTTTTCACCTTGGAGACGGGAATGGCAAATCCATAGCCGACGAACGCCTGACTGACTCCACCGGTAAAGATCAGGGTATTAATGCCAATGACTTCACCCAAGGTATTAACGAGTGGTCCGCCGCTGTTCCCTCCGTTGATGGCCGCATCTGTCTCGATCATATCCCGGTAATAGGCATCCCCCTGTTTTCCAAGATTCATGGAAAGTGACGAAACGACCCCAACTGTTACGGTAGGCTCCTTATTAATTTCAAATAAACCAAAGGGATTCCCTAACGCGATGGTCCATTCACCGACGATCAGGTCATCGGAATTTCCAAGCGTTGCATAAGGCAAATCTGTCGCTTTCACCTTAAGCAAAGCAATATCGGAGAGAGGATCGGCACCGATAAGATCTGCTTCATAGCGCTTTCCACCGGCCAGAGTTACTGTAATCTTTGTGGCGTTTCCGGCAACATGGTTATTGGTGACGATATACCCATCGGGCGAGATGATAACTCCTGATCCAAGATTCTTTACTTCATATTGGCGGGACCCAAAAAATTGCTTCCAGGTTGGATCATCGCCAAAGAATCTTCTGATATCTTTATCAGAAAATACTCCACGCTGTTCCCGTATTTCGGTGACATTGATTCCCACAGTGGCGGGACTCACCCTTGCCGCTGCCCGGGTAATTGCGTTCTGCCGGGATTGAGAAACTTGATCCTGAGAAGCTTGAATTTCAAGACCTGCCTTTTTCACATTGGGGAATGCTTCTTCGAATTCCCGTGCAGCCTCCATTGCAGTACCTACTGCAGCAGATGAAGGCTTAATCATATAGCCGATTCCAATGCCGAGCAGAAGTAAAAAGGCAATGGAAAGATATATTTTCAGATAGTAATTGTTCATAGGGAATTATTAATGGTATTCTCTTCTATTTTATTTGATTTCTGAAATATCTTCACTATGACGTCGCGGTGACCAAGGACCAAAATAACACTGATAATGCAGGAGAAAAGTATAAACTCCTCGGGACGCACGATTAATACTATTCCACGATACACAAAATTCCACGGTAACACATTGAGGATTATCGGTGTGAGGATGATCGCCAGCAGATTCGAGTTGACGATCTCCATCTTGAAGACTCTACCAATCACCCACATAATACACCAGACGAGTGTGAAACTAAAACCGAGAATAAACATCCCCCCAGCAGTTGTCGCAAGACCTCTTCCCCCTTTAAACTGAAGCCAAATTGGGTATATATGACCCATCATAGCACCGAACAAAACAACTGCTGAGAGCCAGTATGATTGTTCCGGTAATAGAAGTGAAAGGAGGACAGCAGCTAATCCTTTCAGGCCATCCAGCACACCAACCAGAATCCCGGTATTGACAGAGCCCGTGACTCCATACGCATTAAAACCACCGACATTACCACTGCCAGCATTACGGATATCGATATTGGATTTCCATTTCACGATAAGATATGCCGTAGGGATTGATCCCAACAGGTATCCACCCAAAAAAATGAAAAGGAAATCAATCATTGAAATTCCAAACAAGCTACCTAATCTTTAGTTTATTATTAAAATTAAGGAAAAGGGAGGCGAGAATCAACAACTCGAATCTGCGCGCAACAATGTGCCTTCAAATCTGACAAGAATGGATGTTTTGAATGGAAAAATCGGAAGACGAGGTCAGGATAGTAATTGCACAGATTCAATTTTGAAATCTATTCGCCTCTGGAATCCCCGATCATAAGATCGATGATAGCTTCTCGAGGATTCTTGCCTTCAAAGAGAACCCGATAGACGCCGGTAATGATATGCAGATCGATGCCGAACTTCTTCTCAATGTCACGTGCCGAACGGGCTGTCGCCACACCCTCAGCCACCATCACCATTTCTTTGAGCACATCCTCTAATTTCCTGCCTTTCCCCACCTGCTCTCCAACATAACGATTCCGGCTATGCCGGCTCATACAGGTGACGATGAGATCACCCATTCCAGATAATCCGGCAAATGTTTTCGGATGAGCACCAAGTTTGACTCCGAGGCGTGTGATCTCATAAATTCCTCTGGTCATAAGTGCTGCTTTTGTATTATCACCAAAACCAGCACCATCGCTTATTCCTGCAGCAACAGCTATAACATTTTTCAATGATCCCCCCACCTCGACTCCACGAATATCATCATTGACGTAGACTCTGAAATAGGGGGTCATGAATGCGTCCTGCACCACCTTTGCCGTGCGATTCTTGTAGGAGGCGGCAACGATAGCCGTGGGTATTTTTTTCGAAACCTCTTCTGCATGGCTCGGACCGGAGAGAGTAGCGAGATTTTCTTTTCGTTCATGCTGCAAAACATCGATAAGAACTTCCGACATGGTCATGAAGGTGCCATTCTCAATCCCCTTAGCGACATTGCAGATGATTGTCCGTTCAAGATTAAGATGGGCGATGCTTTGGATGACCGAACGGAGGAACTGTGCCGGTACCGCCATCACGATCATATCCCGATTGGAGGAGGCTGCTTCAATATCCGAAGATACTCCGAGAGAGGGTGGAAGCGGAATTCCTGGAAGGAAATTGGGATTGGCACGCAGTTCTCGCATCTCCTCAGCCTGTTTCGGATCGAACGTCCAGAGATTTACATCGTGACCATTATCCATTAGGACAAGAGCGAGCGTTGTCCCCCAACTTCCAGCACCAAGTACAGTGACTTTCATGTGTAATGGCAGATGCTCTGATCGATATGCACTAAAACGATGAGTGGTTCACTGATGGTTTTTCTCTTCTTCGCTGCTGCGTGAAGGGATGAATCCGTCATGACTCGTTTGCTTTTTCGCTGGAGGAATTAATTTTCTTTTCCGTTCCGGCGATAAGGCGTTTAACATTTTCCCGATGGGAATACACCAGGAGTACTGCAACAGCGAAACTGAATACGATCAATGTCTTGTAGCTGTGGATTTCATCTCCCAGAACGTTATGACGGAGAAAGATGGAAAATGGGAAAGAAATCGCTGCCGCAATGGAACCAAGGGAGACTGTTTTATAAAGCCATAAGACCAATAAGAAAACTCCAATGGAAATTGCGAATTCCGTAGGTGCAATGCCGATAAGCATTCCTGCGCCTGAAGCAATCCCCTTGCCACCCTTGAATCCCGCAAACATAGTCCAGATGTGGCCAATAATTGCCGCCGCACCGCAGATGATCTGGATGATCGTAAAGTCATCGAATGGTGTTCTGTTATAGAACGGAAGTGCTGGATCCCAAAAGAGCCTTGCAATAATCGTAGTAGCAATTGCTGCCTTCCCGGCATCGACGATGATTACGAATAATCCCGCTTTCCATCCAAGCACTCGAAACACATTCGTCCCACCGGCATTGCCACTTCCTTTTGTTCTTATATCGAATCCATGGATCCATTTCGATAACATAATGCTCGTTGGAACGGAACCTACGATATAACTTAGGAGAATAACAATTGCGAGATTGATCATGGTGTAGAAATCCTTCTTGATTGTACCGTTACGATACTTAGCAAAAGTAATTAGATCAAGGGTAAGATGCAATCGTTTTTTCCTCACCCTCGGCCGAATGCGAGGGAAGAGGTCTCATTGATCCGCTGTCTTTAATAAACGATTTTCTCCCAAAAAGAATTCCAATGTACACAATCGATTCGCGATCCTCGTATGGTACTTGGAAAGAAATCTTGAAATTCAACCCATTATTGGGTAAATTATCATGATGAAAAAAATTAAAATCACAGCCATACTTGTCATCTTCGTCTGTTCCCAGGCCCTGTATGCCGAAGAGCGGCCATCATACTTATTTCTTCGCACTGATGTTGGAGCCCGTGTCGCAGGCTTAAATGGCAGTTTTGTCTCGATGACGAATGACCCGCTCGTCATCTTCTATAATCCAGCCGCACTGACCACGTTGACTCAGCAGAGAATCTCCCTTGGCTTTGAACGACACCTGCTCGACGTGAATGGCGGACATCTGGCATATGCCCGCGAGTATGAGGGATTGGGGTACTTTGGCGCCGGAATTCATTTCATCGATTATGGGTCATTTACTGAGACAGACGAGTCTATGAATACGCTCGGAACATTTGCGGCACGTGATCTTGCAATTTCCGCCGGTTATGGAACAACGATTGATGAAGCAACAAGTATCGGTGTTGGCCTCAAGTTTATTTATTCTTCCCTTGCATCCTATACCTCCTCTGCTCTGGCGATGGATGTCGGCGTGCTCTATCAAATCCCCGCAGAGAATATTACACTTGGTGCCAGTATTCTGAACCTGGGAACGCAATTGAGTTCTTTTGGAATGACGAAGGAACGGCTGCCGCTGGATGTAAAAATTGGAGTTACGAAAAGGCCGCAGCATCTCCCGGTGCTATTGAATCTCAATTTCCATCGTTTGAACGAGACAAATGAAAAGCTGCTCAATCGGTTCAGTGCATTTTCCATCGGAGCAGAATTCCTGATGAGCGAATCGGTTCGCTTCCGGTTTGGCTATAACAACCAGTTACGAAAAGATCTCAAACTTGGATCCGGAGCGGGATTTGCAGGAATGTCGCTTGGCGGCGGAATTGTTTGGAAAGACTACGTAATAGATTATGCCTTTAATTCGTATGGGAAGATCGGAGCACTCCACCGATTCTCGCTTGGTATCGCACTTTAGACTTCCCTACCCTACCAGCTTTTCCAATAACGACTCACTGAGGAAGAAGAGAAGGATTCCAACAAAAACCAATAAGGGGGGAGTCCGTTCTTCAGATTTGTTCACTTCCGGGACCAAATCTGAAGCGCCAACATAGACAGCCACACCAGCGGAGAATGCGAACGCTGCTCCTGTCAGTTGTTCACTCACTCGCTCGAAAACGAATATTGTACAAACCCCGAGCAGCGTGGCAAATCCCAATGCGAGCGCTGCTGTTATTATTGTCCTTCGCGGAAATCCTGCAGCCAGGACAATAGATCCGATTGTCAATCCCTCAGGAAGTTTATGAAGCAGAATGGCAACAAAAACAAGAATGCCAACAAGGGCATTGAACTGCATCCCGACAGAGATAGAAACTCCATCGAAGAAGGCATGGATGAACAATCCGGTAAACGCAGAAATACTGGCAACATGCGAAACCATCACTTCGGTGTGTGTTTCCTCGCCGAAATGGAGGTGGGTGGCAACCGTATGCTCAAAGAAATGAATGACACTGTATCCGAGCAGCATATAGATGGCCGCACTCTCTCCAATGATCTTAAAGCTTGAGGGAACAAGCTTGAGAAATACCAGTGCCAGGATGAAGCCTGCTCCGAGAGCGAGCATCATCTCCTGGATACGTTTTGGCCACGAACGTTTAAAATACACCAACGCTCCGCCAAGGATAACCGCAAGTGCGGCGATGGTACCAAACAGCAATATCTGAAATTTCATACTTACCTCGAATATGGAGATCGCATGTACTTCTGAGCATCCCTATGGGTATTCTCGAACTCTCTCATGTTAAGTACTTTTTGATACTGTGCAAGCGCTGATCCTCGCTTCTTCTGTAGATCGAAAATGAATCCCATTGTCAGGTTTGCCATGGACATAAATCCTGACGCACCCTCTTTGTCCAGGCGGCGACAGAGTTCATCACATTGGAGAAAACTCTTTAACGATTCATCCAGGCGGCCAGCCAAAAAGAGAAATTTCCCCAGGTAGTAATAGGCCTCCCGGGCGTCGTAGACATCGTAACCGAATTGTTTCTCACGATAGTGCTTTTCTACATCGCTGAAGATCTTGAAAGCCTCAGACCAATTCCCCAGGCCAACAAAACAACGACCATACATCCGATGGAAAACGGGATTTCGCGGATATGATACATGCAACTCACGTGCTAGCTCCAGAGCTTTCCAATACTGTTTCTCGTAGGAGAAATAGGATTGGACAAGAAAGTACACCGCCTCAATTCTTGCATAACGGGCTTGCTGCGATGCGATAATGAGTTGCTCTAATCCCTTCTTCTTGTCACCGCTTGGGAGAAACAGCATAAACGGTTTCACAATGGGGTATTGTGCCGGAATGATCTCAGCATAGTAATTATACATGCCTATCCCCAGAAGTACATCGGAATTCTCCGGCTCCAGTTCGTAGGCACGCCGTACAGCACACAGAGCGATAATCCCATCGTTGGCTGCTGCAATCCATTTATTGCGATTGACTCGAAGACGCCCGCGGAATCCAATGGCGCCGCCTTTAAAAAATAATGCTGTGACATCGTTGGGATTCCTATCGAGTCGTTCTTCGCACACCTCCAACACCTTCTCGATCATTGCGTAGTAGAGTTCATCTTTTGATTCATCCTGGAAATTCACGAGAAGACGCCACCACTGGGTCATGCATTGGAAAAAATATCCCGCGGGATGGTCGGGGGCGGCGCGAACGACATCGAAAAATTCTTTGTCCGCCTTTTCAAATTCCATCGAGTAAATAGCGTCGATGCCCTTTACGATTTTCTCATCAAGACGGGGATCCTCAAGCCATTGACCCCGAAGTGCTGCCGATGGCAGCAGCCAACAACAGAGAAACGCCGTTAGCAGCAGTGATCGGAGTGTGTTCGCAGCCATTCCAAATGGGAACATGGAGTTCTAGAACAATCTCTCAGTGAGATAGAGTCGGATATTTGAGAGTGAAATTCGATCCTGTTTCATCGAGTCGCGATCTCTGATTGTCACCGTCTGATCCTGCAGTGATTGAGAGTCGACAGTAATACAGTACGGTGTACCCGCTTCATCCTGCCGCCTGTACCGACGCCCGACGGCCCCGCTGTCATCATAGAAAACGCGAAGATGGGAGCGCAACTCGGCTTCAATTTTGCGGGCAATTTCGGGCATTCCATCCCGATTCACAAGCGGAAAGATTGCTGCTTTGATCGGAGATAGCTTCGGATGAAGTTTCAAGACAACTCGGGTTTCCATCGCTCCTTCAGCCGTGGGGGCTTCCTCTTCATTATAAGAATCTACCAGAAATGCCATAAAGGAACGGCTGGCTCCGACAGAGGTCTCAATAACAAAGGGGGTGAATTTCTCTTTCGATTCTTCATCGAAATACTTCATCGTCTTGCCTGAAAATTGCTCGTGGCGGGAGAGATCATAATCAGTACGGTTATGGACTCCTTCAACCTCTCCCCACCCAAACGGAAAGAGATATTCAATATCGTATGCATCCTTTGCATAGTGTGCCAGCTTATCTTTTGGATGCTGATGCCACTGGAGCTTCTCTTTCGTCATTCCAAGTTCGGTGAACCACTTCATGCGTTCGGAGCGCCAGTATTCAAACCATTCATCGTCTGTTCCCGGTTTCACAAAAAACTGCATCTCCATTTGTTCAAATTCACGGGTGCGGAAGAGAAAGTTCTTGGTGTTTATTTCATTCCGGAATGCTTTCCCGATCTGAGCAATGCCAAAAGGCAGCTTCTGCCTTGAGGCTGACTGGACATTGAGAAAGTTCACAAAAATTCCCTGTGCAGTCTCCGGCCGAAGGTAGACTACGGCGGAAGAGTCTTCCATAGGCCCAACAAACGTTTTGAACATCAGATTAAATTTTCGAGCCTCGGTGAACGTACCTTTGTTGCCGCAGTTCGGACAGGCGAGAATGGCAATGACTTTCACTGCGTCTTTTTCCTGTGCTACCAGCTTTTCAAACTCGGCGAGAACCAACTCGTCTTTCACCTGGCCTTCATATTTCCCCGGTTCAAGCTCCCGCAATGTCTCCTTTTTCCGTTTGAGGGAAAGTTCATCGAATAAGACATCGATTCGGTAGCGGGATTTACATTGTTTGCAATCGACCATGGGATCAGTAAAATTTTCAACATGGCCTGAGGCTTCCCAGACACGAGGATGCATGAGGATAGAAGCATCGATCCCCTCGATATTTTCACGATAGGTCATATGCTTCCACCACTGCGCCTTGAGGTTATTCAACATTTCAACGCCGAGCGGACCATAATCCCAACAGCCGTTCAGGCCGCCATAAATTTCACTCGATTGAAAAACATATCCCCGTCTCTTTGCCAGCGAGACGATTTTTTCCATGACCTTTGCCTGATCTCCGGCAGATTTTTTATTTTGACTCATTCGATCCTTCTCGTTTCACAATAGTGGTGTTATCGATTCTTAAATTGTGGTTTGCGTTTCTCCAAAAAGGCAGTAGTGCCTTCCTTGAAATCCTCACTCCCACAACATTCGCCAAACAACTTTGATTCCAATGCCAATCCTTCCGAGAGGCTCATTTCCTCCGCAGCCTTAATACACTGCAATGCAAGCCGGATGGCCATCTGACCTTTTGCGCTAATCTTCTTCCCCATGGTTATGGCAGTGTCCATCAATTCAGTTAATGGAACTACCTTATTCACCAGTCCGATGCGCAACGCTTCCTGCGCATCGATGGGATCGCCGGTGAGAATCATCTCCAACGCTTTTCCTCTTCCAACTAATCGAGGGAGGCGTTGGGTTCCACCGTACCCCGGAATAATGCCGAGGTTCACCTCCGGCTGGCCAAACTTTGCATTCTCAGAAGCAATCCTGATATGACAGGCAAGTGCAAGTTCGGCACCTCCACCTAGTGCGAATCCATTGACAGCGGCAATCACCGGCTTCCCGAGTTCCTCAATGAGTTGAAAGACAGCCTGACCCGTATGTGAAAACGATGTTCCGGTCTTTGCGTTGAGTTCAGTCAATTCCTTAATATCCGTGCCCGCCACAAATGCCTTTTCACCGGCACCGGTGAGAATGACCACATCGACATCCGGGTCAATCTTCAGTTGGTCGAAGAGATGTTTCAATTCTACCTTTGCCTGAAAATTGAGCGCGTTGAGTTTATCAGGCCGATTGATTGTCACAATTGCCAATCGATCTCTTTTCTCTAAAAGTATTGTGTCGTATCCCATCGCTTTTCTCTCTTCCGTCATTTATGCTACTTCTACCCGGCTTTGATCACCGATCATGAACCTGTGAACGTTTGGCTTTCCACTCGCTTTCACTACTTCAACATCATTGCCGAGAATACTTCCCTCAATACGAATGCCAACACTAAGAATTTTACAGTCACGAAGGATAATACTGTACTCTACTTCGCTGTTTCGAATTTCAGACCGGTCGCCGATAGAAGTAAATGGCCCGATAAAACTATTTTCAATAATCACATCCTTGCCGATGATTGCCGGACCACGAACTTTACTGTTGATTATCTTCGCTCCCCGCTCAAGCACAACTCTCCCTGTGATATCTGACTGTGTATCCACTTCGCCCTCAAGGGAAGTGGTAATATTATCAAGCACCAAACGATTTGCTTCGAGAAGGTCACTCGGTTTGCCAGTGTCTTTCCACCAGCCGGTAATTTCGGAGTAACCGACATGGAAACCATGATCGATGAGATACTGATGAGCATCCGAAATTTCCAGTTCACCTCTCCCGCTGGGTTTGAGTGATTTCACCGCTTCAAAGATATGGCTATCATAGATATAGATGCCGGCAACGGCAAAATTACTCTTCGGGTTATTTGGTTTCTCCTCTACGCCGACGATTTTCCCATCACGAAGTTCAGGGACACCAAATCGCTGGGGGTCTTTCACTTTTGCCAACGTCAACAGACAATTGCATTGTTGTTTTTCAAATTCATCAATAAAGCGTTTCAAACCACCGACAACCATGTTATCGCCTAGGTAGAAAATAAAATCATCTCCACCAATGTACGATTCTGCCAGTTGAACTACCTGGGCTAGTCCTCCCGGAGTCACTTGCGGGATGTAGGTGATTTGAATCCCCCATTTCGATCCAGTGCCGATGTACTCAGGGACTTCGGTGCTCTCGGCACTATAGACAATGCCAATATCCTTGATACCTGCTTCAACCGCCGCTTCGATGGCGTAGTAGAGAATTGGCTTGTTTGCCACCGGTATGAGGTGTTTGTTTCGTGTATGGGTAATGGGGCGCAGACGGGTTCCGCGGCCTCCGCTCGCAATTAGGGCCTTCAATGCTCGATCTCCTTTTCAGTATTATGATCCTTGATATCAATCTCGCTTATGCAGTATGAAAAAAATCCAGCGCCTGTTTTTTGCACTCTTTTGTTCATTTCAATTATTACCTTGGCGTCCTTCGTGTCCTTGGCGTTCAACTAATATTCTATCGAGTAAAAACCGTCCCTTGCGTAACATCAGCGGGAAATTCCGAATGCTCATCAACCGAACTTCACTTCCTCACGTTCACGCTTTTTAAAGATGGAAATCTTCCCGCCAGCATAGCGTTCTATCAGATCGCCGAGAAGATGGTAGTGGCTGCCAACATCTTCTGGCCGGTGGGAATCGGACCCGATGGTGATGGGTATATTCAGTTCTTTGACAATTGAAAGAATTTGCCCGCCAGGATACGATTCCTGCTCCGGCTTCCTCCATCCGGAAGTATTCAATTCGATACAGAGTTCATGCTTCTTAATGGTTTCTAGAGCTGTTCTCTGAGAATCTTTTATATTGCTGCTATTAACCGCACCGAACTTTTTTACTATGTCACAATGTCCAATGATATCAAACATCCCTGATTCCACTGAGCGCCTTACAGCATCATAGAATTCAAGCTGAAGAACCTCTAGTTCTTCTGGGTCATAGGAAGCTCCACCGAACAGAGGTTTTTCAGTTTCCAGTGTGCCAAGCGAATGAACAGATCCAATAACGTAATCGAACTCATGCTCAGCGATGAATTGCCTCATCCAGTCTTCTGTTCCCGGGAAGAAATCTGCTTCAAGTCCCCGCCTGATAGCAATCTTCTTCCCATACTTCTCTTGCATTACCGAGACTGAAGGGGCATACTCTGTTTCATATTGTTCCAGCGTCATCCGATGCCTTAAATCAAAATTGAATGGCAAGGGTGTATGGTCGGAACAGCCGATTTCTTTAAAACCGAGTTCAATTGCCTTCTTAATATAATCTTCGACATCTCCCGTTGCATGCTTACAAAGAGATGTATGGGTATGGTAATCGATTTGCATGAATTTGATGTTCTGGTTCGTTCTCCGATCTTATTTCTTCAGGGAACCCTCCTGTTGATGTTTCCGAGCAGGCATATAGACCCGCCGGATCTAAAAGCTTAATGCCGTGTTCTCTAAAAAGTACTAAATCTAACATGAACAATATGATAGTAAGAAAATATTTCCTCTTATGGAATATGAGCTGCAAAACACCGTCGCGGGTGTTCTCTGCTGTAGGCCATGCAGAATCGGTTCAAGAAATGATGAAGAGTTCGCTCAATTGGAAAATACGGCAGAGAGATAACCGACCACACCTGTCTTATCACTTGTAACATCGCCGGAATTACAGTAGTGAATCTTTTTAGCCTGAGAACAGCCGAGCAGCTTCGCGGCAACCATTACTGTCACAATCGGACCGCCTCCGCAAGCTTCCATCTTTTCCAGTTCTAATTGATTCATGAACTCATCTTCATCGAAAGCTTCAATGGCACGGATTACTCTGCGGTCAAGGCTTTGCGCTACATCATAGGGATGAAAGTGAGAAAGATCGCTGCTGGCGATGAACAGACAATTCCTGCCCCTGGCGTACGATGCAAGAGCCTCGCCAAGCTGGTAGCAGAGATCGCGTCTTTGATTTCCAATAACAAGCGGTACAAATCGGAAGGAACCCAATGCAACCTGGAGAAAAGGCAATTGTACTTCAACGGCATGCTCCGTCCGATGTCCAGCTTCCGACTCAATAACGCAGGAGCAGTTAGAGATCAGATGTTCCCGTGCTTCGGTATCGATGGGAACATTCCCCAGCGGCGTTTGATATGCTTCCCCGGGGAAGATTGAGACAGCGTTGAAAAATTCCCGATGGCTTGGACTGACGATGAAGACTGTA
Organism: bacterium; assembly: GCA_043803945.1. Classification (GTDB taxonomy): domain Bacteria; phylum Bacteroidota; class Ignavibacteria; order UBA10030; family UBA10030; genus JAZDJN01. The sequence goes on along the minus strand of JAZDJN010000054.1, from coordinate 129,142 downwards.
TCGTAGCTGTGTCCTTTTATCAAACTGTACCCCGCGCCCGCCGTTGCACCAGAATAGAGATATCCTGCATGAGGAGAGACCAAACCGCGCACCATGCCGGGAAGTGAAACCGGTTCACGAGGTATTAAAAACGCCTCCACCTCTTTTCGCAAGAGGGCAGGATTATTAGTATAAAACGTACCGGCAACGGCAGCAGGTCGAATTGGTTTCATATCACTACAGTTTAGGGGTGATGATGTTCGAGTTCAGATTCAGAAAATACAGCCGAGGTAAAAATAAAGAGCGTTACATTTTTCTTTTGCCAGGCATCTCCCGGCAAACCAGCTTTCTTACATGTGTGCATTAAAAATGTGTCGCGATTCCATCCGTACTCAGTTGCTACTTGCGGAAGCAGTAACCCGCGGGTGTACCCTGCATCGACAACCAGTCCATGCGTTCCGACGATAATTTCCTCCGGATCGCTGATCTCCTGCAATGGTGACATCACGGAGATTTCTATTTCGATCTCGTTGAATTCTGACTCAAGGAGTGGAAGAAATCTTGGATCCTCAAATGCTGCTTTACGAGCAACATCGCCAATTGTCTTATAGAGGGGAACCCTGGGTTCGATGTAGCCGATGCATCCTCGAAGTTCGCCGTGGAGCTTCAGTGTCACAAACGCGCCACAGGGAATTTGAAGTGTGTCCGACGATGGGCTAGGATTTTGGTTTCGCGCGCCTTTTACGCCAGACGCTATCGAGGAACGTGCGATTGTCAATAACTCTTTTTTTTCAGCATTGGTAAGATTCATAGTACCTCCAGATCGCTTATACCAAATTAATGATGTCGCTCATCAGTGTCAAGATTCCTGTACACTGAATTGTGTCTTGACCCGGTGAATCGTGCATTTATTGCATCTCCAGCTCCCAATGTGTAAATTTAATAAGCATTCATCGTCGGAGCCGAATATGTCATTAATGGTGAGTATTTCCGGAATTCGCGGGATCGTCGGCGAAAGCCTGACTCCCGAAGTCATCATCAAATATGCAGCAGCGTATAGTGAATATTGTAATCGGGGATTGGTTGTGGTCGGGAGGGATGGAAGAATTACAGGGGCATCCATTTCCAACCTTGTTATCTCAACTCTTCTTTCTATGGGCTGCGATGTCCTCGATATTGGTGTCTGTCCAACTCCAACTGTTCAGCTTGGTGTCGAGAAAAAACGCGCCGCAGGAGGAATCTCCATTACTGCCAGCCATAATCCCATCGAATGGAATGGACTCAAATTCATGTCTTATACAGGACTCTTTCTCGATCCGGGTGAGAATAAAGATTTTTGGGATATAGCAAATTCCAGACGATGGAAGTACACACCTTGGAACGCTCAAGGCTCGTATATTCACGATGATTGTTTTATCGACCAGCATATCCTCAATGTTCTCGCTCTCCCCTATATCGACCAGGAGGCAATTCAGAAAAGGAAACTAAAAGTTGTTGTGGATTGCGTCAACGCCGCCGGAGGTCGGATTATTCCACAACTGCTCCGGGAGTTTGGATGCGAACTCGTTGAGATGAATACAAATCTCTCCGGAATATTCTCACATACTCCGGAACCCATTCCAGAGAATTTGACATCCTTATGTGAGCAAGTGAAAATTGCGGGGGCAGACCTTGGCATCGCAGTGGATCCTGATGTTGATCGCCTCGTGCTGATAGACGAGCATGGTGAGCCTATCGGTGAAGAGTACACCATTGCCAGTATCATCAAATTCGTTCTTGGAAAAGAAGCTCAGAAAATTCGGAATGCAGAGGTGGTCGTCAACCTTTCCACCACAAGAGCCGTCGATGATATTGCAGCACTCTATGGAGCGCGTGTGCATCGAACTCCGGTTGGCGAAATCAATGTGGCAAAAAAGATGAAGGAGATTGGGGCACTTGTTGGTGGAGAAGGAAGCGGCGGTGTCATTCTGCCGGCCTCGCACATTGGAAGAGATGCTCCTGTGGGTATTGGACTCGCCCTGCAACACCTTGTCGAGTTCGGAGGAACGATGTCCGAGTTGAAGAAAAGCCTTCCCCAGTATTTTATCTCAAAGGGGAAAGTGAACATAGCCTCATTGAATCCTGATGAAGTGTTAAAAATAATCCAGGACCAGTATTCCAGCTCCGCAGCGATCAATACAGAGGATGGCTTGAAAATAGATTTTCCTGACTATTGGATTCATCTGCGTAAATCGAACACCGAACCGATTATTCGCCTAATTGCCGAGGCTCCGCAGAAGGATCAGGCGGATCAGCTTGTAAAGCAATTGAAGGAAAAAGTATTTTCACTGTAATGGCTTTTTACATTGGTAATACATCAATAGACGTGGAGGGGTAAAACTGTTCAGATAGTTTTTATTGCTGTTTCGTTCGTCTTCCTTTATCGCACCGTTCACAGGGTTATTGTTATGATCAATGTCAAAGAGCTGCTTGCTCTCTCCTCCGTTCCGCGTATAGGACCTCATAAAATTCGCGCGCTTGTAGCACACTTCGGCGGGCCTGCAGAAGTGCTGCAAGCATCGCCGCGGGAATTGATTCAGGTTCAGGGAATCGAAAAAAAACTTGCCTCCAGCATTGCCCATCACAAGACCGGCAACCAATTCGCGACCCAACAGTTGAAACGATTGAACAACACCGGTGGCAGAATAATTACGATATGGGAAAAGGAGTACCCCGATCTCTTAAAAAAGATCTATGACCCTCCTGCCTTCATCTTTGTATTGGGAAAATTGAAGGTGGAGGATCGGTTTGCCATCGCGATCGTCGGAACACGCGCACCTTCGCACTACGGCCGGATGATCGCCGAAATGTTTACGAAAGAACTCTCCACTCTCGGCGTTACCATTGTAAGCGGTCTTGCAAGAGGGATCGATACCATTGCTCATTCGAACTGTGTGAGCACCCATTGCAGGACGATTGCCGTCATTGGCTCGGGGATTGACATCCCTTATCCCCCGGAGAATCAAAAACTGATGGAGCGGATTGCTGAACATGGCGCGATCATTTCTGAATTTCCCATGGGAGCCAAGCCCGATGCAACAAATTTTCCGCGACGGAACAGAATTATAAGTGGAATGACGTTCGGCACCATCGTGATTGAATCGGCAATTGACGGAGGTGCCATGATTACTGCATCAACAGCGTTGGATCAAAATCGGGAGGTCTTTGCCGTACCGGGGAACATCAATGAGAAACGTAGTGCGGGACCAAATACACTAATCCGGGAAGGACGGGCAAAACTTGTTCTCTCTGCCGAGGATGTTCTGAGCGAGCTTGAGCTGCAATTCCGCCCTTTGCTTAAAAAGGAACGCGTGCATGAGGCTCTTCCGACAATCACACTCACTCTTTTCGAACGGGCGATCTTTGAGTGCCTCTCGGCCGAGCCAATACATATCGATACTCTCGCAGAACAAGCCGAAACCTCGACATCCGATGCATTGGTGCAACTGCTCTCCCTGGAATTTAAAGGAGTCGTTACACAACTGCCCGGCAAATATTTTGTCAGAAGCCCGCATCTTTAAAACTAAACATGCGGTTATCCAAAAAGAAAATAACTGTCACACCCGAATGTCTTTACCTGCCTGCGTGCCAGGCACTTCCGCCTACGCAAAGCTCCGGCGGACAGGTTGGCAGGCAGGCTGGCATCCAGTTTCTAGATTCCAGCTTTCGCCTGCCTCGCCGGCAGGCGGGCCGGAATGACGACGCAAGCGTCGGGGTATTAGACCCAATAAAGAATAAAAGCCCCGGAAGAACTTCCCGGGGCTTTGTGGATCAGTGATCACAACTCTTGTGTGAGAATCACTTCTCCTTCAGAATATCGAGGAGAACATTTCTGGCTTTCTCACCACCAATGTTTCCTAGGAACGCAACAGCCTGTTGACGCAGATCCATGTTCTCATGGGTTTTTGCAACCTTTGCGAGGAAGTCAACGGCTTGCTCCGTTCCAATTGATGCGATCGCATAGAGGAGGCTGGGGGCAACTTGAGACGATTTCTTGTCGAGAGAATCGAAGAGAGAAATTAATGTCTCCAACGATTTAGCTTTGTTCTTGCTGCTATTGGCGATCTGGTAAATTGCAGCCGTCTTAATTCGCTCATCCTTTTCCGATTTTGCGACTTCGAGCAATAAGCTGAGAGCGGCATCATTGCGCAATGAGGCGAGACTTGCAAGTGCACCCTCGCGGAGACGATTAGGTTTCGATAGATCCAAAATTATTTCGCGCAGAATCTGGAGATTTTTAGAGGGATTATCTTTATTCGCTCTGACCAGTAAATGTAAGGCCATTTCTCGGAATCGTTCGTCCGATGAACTCTTTAAGATTTCGGCATAGAGCTGTTCATGTCCGCCCTCTTTCGTTGTTTCAATGGAATAGAGTGCAGCTTCTTTTTCCTGGTAATCGCTCTCTTTATTGAGGATAACTTCTTTGAGGAAGCTTGCCGCTTGAGGATCCTCTGAACTCCCCATCAAATTCCTGATTGCAATGACTCTGATTTTTATATCCGGATCAGTTTTCGCTATCTTGAGGAAGGTATCGAGGACCTTCTTCTTTTCAAATTGTCTGAGGGAGTAGAGTGCCGCTTCACGCACCTCTGGTTCGGCTTGTTGATTCAATGCAAACTCTTTGATCGCTTCAAAGATCCGTGGATCATCTGAGCGATGCATGGAGCCGAGTTTATAGACCGCTGATGAGCGAATTTTCTTATCAGCATCTTGATTGGCTATCTGGGTATAGAGACCCACCGCTGCAGAATCACTCACAAATTGAAGAGCATGGAGCGCTGCCTGCCGCATCTCTTCATCCTCCTTGGTATCAAGGGCCACCTGCTTGATCATCTGGAATACTTTTTCATTATCCTTTCCCGACGAAGCCATTGCATATAGTGCGCGTTGTTTCAATTTGTTTGGGGCATCGCTCTTCATGAATTGCAAATAGATTTCTGTCAGCTCCTTCTTATTGAATTGCGTGAGAGCCTGGAGTGCTGTTTCGCGTATGCTTTCAGGCTGAGTGCTATCGAACACCATCGCTTTGACGACTTCGAATGTCTTCTCATCTTTATTGGAACGAACAAGAGCCTGGAGAGCTTCCCGTTTCATTCTGAGTTTCGGATCTTCCTTTTTTACTTCTGCACTGGTGCTATACGATAATCCGGCTGCTGCACTCACCTGCGACTTGTAGCGTTGAACTAACTCCTTGGCATTCTGATCCATGTTATACTTTTGAACCACTTGATATTGGGATTGGAAGAGCGATCGAGCTTTTGCTTCCTGTGCCTCAAGATAGTATCGCTCCGCACTCAGGGAATAACTTCCAGTGGGATAGGCTATCCCCATTGATCCACCAAGATTTTTTTCACCGCCCTGGAGATTGGTGAGTTCTGCAATGGCATCATCAAAATAGCTGCTCGAGGGATATTTTTTGATAAACGCTTTGAAGGCACTCGATGCTTTCTTTCTGTCACTGTTTTTCCAGGAATACGCTGACCAATACTCTGCTTTATCGAGATGCTTGCTCTTCGGATATTTTTTTATCATCTCGGAAAATAGTTGTCGTGCTTTCTCGAATTGTTCATCGAGAATACACTTGTAGCCAGCCTTATACTGTGTATACGATGGGTCATCCTGTTCCTCACGCTCACGCAGGTTGATCTCACTGGCTGCCTCGCTCTGGTACAAAAGCCCTGACGCTGTCTGTGCAGTCGCCGCAGAAATGTTGTGCTCCTGCACAGTTGCAGATGCATGTTGCTCCTGTGATACTGCAATTGAGCAGCACATCATTACCACAGAGGTGAGGATAGAAGTTCGTAATTGATTCATGACGTTTCTCCAATTAATTATTATTCTTATCTGAATTCTCTTGCCGTGCGCCGGCCGCTGTTTCTGCCATTCTGATCTTGAAGAGCATGTTCTCTTCCCGAATTCCTGTACGAATGAGCTCGACGTCAGAAAGCCCGTCCCGCTCTTCCATATTTGCCAATTCAATGAGGATCTTCTCCATAGCCTTAATGAGCATTCGAGAGCGGGCATCGACCTCTTTATGATCGAAGGTACGAGCCTGCCTCACCAGGTTTCTTGCAGCATCGCGTTCAACGGAAAGATCAATGTTCCCTACATCCTCCGATCGGATGTTCGAGATGCCTACCAGGAGTATTTTCGATTTATGGAAGTAGTCCGATAATTCCTGATTCACCTGCTCATCTGGAGATTCTGACACTAGTCTGATTGAATTTCCAACTTCGGGATCAACAGATCGGGTGAGCGGCCAGAGAAACACTGCCAGGATTACCAACGCAAGTCCACCGGCGATTGAAAGCGAATATGATTTGCGAGAGAGAAACCAGTATCGGTTCGATTCCCACCATAACTTTAGCGCGTTCTCTTTTTTTGCGCCAGACTGAACCTGATGCAGAATTTCGACAGCAAAGTTGTGCCAGTATGTTTCAGACAAACTCTCACTCGGCTTCACCTGCTTCGGCTGCAACAGGCGTATGCTTTCCTTGATGATTTGTTGTTCACCAAAGCATTTATTGCATCGTGCTAAATGATCGCGAACCTGAGCTGCTTCGGGTGCAGATAATTCGTCGTTAAGATAGTCGTAGAGTAAATTTTGTACCGTTCGATGTCTCATTGCTAAGCCTCCACCAGAAAATTCAAAGTGCTTCTCATCTTCTTCAAACCACGATGAAGATGGGTTTTCACAGTCCCTTCCGAGCATTGAAGAATTTTGCTCACATCCCGTGTTGAAAGGCCATCATAGTGGCGCAGAATCACCACAGCACGCTGTAGTGTGGGAAGTTCATGGAGTGCCCGTTCAATATGAATACTGAGGTCCATCTCATCCTGGTTGACATGTGATATTGCCATCGTCTTCACCTCCGAATCGTCCAGTGAAAGAGTTCGATTCTTCTTGCGTTTTTTCTGTTTCAATCGATCGAGAGCGGTATTTGTAACAATCCGATAGAGCCAGGTTCCGAATTCAGCGTCCTCGCGAAAATTCGCCATGGATTGATATGCTTTGACAAATGATTCCTGTGTGATATCTTCCGCATCGTCATGATCGTTCACAAAGCTGTACGCCAAATCGTATGCTTGCTTCATCTTCATTTGAACAAGTTCACGAAATGCTTCCTGACTTCCCTCTTTAACCTGGCAGACAAGTTGGCGCTCCAGGGATTCAGCCATCAAGAGTTCCTTCTGCTTGAGCTTACATTGTTTAGACGCCATCGTCAGACCATCGGTTGACAAGGCAAGGAATTATTCTAAGGTTATGAACATAACGGAGGAAATTCAATAAACCTGGGTTGGTTTTCCAAAGATAGGTTTCTTGGGAGGATATAGAAAAAGCCCCTCACCAATCTAGGTCAAGGGGCTTGTGAGCAAACTTTAATATGAGCTATTTCTTAAGCTTTTTTATCGTGATGTCGGATTCTGAAGTGGTAAGTGTAATTTCTTCTCCCCCGCCATTCAGCGTATAAACAGCCCGTATTTCCTCATCGCGATCGTTAGATTCATACTTATCATGCTTAAATTCTGACATTATTTTATACTTTTTGAAATCATCCTTGTCCTCAACCTTAATGACGGCAATGATCGTAACCCTGGCGTCTTCCGGAACATAGAGTGTAATATCTCCGCCACCAGAGGTTAGTTTACTACCCCCCTGCCCCGTGGGCCTCAATTCTGCTACGATATCGCCTCCACCGGTGGTCGCTTTGACTGAACCGGTTACATTGCGGATATCCAATTCGCCCCCACCCGTTGTTAAGGAAACCTTACCGGTGGCACCATCCAGGCTTATAGCCCCACCCCCAGTGCTCATCGTTGCATTTCCTGTGACTTTGCCGATTTTCATTTCGCCGCCACCCGATGAGGCTTTGATGTCTCCCCCGGCATTCTTAATGTAAATCTCGCCGCCACCGGTGGTCGCTTTCAGGGATTTTGTAACACTCTCAACGACGATATTTCCGCCACCGGTTGTTACTGTCAATTCACCCAATACCTTATCGAGGGTTACCGAGCCGCCGCCAGTTGTTACTGTAACCTTCCCCTCAATACTTCCGATAGAAATTTCTCCGCCTCCGGTTGTCAGTGTTGTATTGCCAGCAACATTTTTTGCCCTAATCTCACCACCCCCAGTCGTAAGATTCAATTCTCCTTCCACGGCATCTTCTAGGGTGATACTTCCTCCACCTGTGGTGCCGGTTACCGAACCTTTAATTTTCCCTTGCACACTAATGCCGCCGCCACCCGTAGACAACTGGGCATCGAATTGAGACGGAATACTGATTGCAAATTCCGGTGATTGCCGCCTCGAACGTGAAGATTTATTCTTCAATTCGATTCGTACCGTATTGCCATCCTGTTCCATAACAAGCTGTTCGCTATCCTTCTCATCGAGCTTGGTCACCTTTGCGAACACTTCATTCTTTTCCCAGCTCGTAATTTTCAACTCACCACCATAGACTTTTACAATGAGCTTTCCGCCTTTGGTGACGGCGAAAGATTTTGATCGTTCACTCTCTCCATCACGCGTTGCTGCAGAGAGAGACGCGGCCATCAAGCCAAGGATCACGAATGTAACCAATAGGTACCGTTTCATTGTTGTATCTCCTTTAAGAGGTTGCTCGCACGAATGCGAATGTAATTATTATTATCACGTTCCATTTTTTCTTTTAAGACATTCAGGATATCGGTATCCTGTGAATTCGACTCCGTCATCAACTTCCCGAGACTGTTAATAGCCTCAATGCGCATAGCGGGATTGATATCTTTCTGCAAAACATAGGTAAGTGCCTGTTTAATCTCTTTGTCCATCGGAAATTGCAGCAGTGTTCGCAGCGCTTCCTTACGAACCCCATCATTGGGATCGGCCTTCAGGCTGAAAATCAAAGCTGACTTTGTCTCTGTATCGAGCCGCTTGGTTTTTTCCATCTGAGAGGCTAATGCTGTGACTGTGCGTAACCGAGCGCCCGGATTTTGTTCATCAAGAAGTGTCTGAGCCAGCACTTTCTGAATTGCGGGATCATCCGCTGTGCCGCGCATTTTGACGGGTGTTATAAGATCAAACTCTATTTCAACCTGGCCGGAGAACTGATCCTGAGTTGTGAGGCGGAAATTTGTGATTTGCGGCTCCTCACTCTCAGGAGTATTCGCTTGTGTTATTCCTGTCAATCGGAAATCACTTCCTGGTTCAGAAGGTTGAAATGCAAAGTACCCAACGAGCAGGCCGGTCAGCACCAAGCTTACTCCGCCGATGGCAATGGGAATCGGGCGCTCGAAAAATATGGAGAGGTATTCCAGTAGTTCCTGGAATGATCGACGTTTATTCTTCTCCAGTCGAAGTGCAACGCGAAGCTCACGGCGTGCCTCTGCGAGCATATCATCGGTCACTTCGATCGAGCTTTGATCCTGCAGGATATGCTTCATCCCATCGATTTCAGACAACTCAATGCGGCATTCCTTGCAGGTGAGGAGATGCTTTTTCAGAATGCCTTTTTGATCATCATCTGCCTCATCCCAGCAATGCAGATAAAGAAGGTTTTTGTAGTCATCATGTTTCATTATACCAATCCTTCCATCTTCACTTCCTTCAATTCGGAACCGCTCTTGTGCTCATAGAGATCATGAAGCTCATTTCGTAATTTTCGAATTGCCGTAAACAAGTACTTCTTAACTGTACCTTCCTGACAGTTCATCATTACCGCTATTTCACGAATTTTATATCCTTCGAAGTACTTCATCATAAAGACCAGTCGCTGTTTCGCTGATAATCGATCAACCGCTTCTCTCACTCGCAAGGAGATTTCTGTCCTCTCCAGCGACTCATCGGTGTGCTCATCGCTCCTAAGAGTATTGAGACTGAGAGCACCATGCTCTTCATCGGACTCGTCACTCAGCGACGTGTGGGGATGCCGTTTCTTTCGCGAACGATGGGTCAGACAAACATTGGTTGTTATGCGAAAGAGCCACGTTGAGAATTCACTCCGGAATTGAAATTTTGGCAGTGAGCGAAAGACCCTCAGAAAAACCTCCTGATAAATATCCTTAGCATCCTCTGCGCTCTGAACATAACGGGCGGTCAGGGAGAGTACCTGCTTGTCATAGCGATAGATCAATTGCTCAAACGCAATGAGGTCTCCAGCCTTCGCCTTTTGAATCAGAGCGATGTCCTGCATACTCTCACTCCCGTGTTCATGTTCTCTTGTCAACATATCATTAGACCTTCTATCAGGAAAATGGTTGTGGCAGCAACTTGTGAAAAAAACGCGTCAACATCCAAGCCACAAAGGATATGTGCCACTTGAAACCTATTGTTTTTTGGAGATTTTTAACTATACTACTATTGAATTCTCTGAACTTATAGTGTTTTGGTACGGGAATTGTTGCTCGTGAACGATTTTGAATCTCACATCGGCGGGGATATTCCTTTTATCAAATTTGCCTGTGATCTAAAGGTGTGCAAAGGGGGATGCTGCACAATGCCAGGGCCGAGGGGTGCGCCGCTGTCAGAGAAAGAGATCCCCCTCATTCAACGATATGCCCCGATCGCACAACGATATATTGCCCCTGACCATCGCGACTATATTCAGAGTCATGGGATCTTTCAAGGTGTTCCGGGCGATTTTACAACCCAGGTCTTTCGAAATACGGCCTGTGTCTTTGTCTACTATGAAGATGGGATTGCGAAATGCTCATTCGAAAAAGCTTATCTGAAGAAGGAATCAGATTGGATCAAACCGCTTTCGTGCCACCTCTTCCCCATTCGGATTGATGGCGGCTATGAGCAACACCTTCGGTATGAGGCAATTGCAGAATGTGAGCCTGCACTCAAGCGGGGTCATGAGGGGCAGATAGAACTCATCCAGTTTCTGAAACTATCGCTGATCAGGGCATTCGGAGAAGAACGCTACAATCAAATCCTCAAATTTTGTGAAACAGAAAAATCACTAACACAGACAGATCGTGAATAGCGCTGCCGTCTATGATTAACCTATCGCAACAAATGAAATTGGGCCTTAGGCTCACACCGCAGCAGGTCCAATATCTTAAATTACTCCAGTTGCCGAATCTCTCCCTTGAGCAACGGATTAAAACCGAACTCGAAATAAATCCGTTACTCGAAGTCGCCGAAGAAATGGAATTGACCTTGGACCAGGAGGAACCAGAGAAGGAATCTCAGACCGCAGAAGATGAACGGGCCGCCGCAGAAAAGGCAGAGAAGGAAGAGCCGTACACTATTGAAGACTATCTGAACGATGACCTTGCAGGATATAAGAGTCCCGAATCGTATCTCAATCAGAACGAGGATGAAGAGTACGAACGCCCATTGCAATCATCGACACCGCTCTCGGAACGTCTGCTCGCACAATTTCGGCTGCAGAATATCGACGACGTTGATATTCTCCTCGCAGAGGAAATTCTCGGAAATGTCGATGAGGATGGCTATCTTCGTCGCGACTTGGGTTTGATTGTCCAGGACCTTAACCTCAGCTTTGGTCTTGAGATTCAGGAAGAAAAGGCCGAACATGTCCTTCATAAAATTCAGTTACTCGAACCCTCAGGTATTGCCGCCCGCTCGCTCCAGGAGTGTCTCATCGCACAAATCAAATCGATGACCCTCGAGGCTTCCATCAAGGAATTGTCATTGAAAATTCTGGGAGTGTACTTCCATGATTTGAAACTGAAGCGCTATGACGCTCTTGCACATAATCTGCGGATTGGTCGCGAAACCCTGAAGAAAGTCATCGAAATCATTCAACACCTCAATCCAAAACCGGGTGAAGGCGAATTCTCCGCTCAGGAGAATTATGTCACTCCGGATTTCCTTGTAGAAAATGATGAGGGCTCATTCATCATTACCCTCAACGATCGCTTCATGCCGACGTTGCGGATTAATAAAGCGTACCGCGATTTAGTAGCCCCGAAGAGCAAGAAAACTTCAAAAGAGGCGAAAGAATTTGTAAAACAAAAATTCGAATCGGCCAAATGGTTCATCGCCTCCATCCATCAGCGGAGAGAAACATTGCTCAAAGTTATGCGCTCAATTGTTCAGCGGCAGCGGCTTTGGTTCGAAGAGGGTGAAACTTTGAAGCCGATGATTTATAAAGATATTGCGGAGACCGTTGGAGTCGACATTTCCACCATCAGCCGGGTGGTGAATAGTAAATATGTTCAGACTGAATTCGGTGTCCACTCGCTAAAATATTTCTTCAGCTCGGGGCTCGAATCCGATTCCGGCGAGGATGTATCCAACTTCACCATTAAACAGCGAATTAAAGAAATTATCTCGACAGAGGATCCTAAAAAACCATTGAACGACGATAAAATTGCTGCCATGATCGGTACCGAGGGTGTTAAAATCGCTCGCCGGACGGCAGCAAAATACCGCGAACAACTTGGAATTCCAATCGCCCGAATGAGGAAAAAAATTTGATATGAACAACGAACCCTGTTTAACACACACCATCCATGCAACAACCATTCTCGGTGTTCGGCATAACGGTAACGTAGCCCTCGGCGGCGATGGTCAGGTAACATTGGGCAACACTATCATGAAGCAGAAAGCCAACAAGATTCGGAAAATTTATAATAACTCCGTACTCGTCGGCTTTGCAGGAGCAACTGCGGATGCGTTCAGTTTGCTCGACAGGTTTGAAGAGAAATTAGAACAACATCAGGGACAGATTGTTCGAGCGGCTGTAGAACTGGCCAAGCTCTGGCGCACCGACAAGTATCTTCGCCAGCTTGAAGCTCTCCTGGCCGTCCTTGACAAAGACCATGCATTGATCATCTCGGGGGACCGGCGACGTCATTGAACCTGACGATGGTATCGTCGCGGTAGGTTCAGGAGGAAGCTACGCTCTGGCGGCTGCACGCATGTTGGTCAAGCATACCCCATTGGATGCCCGCGAGATTGTACAGGAAGGATTGGAAACTGCAGCAAAAATCTGTATCTATACAAACACGTCAATCACCATTGAAGAACTGTGAATCCTTGACAACAAAATCCAAACAACCTCAGCACAATGAATTAACTCCCCGCGAGATCGTCTCGGAACTGGACAAATATATCATAGGCCAGAACAATGCCAAGAAATCCGTGGCAATCGCTCTCCGGAATCGATGGCGGCGGCTGCAGGTCTCCGAGCAGCTTCGTGAAGAGATCATGCCGAACAACATCATTCTGATCGGACCGACCGGTGTTGGCAAAACAGAGATCGCTCGCCGGCTGGCACGGCTTGCCCACGCACCGTTTCTAAAAGTAGAAGCTTCGAAATTTACGGAAGTAGGATACGTTGGCCGTGATGTGGAATCGATGATCAGAGACCTTACCGAAATCGCGGTCAGTATGGTGAAAGCTGAAAAAACAGCAGAGGTGCAGCAGAAGGCTGAAGTGCTCGCTGAAGAACGCATTCTTGATATTCTGGTTCCCTCTCAACGAAAAAACCGTACGGCCGAACCGGCAGGAGAAGGATTGACACCAGAGGAAGAGCAAGATCGAACCCGTCAACGGTTCAAAGAAAAGCTCCGTTCAGGATCACTCGATGGACGCGTTATTGAGGTTGAGATTGCTACCTCGCAGCTTCCGTTGATGCAGGTAATGGGACCGATGACACTGGACGATATGGGAATCAACATCCAGGAGATGTTTGGGAATATCCTACCTAAAAAGAATAAGCATCGAAAAATTTCTGTCGCTGAAGCCCGGCTGATCTTTGCACAAGAGGAGGCCCAAAAGCTTATCGATATGGAAAAGGCGGTGAAGGAGGCTCTCTCACGTGTGGAGAACTCCGGTATCGTCTTCATTGACGAAATTGACAAAATTACAGGTTCACGGGGACAATCCATAGGGCCCGATGTCTCTCGCGAGGGAGTTCAGCGCGACCTCCTTCCCATCGTAGAAGGATCAAGTGTTACCACAAAATATGGGATGGTCAAGACCGACCACATTCTGTTCATCGCTTCAGGAGCATTTCATGTCGCGAAGCCTTCCGATCTCATACCTGAGCTGCAAGGGCGATTTCCCATTCGTGTTGAGCTTCAAAGCCTCACCGAAGAAGATTTTGTAAAAATACTTACACTCCCTCACAATGCCCTGCTGAAGCAATATGCTGCGCTGCTTGAGACTGAAGGGATCAGTCTGGAGTTTGAGCCGGAAGCCGTTCGCGAAATTGCCAGGACTGCGTATCAGGTGAATGAACAAGTAGAAAATATTGGTGCGAGAAGATTACACACGATCATTACAACACTACTCGAGGAGTTGCTGTTTGATGCTCCCGATTCCATCAAGTCGAGCCAAATCTGTATAACAAAGGATCTTGTTCAGGAGAGATTGAGTTCGATTGTCCGTGATCGGGATTTAAGCAGGTATATTCTTTAATGAAATTTTTCCTCTTTCCCCGGAGGCTGGAATCCAAAAATACCTCCACCCGGTGCTTCGCCGAGAATCTTTATTTCACCAAACTTCGATTCATACTTCTCGATATTATCAGCTATCGCATTGAGGAACATCTTTGTATGCTGCGGAGTCATGACAATGCGGGCATGGACTTTAGCCTTTGGCACTCCTGGTAAGACACGTGTAAAATCTATGACAAACTCTGCAGGAGAATGGGTAATGATGGCAAGATTGGAATAAATTCCTTCCGCCTCTTTTTCTCCCAACTCAATATTGATCTGTTGTTGCTGCACTGGTTCACTCATCTTCTGATCTCCTCTGTTCTGATGCAAACGCCCATCGATAGTTATTTGATGGGCGTTTATTCGACTAGCACTTGGAATAATAATTATAAACTTACTTTGTGACTCGAGTCCAACTTTTTAATTTACCATCGGTAAAATAAAGAAGTGCCCCTTGCTTCCCATATGTCCACTGAACAGATTTTAAATTCTCGTAAACCGTCTCATTCTTTTGATCTGGCTCTCCCCAGAGGTTCTTAATATCAGCCTCTGAGAGACCTATTTTCAATGGATTTTTCTTGAGCCAATCAGCGTACTCAAACATCTTCATTGCCTTTTCCTGTTCACTCAGTTGCGCATAAATTTGGCCGAGGGTTTCGAAAATTGTCGGATCATTTTTTCGGCTTTCATGTTCACTCACTTTTTTCAGGTACGGCAATGCCAGCTTGAATTTTTCCTTATGAACACCGCTTAGTTCACCGCCCTTTGCCTGTTCGGTTTTATAGATGTCATATCCCCAGTTGTAGTAGGTGGCACCAAGTTCGTACAATCCCTCAACATCATTCTCATCAATCTTTAACATCTCCTTTAACTGTTCAATCGCCTTTTCAATCTGTCCATCCTCCCGATAGAGAACTCCAAGAAGGTAATGGTTCATCTTATTCTTTTGGTCATTGGCAACGGCGAGTTCAAATGTTTTAACCGCATCTTTGATTCTCCCTGTTCCAACATAGGACGACATTAAAAGCGTTATACTTTCATTGTCTTTAGGATCTGCCTTCAGAGCCAAGTCAAGAGCGGACACTGCTTTCTCAAATTCCACTACGGCAAGTTTTATTTCTATTGAATCAATCGTTGGGGCAAATGTACCGAGCTCCTGCTTCTCGAGTATTTTATCTCCATCAACGACGATTTTATATTTGTAGGTATCAAAAAACCATTCTTCTTTCGTAGGCGGCTTCTTCCCCTTTACCGGTTTTTCCTTTTCGATTCGGGGATTGCCCAGCCATTTTACAATTTCACTCTTGCTGGTGGATCTCTTCGCTTCCGCGTAATCCCGGATAGATTTCAGTTTTGGTTCATTTTCAATATCGAATTTCTCCCTGTGCTGCTGGCCGCGGGTTGCGTAAATGCGTCCGATCCTTTTAATCGATTCTACGTCCTTCCCCATTTCCCAGGCTTTTCGGAAATTGACAATGGCATTATCAAAATCGCCCTTGTTATTATAACCATACGCAATGTACTTGTAGGTTAAACCGGTATCCGGCCATGCGCGGCTGGCATTAATAAACTCTTTGATGGACTTCTCAAAATAGGCTGCCGAATCAGCCGTGGCACGCTCCAGAAATGCCACACCCGCATTAAGATGCTGGCCCCATTTTGCATATCGGATAGTCCGGATATCTGCCGCATGAACTGAACCTGCTTTGAGGACTTCATTGAATGCTTCATTCATTCCATCATAGTTGCCCTCTTCAGCGTAAATACCACCGAGAAAGTACCAAGCCTCGGTATTCTGAGGGTTCTTCTTCACCTCAATCTCGAGTAACCGTTTTGCTTCAATAAAATTCTTTTGCTGCATATAGACTTTTGCACCGGTGAATTCCGGTGAACCACATTGAAATCCTTGGAATAGTACAACGGCAAGGATACTTATGATGATAAAACCGAATGAATAGTTCTTCATATCAAATCCTTTTTAACGTAATTGTATATGTCTGACTACCTCCAGAATGCGGAAAAATATACCAAATCACTCCGAGAGATTCAAGAGCCTCATTCTTCCTTTTTCCTTAATTAGTTCTCGATGAAATAATTGCCACTGCACCATAGGCCTGCCCGACTACGTCGTTCAGGCGGGCGCATCAGCCTCTGGTTGAAAAGTCTCTAAGGCACAAAGAAAGATAAGTTTTTTTTGAATTATATGATTTTCCTAGTGACTTCGTGCCTTGGTGGCTATCTTTTTTCAGCGAGAACCAATTAGATAAAATTCCTTTGAAAAACCATCCTCGTACTTTTGACTTTCGAACCATTTTTCGGTAAGATTCAGCCAGTTAATGAAGGGATTTCTCAGAAGAGAGAACTATTGAAAATATGTGGAGTGATTGCGTTTTTTGTCAAATCATCGCAGGTAAAAACTCAGCCGAACTGATTTATGAAGATGCGCTGGTGATTGCCATCCTCGATATCAATCCAATCCACCTCGGGCATACTCTCGTCATTCCTAAAGTGCATTATTCAACATTTCTGGATCTCCCAATCGAGACGGTGAACAGTGTGCTGCAGGCAACGCAACAGATCAGCAAAGCTCTGATGATAGGCCTGAAGCTGGAAGGATTCAATTTCTTTTCAAATAATGGACATATCGCAGGACAATCTGTATTTCATTTTCATATCCATATTACTCCTCGTTACCCGGGAGATAATATCACTCTGACGACAACGCTGAAGCAATATTCAGATGAAGAACTTACCTATTACGGCAATCTGATTCGTGAGCAACTTAAGCGAGGTTCCATAACATTTATTGAGGAAGAAACTCCATGAGCACATATATCAAAATAACTCCTCCATCTGAAGGAACGAGAATCACCTCTCAAAACGGAAAGCTTCTGGTACCGGACAACCCGATCATACCATTTATTGAAGGTGATGGGACTGGTCCCGACATTTGGCGGGCATCTCAGCGTGTTATGGATGCTGCTGTGGCCAAGACCTATGATGGAAAAAGAAAGATCGTCTGGTTCGAAGTGTATGCAGGAGAAAAAGCAAATGTGGTTTATGGACCCAATACCTGGCTGCATGATGATACTCTACATGCAATCAAAGATCATGTCGTCGCGATTAAAGGACCGTTGACGACGCCAGTTGGCGGGGGAATCCGCTCCATTAACGTCACACTCCGGCAAATGCTTGATCTTTACGTCTGTTTGCGACCCGTTCAATATTTCCCCGGGGTCCCCTCTCCCGTGAAGAAACCAGAGCTGGTTAATATGGTTATCTTCCGTGAAAACACAGAAGACATTTATGCCGGCATAGAATGGAAAGCAGGAACACCGGAAGCACAAAAAGTGATTGCATGGCTTCAAAGCGAGATGAATGTAAAGAAGATACGATTTCCGGAATCATCCAGCATCGGGATTAAACCGGTTTCGATCGAAGGAACAAAACGACTTGTCCGCGCTGCAATCCAGTACGCACTCGACAACAATCGGAAGTCTGTGACGCTCGTGCACAAGGGAAATATCATGAAGTTCACAGAAGGAGGATTTCGGGATTGGGGATATGAACTTGCTCAGAAAGAATTCGGCGGAACGCTCATCGATGACGGCCCCTGGGTAAGATTACCGAATGGAATGGTCATAAAAGATGTAATTGCAGATGCGTTCCTGCAGCAGATCCTGACCCGCCCTGCCGAATATGATGTGATCGCCACACTCAATTTGAACGGCGACTATATCTCCGATGCCCTTGCCGCACAGGTTGGGGGAATTGGCATTGCCCCCGGCGGCAATATCAACTACGAAAACGGCTATGCTGTCTTTGAAGCCACTCACGGAACTGCTCCTAAATATGCGAACCTGGATAAAGTGAATCCCGGTTCCGTTATTCTCTCGGGAGAGATGATGCTGCGCTATATGGGTTGGACAGAATCGGCTGACCTTATCCTCAAGGGATTGGAAAAAGCAATCCAGGCAAAGACTGTCACCTACGACCTCGCACGATTAATGGAGGGTGCAAAAGAGGTAAAGTGTTCTGAGTTCGGCGACGCTATCATCGCGCAAATGTGATCGTATTCTATTCACAATTTTAAAGGCATCTCGACGAAGAGATGCCTTTTCTTTTATATTCGAAACTCCTGTATTCATTGCGGCCCTTCCTTTACGATGCACTCTCTCCCCTTCTGGGCCAGTTCTCTTAACTCGTTTGTTGAAAGGCAGTCGTTTTTTTAGTATTTTTAATATGGAAAAGGAAAAAGTTTTAGCAAAATGATTTTGCCACCGAGTCTCCCCGCCTGCCATCTGGGACCACTTTATGCGGGCAGGAAAGGCACGAATTATTTTGGAGATTGTTTTTCCATTATTTCCCGATCGACACATCGAGATATTTGTAAACTCCATTTTGTTTTCTCTTCGTGTCTTTGTGCCTTCGTGGCTTAGTAACTATAATTCGGATTACCTCGACTTATGGATCAACAAACACAATTTGAGCAGGAAAAAGAGAGTAATGTTCTCACTCAGGAACCGGCTAAGGTCCTGCTCTATAATGACGAAATACACACCTTTGAAGAGGTGATTCATCAGATCATGAAAGCCATCCGCTGCGATTCACCGACCGCAGAAGCCTTAACATGGGAAGTACACAGGAATGGAAAAGCAGTCATCTTTGACGGGCCAATGGATGAATGCCTGAAAGTTTCATCGGTTCTTGAAGAGATTGCTCTTCATACACAAATTGAATACTAACTTATGTTACGCATGGAACTGAGTAAGACCAGGAAACGAGAAAGATTTGCCGCCCTGCCCGCCGCAAGCGGCGCACAGGCGGGCAAGAACGCCCTGCCTGCAGCAGGCAGGCAAAACGCCAAGATTAAAATGTGATAGATTCAGATCCTTATAAAAACATTGAAACAATAAAGCTCTTGGCGCACTTGGCGGCCAGGTTTTCTTTCAAAGAGTCTCATTTTTTGTTTTGCGTAACTTGAGATACTAATACAAACCACTCTGAAACCACACTGTTTCTATGACTTCAGCAGAAATTCGGAATAGCTTTCTAAAATTTTTTGAAAACCATAGCCATGCGATTGTTCCAAGCTCTCCCGTGGTTCCTTATGACGATCCGACGCTCCTTTTCACGAACGCAGGGATGAATCAATTCAAGGACGTTTTCCTCGGAGCCGGCAAACGCAATTACACGCGTGCAGCAAACACACAAAAGTGTATTCGCGTCAGCGGTAAACACAACGATCTTGAAGAGGTTGGACGGGATACCTATCATCATACATTTTTTGAGATGCTCGGTAACTGGTCCTTTGGCGATTACTACAAGAAAGAAGCTATTGAGTGGGCATGGGACCTCTTGACGAATGTGTGGAAGCTGCCCAAAAACCGGCTCTGGGCAACTGTCTATAACAACGATGAGGAAGCTGAAGAATATTGGAAAACTGTCACCGATATCAACCACAGCCATATTCTGCGCTTTGCTGAGAAGGATAATTTCTGGGAAATGGGCGAGACCGGTCCGTGCGGCCCATGTTCGGAAATACACATCGACAGAACACCAAGTGGTACTGCAACGGCGTCTATGGTGAATGCCGGCGTCGCTGAGGTCATGGAAATCTGGAATCTTGTCTTTATCCAGTACAATCGGGATGCAAATGGAACACTAACTCCTCTCCCTGCGAAGCATGTCGACACCGGGATGGGATTCGAGCGTATCTGTTCCGTACTGCAAGAGCACAGTTCAAATTATGATACCGATGTCTTCTCGCCGCTCATCAATGAAATTTCGAGGTTAAGCGGAAAGGAATACACCGGCAAACTCGACCTCGACGTTGATATCGCTATGCGGGTCATCGCCGACCACATACGTACACTGACATTCGCTATTGGAGATGGAGCGATTCCTTCAAACGATGGCCGCGGTTATGTATTACGAAGGCTCTTGAGGCGTGCTGCACGCTTTGGCCGGACACTTGAACTCCGTGAACCCTTCATCTACAAACTTGTACCAACACTCGTCCAAACCATGGGAAGCGTTTTCCCGGAAATCGTTGAGAAACAGAATCATATTCAAAAAGTTGTAAAGGGTGAAGAGGAAAGTTTTAATGCAACCCTGGATAGAGGATTGGATATTTTTGAGGATGTCGTCAAGAACGTAACAACAAACGGATTGAACAAAGTACCGGGTGAAGATCTGTTCAGGTTGTATGATACGTTTGGATTTCCAGCCGATCTCACCGCATTACTCGCCCGGGAACGAGGACTAGAGGTTGATGAATCCGGCTTTGAGAGGCTTATGAAGCAGCAGCGGGAGCGTTCTCGTTCAGCAGAGGGAAAAGCCGATTCTGCCGATGAATCATCGCTGACGATCTATGTACCGGGAAGGGAGACTCTTCAGGAATTTATCAGAACCATTCCTGACGACCAGACTCACTTTATCGGATATGAATCGCTGACGACGCAGGCGACGGTACTGAAAGGAGAGCGCCATCTTCTGGTTCTCGATTCGACTCCCTTCTACGGTGAATCGGGCGGCCAGGTGGGCGATCAGGGAATGATACTCTTCGGCCAGCAGGAGTTCAATGTTCATGACACTCAAAAGATTGGGCCTCTCCACGTCCACATCCTTGCGGAAGCGGCCCCCGTTCACGCTGGTGATAAGGTTACTGCAGCCGTCAATCAGCAGCGCCGTTCTGCCATTATGCGAAATCACTCGGCCACTCACCTTCTTCATGCGGCATTACGAAAATTACTCGGCACTCACGTCCATCAATCAGGATCCTTGGTTGCCCCCGATTATCTACGCTTCGATTATACTCACTTCGCCAAAGTCACCGAGGAGGAACTGAAAGCCATTGAAGAAATGGTGAACGAGAAGATTCGCGAAGACCTCAAGCTGAGCCATCATCGCAATGTGTCGTTTGAGGAAGCAAAGAAAATGGGTGCGCTGATGTTCTTCGGCGATAAATACGGCGATTTTGTCAATGTTGTCCAATTTGGAAATTACACGCTTGAGTTCTGCGGCGGTACGCATGTCCGTTCAACGGGTGACATCGGGTACTTCAAATTCAAATCGGAAGGAAGCATTGCCAGCGGCGTTCGTCGTGTTGAAGCGGTGACAGGAGATTATGCCACGGAGCTCCTGAAGCTGCAATCTCAGAATGCATCCGAGCGCATTGAATACGCCTTCACTCAATTGGAGGAGATCCTTCATCTCTCCAATGAGCTGGCACAGAGCGATTCCAATGCAGCAAAACGAATTGCCGATTCAGTAGATCTCATAGGAAAGAATCTCCATCAGCTCAAGCAAACCACTTCAATTGGCGGCATCGACCAGACACTTGGTTTACTCTTCCAATCGATTGAGAGTCGGGCGGTACAGATTGAAAGCCTCATTATTGACCTGAGCGAGAAGAAAAGGTCTCTCGATAAAGAACTCGCTCACCATCGTTTAAAATCGCTCTCCGGAAACATCGATGCGCTCATCCAGTCGGCAGGCTTCGTCGCAGGGATCAAGGTCATCAGCGCACTCGTTGAAGCCGGTTCGGCAGATGAAATGAAATCGCTTGGCGATAACTTGAGGACAAAACTGGGTTCCGGTGTCGGACTTCTTGCCTCCATCATCGATGGTAAGGTATCCCTCGTTTGTGTCGTGACCGATGATATTATTAAAAAGAACAAACTCGAAGCCGGGAAAATTGTTGGAAGTGTCGCAAAGCTCATCGGCGGCGGTGGAGGCGGCAGAGCTCATCTGGCAACAGCAGGCGGAAAAGATATCGTCAAGCTCGATGATGCTCTCAAATCTGTTGAAACCATCATTCAATCGTATTTACAGCATTGAGGGTAACACGTGAAGACCTTTGAAACATTACTTTCCATTAAAGAACGCCGAGGTGCGGGGTATTTCATTCTTCTTGACCCGGATAAGAACGATGAAGCTCAATTACCAGATTTTATTCAGAATGCAACCGAATCCGGAGTGGATGCATTTCTCATCGGAGGCAGTTTGATACTCACCGATGGATTTGAACGGCAGATTGCGCTCGTTAAGAAAAACACAAACGTTCCCGTAATTATCTTCCCCGGAGGTGTTCAGCAGGTCTCTCGGGCGGCTGATGCAATTTTATTCCTTTCCCTCATCAGCGGAAGAAATGCTGAGTATCTGATCGGAAACCATGTCCTGGCAGCTCCTATGATCAAACGAGCAAACCTCGAGGCCATCCCAACTGGTTATATGCTCATTGAATCGGGCAGGACAACCTCGGCTGAATTTATGAGCGGTACGCGTCCGATTCCAAGGAATAAGCCGGATATTGCACTGGCTCACGCACTTGCCGGTGAATTACTAGGATTAAAACTGTTGTATCTTGAGGCCGGCAGCGGCGCTGAAGAATCCGTCCCTGAATCCATGATCGCCGCAATAGCGAAGCACTGCACTCTGCCGCTGATTGTCGGAGGCGGCATCAAGAAGCCCGAGGAGGCGAGATCCAAAGTCGCAGCAGGAGCTTCATTCGTCGTGACCGGAACGGTGATGGAGGGGAAGAATAACCACTCCATGATCCGTGATTTTGCCGAAGCTGTTCACCAACGCTGAGCATGGAAGCCAGGAGTAGGATGCAATGCATTTTCAACAGGCGAGTTCCAGCGCCTCAAGGTAAGATGTAGTTTCAATCATCGTTCAACATTTTTATAAGATTCAGAATTCACCATTTGCTCATTTCCTATGGCTCATTTACCGCTGACACTCGTATACCGGCAAAAATTCATACTTGATTCTCTCAATGAAAGTTCTGCCGTCAAGAAAAAGATTGCCGAGGAATGCACCCCCCACATTGTTAAAGCCATCGATTTGATTATCGATGCACTGAACAAAAAGAAAAAAATCCTGCTGTGTGGAAACGGCGGCAGCGCTGCCGATGCTCAGCATTTGGCCACTGAGTTTGTCATCCGTTTGAATCCTAAGATCAAACGTCCGGGGCTGCCCGCCATAGCGCTAACAACCGATACATCGAATCTTACGGCGGGTGCAAATGATCTTGGATATGACGCTGTATTTGCACGTTCAGTTGAAGCCTTGGGGAATGAAGGGGATGTGTTGATCGGGATCAGCACAAGCGGCAATTCGGAAAGCGTGAACCGGGCATTCACAATGGCGAAAGAAAAAAAGATGGTGACAATTGGGCTTCTGGGAAACGATGGTGGGATTTCCAAAAATCTTGTTGATCTTGCCATCATTATCCCCTCTCTGGATACACAACGAATTCAGGAGGGGCATATCACCGTTGGCCATATAATTTTCCAGGAAGTGGAACAGGAGATGTTTGGATGACAATTAAAAATTCAAAATGAAAAATTAAAAATGTTTAGGTTTTGGTGTACTATCCTGAGAATTCTTTTCAATCTCTAGACGCAAATCGTAAATCGTCAACCCTAAATCGTTAATCGACAATCACAAATTCAATGCCCTCATCATCACGCAAAGATTTTCTCATCCCCCTTCTGACAGTTCTTTCGGATATCATTGCCATTGAGGCTGCATTTATATTTTCGTACTGGGTACGATTTTACTCCCCCCTCATCAGCTATATACCGGTCACCTTAGGCTTCCCGCCCATTGAAGCATATATTATCGGTTCTCTCTTTGTTATCCCCATGTGGCTTTTTCTTTTTAATGCACGATCGATGTACGATTCAAGAAGGATTCTTTATTTCTCCGATGAGTTCTTCGCTATCATCCGGGTTGTGACAATCGGAATGCTCATTGTGATGGCGGCCGCTTTCTTTTACCGGGCATTCTCTTTTTCGCGGATTGTCTTTGCCATTCTTGGATTCTCTGCCATTACCTTTCTTGCCCTCGGCAGGTTTCTTGTATTGAAGTTCGAGCAGTCATGGTATGCTCGCGGCAGGGATATAAAGAATGCCATCATTGTCGGTACCAATGCCACGGCAGATCGCATCTTTTTAAAAATCAGATCAAATCCATTCCTGGGATACAGGATCGACGGGTACTTTGCTACAGATGACCAGGAGCGATTGAGTTCACAGCATGCAGTTTTCCTTGGATCGGTAAAATCTGTCCCAGCCTATATCCGCGATCATCAAATCGACGTTGTGCTCATCGCATTGAATTACAAAGAGTACCCCGTGCTCTATGAATTGGTTGAGGAATGTGAGGGCCTCAATACGGAGATCATGATGGTACCGGACTTACTTGAACTCATGACCAGCCAGGTGCGGATCAAAGAATTAGAGGGAATTCCCTTCATCAAAATCAAGACCATTCCGCTTACCACCTGGAATCGTATCATCAAGAGCGTGTTCGATCTGCTCTTCTCGGCCATTGTCATCATCCTCGTGAGCCCGATCATTCTCCTCATTGCATTGCTCATTAAGTTGAGTTCAAAGGGTCCGGTATTTTATCGTCAGGAGCGTGTCGGATTGGATGGCGATCCATTCCAGTTAATAAAATTCCGGACAATGCGGATAGATGCTGAACAGACGACGGGACCAGTGTGGGCATCGAAGAATGATCCACGAACGACAGGCATCGGAAAATTTCTCCGCCGATTCAGTCTCGATGAACTTCCCCAGCTATTTAATGTTCTCCAGGGTGAGATGAGTATCGTGGGCCCGCGGCCGGAACGGACATTCTTTGTCGAACAGTTTAAAAAGCAAATTCCAAAATACCTCGACCGTCATCGCATGAAAACCGGTATGACAGGATGGGCTCAGGTGAATGGCCTAAGAGGGAATGCTCCAATCGAGGAGCGGACTAAATTCGATATCTACTACATCGAAAACTGGTCGCTCGTGTTCGATATAAAGATTATCCTTAAAACCATTCGGACAGTTCTGTTTGGGGAGGATGCTTATTAGACCAGCATTTACAGGATTGAAAAGATTTTAAAGAGACTCCAAAATAATTATCCTGCTAATCCTGTACATCGATGTGAAATAATTTTTACATGGATAGTCAGGATGGATAGGATTATTTGATATCATATCCTGTTGATCATGTGCATCGATGTGAATTGTAATAACATGGATTTACAGGATACACAGGATTATTTTCGTAGGATTGCTATGGGGAATATTTTACTCTTTACTCGTCACCCTTTGTACTTCACTAAAGAATATGTATAACAACGATTCACTATTCACCATTCCCTATTAACTATTGACTGTTCCTCGACATGGTTGCTTTCTTCATTTTCTCCATTCATATCATCGGCCTTCTCTATGCCTTCTTCAGTAGAAGGAAAGAAGGTCTCTCTGAGGGATTGCTCGCCGTGGGATTAGTGGTTCTTGTCTTTGCCATCGGCTGGACGATCTCAACCCTTCTCACAAAGCTGATCTTCCATCAAAGTTTTTTTATCCAGCAATGGTACGATGCCCCCTCTCCCACTACTTTTATCCGCGTGTTCAAGAGAGAGATAAATTTTGATACGGTGTCCTTACTCCTGTTGACATTCGGAGAGGTTTTCTTTTATTACTTTATTTTGAAAGAGGATAAAACAGCAGGAAACCGCGAAAAGGGTGCCGATGGAGAAACCCGGAGCTAGGTAGGTTCAAACTGTATCGCGTGACTTCTTCTTAGATGCCTCGATAGATATCGCGTCGATGACCGACACGTAAAATTATAATGAAGGATCCATCGACATCAAAGATTATCCGATAGCTGCCAACACGAAAACGATATGTACCAAGTTCGGGGTTTACCAACTTTTCGGCATGCTTAAATGGTTCAGCGCTGAAAGATTCAAGTGCTGATTTAAGACGTGCTTTCGTTCGCTCATCAAGTCGAATGATATCACGAACTGCACGCTTGGTATAGACCAACTCGTAAGTCATTTTCGAGGAAAAACATCAGCATGAGTCGATGTACGACCTTTTCTATAATCCTCTCGTGCCTCGCGAATGCTTTCGAGATATTCTGGACTCGCAGCAGAAATCAAGTCTTCTACAAAAGAAGCTCTTTCGGATTTCTTCATCCGTCGAACAGCCTCGATAATTTGTTCAGGGGATAAATTCACTTCAATTGAAATAGAATTTGCCATAAGAAATCTCAAAGAATGTTGTGAATCTTATTACAAGCATAGTACTCAAAACTTCACTCTGTGTCAATCAGCACCCGCATCAGAAATAGACAATTTGATCGTGAAGTGTCGATTAGTCACGACAATTAGATGCTTCTCTATCAAATGGGGAGATAAGTGACAACTCAAAATGAAGCAGGACGATGTTTGTTAAAAAAGAAGAAGTCTGTCTTTTTCTTAGATTAATCGCGCTTAAAAGACATGCTTCTTTTAAGGGAATGACCTGTAGATTTCTTTTCGGTGGAGCATTCGTGCAAATTGGACAAGATTTCCTTCGACGAAAATGCCGACGCGATAATTACCAATTTTAATTCTGAAGGCCGATTTGAAACCACTCAGTTTTTTCACATTTTGGATCTCTGAGAGAGATCACGCTGCTTCTATCTGAAGGATAAGTCTCTCCAGGGACGATTTTATAGATCGCTGACTGATGAGATTTAAATCTTTTGAAAATGCCTCAAGGAATTCTACCTGCATCAGGATCTAAGCTTTCGCATAATCACAGCGCGACTTACTTTTTTTGTCCGATCTACTTCCTTCATTTTCAGAGAAATCCCATATTCTTCCATCAACTCAGAATCGATGCTGGATGATTCAATCCCCAGCTTCTTCAACAACCTTGAAAGAAATTCCCCCTCTTCTTCATTTTGAGGTTTTATCACGATCGCTTTATTCATTTTATTCACCTTACCCCTAACAAAGCAAAGAAATTACTTTTAAAATAGAATTTGCAATAAGATATCTTAACGAATGTTGTGAATATTTTTACAAGCATAGTACTTAAAACTTCACTCTGTGTCAATCTGCTGCTCATATCAGAAATTAACAATTTGATCGTGTAGTATCAATTAGTCACAACAATTTGATACTAATAGATCAAATGGTAATTTGCCGTTTGCTAAAAGTCCGTCTTCTTACAGTGCCATCTATGATTAGAAGACGGACTTTTATGTTCTGCTTTTCAGCCTATCACTTCAACTTAGAGAGAAATGAACTTTAAAGAAGTCTGTCTTCTTACACAGATTAAGCTGAGCTTAGAAGACAGACTTCTACGAACAATTTTATCAGCGCTTTCTTGAATATCCGAGATCAGTATCTTCCAATCTCTGTTAGACATAGAAGAGTTCATTTTCAATAGAGGGAAGCATTTTTTTGCTGATAGCGTTTCGTGAAACTAAGTCTACTTTCATTCCGAGTATTCGTTCCAGCTCTTCGGCAAGGTCAACAAATGCAAGTCCTATTGGCCTGTCAAATTCAACCAAAATGTCTACATCGCTGTCAGACCGCTCATCGTTTCTTGCATAGGATCCAAATATTCCCAACCGTCTCACACCGAATTGCTGATGAAGTCGATCCTTTTGAAATGTAAGAATGTTTTGTATTTCTTGAAGCTTGGTATTCATCTCTCTTCCAACTTCTATCGTCCCTCTTTCTATCTCCCCCATTCCCCTTCTTCCGTCTACCGACTCCCAGACCTAACAATTACCCTACTTCAATTTGAATAAAAATGTAATGATGCATTCCTGATCATCCTGTCGCTGAGATGAGCGGAGCGGTTCAAAGCGCCAGAGACGTACTTCCTTCATGGCTGCATCCTCCATACGCTGGTTTGCTTTTTGGGCGGGAGTGACGATCTTTACACTGCCATCCGGTGTTATGGTTGTCCGGACTTTTATCTGTGCTTCAACATTCACTCCCTGAGGATATTTCGGCAGATCTCCGGCGATTTTCTGCCGAGTTCCGCCATTCAACCACTGGATACTGTACGACGTACCGCTCCCGATGCTTCCATCGGCACTTCCCATCCCGATTGACGGCTTTGCCGCACCTCCTGCAGTACCGGTTCTGCCAGGAATACCAATCTCTTTTCGGCTGGTCGTACTCGTACCGGCAAATTCCCTCTCGCCGCTTCGGGTAATTTTGGATTGTTTGGCATTAAGATTTGCCTCGGATGAGGTTATTTTATCCGAGCGCGGCACCCGAATGATTTCATTAGACGGATCTGGCAGTCGTCGTTCAGGTGTGTCAACTCTTTGTGTAGGTTCGTTCTTTTGCGCAACGGTTTTTGTTGTAGCTGGCACGGCAAGATCACCAGCTTCGCCCAGCGAAGCCTGCGACGAGGATAGTTGGGCTGCAGCAATGGAAGAGACGCCGCCCCAATTGACCTCTACAAAATCGACCCGTTCTGCAAACTCCGGGAGTCTGGTGAGGAGAAATAAAATCAAGAGGAGCAGATGGAAAATGAAGGAACCGATCCACCCAACAATATTTTCTGTTCGATGCTTAGCCATAAGCTAATTCGAGGGTTTCGTTGCGATCAGAAACCGGCTGGCGCCAACTGCCTTAGCAATGTCCATCACCTGAATTGCACTTTGCAGATTGACGTTACGGTCGGCATTGATAACCACGATAAAATCACTCTTCCCCTGAAGTACGGTAGAAAGCTTCGCCCCGAGTGTCTCTGTCGTCACCTGCTCATTGTTGACGAAGATCACTCCCCCCTCGGTGAGTGTAACGATGATTTCCCGCTTGCTGTCTGCTTCTCCTGCTTCGGCTTTCGGGAGCTGGACTTTGATGCCGGGTTGAATGACAAACGACGACGAGAGCAGGAAGAATATCATCAACTGAAGGATGACATCGGTTAAGGAGGCATAGGAAAATGCCGCCATATGCTTATGCTGGCTTCGGAAATTCATACTTATCCTTTTTTCTTGAAGAACTCGTCTGCCTCTTCGGTTGCAACTGCTTTCGTTTTTTCATGCGGTGTTATGGAATTCTCAAGTGCACCTGCTCTTGCCAGATCAAGGAATTCTTCAGAAGCACTTTCCAGTTCAAAGACAAAGCGCCCCACTTTCGTGATAAAGTAATTGTAGAATCCCAGAGCCGGAATACCAACGAACAATCCGAATGCAGTCGTGAGCAGAGCTTCCCAGATACCGCCCGCGAGATCTGCCGGACTTGCATTCCCGCCCAACTTCTGAACCATCATGAAGGCCTGGATCATACCGGTGACTGTTCCGAGGAAGCCCAGTAATGGTGCAATACCAGCGATCGATGCCAGCATGCCTAATCGAGTCTCGAGATGATAGACTTCTTCCTTTCCTGCATTCTCAATAGCTTCGCGCACGCGTTCGGTACCTTCGTTGTATTTGCTCAGCCCTTTTTTCATGAGATTGGCAATCGGCGCACTGCTTTTCGAACAAAAGGTGAGTCCGGCTTCGACACCACCCCGCTGAACCACACTTCGAAGCTTCAACATAAATTGACCGGTGTCAATCTTTGCGCGCTTGAGAACAATCGCTCTCTCGATAATCACCATCACCATCAGGATGGAACAGAGGAGAATCGGATGCATAACAATTCCCCCCTGCATATAGAGTTCATACAAATTCATACTGCTCCTTTGATTTGTGTAGAAGAACCTTACTTCGTTTTCACTCTGTCGATATAATGAGACGCTTTAATCTCCTGGGCAAATCCCTGCACAGCCGTCTGTGCTTCCTTGAGTGATGCATACTTCCCGATTCGCACCACATGGAGTAAGCCCTTGCTGGTTTGCTTTTCAGCAACATAGGCGGGATACCCTGCATCGGTTAAGCGCTTCGCCATTTTATCGGCTTTGGCCTTGTCCTGAAATGCCGAGACCTGAATGGTAAACGTTCCACTCATATCGGTCAACTTGCTCGCCGTGGCAGGTGCGTTCGGCATCGGTTTCACCGGTTTTTCCTCTTTCGGTTTCGCGGATTCTTTTTTCTCGACCGGCTTTTTTGCTGGTTCTTTTTTCTCAACCGGTTTTTTCAACGGCTCTTTTTTCTCAACCGGAGTTGGCTTACTCTCTTGTGTCGTTTCCTTCTTTGTTTCTTCCAGAGGAGGTGTTTCGATCATCTGTTGCTGCTCTGTTGGAGGAGTCACCTGTTGATCGGTCGAGGTAGCCTGTTGTTCAGTTTGCATCTGTCCTTCTTCAGCAGTCAATTCCTGCGTATAGCTCAGCTTCGCCTTCTTTCCCCATAACTTGACGATGCCAAGGCTGTTTAATAAATACGCACTTGCTCCAAGGCCAATGATTACAATGAGAACAATCATGAGAATTTTAAGAAGACCTCCTCCTTTTCCCCTTTCCGGCCCTTCTAGAGCTTCCGACTCCTCTGTCGATTCGGTTTCATCCGTGGTTTCTAATGAACTATCTTCATCTGCAAGATTGAGGTCAGGCATTGAAGTCCCTCCTTATGTATTGATAGATACTACCATTTAAATTCTACACCGATTCTCATCATGAACGGCGTGCCCCGATACCCTTGCCATTCATCAAATTTATTATCGAACAAATTTTGAAAATCTATCATCGCATTCCACGAGCGATGAAACGCGTACTGAACTGCTATTCCGGTAAGCAGATAACCAGGCAATGATCGATCTGTAAACGTGTCGATACTTCTCTTACCGATATAATCGAATTGTGGAGATATCGATAATCCATTTTCAAAACCATACACTAGCCGAGTTGATGCTAGAACATTTGCGACATAGGGCAAGGGATGATCGAGAATAGAATTCTTTGTTTCATTCGCATCGATTGCAAGAGCAAAATACACATTTGGCGAGAGCTTTGCAATGATATCAGTGGAGTATGTGATCCACGTCGTCTTACCGCCATAGGAGAAACTCCATACTCCCTGGTTCCCAGGATTGCTGAGAATCGGTTGATTTCGAATGGATTGATAGCGGGTATCAAATTTGACATCAAGCCACGAGCCTAAATGTCCTTCAATTCCACCAGAAATTTCGGTTGAGATATCGGAAAATAATAGCAGCGAACTTGATCCCAGATAGGGTTGTACCTGCAAATAGTCATGGAATGAAGAGAATGAGATAATTCCCCTATACGATGTCGATAAAGTAAATCCCTCGATAATCCGAGCTCCCAGATAAAGGTGAGGGTAGACTCTTGATACCTTTTGATCCATCATTCCTTTGGCAAGATAGAGGTGGCCGGAAGCCTGCATGAACAAATTTTTCCACCAAAGTCGCTTTGTACTCAGTTCGATATCAAGATAGGGTAGTGAACCTGAATTGCCACCTGAATATGTCACACCGTTGAATCTGACCTTTCCCGTAAGCGGAATAAAGGATCCCGGAACGCTCGATACCAGGAGGAGGTCAACTCTATTCTCAGTGGTTTTCTGAGAACTATCCTTCATGGTAAGATTCGAATAGTCCATCGCATACTGATAGGACCACGCCTCAGCAGGCGACGACGTCAGTGACGTTCCGAGTGAGATTGCCGTCACCGAACGGGCCAAAGAAGGTGATGTCGAACCAAAAAACTGATATGTCTCTGAGGAGAGACCAAACGTGGCATGGAGCATGTTCTGATTGAGCCAGCTTGATGGTGATTCCAGTGTCGTGCCGCCGCTCAAGTCAACGGCCCCCTTCGATCGATTCGAGGATGGAACATATCCTTTGGTGGAATAATAATTGGCGTGAGATAAAAAATATCCTTCCGGAGAACTCTGACCAAACGAAAAATCGATCTCTGGAGTAAAGTGTGTGGCACCGGATACCAGCACTCTTCCAAAGAATGGAGAGTGGATGGGCGGAGAATATCCCAACTTCTGTTCACGGACAAATTCGAGTGTTGTCCTATCCCGGAGTCCGATTTTCGCTGGGGCCACAGTCAATTGAAACGCACCAAGCTCATCGACATCGAGTTTCTGCACCTCCGGCAGTTCCATCATCGCCGTACCGGTGATGACAAACTCCGGCAGGTCAATCTTTGGAAGATCGGTGCTTTGTTTTTCCCGCTGAGCATTCAGGAATTGCAGATCGGGATTGGGCGGAGTAACCTCGAAACGCCGGACATCAGGAATGGGTTTACCAATTTTCGTTGTGTCCTTCTGCTGACTCATCAGAATCAGCGGAAGTAGCAGTAAAGCGCAGGCGATATGCTTCACAGCACTCATGATTCTATAATCGTTCCAGATTTTTCAAGCGTCGTGCCGCTTCATTGAAGAGTTCCCCCTCCTTCTGCAGCTTTTGCACATTTTGATATGCCTCTTTTGCACGTGGAACGTTTTTCAATTCTTCATAGGCACCACCCAATTCAAGATAGGCTTTAACGAGCCACTCTTCGTATTTGGGAAATACATACCGCATCCTCAGAAAAGCTGTGGCAGCATTCTGCCAATCGTTCATACCGGCATAGGCTGTTCCGCTTAGAAATTGTGCCTCCGCGCCGAATTCATCTGTACGCGAAGTCGCAACGGCCTGTGCGAGCGTCAAGGCACCCGCATAATCCTTATTGGCAATCGCAATCCTGGCAAGTCCCACACGAGACTTATCAGCCGAAATCGTTTTGGGATGTTTTAATACCACAAACTCGAATTGCCTCTTCGCTTCATCTGCGGCATTATTTTCGTAGAAGATCGCACCTTTGAGGTAGGCAATCTCTGAAAGATACTCCGTCCCTTTTAATCCCTTCTCTGCCCGTCCGAGGAGATTCAAAGCCTGATCGAAATTCTTCAGCCGCTGATAAATCGCCGCTGCCTCAAAGAGAGAGTTGGCGACAACTTTTTGTGGTGCCTGCGGCAGCGCGGCAGCCTGATCAAACGCCGCAGCAGCTTCGATAGATCTGTTTGCACCGGCAAGGCTCATTCCCAGCCAGTATTGAGCGGAGGCCCGCTGGGAGGATTTCGGGAATCGTTTAATGAATGCCTGATATTCTGCAGCGGCTGTCTCGTATTTTTTCTGTCCGTACAAAAGATCGCATTTCTTCAGGAAGAGCTGCTCGGCAACCGGAGAATTCGGGTTCTCCCGGACGAAGGCATCCAGGACAGCCAGTGCTTCCTCCTGCTTGCCCTGAGCGACGAGACAGTATTGAATTCCTGTCATCGCATCAAAGATGTAATTACTCCTGGGAAACCGGCGAACCAATTCCTTGTATGCTCGCTCTGCTGCATCATATTTTTGCCGATTGTAGTAGGAATCACCAACGCTATAGTATGCCCGGGCTGTCAATTCGCTTTCGGGATAATTGGCAACCAATTTCTGGAACTCTCTTACAGCATCCAGATATTCCTTCTTCTGAAAGAGCATCCATCCCAGTGCATACTGCGTATCATCAGCAAGCGATGACTTCGGGTATGTTTTTATGAGAAGCGAGAATTGTTCAGAAGCCTGATCGTTATCGCCGGCACGAAAAAAAGTCTGACCGAGCTGATAATGAGCATAATCGATTCCATCCTGTTTCGGAAAAAGCCTTATCACAGTGCGATAGACACCAGAAGCCTTCTTATAATCCTTCAGATAGTAGTAACAATCACCAAGCCGTAAACGGCTGTCGAACGAGAAAGTGCCATTCGGAAATTGCACAACGAGTTTCTCGAAGGCATCGATGGCCTTGTTGTATTCATTCAGTTTCAAGTTCGACCATCCTGCGCCGTACAAAGCATTCTCACGATGTTCTGTGTTGGAAGCAGAAGCCACTAACTGATACTGCTTCAAGGCACCGTCAAAATCCCCTAACTGATATTCGCTTTCAGCAAGCCAATACCTTGCATCATGTGATTGAGGATGGTTGGGATAGCTATTGAGAAATTTTATGAATTGTGGGGATGCTTCCTTGTACTTTTTGCTTTTATAGTAGCACCACCCTATCTGGTACATAGAAGAAACCTTCACTTCGAATGGAGCAGACTCACTTGCATAGGCACGTTCGAATGCATCACGGGCTTCATCAAATTTCGATTCGAAGAGCAGGCATTCTCCCAACATCCGAAATGACTCCGCCCGCACATCGCTCGATTGATACTGCGCGACAACTTTTTCAAAATATGGTTTTGCCTCTCCAAGCTTTTTCTCTTCGACGAGAATTAATCCATATTCGTACAATGCATTATCGGCATATTCGCCGGCCGAGTTTTTCTCAGAAACCTGTCTCAATGAACCTAGTGCTGCAACTGTTGATCCCGCGAGTTTCTCAGCCATTGCTTTCCAGAATAATGAAGCATGGCTTAAACCGTCATTCTTTTCTTCCACCCGGGCAAAGGCCTCAGCTGCCTGAGGGGCAAGATTTTGTTTGAGCAGTGTCCATGCGAGAGCGTACAGCACCTCTCGGGTCAATTTGTGATTGGGATAAGAAGCGAGAAATGCCTCATATTGTTTCCTGGCCTGATCGAATTCACCAAGATTGTAATACGCTTCTCCAATAAGGTAGTCGGCTTCACCTTTTTGCTCGGACTCGGTAAGAGATGCTTTTGCCGATTCGAGCTGCTCAATTGCCTTCCGATATTCTTTCAAATAAAAAGAACATTCACCGACTCGTACTGTCGATGACGTTGCAAGTGTGCTTTGAGGATATTCCTTGAGAAGTTTCTGATACCACTCGGCTGCAATGTTATATTGAGCTTTTCGCTGATGAGTCCAGGCGATCGAGTATACGCAATAATCACGGAGCCGGTTCCTGGGATAGTTGTCATATGCAAGGGTGTAGTATTTCAAAGCGTTATCAAAATCTTCTATCTTAATATAAATCTCACCGATCCAATACGCAGCTTCCCCGGCAAGCTCACCTTCTCCAAAGTTATCCAAGACGGCTTTGAATGCCGAAATCGATTCATTGAACTTTTTTTGCTTAAAAAAAGTCTCGCCAAGTCGAAAATGGGCATCATCGGCAAGATTCGAACCAGGATATGACTGAACAAATTCTGAAAATCCATTTGCCGCAGCGTCAAGCAGTTCAAGCTGAAATACACACTCGGTTCGGAGAAATTTTGCATCCTGGAATTTAAGACTGCTGGGGTATTTTTGAAGGAATTTATCGAACTGATCGATGGCTAATTGATACAAGGCATCTTTGTAGAGTCCGTAAGCGAATGCATAGTCTTGTTCTTCGACGATTTTTGAATTCGCGACAGTGGATTCCTGGGCCTTAAGTGCTGTAAACGAGAAAAGAGTACAGAAAAGTATAAGGGCAATAATCCCTACCACAAATATCGCCTTCCAAACACCCGTATTCTTCAATGTTGTCATTCCAAACACCTATGTGGATAGGCTTAAAGTATTGTTTGAGATGATTCTGTTAACGCTCAAATTTAAGCTATTACCCTAACGAAGTCAAGGATTCTGGGGGAAAATCCCAGGAGTCTTAAACACTTTCCATCAGATATTGTTATTAGACGATTGAAGGGGGGATTTGGGATAGAAAGAGGAAACGAAATCAGGATTTTTAAAGAGAGTGATATTCCTGGATACTTTTAACCTGATATTCCCTGCGCTTTTGAGTTTCTATCCCTTTCACAGCAGAGGCCGCGGCAGAGAGTGTGGTAATGAGAGAGATTTTTTGTTCGATTGCAGCCCAACCGATTGAAAACTCGTCGTATCGGGATTCTTCACCCAGTGGAGTGTTGATGACGAGCTGGACCTTGCCATTCTTTATCAAATCGACAATATTTGGCCGGCCTTCATTAACTTTAAATATGCTGCCCGCCTCAATTCCATTTTTGCGAAGGAATTGTGCGGTTCCTTGGGTCGCTACGAGTTTGAATCCGAGTGTGACGTATTCCCGGATAATATTCAAAGTCGTGTCATTTTTATCGCTATCATTAACGCTGATGAAGATTGTACCATCAGTCGGGAGAGCATTACCGGCAGCCATTTGAGCTTTTCCAATCGCAGCGCCAAACTCGTGTGAAATTCCCATGACCTCGCCGGTTGATCTCATCTCTGGGCCAAGGAAGACCGGAACACGAGGGAATTTGGAAAATGGGAAGACCGATTCCTTGACAGAGATGTGTTTCAAGGTTCTAAAATCAAAATCTTTCACCCCCAACTCTTCAAGCGTTCGGCCCACCATCACTTTGGCAGCAATTTTAGCCAGAGGAATTCCTGTTGCCTTGCTCACAAAAGGAACGGTGCGGGAAGCTCTGGGATTCACTTCCAGAACATAGACCACTCCATCTTTCATCGCATATTGAATGTTAATCAATCCAACCACTTTAAGCGCTTTGGCAAGCCGCACGGTATAATTTTTAAGTTCCTCCAGATTCTTCTGCGAGATCATGTAGGGTGGAATCACACAAGAACTATCACCAGAGTGGATACCGGCTTCCTCGATATGTTCCATCACACCGCCGATTAGTACATCCTTTCCATCGGAAACAGCATCAACATCGAACTCAAAAGCATCTTCAAGAAACCGGTCGATAAGCACGGGATATTCCGGCGAAACATCCACGGCTTTTTTCATATACTCTCGCACAGAATCACTGTTGTAACAAATCTCCATTGCTCTTCCACCCAGAACATACGAAGGACGAACAAGGACAGGAAATCCGATCTGTTCAGCGACCAACACAGCATTATTCACCGAGTAGGCTGTGCCATACATCGGATGCGGAATTTTCAGTTTTCTCAGGAGTGCTCCAAACCGCTCCCGGTCCTCGGCAATATCGATCCCTTCAGGCGAAGTGCCAAGAATAGTTACGCCATTTTGCTCCAACGCTTTAGCAATCTTGAGTGGAGTCTGTCCACCGAAACTGACAATCACGCCGAACGGTTTTTCATGATCACAGATGTTGAGCACATCCTCGAGCGTCAGCGGTTCGAAATATAGTTTGTCCGTCGTATCGTAATCGGTCGAGACGGTCTCCGGATTACAGTTGATCATGATCGTCTCAATACCCTCCTCTTCGAGTGCAAAGACGCCATGGACACAGCAATAGTCAAACTCAATACCCTGCCCGATCCGATTCGGCCCGCCGCCAAGGATCACCACTTTCTTTCGATCGCTGCAAATCGATTCATTTTCCTGTTCGTACGTCGAGTAATGGTACGGTGTGTGAGCTTCAAATTCTGCTGCGCAGGTGTCCACTGTTTTGTAGACAGGAAGAATGCCGTGATGCTGCCGTACTGCCCTGACAGCCATCTCGGATGATCCCCAGATATGCGCGAGCTGACGATCGGAAAAACCGTACTGCTTGGCCTTGAGAAGAATTTCTTTGGTGATCCTTTCCGGGACACCCTTAGTTTTGGGATTACTTTTCATCAGCCTTCAATGTCTTGTATTTCTGGAGCTGTTCCGGTGTGAGTACCTGCTTCATGCGCAAATGCGATTGAAGATGAACGAATTGCATATCGGCGCGTAATTTTGCACATCGTTCTAGTTTGGACCGGAGATTCTTTTCAGAAACGCTTCCTGCTTCAAACATGTTAAAGAGTGATTCTTCTTCCAGGATGATTTCCTCGCCTTTCGCCCTGGCAGAACTCGATGTCACTTTTTCCAGCGCTTCGGCCTTCTTTATCTGGTCACGAGTTAATGCAAGTTTATCTTGAAGCCGGAGCACTTCCCTCGGTCCAGGCAATCCATTCGCTTCCGCATAGATGAGAGTCCAGGTACTCTTCCCTTCCGCCAGTTCATTCCGATCAGGTGGAATGACAACTTGTGCACAGGCCGTGCCCACCACACTAATAAACAGCACTCCCCATACGATCTTATGTGCGAAAAGCATAAAGCTCCTCCTCAAAATCAACAATTTGTTTAATGTTATGAAGAAACCAGCGATCGATTTTGGTAATCTCATATAATTCATCAATCGTTGCACCCAATTGAAATGCATAGCGGAGGAAAAAGATGTTCTCCGGCTTTGGTTTCTTCAATCTGTCGAAGACCTTCTTCTTCCATTCAATCCGTTTCTGGTCTGTCAGCGAGCGGACATCCAAAACATCCTTCCCATCGGAGCCAAGTCCATCCCTTCCCTGCTCGAGGGAGCGGAGAGCTTTTTGCAGTGACTCCTTAAATGTTCTGCCGATGGCCATTGCCTCGCCGACAGATTTCATCTGGACGCCAAGTGTATCATCGACACCCTTGAACTTTTCAAAATCCCACCGTGGTATTTTTACAACACAATAGTCGATGGTGGGTTCGAACGAAGCCGGGGTTTCTCGAGTGATGTCATTCGGGATTTCGTCCAACGTGTATCCAATGGCAAGCTTTGCAGCAATTTTTGCAATGGGAAATCCAGTTGCCTTCGATGCAAGCGCCGATGATCGGGAGACACGGGGATTCATTTCAATGACCAGCATTTTGCCCGTCTCGGGATGAATAGCAAATTGGATATTAGAACCTCCGGTATCAACGCCGATGGCACGAATGATCTTGATGGCGGCGTCGCGCAGGGTCTGGTACTCTTTATCCGTCAGGGTCTGCGCCGGTGCAACCGTAATGGAATCTCCGGTATGGACGCCCATTGGATCGAAGTTTTCAATCGAGCAGATGATAACGACATTATCCCTCATGTCACGCATCACCTCTAGTTCATACTCCTTCCATCCGATGACAGATTCTTCTATCAAGACGCGATGAATTGGACTGCTGGTAATGCCGTGCTCAACCTTTTCCTTGAACTCCTGGAGATTGTACGCCGTACCCCCGCCTGTTCCACCCAATGTGAACGAAGGCCGTATAATGATCGGAAAGCCGATCTCCTCTGCTACCTCCAGGGCCTGAGGGAGCGATTTGACGAATGCGCCTCGGGATGTCTCCAGCCCGATACTTTTCATCGTCTCTTCAAAGAGCTCACGATCCTCTGCCTTCTTAATTGCCGGAAGTTTTGCTCCGATGAGCTCGACACCATATTTCTCCAGTACACCACTTTCCGCAAGTTCCACCGCAATGTTTAGGGCTGTCTGGCCGCCCATTGTCGGGAGGATAACATCCGGGCGTTCCTTCTCGATAATCTTTTCGACAAAATACGGGGTGATGGGCTCGATGTAGGTGGCATCGGCAAGATCCGGATCGGTCATGATTGTGGCAGGATTGCTGTTGATGAGGATAATCCGGTATCCCTCTTCTTTCAGCACTTTACATGCCTGCGTACCGGAATAATCGAATTCACATGCCTGACCGATGACAATCGGTCCGGAACCGATAATGAGAATGGATTGAATGTCTGTTCGTTTGGGCAACGCTAACTTCTTTTACACTCCTTGTTGGAAGAAATGATGTTCTGGGGATCGAATATATCACTAAAGCGCGTAGTAATCAATGGGCTATTCCATCATCGGAGAATGATCAATTTTTGATTTGCACTAAATCCGGCGTCGGTGGTCATCCGGCAATAATACACTCCCGACGAAATGCCGCGACCTTCGTTATCGTCTGCGGCATAGTGAAGTGTATGCGTACCAGCAGCGCGCTCTTCTTGCTTAAGGAGAGTCTTTGCTTTTCTTCCGAGTGCATCAAAGATCTCGAGACTCACATGGGCTGTGTGCGGCAGTGAAAAGGAAATCATTGTTCCAGCATTAAATGGATTAGGATAATTTTGATGCAATGCGAATTCTTTCGGTACCGAGCCGATCCGCTCAGTGTTCACCACGAAGGTTTGTACATCTTTCAGGATCCAATTGCCGGGATCAAATTGTGTCGCTGTCGGCTGCTTCGACAAGTAGAAGATTGCTGTTTGATTCTGAACATCATTCATGACTGTTACTGTCGTATCAAGACCTGTTCCGGTAAATCGCAGATCGACCGGCATCGTAAAGAATGGAGTACGTGTCTGTGAAAGTTGAACTCTCACTTTATATCCTCCACCGGGATTGACGCTCGATCCCCATTCGTACTTATAGCTTGGAAAACTTGTACCATAGATCCATTCATCGAAAAAATACTTAAGATTTTTTGCTGAGACCGATTCAAAGACCGAACGGAAATCGCTCGTTTGAGCAACTTTGTACATAAATCGTGGATCCGTTGCATATCGTTTGATTGCTGTGAAAAATGCTGCATCACCGACAATATGGCGAAGCATATGCAAAACAGTAGCCCCCTTCGCATAGACCAAGCTGCTGCTGAACAATCTGTTCACACTCGACGTATCCTGAACATAAATGGAACCTGTCGCACTTCGGGCAGAACTCATTTGGCTATTCATATAGCTAGTATAGTTTGCAAATCCATTTTTTTTCTCATAATAGAGTGCGACTGAATAGGTTGCGAATCCCTCGTTGAGCCAGATATCCGGCCAGGTGCTCATGGTAATCATATCACCGAACCATTGATGGGCGAGCTCATGGGCTACAAGGCTCTCAGATAAATTGCTAAGCGACGTCATTGTCTGATGCTCCATGCCACCACCCCAGAGAAATTGAGCATGCCCATATTTTTCTTTGATGAAGGGATAGAGACCGTAGAGGTCCGAATAAATTTGCAGCATTCCCACTGTGAGCGCTCCCTGAGTGATCATGGCAGGATTACTCTGGAGTTGCTCCGGGAAGACATAATTCAGTACGGGCATCGAGTCATTGGCAGAATACTTAAACCAGTGGGTGAATTCTGCATAGTTCGTCATTGCCATCGAAATCAAATAGGTCGCAATGGGATAGCGATGCGACCATTTATGAGTCTTCGTTCCATTTCCATTGTCCACTACTGACACAAGTTTTCCCTGCGACCCCACTTTAAACGACGCATCGCACGTCACCCAGATATCGGCCGAATCAGCTTTGTCACCCGGATGATCCTTGCTAGGCCACCAGTCTTTCGTACCATAGGGTTCGCTTAAGGTTGAGACAAGGTACACCCCATTTCGACTCTTATCGAAGCTGAAACTGCCAAATCCAGAGCTTCCCGGCAGACCCTGATAATTCACTGTCACTGTAAACAGTTCTCCCTGATTGTATGACCTGTCGAGAGAGAATGTGAAATTACTCCGTGCCTGGATTACTGCCTTGGTTGTGTTTCCAATTTTGACATTATCAACCTTCAAGGTATCCATCAGATCCAGAGTGATTGACGAGAGCCCATTTACTAGTGATCGCGCAGTCATCGTTACTGAACCGTTAAGATAATTGGGAATGGTCGTAATCTTGATGTCAAGCTTGTAGTACGTAACATCAAATGTTTCCTGGCCTAGGCTTGTAGATTTCTGAAGCCGCATCAGGTTTAGGTAGCGTTGAGCTTCCTGCTGCTGGAAGTTTTTCTCGATGAACTCGTTCGATTCCTGAGCTACGACATTCAATGCTGCAAGAAGAACTACGATTCCGAGACTGAATACTATTCGCATAGGATCTTTCTACAATTCATTATGTTTTGACTTAACCAGAACTTCTGATTGTTAAATGTTCTTTCACACTTGTACAAAATACCAACGTGAGAACTAGCTACAATCGATGAGCTTTGTGCACGATTGAGGCTGACTAAAAAGTACACCAAGGGTGTCACGGTCCACACCGTGACACATAAAATCTGAATGTATTTCGCATAAAGTCCATTGAGTGCCTTCTTTTCTATCTGGGGTTGTCTAAAAACTAAAAAAGGACGCTGTCATTCCCGCATGCTTTAAGCGGGAATCCAGATATTTGAAAGATAAAGGCACTGGACACCCGATAAAAGCATTCGGGTGAGACAAATTTTTTCTTTTTAGACGGCCTCTTGGGGGGATTTCTCGAGAATTTGCGAATAATTCTCGATCATAACTCTCTACATACCGGCAGTGTGAAAATCAAATCCCCCGTACCCCCTTTACGAAAGAGGGAATTTTCTCCACATACAAACTACAATTCATTGATCAAGTTCTACAGCATTCTGATAGAAATGTAAATTGCCTTGAAGCAGTAAATATCACGCTGAGTAACTACAATTTAATAACTGAATTATGACCCAATACTGTCAACAGTCTGAATGGGACATTAGATTCCCCTGAGCAATAAATTTATCTGAAGAGCATCGAGCTCGGTATTACTTGCTTCTTTATCTTCTTGCTCGTAACTGAAACCGATAATCCATCTCCTCCCGTTTTCTCAAAATAAACGACACGGATCGGGTGAAATCCTGCTGCAAGCGCAATCATCCCCTTAACTTCCTTCATTCCATGCAAACCATCGTTATCCACTACCAGTGAATCGCCGATATAGAGCCGGCTTCCATCATCCGAATCGGTAAAGAATGCATAGACATCATCTTCCGGGATCCGAATAAAGCCCGAGTACTCGAAACCGAAGTGTTCCACTTCACGGCGCGGGGAGAAATCGATATTCTGTAGATAATCATCCTTGAGTGGCTTAAGTTCCTTAAAGTTCGGCAGATCGTCCCAAACACCTTCGAAGTATTTGTATCTGATTCCCTGCTCCGTGCGAATACTCACGGATGGAGGTAATGGATTCACCCGTGTGAAGGTCTGAACAGCAGTTCCACTCACAGCTTTTCCACCCCGGAAACATCGCGCTGAGACCGTAGCAGTAGAGGTAATGGTGATTGGCTGTTTTGCCAGCGGTGATTTGATAGTCGGCAGAGAACCATCAAGTGTATAGCGCACCTCTACATTTTCGCGATCGGTGCATAAACGCACCTCAAGTGGTTGGATAAATGAGGAAAATTCGCTTTCAATCTTTGGTGGATCACTGATATCGACTTTCTTGAAAATATCCAGCACAATAACCGAGTTGTCCTCGTCCGGTGCATTATCAGGAACTGTGAGAACAAGTGCATCTTCCTGGCGCTGCACCTTCAATCCCGATTTTCTCTGATCGGCCAGGAGGTACGCTTTCTTCGGCTGATTGAATATTCCCGGCACAATTAATTTCCCACCCTGAGGCCAATCGAAGACATGGAGGAACAGACGAGTGCCTTCGGGGATATCCTTCTGCGTACAACGGCCCCACTCAAGGTTTTTAAACGGGCTTGCCTTCGTCCCGTATATTGACTCGCCATTGATCTTCATCCACGATCCAATCTCACGCAAGCGTTCGATGCTTGCTTGAGGAAAAAGTCCCTCGGAAGTTGGTCCGACGTTCAATAAATAATTGCCTCCTTTTGAGGCAATGTCGGCGATCATCTGGAGAAGTTCTTTTTT
Source organism: bacterium (assembly GCA_043803945.1). Classification (GTDB taxonomy): domain Bacteria; phylum Bacteroidota; class Ignavibacteria; order UBA10030; family UBA10030; genus JAZDJN01. The sequence continues at coordinate 85,786 of JAZDJN010000054.1, read as the reverse complement.
CGACTTCCATTTCTGATCATACTTGTTATATCCCCAGTGATCGTTCAAGGTCATGCATGTTTCCCAATCCACACCCGGCAAACCGGTTGAAGGAATTTGCTGTTCGGGTGTACCGAAATCGCCGCCGAACTCACCCTCTTTTGTTAATCCCTCCATTCCCGATCGCCCCGCTCCGACACGATTGTTCACAAGAATACTTGGCTGCAGCGATCGGACATATTGGTATAAGTCCTGGCCATACTTTGAATTCCATGTCGATTCCCACTCCCCATCGAACCAGAGCACACCGATATCGCCATAGTTCGTGATCAACTCTTTGAGCTGGTTTTTCATGTGTTGGACATAGCGATCGAAAGTTGCCCCATTCGTTGTCCGATTCTTTTCCCATTCGCGTCTTGGAAGATAGTCGGGATGATGCCAATCCATGATAGAATGATACCAGCACATTTTAAGTCCGTACTTCCGGCATGCCTCGGCAAGTTCTTTCAGGATATCCCGCTGGAACGGAGTCGACATGACATCGAAGTCCGTGTACTTCGAATCGAAGAGGCAGAATCCATCGTGGTGCTTCGAGGTGATGACAATATATTTCATGCCGGCATCTTTAGCGACTTTCACCCACTCTTCGGCATTGAACTTCACAGGATTAAATTGAGGAACCAGCTTGTCGTATTCCTGGAGTGGAATCTGAGCAGTCGTTCGAATCCATTCACCATGATTCGTACTCTTGTCTCCCTTCCACTCTCCTGCAGGGATGGAATATAATCCCCAATGAATGAAGAGCCCAAACCGTGCCTCACGCCACCATTTCATCCTCGCATCACGCTGTGATTTCGTTTCCGTTTGCGCTTGTGAAAGAGAAATGAAGCCGATGAGAAAAAGAGTCAGAAGGGCTGAACATCGGAGTGAGATTTTCATGGATGCCTCCTCATCAGTATGAGTTCGTCCTACCATAATTCTTAGTGCTCAAAACTATCTCCTGAGCAATCAAGCTTGTAGTACCTTTGGCTTTCGATGGGCCAGCCAGGTGGCAGCGAGAGCCACTGCATACGTCCCAAGAGTGAAGAACCCCAGCGAGCGATCGACGAGAAATGAATATCCTACCAACCACCACTGTCCAAGGTACAGACAGAACAGATAGGGAATGAGTAATTTGGTTTCGCGAAAATTTAACCTGAGAATGTAGTCTAATATCAATTCAAGTACACTGAAAATAATCAGAGGGATTGGTAAAACATAGGTCCACCACTCTCTCATGCCTGCAAGGTTTGCGATAGAGACAAGCAGGAGCGGTATCGCTGTGAGCATCGAAATGATGCCGAAGGCATATTCCCCATTCTCACGCGAACGGATCCGGGCAGTGAAGAGAGCCGTAAGAGCCAGATTGAATATGTTACCACTCACAACCGCAATAATATCAATGATAATATTATGCATGCTTGAACGATCTCGAATCAATTAAAAGAGATAAGGAAGAAACATTTTTGTTCGTTTCATATAAGACTCATATTCAAAGCCAAATTTTGCCACCATTTCCTTCTCCTCCTTCTTTGCGGTAAGAAAGAGTGCAAAGATATTGACACCGGCGATAAGCGTTGTTGTAAGATCAATCGACTTGAGAAAGATCCCTGTCCCAAGCAGCATCAGTGAGGCATACATCGGATGCCGGATAAATTTATAGATTCCAATCTTCACGAGCTTGGTAGTATTTTCTAATTGGCCTTCCGATTTCCCCAACCTCAAAAAGAAATAGAACGCGGCAATTGCCGCAAAGAGAGAGATGGTGAGAAGAATGACTGAGAGTATCTGGTGAATCGAAGCGGGATCGCTGAGCCAAGACTTGTAATTGAGAAGGAGCAACGCGAGAATACTTTCAAAACCAAAGAACCGGTAGATGCCATGATAGCGGCCGGCCTTTACAGAAAATTTCCACGAGAAGACGACAAGGAATATTGTGCCGAGGATGAAAAGGATGAGTTCCATAAACCTGTGCTGATAGTAATGGAAGTAATCTGATCGCTTTGGGAATATAATGAGAAGTGAGAGAAGAAACACAAGATCGAAGGAGAATAAACCAGACGATCGTCGTTATCACAAGAAACCTATGACTTCATCATTTCAGCAATTTCAGAAAGTCGTATCTGAATCTCCAAGAGTTCTCTTTTTTGATCTAGTGTATTTCTCAACATTTGGGTTTGCAGAATCATTCCAAGAGCAACAGTGATAATTCCAAATCCAATGACGAGGTTTTGGATTTTCGATTCAGCATTACTGACCCATCCTAAGCTCACAAGAAGAAGAACTCCAAGCAGAATAAGCATCAAAAATATTGGTATCGTAATCCACTTCTGCAATCGTTGAATTCGAACGTGGAGATCTATTACTTTTTCAACCTCCCCTCGATAGTCCGAAAAGGATTCTCGTCGTTCAGTCCCTTCTGTGTAGAATAGTTGTTTCATTTCTCTGGAAGGCATATTTTCAGACATTTTTGTACTCCTTTAAGTGTGCACGTATCGCTTTCTTAGCATAGAAGAGTCTGGATTTTACGGTCCCGATATTCGTACCGGTAATCTTGGCAATCTCTTCGTAGTTTAGTTCTTCTAAGAAGAATAAAATAAAAACTTCGCGCTGTTGAATCGGGAGTTGATCAAGCAATCGATGAATTATGGTAATCAGATCCACATTCCACTCCCACTCCACGAAATCTGAATTGTGGATTTGGAATTCCACTCTAGTTTTTTCAAGTACTATCTCAGAACGAATCTTCGATACTGCTTTATCATGAGCGATCTTATACAGCCAGGAACGAAATGCTTTCGTATCTCTCAGGATCTTAATTCTATGTAACACGACAAGCCACACTTCTTGTAAGATATCGTAGGCACTCTCTTCATCATTGACTATTCTTCTGATGTAATACAATAGCCTGGATTCAAACATCTCGACTAACTCTCGATATGCGGAGAGTTCACCCAAGCGACATCGAATTACTAACAGTTCCTCTCTAAGTTTCTCAATCGTTTCCATTGGCTTTCACATGATAGTCGTTTTCCAGGCCTCTTTTGTTCATCCTTATCGTCTGACCTCTTCGGAAAGATTATAACAAATTAAGGGTTCAATCAGGAAGAATTTTAAAGAGATGCTGGCGGTGAAACAGCAAGTGATTGAGTGAATGACCGCCGCCAAAAGCGATGGCTTCTTCAAGAAAAGAGAATGTCATCCCATGCTTGACACGGGATCCAGATCACAGTCAAAGAACTGGATTCCGGTTCTTCCCCGCCTGCGAAAAAGATTCTCTTTGGGTGTACAATGGCAAGCGATCGGGTGCAACAGTTTGGTACTTTTAGGACGGCCCCTCGTTCGTTTCTGTAGCCGCTATAAACACCAAATCCCGCATGCAGCGGGATTGTATGTTTAATGCAGCCTTCCTCAAGACCTCATAACCTATCATCAATAGGCGGGTTTCTTCTTTTTCAGTCAGCTACATATTTGTATCAATGCTCTGCTATGAACATTAAAGAGAATCTGATAGTTCCCGGAACATCATGAAGAACAAGCTTCCTTAGCCAGGAGGATCACGTTCCCATCTCTGATCTCGACCTTACCCCTTTCGGTGAGGAAACCGAGCAATTGATCGATGGTCAGCAGCCGATCGGTACAATTTGTAAATCGAACATTCTGGCCATATTTGTCATTCAAGTGTGAGAGTAATCCATCGGATGAAAAGTCTTTTGAAGTTGATCTAAGTAAATCCAAAACATCGTGGACATGAATGACCTTTTGCATATTCCTCCTTAGATAAATTTTTAATCTCTTTCTCAAGCTACTTTTTGCTCTTGGCGACTTGGCGGCTTATTTATTCTCGTTTATTTATAAACAATTTCTCCAGACTCAACGTTCCAATCGAGTCCAAAAAATCCAGCAACTCTTAATCCTTCGCTGCTTTGCTTCAAGACCTCTGTGTCATAAATAACGAGGTCGGGCAGAGCATACCCTGCATACAAATATGGTCGTGTGTTGGTCAGACGCATCCCTGCAATACCCGAACCGGTAACAACCCCAACACTCGCAATATCACTTCCCTTCCGCGGTCTGAGAAAGATGGAGGCTAGGTTATCACCGTTAAAGATTTTATCTCCAATTTGCACCGATCCCTTTTTCACCTGAACCGGACAATCTCCAAGCAAGTGTTTCCATGCACTATTGGTGTTTGCATTGCCATAAATAATCACATTTCGGTTTACCTCTTCAGTTGGATTAAAATCTGTGTCCGCGATAATTTCGATAGCACCGTTGCCTTGGTACTGGAAGCATTCCGCATCGAATCGTGCTTTTCCATATGCCCAGGCATTCTCTTCAGCCGATCCTTTCGTACCATACACAAAGAGCACTCGATTGTTAACTACAGATTTGAATGCACCGTACCGCTGGGGATTCTTTGATGTTGAAGCTGGTTTAGTACTGACCGACCATGCGCCTTCGATTCTCGCTAACCACAATTCGCCCTGCACTGAACTTGCGACTGTCGTTTTCAAGACATTGCCATCCAAATTCACCGTCAATGAATCCAGCGCTGCGAAGGATGAGACATCGAAGGCAAGTCGTGCAACATTTTGTGTTGTGCCAGTGAAGCGGTGCACTCCTGGATCAAGCAGCACACTCGCCAAACTAAGTTCGTATTGTTGTATCTGGGCTTCGATGCGTAACCAGTTGCACTGAGCAGAGACACCAGGCGATGCTGTGACAAATTCGACTTTGCGAATGCGATTCTTTTGAGGAAGTGCATGATGTGCAAAGAAATCGAACATCGGCTGCCAGTCGACACAATCTGTGCCCGATTCATCCGACACATCCCACCAATGGCCCGCATCTTTCTGTTCGTGATACACAAAATCCTTATGGAACTCGCCGAGCACTTTCACCATACGCCGCGCCTGCTCAACAGGGACGCTTTCATCTTTATCACCATGCAAGATGTAGACGCCATGATTTTTATAGTTCTGTGCCAGAGCCAGTGTATTTCCTGGAAGCATAGAGCGAGCGATCAGTTTCTCCATCTCAGTCGACCCCGAGTCCTTTTGTCGTGATGCATACGTTTGGAAACTGATCCATCCAGCACTCGGACCGATAGCTGCAAATTTATCCGGGTAAGTTGCTCCAAGTATCCAGGCACCATGGCCCCCCATTGAGTGACCGGTGAGATACACACGCTCCTCATCGACCGGATAACGGTTCTTGAAATCATCCAGTACTTCGAGAGCATCGATCCTTCCCCAATCCTCCCAATCGAATCCATACGGGCGCCGGTTTGTCGCCGCTACAATATGCACCCACGTCTTGCTCGCATACGATCCTGCCTGGTTCACAGCCTCCACCGAAGCACCATGGACCGTGAGCAGAAGTGCCGGTTTGAATTTCGGATCGATATTCTGTGCCGGATTCACGGCATAGTACTGTACGCTGCCATCAATCTTACTGATGAATGTTCGTTTGTGATTCTTGAGCGGATGCTTGATAACCAGATCCAGAGTCCTCGTATCGAGCAACTGCTCCTTCTGGCCATCCTTCAGAAAAAGTTGAAGTGTTAGAACAACTTTCCCTTCAACACGCGGGGCAGCACCCTTAATGCGGAAAGGAATTTTTCTTGCAGCAAGCGGCTGCAATGTCTGCACTGCCGTAACTGTTTTTTCAAGACCTTCACCGGTCACAACGACGGTTAATCCTTTGTGGATGTTCTCAGTTGCATTAAGTATGACGATCGCTCCCCAGGTATCGATCTCCTCAGCGAGAAGTCCATCGGGCAATGTCACATCTTTGGGATTGAATGCAACAGGTGCCGAGGGATCTTTCAGTATTAACTTCACGCGTCCGCGTGTGCTGCGGATGAGGAATTCATTCTCTCCCCGTTCAAGAAGGACTGGTATCTGGCTGTAATCAAAACGAGGTTCCCAGGATTCGTAGGTATCCTTTGAAGCATATTTCCCTCCCATCCGAGGAATACCATTGATAAACGCGTACGAGTTGCCCATCCCTTCAAAAATTACGATTCGCTTCTTCTCGGAATTGACTGTTGTATAGAGATACCCATCACTGAGCATTCTTCCTGCAAACCAGCCGTTCGAATCCGCAGCGACCTTTTCCCATTTTGAAGTATCTGTACTGCCAAAGATCTGAATATCTCCCTCTCGGGGAGCTTTCCATGTTCCGGTAATAAGTTTTCCTTCGATGGGATCGATGGCAAGCACCGACCGCTGGAACTGCCGGGGAATTCGAATCGCCATTGCCTCTTTCAATGTTTGTGAGAAGAGTAATGAAGATGGAACAATAGCAGCGAGTAGAAGAATCGCTTGAACGATCGATGATCTTTTCACTATCTGCCTCATAATAGAATGAAGGTTCATACTCATTGAAACACGTTTGACGTAAACAGGCAAATACTAAGCCACGGAGGCTCAGAGCACCCAGAGAAGAAGAGAACAAGTGGAAGTACAAAAAAATTGAAAGTATTTAAGACTTAAAGATATATCTCTGTGTTCTCGGTGACTCAGTGGCTATTTTCTGATATGCTGCGTAACTACGGATTCTTATTACAGCTTACGAACGCTTTGCATGAGTTTGATCGTACATTTTTATTTTTTCCCGAATCGTCACCTCGGCTCCGTTGAACATCTCCTGAATAAATTCATCGTGGAAGTTATAGGTTCGCTCCTCAAAACTAATCAGATCGATTCGGTCAAATAGCATTTGTTTCGCTGCCTCGATATCCTTGCCATAAATGTGATAGCTATCAGCATGCCAATTCAAACGGCCAAGATTCACTGTCTTACCTGTTTTCGCGGTGAGTCCGGCTGCAATGATATCGCGGCTGAAGAGAGTGAAGCCGAACATGTTCATGAAGTTCGCGCCCCACGCATCGTTGCTTCTGAAACGGATATTGCAATTCAACCACCAGGTCCCATCCTGCCCTTCCATTACACGATACCAGATTGACTGTAAACAGGGCGGATCATAGCAATCGACATCGAGGTTCGGCATCCAGGTGATCATCTGCGCCTGACGTGTGAATGGCTGCTTTACCAGCTTGTTAATAACCACTTCAATCTGATCGATGTCGAAAAAACCCGCTTTACTTGATCGGCCGTTGTGAAGCTCCTGCCACGCGCCATAGTTGGCAAGACGGCCATGATAGGTGTACTCCCAGCGTGTATCTGCCGAATCATTGATATTCTTCACCCAGTGATCCTTCGCTCCCATTAGCTCCATCGAATATTCTTTGAGATCGTCGATGCCTCCGGGAAATGCTTTATGGATCATGGGATCGGTGAGCGGTTCGAGAATCGTTATATCCATTGTGGCATCGATGCTGGGCGGGTCATCCGGTTTGTCGTATTGCGTTTTCAGTCGAACACCGTTGATGTAAAGCGTGAGCAATGCTTTTTCATAGCCTTGAGCGAGTGTCTGCTCACAGACATGGAGAACCGGGATATTGTGCTGCATGAGAAATGTCTCCTTTTTGAAAGATGGCCGCCAAAGGCGCCAAGGAAGTAAAGGTTTTATTTGTTCCGCTCATTTCGACGCTCCGATGTCGAAATAAAAGAGTGATTTCATGAGGCCGTCAAAAAAAAATATCTCACCCGAATGTGCCGCTTTAAGGCATTTCCCGTTCTTTGGGATTCCGCAAATGCGGGATTCCTGAGAAGCGAAACCATATACCGGGACTTTTATCGGGTGTCTTACCCTAAAGAATAATGTTTACAAATCCCCGACCTGCCTGCCGACAGGCAGGTTGAATCATTCGGGGATGACAGTCCTGTTTGTTTACTTTTCAGTCACCCTCGTAGAGTAAAATTCTGTTTAGTTCTTGGCGTCTTGGCGGCAAGTATTTTATTCTGGTTTCAGCAGTTGAATTTTACCATCCAACAGCACTGCGAGGACCGTCACGTATGTATCCAATACTTTTTTCGGTACGTCGATGTAAAGCAATCCTGGCATAGAACTCCAGTATGGTTTCATCATGACTGTTGCTTCAATCTTCGTACCATTGCCAACAACCCAGACCCGATTCACTTTATTCTTCAATCCCTTTATGGTAATCGGACCTTTCGGTTCTGAATCAAGGAAGAGATAGAGCAGTGTACTATCTTTTGATAAGGCTGTAGGCCCATAGTAGTAATCTTTCAGGATGCCGGCGAGTGTTCCATAGATAGCCTCCCGGTGTTTCTTCGTCCAGCGGCCGAGCTCTTTGAGAATATTCTCCTGCTCAACGGATATTGTCCCATCCGCTTTCGGCCCTATGTCCAGCAAAAGATTTCCACCCATGCTGACGCAATCGACAAAGATACGAATGACCTGATTGGGCGTTTTATAATTCTTGTCATTCCCCTGATAGCCCCACGAGTCATTCATGGTCATACAGAGCTCCCACCATTGGCTCTTTGGTTTAACAATAGGAACACCATTCTCAGGAGTATCGTAATCCCCATAACCATTAATCCGGGAGTTCACGATTGCATTAGGTAGGAGTTGGGAAATCATCGCTCGTGTCTCCTTGGCTCTCCACTGCTCAGCAGAGTAATCCCAATCGCCATCGAACCAGAGCAGGTCCGGTTTGTAGAGCGTGCAGAGCTCTTTGATCTGTCCTTGCTGAAATGCTAGAAATCGATTCCAGCGGATTGAATCGTTTACGTAGCGGATTTCTTTATTGGTAAAATGCGGATAGTCGGGATGCGACCAATCGAGATGAGAGAAATAGAGCCCGGTCTTCAACCCCTCCTTGTGAAGAGCATTGACGAAAGGACGAATCAGATCCTTTTTCGCCGGAGTCTTTGTTACGACATTGAGATCATTGAAGGTAGTCTCCCACAATGCGACGCCGTCGTGGTGTTTGCTCGTGAGGACTGCATAGCGTGCGCCGCTCTCCTTTATCAACTTAGCCCAATATGCCGGATTATAATGTGAGGCAGTGAAACGGTTAAGCTGCTTCATGTAATCATCATACGAAATATAGCCGTTGTAGAATGACCACGACTCGTCGATGCCGTTCACGGCATAGATGCCCCAATGGATGAATATCCCGAGCTTCGCATCGGCGAACCATTGCATGCGTTTCAGTTTAGCTTCGGGAGATTCCTGGGCATTAGCAGTAATAAAGATTAATAGAAGTAAAATGAGCTTTTTCAATTTGAATTCATCTACATATATTTTTGACGGTGTGAATGTATCAGGTTTTTTCTGGAAAAGATAGAATATCTTCGCAAAAGTCCGACCTCTTTCAGTTGTGAGCAATTGTGAAATGTCTGCCTTATCTCCGAGCTTGTCAACGAATTTATTTCCTCTGTGGTCGGGAGCAAAGCTCCCTCCCAGCCGCAAGCCAATGTAAAAAAAATCGTACTTGTCTCTACGCTTTTCTCACAATCTTTTTTCTCGATAACTTCTGCTCGCCCACCACTCCCGCACTTTCTCATTCACATATTCTCTCATTCCCACTTTCTCCCTATCTTCCTCTCACCCCCTCACCCTCTTACTCTCTTTCACTCTCATCTTTTCCTAATCACTCCCACCCATCCTCCACCCGGAGCTAAATGGATCTTGAGCAGGTCAGACTTTGTTACGCTCTTCTTTTCCTTTGCATAATCGCTGCCATAGCGATCTGCATTCATGCCATCAGCGTAAATTAAGGCTTCGTACATTCCAGTATCAAGGAAGGATAAATTCAACTCGAAGTCGCGCGGCGTCCAGTCGGTCATCGAGCCGATGTACCAGTCATTCCCTTTCTTCCGAGCCACTGTTACATACTCTCCCACCCTGGCATTGAGGGCTTTTGTCTCATCCCACGTGGTCGGCACCTTTGCGAGAAACTCCATCACCTCCGGTTCCTTCAGATAATTTGAGGGGACGTCGCTTAACATTTGCAGAGGACTTTCGTACACAACATACATTGCCAACTGGTGACAGCGTGTTCCCTGACTCATCGGTTGGTTGAAGATAATCTTAAAATTTCCTTTGGCCGCATTCACCATTGCACCCGGTGTAAAATCCATCGCCCCTGCAAACATTCGTGTGAAAGGAAGCGTTACATCATGTTTCGGTGTGATGTCTTCCGACCACTTGTTATGTTCAAGTCCGCATACTCCTTCGCGGGTAAGAACATTGGGGTATGTCCGGCTTAATCCGGTGGGCTTATACGACCCATGGAAATCGACAAGCAGATGCCGCTTCGCGGCTTCTTTGGCGATCCGTTCATAATAGTTCACCATCTTCTGATCATCGCGTTGCATGAAATCGACCTTGATACCCTTTGCCCCCCACTCAACGAAGGTATCCAATTTCTTCTCCGTCTCCGATTCTATGGCATTCCAGAGCACCCACAAAATGATACCGACATTCTTCTGCTTTGCGTACGCAAACAACTCCTCCAGATTCATCTTCGGATCGATTTTGAAGACATCTGCCGGCATCGACCATCCCTCATCGAGAATGATGTATTCGATTCCATATTTGGATGCAAAGTCGATGTAATATTTGTAAGTGTCCGTATTCACTCCAGATTTAAAATTCACTCCGTAGACATTATTCGCATTCCACCAATCCCATGCAACTCTCCCCGGTTTGATCCACGATCGATCCAAAATTTTGCTTGGAGTTCCAAGCCGATAGACGATATCATTTTCGATTAGTCCACCGTCCTTCTCTGCAATACCAAAAACACGCCAGGGAAATTCTCGTGTGCCATTTGTTTTCGCAATGTAATCTGCGGCTTTTGTTACCCGAAGATTCCTATCACGATTCATTTTCTCTTCGAGTGGATAGGGCGGGAACTTCGATTTCAACGAAGCTTTTCCTCCGCCAACTCCCTGTAAATATAATCCGGCATAATCGAGTAAATCCGATTCTGTAATAGCAACCTTCCATCCGTTTGCTTTCGCCACTAGTGCAGGCAGGCAGCACATCTGCGTATCCTGAATGGACTTCACAGCATAGAAAGGATACAACCGCTCTGAGTGGGACATAAAACTCTGTTCCTGCGGAAACCAGAGAGAGTCTTCCTCGGCAAGGTTCACCACGAGCTCTTCATACCTCACGACGATATCGCCGGGTAATTTCGTAAAGAATCGATACGCAACACCATCGTCATACGCACGAATTGTCAGACCATACTTCCCTGCGAAATCAAGCTTCATTGTGTTATAGATATCGTGGATGACTTTACGTTTCTCTGCAACCGCCGGTTCGATTTCGCTGGCAATTTGATCAGCTTCGACGTTTACAACGGTTGGATTCTTCCCGAGTATGACATTACCCTCCAACTCCATCGAGATGGGACTGGGATACACGATTGGTTGGCCGAGATGATTTATTGAAATGAGGATCTGATCCTTCACTTCGATCACCATCGTTGTTTTCTTATCAGGAGACTCGACATGATATTTCCACGATTGCGTAAAGAGAATACTGGACAGGATAATATGGATTGAAAATATTTTGAGGCATCGTTTCATTGTCGCAGACATAGCTTCCTCCATTTATTTTTATTACTTCACAATAACTTCATCGGCAAAGATCCACGCAAGCCCTCCCGCACCTTTATGCCATTGCGGACAGGTCTTGAGGCTTGTCGCTTTAATACGTACAAATCGGGATTTCGCAGGTTGAAATGTCACACTAAAGGATTCAATGATTCCGCCTGATTGTTTTACCTGTGTATTCGGCTTCAATCTAGCTTTTACAGAAAAGTCTTTTCCCTCTGTTGCGATAGAGAATTCAACCTCTGTCGGCATGAAGATCCACGAATTGATATCCTGAAGAAAGTTTGTGTTGATACTTTTTAGCGAAACCTCTTTTCCAAGATCAACGATGGCTTCCATATCTTTACCTTCAAACCCGAGCCAGTTCATGTGATAATCCTCCCATCCGGTCAATCCATTCGTCAGTGCAGTTTGATTTCCAGCGTGGTACTTCATGCTGGCCGGAGTTTTCAATTGCACCGGCTTGAAGATTGCAAGATGATGCTGCATGCTTGACTTGAGATGCCGCTTGGTCGAAGCGAGGTATGCTTCCGGACGAGTACCCATTTCCTCAACAGCGGTATATCCATTTTTCAAACATCGCTGCACAAATGTTTCGAGAAGTTTTTCCATCTCCGGTTTTGCCTTCCAAGTGCCTTGAGGCGACTTGAAAAAGAATCCCCTCGCTCCGGTTCCATAAATCTTTGCTTGCTCAAGTTGAGCAAATTGGAGCGGCAGGCGTGCGCACTGCACACGATTGAGGAGTTCCGGATTATTCCTGACTGCCCGTTCTGCCTGATTAAAGAATTGAATATACCGGTCGATATTGGCAGCAGAGAGATAGCCATTCTTAGATGGAAGCGGATATCCATAGATGACGAGATCTTCACCCGAGGCTTCCAGTGCGTCGTGCATAGCATCGATATACTTTCGAACGTATGGAGCGGCAGCGGCATAGTAACCATGGAGAAAATCATTCATGAGTGAATCGAGATTCAAGTATGGATTCCATAATAACTTCGCCAGCAGGTAGGTGCGAAGTTCCTTGAACTCGCTCAGCAATTCCCCCGAGCCCTGTTCAAAGATGCTGCGAATGCCATTCTTCACAAAGTATTGGACGTTCGGTTGGAGCACGCGCAGATTCGGAAATGGACTGATGAGATTTCGAAATTGCACCACATAATCCCAAAGATAGATGTTGTCGGTCAGCCTGGTCCAGCCTTCCATATCCTTACAGAAGGATGCGCTGCCCGGATCCACTTCCAGCGCTTTGCTTCGGTTGCATTCAATACTGCAGAACATGATATTCACATTCGGACGCGGTTTGATCGATCGGGGAGCTGATCGTGTGTACTGGTAGGCAAGTGTGGAAATGATATTATCCGGAAACTGATCTGCCACACGATTCACAAATGCAAGCAGCGAACCCGATGGCGAACCTTCACGTTCATTGATCGCTTTGCACGAATCACACTCGCATGGACTGAACGTATCGTTCTGGGATACCGACCAGTACCGTTTTTCCGGCTGCTCTTTCATGCGTGCCCGGAGTTCATCGACCACAATCTGGAATACATCTGGGTTTGTCAGGCAGAGCTGGCCATCGGGTATTCTTCCGGCGGCAACCTTTGAGAAATACTCCGGATGCTCTTTAAAATATTTTTCGGCAGCGACAAGACGCTGGAACGTGTGGACATACATCCCGAACACATCGTTATGATAATCGAGCTTGTGCCACTCCATATATTCTGGGTCGTGAAAATGAACATCCCGGAATATAATCGATGGCACCTGGATATCGGTAAATGCTGCAACCTGTACTGTTTTCTTTTTTGGTACGATCTCTACAGTGGGGCTATACTTACGGCAACCAAGATACTTTTCAAGAAACGTATAGACACCATACAGAATTCCTTTTTCAGTTCCTCCGATGATGTAAAGACGATTTCCATATGTCTTCAGGAGAAAACCATCCTCCCCAAGATTCAGCTTCCCGAGAACCTCCCGCAATTCAGGCGCATCATTCCTCGACGAAAGGATTATCTGATGCTCCATCGCCTGCTTGACCTCGCCGATGCCGAGTACCACACCCGAGATCGCTTTGAGGTAGCGCTGTAATATCTCGGCCGCCTTCAGTTCAACTGGAATGGCATTTTTCGGAATGGAAATCCGGTATGCACTCTTCTCATTTTTGACTAAGGTGAGAATTTCATTCTGGGCTTGAGCTGAATTCGAGAAAAGGGTAAGGAGAAGCGGAATAATCAGGTATTTTATGATGCATGGCGAGGTACGCATCAGGCGAGCCTTTTTGCTGTTCGGTGATCGCATTGACTAGACGATGAAATCTTCTAATTCCATTCTGGCAAGAATATGGGAGAATTTTCCAACAGAAGACAAGGAAGAAATAAGTATTTTTTACGTGAGGAGTGAGTGACGAGAGTGTGCAGGAGTGAAAGAAATCTCTTATATTTGTTCGGGCTTTTGTGCAGATAACATTTTATTCATCTTCGAAAGAAGAGTGGAGGCAGTATGATCTTTGGAATTCTTAAGGAGAACTTTACATTCGAACGACGCGTCGCACTTACGCCTTCCGGCGTCCATAGCTTAATCGCCCTTGGCCATACAGTCTATGTAGAGCGTGATGCAGGAACACTCAGCTATTTTTCAGATGAAGAGTACCGGAAAGCCGGCGGAACGATTGTCTACAGTCCGGAAGAAGTGATTAACCGCTCCGATGTCGTTTTGAAAATTTCTCAACCAACCGATGCCGAACTGGATCACCTCCAGCATGGACAAACATTTTTCTCTGCCTTGCATCTCGCACTGGGCAAGCGGAAGACTCTCGAGACGCTCCTGAAGAAAAAGATTACAGCCGTCGCTCATGAACTCATCGAAAATGAGCATGGCCATCTTCCGATTGTGCAGGCTATGAGTGAGATTGCCGGTCAATTGGCAATTCTTGCAGCGGCAAATTATCTGCAGGCCAAGTTCGGAGGCCGCGGATTGCTCCTGGGTGGATTACCCGGTGTTCCCCCGGCAAAAGTTGTTGTGCTTGGTGCAGGTACTGTCGGTCAAACGGCAATCCGCGTAGCCCTCGGCATGGGATCATGCGTCACGCTGCTCGATAAAGATGTCACTCGCTTACGCAATGCCGAAGAAGTGTTCCAATGGCGTGTTGGAACTGCCCTTGCTGATCCAATGAATGTTGAAGCCGCTGTACGCGAAGCAGATGCTGTGATCGGTGCAATCCTGTTAAAAGGAGAAAAAACTCCTCACATCGTCACCGAGGCGATGGTGAAGCAAATGAAAGCGGGTGCGATCATTGTCGATGTTTCCATCGATCAGGGTGGATGTGTGGAAACCAGCCGGCCAACGACATTCGATGATCCTGTCTATATCAAACACGATGTTGTGCATTACTGCGTTCCAAACATGCCTGCTGCGGTCGCACGAACAGCTACTGTGGCATGGACAAACTCTCTGCTGCCGTTTCTGACCGGGTTGGCCGAATTTGATGTTGATGGCGCATTACGGTCAATACCGGGCCTCGCTCGCGGCGTCTGCACGTACAATGGCCATTGTACAAATCTGGTGGTTGCCCGCGTCTTCGATGTGAAAGCTCGAGCGCTCGAGTTGCTCCTCAATTCATCTGATCAACTTAAAAACCTATAGACGACCATGTCCTGGATTACACAATACAAGTCAAAAATAGTTACAAAAGAGGATGCTGTCAGCGTCATTAAATCGGGGAATAAAATTTTCCTGAGCGGCAACGCGGCAACTCCTCTTCTCCTCACCTATGCACTTGCGCAGAGAAAAGATGAACTCTCGAATGTCGAAGTGAATCATCTCCTGTTGATGGGTGATGATCCGCTTTCGAAACCCGGGATGGAGGGCCATTTCCGTCACAACTCTCTCTTTGTCGGCCCTGGTGACCGGCAGTCGATCGCCGAGGGCAATTCGGATTATGTCCCGATTCACTTATCGGAAGTACCGGCATTATTCACCGACCGGATCATACCTCTGGATGTAGCCATCGTGCATGTCTCACCACCGGATGACCATGGATTTATGAGCCTCGGCGTTGAATGTGCAACTTCAAAGGCGGCTATCGAAGGAGCGAAAGTTGTTATTGCCCTGGTAAACGACAAGATGCCCAGAACACTTGGTGATGTCTTCGTTCATATCTCCCGTGTTCACAAAATCGTCGAGTGCTCTATTCCCTTATTGGAGCTTAAGGAGCGTCCATCGACCGCGATCGAAGAACAGATCGCCGACCACATTGCTCCACTGATTGAAGATGGGGCAACGATGCAGCTCGGTATCGGTGGTATTCCGGATGCCGTACTCACACGGCTTGAAGGAAAACGGGATATCGGTATCCATACGGAAATGGTTTCTGATGGCGTTGTGAAAGCGATTGACAAAGGTGTCATTACAAACGCGAAGAAATCACTTCACCCCGGCAAGGTCATCGCCACGTTTGTTATGGGCTCTCAGAAGTTGTACGACTATGTCCATAACAATCCCCTCTTTGAAATTCATCCTTGCAGTTACACCAATAATCCGTTCATTGTATCGCAGAATGACAAAATGGTGGCGCTTAATTCCTGCATCGAAGTGGATGTTACGGGTCAGGTCTGTTCCGACTCCATCGGCACGAAGATCTATAGTGGATTTGGCGGGCAGGTGGATTTCATCCGCGGTGCTTCGTATTCCAAAGGCGGTAAACCGATTATCGCGTTGCCGGCAACCACGAAGAACGACACCCTTTCGCGAATCGTGAAGCAATTGAAGCCAGGAGCGGGTGTTGTCACATCCCGCGCTGATGTACACTATATTGTAACAGAGTTCGGAGTCGCTTCGCTCCATGGAAAGAATTTACGACAGCGAGCAGAACAGATCATTGCAATATCCCATCCAAACTTCCGAGATGAGCTCGAACAGTATGTCCGATCATTGACACAAAAAGAGTTGAAGTCGGTTCCAGCGTAATCCTGATGCTCAGATGAACAGAATTATTCAGCGTTCAGAGCATGTTTCACCGCTGTAATCCACTTTCCTATTTCCCTCTCCGATCTCCTCTCCTCCAATTTGCGGATCAGTGCACTACCGACAATGACACCATCAACAAAGGGAGAAAATCTTCGGGCTTGCTGCGGTGTCCCAATTCCAAAACCTGCAAGAACCGGATTTTTCCGAACACTCTGTTTTACTCTGTTGAGATAGGATTCAACTCTCTCAGATGTGGCGTTTCCCGTTACTCCTGTTGAAGAAACACAATACAGAAAACCAGAACAAGCACGGTCAATTTCTTTCATCCGTTCGACGGGAGTTGTCGGGCTGACCAGCAGTATCTGCGACAATGCATTCTTTCGATAGTGATGAGAGATCTTTTTTACTTCTTCGAGCGGCAGTTCAGGAAGGATGATACCGTCGGCGCCAGATGTTGCAGCATCCTTGAAAAACGAAATCGTCGAATAGGAGAGGATCGGATTGAGGTACCCCATGAGAATAAGGGGGATTGAAGTGTTTCGTCGGATTTCAGAGAGTTGGCCGAGAATCTCTTTCAAGGTGATTCCGTTCTTCAATGCCAGTTGTGAACTTCTCTGGATAACGGGCCCATCAGCAAGCGGATCTGAAAACGGCATACCCAATTCTATCATATCTGCACCACACTGTTCAAAGAGCGGTATTAACCGAAGCGCAGAACGTAGTTCAGGAAAACCCATTGTGAGAAAGAGTACCAGTGCTTTTTCATTCTTCTCAAGGAGCACGTGCAAAGTGGAGGAAATCCTATTCATAGTCGATCTTTCATGCTAGCGCTAGATTCAATCATCGTTAAAATTCCTTGACATACGTCTGCATGTCTTTGTCCCCCCTGCCAGAGAGATTGACAAGTACAATATCGCATTGGGAGGTCGCTGGCATGATCACTTCGAGGTAGGCAAGTGCATGAGCTGATTCGAGAGCAGGAATGATTCCTTCTAGCTCTGCCATGAGCTGAGCCGCCCGCAACGCCTGTCTATCCGTCACAGCAACATACTGTACTCGCTTGAGATCCCGTAAAGCACTATGCTCGGGTCCCACTCCGGGATAATCCAATCCTGCAGATATGGAATGAGCTAGCTGCACCTGTCCTTGTGCATCCTGCAGAAGATAACTGAACGACCCATGCAGCACTCCAGGTCTTCCTTTGGAAAGTGTTGCTGCATGAAATTCGCTTCTCACTCCCAATCCAGCAGCCTCAACGCCGATCATCTTGATGTTCTCATTGAGAAAGGGATGGAAGAGCCCGATGGCATTACTCCCTCCGCCTACACACGCAAGCAAGAGCGTCGGTAATCTCCTCTCCCGTTGCTTGATCTGTGTTTTCGCTTCACGTCCAATAACAGATTGAAAATCCCGAACAAGTTGTGGATAGGGATGAGGGCCAACGACGGAACCGATCACATAGAAGGTATCCCGAACGTTTGTTGTCCAATCACGAATCGCCTCGCTCGTTGCGTCTTTTAGTGTCTTGCTACCTGTCGAGACAGTCCTCACCTCGGCACCGAGCATTTTCATGCGGACAACATTCAGGCTTTGCCTGTGAACATCTTCCTCTCCCATATAAACGATACAGGGGAGCCCAAATTTGGCGGCGACTGTGGCAGTCGCGACGCCGTGCTGGCCGGCTCCGGTTTCAGCGATAATTCGTTTCTTACCGCTCTGCTGAGCAAGAAGAATCTGTCCGATCACATTATTGATCTTATGAGCACCGGTATGACAAAGATCTTCGCGCTTTAGGTAGATTCTTCCTCTTCCATAATACTTTGTCAGGCGGCTCGCCAGGGTAAGAGCGGTAGGCCTTCCGGCAAATTCGTGGAGAAGATGGAGATACTGTGCCTGAAAGTCGCTGTCACGGGCAGCCTTCCTGTATATTCGCTCCAGTTCTCTCAAAGGTTCAACGAGTGTCTCCGGCACGAATTGACCGCCATAGTTTCCAAAATATCCACTCGCATCGGGGAAGTTCGCGAACGATGTTGAAGATTTTATTTGTCTCATTTTCTCACTGTTAATTGAGTGAACGACCAACCGCTTGTGCAATGTTCTCCAGCTTTTTCATCAGTGCGTCAAAGACAGCAGGAGTCAACGATTGAGCTCCATCCGACTGAGCCGTTGCCGGATCGGGATGCACCTCTATCATCAATCCATCGGCACCGGCCGCTATAGCAGCAAGCGCCATTGACGGAACGAACTCAGCGTGGCCCACACCATGACTTGGATCCACCAAAACCGGGAGGTGTGAATATTTTTTCAGTACAGGGACAGCATTAAGATCAAGAGTATTACGGGTTGCCGTCTCAAACGTTCGTATTCCCCGCTCACACAGAATTATATTATGATTCCCGCGCACTGCGATATATTCGGCCGACATCAGGAACTCCTCGATTGTTGCTGCGATACCCCGTTTCAGGAGTACCGGTGTACGAAGTTCTCCGACAGCTTCAAGAAGAGAAAAGTTCGCCATGTTACGCGCTCCAATCTGCAGGATATCGGCAACATCATTCACTGCCGAAAGAGTACGGATATCCTTGACCTCTGTTACAATCTTCATACCCAGTTCCTTCTTTGCCTCCCGGAGCAGTACCAATCCTTCTTCTTTCATCCCTTGAAATGCATATGGTGAGGTACGCGGTTTAAACGCCCCTCCGCGAAGGAAGAGTGAACCCGACGCTTTCACTGCGTTCGCAACCGTAAAAAGGTGCTCCTTGCTCTCCACGGAACATGGTCCCGCAATGATGGTTAGCTTGCGACCTCCGATCGTCTCATCGCCAATGGAAATGACTGTATCCTCTCTTCGGCCATGCCTTCCGACCAGCTTATACGGCTTTGTGACCTGCAGAGCATCCTCCACCCCATCCAAATAAGTAAATTCCTGAGGATCGAGACCTGAATTATTACCCGTTACACCAATTGCCGTCCGTGTTGCACCGGGGATTTCATGTCCCTGAAATCCCATAGCTTTAATCTTCTCTTTCACGAGGTGAATCTGATTTTTTGTCGCATCTGCACTCATCAGTATCAGCATCCCACGCCCATCCTTCTGTGATTGTACTCTTAACCGCTCGAAATAATCTCTTCAACTTCTCCGGATCTTTTTTCCCAGGAGATGATTCCACTCCGCTATTCACATCGAGTGCATACGGATGAACTGACTCGATGGCCTTCAAGGCATTTTCTGGTGTTATGCCGCCGCTCAGGACAACCGGACCGTACTGCTTTGCAGCACCGGCATGCTTCCAATTAAATGTCTCTCCTGTCCCTCCATGGCGGTCCTCCTGGTATGTGTCAAGTAAATACGCTGACACTTGGAATTGACTGAGACGAGTACTATCAAATCCCTTCGAAACACGGAATGCTTTCCACACAGGGATTGTGTAGTCCTGAATATCCGCTGGTGACTCGTCTCCATGCAATTGGATGGTCGTGATGCCCGTTTGTTGAATTATTTTATTTACCACACTGGTGCGTTCGTTTACGAAGACCCCCACCTTCATGATATTGAGCGGAAGCCGGGCAATGATCTTTCTGGCTTCTTCCACACGGATGCATCGCGGGCTATCGGAGACAAAAATAAAACCAAGAGCAAACGCCCCCTCCTGAATAGCCAGATGAGCATCATCGAGGCTGGTGATTCCGCAGACTTTTATTTTCATGCACCACCCCGTTGCAGGGCGGTCAGGAAATTCTCCAATGCGCGCCCTGGATGTTCGGAGCGCATAAAATATTCACCAATCAGCATTGCGTGAATCCCATTCTTCATTAAAGAGATCCCATCTGCCTCATTGAGAATTCCGCTTTCACTCACGACAATCACATCAGAAGGCACGGCGGCCGCCAGGGCAATGACTGTGTCGAGCCTTACGGCAAATGTTTTCAGATCGCGATTATTAATGCCTACCATTCGCACCTGCCGTAAATCAAGACGCGACAATTCCTCCGGCGTATGGATCTCGACAAGCACTTCCATGCCTAAAAAAATGGCTTCGTGATGCAACTCCTGTAACTGAGTATTGGAGAGAATCGAAGCAATGAGGAGAATGGCATCAGCGCCCGAGGACTTTGCTTCAAACAATTGGAACGGATCGACGATAAATTCCTTTGCAAGGATTGGCAGTTCCACACAGCTCCTCGCCAGACGGAGATTTTCGTAACTCCCCTGAAAGTACTTCTGGTCGGTCAGAACCGAAATTGCAGCAGCACCATATTCAGCGTAACCAATTGCGATTTCCTGTACATTCATCACCTCTCGCAGTACGCCGCGCGAAGGAGAAGCTTTTTTTATTTCAGCGATCACGGCAGGATTTTTCGATCGCAGAGCATTGTAAAGTGAATATGGTTGACGATGGAAAGCAGGGCTCTCTCTCAACTGGTGAAGACTCACCTGCTGTTTACGCGCGGCAACCTCCAAACGCTTGTTGTTCACGATTTCTTCAAGGATGGTCATCGCGCATTCGAAAAGGAAATGAGTTGGTTGAGAACTTCTCTTGCACTTCCCGAATCTAGAGACTCCCGGGCCATGGAAACAGCCTCAGTGAGATTTCTACCCTTACCGGAGACTTGAATGCCCAACGCGGCATTTGCGATCACCACATCGCGCGCAGCTCCCTCTTTCCCATCCAATACATCAATCGCAATTCGAAGATTCCCTTCGACACCATCTCCCCGAAGCGAGCTAAGAGGATATTCCGGCAGCGCAAATGCCGATGCATCGACCTCCCTTATACTAATTGGGAAATTCGCCTTCACTTCGTGCACCTCCGTCTCTCCGGTCAAGGTGACTTCATCGATACCTGCACGGCCATGCACAACGAAAGAATGCTGAGCTTCGAGTGCGTTCAGCGTTCCGGCAAGAGTCCTGGCTGCGGAACTGGAAAACGTGCCGATCACCTGTTTTCGCACTCCAGCGGGATTGGTGATGGGGCCAAGCATGTTGAACACAGTTCGCACACCCAATTCGCGTCTGAGCTTCGCCACATGTTTCATCGCCGGATGAAAAAGCGGCGCCAGCATAAATCCATAACCAATGGTATTGACACACTCTTCGACTTGGGACGGAGAAAGGTCAATTCGCACTCCGAGCGCTGAGAGAATATCTGCGCTCCCACATGTGCTCGACACAGCCTTATTGCCATGTTTTGCAATGGTGACACCTGCTCCAGCAGCAACAAGTGATGCAATAGTCGATACGTTAAATGTACCGGCACCATCCCCGCCAGTTCCGCACATGTCGATGGCATCTGGATCATTTACGGAAATGTGTACCGAACGTTCACGCATCGTTCTGGCAAAACCAGTGACCTCATCGATCGTCTCTCCTTTCACCCGCAAGGCGATCAGCAATCCTGCAATCAGGGCATCGCTTGCATTCCCATCCATCATCATCTCAAGAGCTGACGAGGCCTCAGAGGAAGTGAGATGTTCCCCTGCTAAACATTTTTCAAGAAGTTCTTTCATCCTTCACCACTCCTTTCAGCCAATTCCGGATAATTTGTTCGCCCACCGGTGTAAGGATAGACTCAGGGTGGAACTGAACGCCGATGATCGGATAGTTTCGATGCTCAAGAGCCATAATGATCCCATCCTTCGTTGAGGCAGTAATTCGGAGTTCATCGGGGAATCCATCTCGACTGACAACCAGGGAGTGATATCTCCCTGCCAGAAAGGGATTTGGGATCTGAGAGAACAGCGCTGAACCTGAATGAACGATTGGTGTTGCCTTTCCATGCACAAGAGAGGGGGCATACGTTACGGAAGCACCGAACACCGAGCCGATTGCCTGATGGCCGAGACAGACACCAAGCAGAGGGATGTCGGTTCCGATTTGCCGAATCAATTGTTCTGTTATTCCAACGCGCTCGGGCCTGCCCGGTCCGGGAGAAATAATGATCCCGTCCGGCTTCATTGTTCTCACTTCTTCAACGCTAATCTTATTATTTCTTTTCACCACAATATCCGGAGAATACTTGCCGACGAGCTGGACGAGGTTATAGGTGAACGAATCGTAGTTATCCAGAACAAAAATCAAGCTCCACGCTCCTTCTCCAGAGGCGTGATGAATTCAAACTTCCGCGATGCCAGAGCGATCGCATCGAGCAGCGCCTGGGCTTTTGCCTCGGTCTCTCTATATTCATTTTCCGGAAAAGAATCGGCAACGATCCCTGCTCCTGCCTGAATTGACAGTTTCTCTCGCGATGCAATAATGGTGCGGATCGTAATGCACATATCCAGATCGCCATTAAAACCGATATACCCGACGGACCCCGCATAGAGACCTCGCGGCGATGATTCGAGCTCATCGATAATCTCGATTGCCCGGATCTTGGGGGCACCGGTAACCGTCCCCGCCGGAAAACAGGCACGAAGTACATCCAGACTTGTGTGACCCGATTGGAGAGTGCCCTGTACTTCTGAGACGATATGCATGACATGAGAATACCGCTCGATACGCTTATTCACTGGAACATGAACACTCCCCAACTCCGACACCCGGCCGACATCGTTTCTCCCGAGGTCTATGAGCATATGATGTTCGGCTAATTCCTTTTCGTCGTTCAGGAGATGCTCCTCAATCAGCCGATCTTCTTCCTCCGTTTTCCCTCGTCTTCGTGTGCCGGCGATGGGAAACAGCTCTATCGTTTTTTCATGAACTCTCACTAACACCTCAGGAGACGAGCCAATCAGTTTCACTTCTCCGAAATCGAGATAGAAAAGATACGGCGATGGATTAATAACACGAAGAGCACGATAGACTGGAAAAGGATCGCCCGAATAAGGAAGTTCGATTTTTCGGGAGAGAACGACCTGGAAAATATCACCCTCCTTGATGTACCGCTTTGCAGCATCAACAGACTGACAATACATCGCCTTTTCCACGAGGTACTTAGGAACTGCTGCCGGGCTGTAAAAATTGTTTATCGCAATCGCACTATTCAGAAGCCGCAATGCGATGGTTTCTAATTTTTGCCGCCCTATCTCATATTGCCGATCCAGAGGTTGTTCCGGATCGATGATAACATTTTGCACAATCTGAATGATGTTCTCACGATGGTTGAACTGGATAACAGATTCAAACAATCCAATCATGGCATCGGGCTCGGAGCGATGAACCTTCTGCTTCAGCGTGACAGTTTCAAATTGACGGACACATCCATATCCCAGATATCCCAGAAAACCACCGCTGAATCCGATTCCGCCGGGGATTGGGTATTGGCGAAATGCGGCACACTGATCCGCCAGCTCATCCAGCAGCGGCTGTTTCTTTTCCACCCGAGTCGTGCCTTTGATAATCTCGATCGACTCCTCTCTGACAAGTATCAGTAAAACCGGATCGACGCCAAGAAAGGAATACCGGCCAAAGGTTTCGTTCGTTTCGGCACTTTCCAGGAGGAAAGAACATTCTCTGCCCTCCTTCATCGCAAGGTAGGCAGAGACGGGAGTATGCATATCAGCCAAAATACGTTTTACCAGCGGCACAACATTGTATGTTCGCGAGATCGCGAGAAACTCATCAAGACTGATCATCATCTCTCCAGTTCATCAGATCAACACGATGAACAAAACATCTCTTCTCTCCACTCTCGCTCGGTTCCGCGAGAGTGGATGTGTGGGGTACTCTGTCATCCTTTTGATGCTCCGTTCCCATTCAGCTTTCCATCGAGATACGCATCGTACGCGCTCATATCGAAATGGCCGTGACCGCTGAGGTTGAAGAGAATAGCTTTCGAGGTACCCTCTAGCTTTGAACGTTTCGCTTCTTCGATTGCAGATTTAATGGCATGAGCTGATTCCGGTGCCGGGATGATCCCTTCTGTCTTTGCAAACAGAACTGCGGCTTCAAAGACTTCCTGCTGTTCATACGCCTGCGCTTCAATGAGCTTATCCTTATACAATCTGCTGATGATTGGCGACATGCCATGATAGCGCAATCCACCGGCGTGAATTGAAGGCGGCATGAATTCATTTCCCAGAGTGTACATCGGCAGCAACGGTGTCATTTTCGCTACATCCCCAAAATCATAACGGAATTCCCCTTTCGTCAATGTCGGGCAAGAAGTGGGCTCAACAGCGATTGCCCTCAGCGTTTTTCCATCAATACGATCTTTGATAAAAGGAAGAACGATACCGCCAAAGTTTGAGCCGCCGCCCACACAACCAATAACGACATCAGGATATTCACCTGCTTTTTCCATTTGCTTCTTTGATTCGAGTCCGATGATTGTCTGGTGCAACAGAACGTGATTCAACACACTACCGAGAGAGTATTTTGTATCTTCACGCATCGCAGCATCTTCAACTGCCTCACTAATGGCAATGCCCAGGCTGCCCCGTGAATGAGGATCTTTTTCCAGGATTGTCCGCCCTGCTTGGGTATCGGTGCTTGGACTTGCGACCACCTCACTCCCCCATGTTCGAATCATGGAACGTCGATAAGGTTTTTGTTCATAGCTTACCCTCACCATGTATACTTTACACTCTAATCCAAAGAAATTACATGCAAAGCTTAATGAACTTCCCCATTGTCCCGCTCCGGTTTCCGTAGCGAGGCGCTTGACTCCCTCCTGTTTATTGTAGTAGGCCTGGGCAAGCGCAGTATTCAGTTTGTGGCTCCCTGCCGGACTTACACCTTCGTACTTGTAAAATATTTTCGCAGGTGTGTCGAGTGCTTTCTCAAGCTGCGTGGCACGAATCATCGGGGTTGGACGGAACATCGCATACGCCTCCCGAACCTGATCGGGTATTTCAATAAACCGCTCGCTGCTCACCTCCTGCATAATGAGGCCCATCGGGAAAATCGGTGCAAGGTCCTGCGGGCCGATTGGCTGCTTCGTCCCCGGGTGTAACGGCGGATCGAGCGGCGTGGGCAAATCCGGTAAAATGTTGTAGTACGCAGTTGGGATTTCGTGTTCTTCGAGAGTGATTTTGCGCTGCATAAAGTCCTCCATTGGAGTTAGTTGTGACTGATGTGGTGGAAGAGATCGCTGGAGGAGGATTCCACAATCTTCAGGGGGAGAAAAAGAAAAAGGTGGAACCGCTATCTCCGCGAGTCCACCTTTATTGAATAAAAGAATTCTAATGTGTTATGTCGGTAGAAACGCGGTATTACGCCAGCGCCACCACCAAGCCTGATGTTGATTTCGATATTGTGAGATATTCTGTTTCATTGCTTCTTCAAGATATATATTTTTTTCCCAATGTCAAGCATATTGCTCTGGCAAAATGATTTTTCCCAATCCTGCAAGACGTTCCATAAGCATAGTTTTGTTTGAGCTCACTTCTTCGGTTGTTCACAGAGTTCAATTAACACACCATGCGTCGACTTCGGATGGAGAAAAGCGATGATCAATTCTTCAGCTCCCTTCCGCGGCTGATTATCGATGAGCTGCACTCCTTCGCGGCTCAAGTGCTGTAATGCATCTCCCAGATTCTCGACGGCAAAGGCGATGTGGTGAACTCCTTCACCCTTCTTCTCAATAAACTTGCCGATTGGACCCTCCGGATCAGTCGATTCAAGCAATTCGATCTTGATGTGTCCAAGTCGAAAGAACGCTATCTTTACTTTTTGATCTTTGACTTCTTCAATTTGATAGCAATGCAGACCAAAGGAGCTTTCGTAGAATTCAATAGCCTCCTTCAAATTCCGCACGGCAATTCCAATATGTTCGATATGTGTCGCTTTCATAGTCTGGATTCCTTGTTCTCTTCTATCGTTTCGCCTCACCACGTTTACCCCGTCGCTTTCTGGCGGGGCAGTGGCATGCCGAGCGACGAACGATCAATTGCTCATTGAAAATAATCCAAGTGGGTGGTTTTTAATCGTTCGTAGAATCGTGTCCCTTTGACTATCGCCCCGGGAATCTCCCGCAGAGAGAACTTTTTCAGGAAACTAAGTTGCCTGGTTATGGGAATCGCCTTCATATAAAGACGACGATATTCCGCATAGAACTCCTTCAGTGGGAGCGCAGTCGGTAGCAGCGTGTGAATGAAATCAAAATAGTCATAGTTGTGCGTGAGAAGTTGATTCTTGACATCTCGATAGAGATCAGTTCCGGGTAGTGGTGTCAGGACTGCAAAGGATGCGTAGTTCAGTGTCAATCGTCGGCAGTACTGCCGCAAGAGGGCAAAGTCCTGCTTGGTAAAACTCGGTCGAACAATGAAGGAGGCATAGATGTCTATACCGAGATCCTGCAGGATTCGAACGGCATTCTCATTGTCCTCTGATGTTGAGCTCTTGCAGATATAGTCCAGGTCTTCATTTCGAAAAAACTCCAATCCTACGAAAACACGCTCCAGCCCGATGCCTCGCCACAACTTCAACAGCTCAGGATGTCGAGCTATTGTGTCACTCCTTCCATAAAGGAAATACCGTTTTCGTATGCCTGCTTCCTTGATTAAGTTGGCGAGTAGAGCCATTCGTGGGGCATCGATGAGGGACTCATCGTCAGCAAAGAAAACGCATTCCTCCTGAATTCCTGCAAGTTCCTCTACCACTCGTTGTGACTCTCGCTTATAATAGCGCCCTCCAGCAATCTTCCATTGAGCGCAGAAGCTGCAATGGTATGGGCATCCTTTGGATGTACGAAGGGAAGCCAGCGGCTTCATCCATTCCGAGTAGTATCGGCTACGGTATTTAGCGGTTAATGTCCTCTCAGGGAAAGGAACTGAGTCAAGATCAATCCCTGTTTCACACTCCGTTCTGCTCGGATTATTACCTTTCGCATACAGCGTTCCTGGAATGCCTTCAAAGGATTCTCCTTTTTCAAACCTCCGTACAATTTCCTTGAAGGAAAAAACACCCTCTCCTATCACGACGAGGTCGATGCACGGCATGAGGAAATCGCGAGGCATTACTGTTGCATGGTGTCCGCCCACAACTGTTAGCGCCTTTGGATTCCAAGCTTTGACTTGCTCAAAAAGTCCCTTGGCTACATTGACATGAACAGTATAGGCGGTTATGCCGACAATGTCCGGATCAAATCCAGTGAGGGCTGATTCAAGGTCGCTCTCCAAGCGCATATCGAGTATTTTGACGTCATGATCATTCGTCACACCCGAGGCAACATACTCCAGTGCCAGGGGTTCGTAGATGAATACGTCTTCTCCACCGATTGTCCGGGGTGATTTTGGTGGTTGAATCAAGAGTATTTTCATTATCATTGATCTCCATTTCAGCGGAAAAAGCAATGGCAGCTAATGCGCCACAAATACTAAGGCGTTGCCACTTTCACAAAAAGTTATAGAACCACGTGTTCCTTGTATTCACCAAACACGCCGCGGAGGGTGTTGCAAATTTCTCCAACGCTGGCATACACTTTTACCGCTTCGAAAATGCAAGGCATAAGATTAGAATCTCCGACTGCTGCTTCCCGGAGCTTCTCAAGTTTCATCCGCACCTGCGCTGCGTCCCGTTCAGAGCGAATCTTGTTCAGGAACTGTACCTGTCCTTCCTGTACTGCCGGATCAATTTTAAGTAATCCTGTCGGCTCCTGCTCCTCAACATGATACTTATTCACTCCGACAACAATGCGCTTTCCCGATTCAACTTCTTTCGTATATTCATATGAGGCTTTTTGAATTTCGCTCTGCGGATACCCCTTCTCGATCGCATCAATCATTCCCCCCATACCATCGACCTTCTCGATATAGGAGGCAGCATCACGTTCAATTCGATCTGTCAACGCTTCAACGTAATACGATCCGGCAAGCGGATCGACGGTATTGGCAACGCCGCTTTCGTGAGCAACAATTTGCTGCGTTCGCAATGCCACGCGAACCGACTCTTCCGTTGGCAGGGCGAGCGCTTCATCGCGTGAGTTGGTGTGGAGGCTCTGAGTTCCACCCAGAACTGCTGCCAGAGTCTGGATTGTCACCCGTACAATGTTATTATCGACCTGCTGTGCAGTGAGCATCGATCCTGCTGTCTGAGCATGGAAGCGCAGCATCATCGATTTTGGTTTCTTCGCGGCGAAACGGTCTCTCATAATCTTTGCCCAAAGTCTTCTGGCTGCTCGAAACTTCGCAACCTCTTCCAGCAGCTCATTATGAGCATTGAAGAAAAATGAGAGTTGTCCGGCAAATTCATCCACATCGAGGCCTGCCTCAATCGCTGCCTTCACATAGGCGATGCCATCGGCGAGGGTAAAGCCAACCTCTTGCGCTGCGGTACAGCCTGCCTCACGAATGTGATAGCCTGAAATCGATATCGTGTTCCATTTCGGTACTTCGTTCGTACAGTACTGAAAAATATTTGTCATTAACCGCATCGATGGTTTTGGTGGAAAGATGTACGTCCCTCGTGCCATATACTCTTTGAGAATATCATTCTGGGTCGTCCCGCTGATGTTCTCCTTACCGACCCCCTGCTTTTCGGCAACGGCAATATACATTGCGAGTAGAACTGCTGCAGGAGCATTAATAGTCATCGATGTGGAAACTTTATCGAGCGGTATCTGATCGAAGAGAATCTCCATATCGGCCAGCGTGTCTATTGCTACACCAACTTTACCCACCTCTCCCATAGCAATCGGAGCATCGCTATCGTAACCAATCTGGGTGGGTAAATCGAATGCAACGGAAAGTCCGGTTTGACCTTGCGAAAGGAGGTAGCGGTATCGTTCGTTGGACTCTTTTGCCGTTCCAAAGCCGGCATATTGACGCATTGTCCAGAACCTGCCGCGGTACATCGTCGGCTGGATCCCGCGTGTAAATGGATATTGACCGGGATATCCGAGAGAGTCATCATACTCGTCGCTCACATCAAGCGGGGTGTATAATGGCTTAACAGGTTGGGATGATATCGTAGTAAATTTTTCTTCTCGTTCCGGATTCTTCTCTAGTGTTTTGAGATATGTTTGAGATTGCCAATGAGAAAATGATGATTGGATAGGACTGCTATTGTTTCCTTCGTCACTCATGAAAAACCTCATATGATAAAGAACAGTACGTTTGATAATTACCTATGTAGTATAATGATAAATCAAAAAAGAATCTCACCAGTATTCTCAATGAAGAGAGAGCGAATTCAATTCTTGAGTTTGACACACATGATCGCTGACGTTGTTTTGGGTAGAAATAATAATGCAATGTACCACTATCAGAGTATTCGATAGTATCAGGAAACGACGTTCTTCTATAAATGAAAAGCGGATCTTTTCTTTCCACCCGAAAGGCTGCAATCAGATTCAATCGAACGGGGGGATCAATATGATGGTTGATCGTTGTTAGAGTGGAATGTTCCCATGTTTTTTCTTCGGATTGGTGTCCTTCTTGGTTGAAAGTGTCTGGAATGCCTTGATTAATTTTGTGCGGGTCTCCGCTGGTTCGATCACATCATCGACATACCCTCGTTCAGCAGCCGTGTACGGATTGGCGAATTTATCGGCGTATAATTCTTTCAACTCCTCTTTTCGTTTTCCCGGATCGGTCGCCTGCTTAAGCTCCTCGCTGTATACAATTTCCACTGCTCCATCCGGACCCATCACGGCAATTTCCGCTGTCGGCCAGGCGTAGACAATATCGCCGCGGATATGTTTCGAGTTCATGACACAATATGCGCCGCCATACGCTTTGCGGATGATGATGGTAATCTTCGGGACAGTTGCTTCGGCAAATGCATACAGCAATTTCGCTCCATTCTTAATGATGCCGTTGTATTCCTGCATCGTGCCTGGCATGAAGCCTGGGACATCTTCGAGTACAAGGAGCGGAATATTAAATGCATCGCAGAAACGAATAAACCGCGCCGCTTTCATCGACGCATTGTTGTCCAAAACACCGGCGAGAACTTTCGGTTGATTAGCCACGATGCCAATCGGTTTTCCATTCAGACGCGCAAATCCCACAACAATGTTGCCCGCATACTTTGGAAGCACCTCGAAAAAATCGTTCTCATCTACGATTTCTTTGATGACCTCTTTCATATCATACGGTTTGCTCTGGCTATCCGGAATCATAGTATTCAACCGGTCACTCTGCTTATCGGCACTATCGATATAGGGAGTGTGAGGCGGAAGTTCATTATTGTTCTGAGGGAAGTACGAGAGAAGTTTTCGCACTCCCTGAAATGTCTCTTCTTCATTCGGATAGACAAAATGCGCTATTCCACTCTTCGTTGCATGCACTGCCGACCCCCCGAGGTCTTCCGCAGTGACTTCCTCCCGGGTTGCCTGCTTAATGACTTTTGGTCCGGTCAGAAACATGTATGAGATCTTTTCTGTCATAAAAACGAAATCGGTGATCGCCGGTGAATAGACTGCTCCCCCGGCACACGGTCCCATAATCAGTGAAATCTGTGGTATGACTCCCGAGTAAAGGACATTCTTCAGAAAGAGATCGGCATATCCCGCCAAAGAAACTACTCCCTCCTGGATTCTCGCTCCCCCCGAATCATTAATGCCGATGAGAGGTGCTCCCACTCTTGCTGCCATATCCATGAGTGTGATGATCTTCTCGGCATGAGCTTTGGAAAGTGAACCTCCAAAAATGGTAAAATCCTGCGCGAAGACAAAGACTGTCCTTCCATTGATTGCCCCATATCCTGTAATCACTCCATCCGTCAGGGGTCGCAGCTTCTCCATGCCAAAATCAGTACACTGATGTTTGACAAATTGATCGATCTCTTCAAACGATCCTGAATCGAGAAGCTTTTCAATCCTTTCTCGTGCAGTGAGCTTTCCTTTGTCATGCTGCGCTTTGATCCGTTTCTCGCCCCCTGCCTGTTTCACAGAATCACGAATTTCCCTTAGTTGAAGAATTTTCTTCTCGGTAGACATATTGATCCTTCCTTCATTGAATGATTAACACATGCTACGTAAAAATAAAAAAGAGACTCTTTGAAAGTAGATGTGGCCGCCAAGTGAGCCAAGAGTAATATTATTATTCACCTTACGCAGAAAAGGAAAAAGATCTATCGATCTGGGCTCTCATTAGCAAACCCCAAACCACCCGATATGGGGTTGTCTAAAAACTAAAAAAGGACACTGTCATTCCCGCATGTGCCGCTTTACGGCATCCCGTACAACGGGACTTTTAGCGGCCTGCCTGCCTGGCGAAGCCACTTCGGCAGGCAGGGAATCCAGATATTTGAAAAATAAAGGCACTGGACACCCGATACAAGCACTCGGGTGAGACAATTTTTTTCTTTTTGGACGGCCTCAAAAAGAGGAGGTCAAAAACAGGATCATTCACTTCAATCATACAAATTTTTCTTCCGGCGTAACGTCAGTTACTATTTCTCTTTCACTCGTTCCGAGAACACTCTCTGGAACGTTAAATGCAATTTGGGGCGGCCTCCTCCCGCACCAGAATATCGTAAATCTCTTCATTATCAGAAATGAAAAAATGAAGATTTTTTTATATATATTGGTCTTGCACAAATAACCATCTTGGAATTGTAAGGAGGATCAATGAAGAGTCTCGACAGCTTTCAAACGAAATCCAGTTTCACCATGGACACTCAATCGTATACCTATTTTTCCTTGCAGGCCTTGGAAAAGCAGTATCCAGGAACGATCTCAAAACTCCCCATTTCGCTGAGAATCCTCTTAGAAAACCTCCTCCGGTACGAGGATGGGCGAGTCGTGACCAAAAAAGATATTGAGGCACTGATTCACTGGAACGCTAAGGCAGAACCCGATAAGGAAATTGCCTTTATGCCTGCACGTGTCCTCCTCCAGGATTTCACAGGTGTCCCTTGTGTTGTGGATCTTGCTGTTATGCGCGATGCCATGGTTGCCATGGGAGGCGATCCAAATCTCATTAATCCTGTTCAACCAGTCGATCTTGTTATCGATCATTCGGTACAGGTTGATGAATACGGTACACTCCAGGCATTTTCTATGAATGCAGCCCTCGAGTATGGGCGAAACAAAGAACGTTATGCTTTTCTCCGCTGGGGGCAGCAGGCCTTCAAAAATTTTCGCGTTGTTCCTCCCGAAACAGGAATCGTCCATCAGGTGAATCTGGAATACCTGGCGCGTGTCGTCTTTACCGATATGACTGATGGCCAAACGGTCGCATACCCCGACACGTTAGTTGGCACTGATTCTCACACCACAATGATTAACGGATTGGGAGTGCTCGGGTGGGGTGTTGGAGGTATAGAAGCGGAGGCCGTAATGCTTGGTCAGCCAATTTCAATGCTCATACCACAGGTGGTGGGATTTAAAATATTTGGCGCGCTGAAGCCAGGCACCACAGCGACCGATCTTGTGCTAACGGCGACACAAATGCTTCGCAAGAAACGGGTCGTCGGAAAGTTTGTCGAATTCTACGGCCCCGGTATCTCTGCATTAAGCCTTGCCGATCGTGCAACGCTCGCTAATATGGCTCCTGAGTATGGAGCAACTATGGGATTCTTTCCGGTTGATCATGAGACATTGAATTTCCTTCACTTCACCGGGAGAGATCCTGAACTCGTCCAGCTTGTTGAATCGTATTACAAAGCCCAAAATCTATTCGTCTCCCAGGGGACACCAACACCGGAGTTCAGCGATACGCTCGAACTCGATCTCTCAACAGTCGAGGCAAGCCTTGCCGGTCCAAAGCGCCCGCAGGATCGAGTTGTCCTGAATCAGGCAAGAACCTCTTATCGAAAAGCGTTTGCCGATTATCTCTCTTCAAAAGGAACAAAGGCAAATGAAGAAGATCTGAAGCAGTGGACAGAGCAATCCTCGGCATCTGTACCAGCGGCATTTGAATTGAAATTGAAACCGATCTCAACCGTGAAAGATGGATCACCTTTAGAAATGAATAGCGGGCATGTGGTGATTGCCGCGATTACAAGTTGTACAAATACTTCAAATCCTTCCGTCCTTATTGCTGCAGGGTTGCTCGCACAAAAAGCAATTGCAAAGGGACTTAGGACAAAACCCTGGGTGAAGACAAGTCTCGCCCCCGGTTCGAAAGTCGTCACCGAGTATCTCAGGCATGCCGGTTTGTATGAACCGTTGGGCGCGCTTGGTTTTCATTTAGTTGGCTATGGCTGCACGACCTGCATAGGAAACAGCGGACCTCTTCCCGATGCAATTTCGAAGTCTATTCAGGAGAATGATCTCGTTGTCGCTTCCGTACTCTCCGGCAATCGTAACTTCGAAGGCCGGGTTCACTCCCAGGTACGAGCAAACTACCTCGCCTCTCCCCCTCTCGTCGTTGCGTATGCATTGGCTGGCACAATGGACATCGACCTGACTACCGAACCACTAGGTACAGGAAGCTATGGCCAACCGATCTATCTAAAAGATATATGGCCAACTCCGGAAGAGATACAGCAAACCGTCAGGGATAACGTGCTTTCGAGCATGTTTAAGGAGCAATACTCTGATGTCTTTGGTGGAGATGAGCGATGGAACGCATTGGATACGCCATCGGGAGAGCGCTATACGTGGGATGCTGAATCCACCTATATCAAAGCCGCACCCTATTTCACCGACCTCAAAAAAGAGCCGGCCGCAAAAACTGATATCAGCGCTGCCCGCGCTCTGGTATTGCTTGGCGATTCAGTCACAACAGATCATATCTCACCTGCCGGATCAATCGCGGCAAGCAGCCCGGCTGCAGGCTATTTAACGGATCGGGGTATTCAGAAAAAAGATTTCAACCAGTATGGTGCACGCCGCGGCAATCATGAAATCATGATGCGCGGAACCTTTGCCAATGTGAGATTGAAGAATCTCCTGCTGTCGGGCACTGAGGGAGGAGTGACTATTCATCCATCGTCGAAAGATCCCCTTTCAATTTTCGATGCAGCGATGAAGTATAAAGCAGAAGGAATTCCAACGATCATCATCGCAGGCAAAGAATATGGTTCCGGATCATCACGTGATTGGGCCGCAAAAGGCCCCATGCTTCTTGGTGTGAAGGCAGTCATCGCAGAAAGTTTCGAACGAATTCATCGAAGTAATCTGGTTGGCATGGGAGTTCTCCCGCTCCAATTCATGGATGGAGAAAATTACATATCCCTGGGGCTGACAGGATTTGAGACATACTCAATCGAAGGAATCGCCCAGGACCTTCACCCGCATAAGAAAATGAATGTGAAGGCCATCGACCAACATGGATCGGTGAAGAGCTTTACAGTACTGTGCCGGATCGATACGCCAAATGAGGTGGACTACTATAAGAATGACGGCATTCTTCAATATGTCCTTCGCCAATTATTAAAATCAAAGTAACTGCTCAGTGAGAAAATATTTGAACACTGATGACACTGAAAAATACAAGATCGACACAACACCCTTATTATTCTGAGTAATGAATACCCTCAATAATCTTCTTAAAATATTATCTGTGATGATCAGTGGTTTTCTTGTGTCATCTGTGTCCTATTATCTGGTTTTCTTAATGCAGAGAGAGTATCGACATTTCAAGGAGTTCATGATGAAGAGACGAATGATACAATTGATTGTATTTGTGCTGTTTCCATTGGTACTCTTTGCACAAGCAAAGGAGACAGTACCTTCTCGCGAACTGAGCGACTTGAATTGGATGGAAATCCGGCAGCTCGTACCTTCCAGGATCAGCACGGTGATTCTTCCGACCGGCACACTTGAAGCACACGGCGTTATCAACAATGGAGCCGATATTATTGCTCCTCAGGCAATCGCGCAAACAATCGCCGCAGAGGTGAATGCCCTCGTCGCTCCTGTCGTCCCCTATGGTATTACCGGAAGCCTCGATGCATATCCCGGCTCTTTCGCAATTTCCGAGCCGGCCTACCGTGCCTATCTGAAGGATGTCATATCAGGGATGGCAAAGATGGGATTCAAAAATATCATTGTGGTGAACGGCCACGGCGGTATCCAATCCACTGTGCTCAGCCAGGTTGCGACAGAAGTGGGTCAGGAAAAGAAAGTACGGACCCTCGTCATAAACTGGTGGACATACACCTCGGATGTGACGATCTCTGTCTTTGGTGAGGATGGCGGCCATGCCGGCTGGAATGAAAATGCATTTATTCAGGCTGTCAATCCCAAACTGGTGAAAAAAGAGCTGTACTCGGATAATCTTGCAGCGCCCCTGCCTCCAAGCGGCAGCTATACTGCATATCCTTCACCGACATCGATTATGCTCTACAAAGAAAAGCAGGGGTATGTAAAATTCGATCAGGGAAAAGCAGATGAATATTTTAAGAAGGTGTGCCAAAAGATAGCAAAGCTCATAATCGACACCAGAAATCTTTGGGATGCCGCAGGATTGTAGATGAATCGTTTTGAGATTTACTGCATCACATCTTCACAAGGTAAAATATCTTAAATCAAGAATTAGAGTGAAAAGAGCAAAATAACAATGTAAAAATCAAAATGATGAAGAACTCATATGTGAATTATGCTACTCTTTCGATATCTTCATTTTCCGTTGTCATTTTGATTTTTCATTTTTGATTTTTCCACATAAACTGGAGTTGACAGTTTTATCAATATTTTTGCAAAACACTTATAGGAGAATAGAATGCCCATTTACGATTATCGCTGTGTGGATTGCGGAGGGACGTACGACGTATATCATAAAACAAAAGAAGTAATCGAAGATGTGATCTGCCCGAGTTGCGGATCTACTCAGCATAAAAAACTGATATCGGCTGCATCGGTTTCAATGTCCGGTTCATCCTCCTCAAATTACCCTTCAGCGCCTCCTTGTGAAACGGGCGGTGAATGCTGCGGTGGTGCTTGCGGTTTGAATTAAAGAAATTTGGATTCAAGATGGCACATATGGGAGGAGGAATTGCGGAATGGAACTTTCAAAAGGGGGAATGATGAAATACGGCTTCTCAAAAACTGTTTCTATGACGTACGAAGAAGCAATCGAACGGGTCACCGAGGAATTGAAGAAAGAGGGATTCGGAGTACTAACGACAATCGATGTCAAAGAGACTCTCAAGAAAAAATTGAATGTCGACTTTAAGAAGTATGTCATTCTCGGTGCATGCAATCCTCCCTTCGCCCATAAAGCGCTGCTTGCCGAAGAAGAGGTTGGACTCTTGCTCCCTTGTAACGTCATCGTCTATGAAAAAGAGGAGCAAACGGTTGTCGCTGCGTTCGATCCGATGATCATGACAAAAATCCTTGAGAACCCGCATATAGGAGTCATCGCGGATGAGGTTAACAGAAGGCTGCATCGTGTAATCGATGCCCTATAGCCTGAGCTTGTTCTTCTCTATAAAAGAATAACGTCCGTTTCGCTCATGGTGTTCCCGCTAATGATGGACATCAACACGCAAATACAGTGATCCCAAAATGCTTGCCCGCCGACCCGTCCGCCGGAGCTTCAGAGCAGGCGGAAACACGAAGTGCGAAGGCGGGCCTCAGTTTGGGATCTACTACGCGGAACTATACTCCACGCATGACAGATCCCCGATAAAAGCATTCGGGGATCACTGAGGGTTGAGGAGATAACAGGAAATAACCAGTGATCCCAAAATGCTTCAGTTTGGGATCTGCTACACGGAACCACACTCCACTGCATGATAGATCCCCCGCCTGCGCATGGCTGCGGCGGGCAGGCCGACAACGGCACTCGGGGAACAGTGAAAAGATCACCACAAAAAAAGGTGTACCATCGGCACACCTTTTCACGCATAACAATGTCTCGACAATTATCAATGCCTGATCTGTCTCCACCACCTCTCAACGACATCGGGCACGATCGTCTTATTATCACTCTGCTTCCACTTGTCGAAGAACTTGATGTCGGCGCTTGCAGGCTCGGGATTTGGAAAATCTATCTGAACCCGAAGCGGCATCGGAATCGCTTCACCTACAATCAATGCCTCGCCCTGCCTGAGTGAAGGAAGTGTATCGATTAAGCCTGAGAAGGTATCCGACATCAGTTTACGCACATAGTTCTGATCGATCGGGTTCGTGAGGCGAAGGATGACAAAGTTGTTACACTGAGAAATAATCGTCTCAGAGACTTCGGCAGGCCGTTGGCTGACAATCATACAACTCACTCCGTACTTACGTCCCTCTTTCGCAATACGTTCAACGGTTTTCCGTGCAGCGCCGGCGATACCGCTGGATGGCAAATAGTTGTGCGCCTCCTCAAAAACAAGAAGAATTGGAAAATCCCGGCGGTTGTTATTCCAGAAGTTGAAATCGAATGCCATCCGGGCAACCAGCGAAACGATGGTATTCACAATATCGAATGGGATACCGCTCATATCCATAATGGTAACTTGAGCGCTTCCCTCGGCACCAAAGATTTCACTCAGCAATTCTTTAAGGGAAGAAGACTGGATATAGTTTTTGGGCTTGAACATAAAGGCATAGCGGGGATCGTTCAGGCGGCTATCGAGCCGGACAAGAAATCGGGCAA
This sequence comes from bacterium, assembly GCA_043803945.1. GTDB lineage: Bacteria > Bacteroidota > Ignavibacteria > UBA10030 > UBA10030 > JAZDJN01. Next base: position 47,927 of record JAZDJN010000054.1, on the reverse strand, counting down.
ACTTGCCATAGAACGGGCCCTCCTTTGCACCACCTGAGCTCGCACCGGAGATTCTTTCCGTATCCAGATATTGCATCTTCGCACGGACTTCAGCGAGATCGAAATATGCCGGCGTATCGATCGTCAAGACCTCGGCAAGCTGCGGATTCTTGGCTTTCTTCGACATCATAATAAGGTCTTTGAAGACTGTTAACTGGCTTGATGCATTTTCATCACGATCGTCAATGAACGTCTCTCGCATTTCTTCAAGGTTCATCAGCCAGAAGGGCATTTCCAGCTCCGCAATGTTGAGATGCTTGCTGACATCGGGGAAGGCCGTACTGTACTCATTATGAATATCGAGGATGATGATATTCGCATCCGGATAGAAGGCAACTTTTTGCAGGATTGATGCAACCGTGCACGATTTTCCTGCACTGCTCGATCCGAGTACGGCAAGGTGTTTCCCAAAAAATTTGTTCGGATCCAGGAATGCACGCTCACGCTCAAACAAGGAGAGCTGTCCAACTGAAAAACCAAACTTCCTGAAGATTGAAAAGACAGCGGTCAGATCGGCATCCTCTGCAATGAAGACGGGTGAATCAACGGGTGGAATAAATGAAACTCCACGTTCATAACGGCCGGCTTTTACCGTTCCAACAAGATTAAGTGTCATAAGATAACGCTGCGACGATTTCCCATTTTCCACATTTTCTGCTTTGCGGATATCCGAGACCATGGTCACAATAAGCAGCTTGTTTACCGGAATCAGGTAGTACGTTCCGATCTGGCCGATATAATAAATTTTCCCGCTCAACTCACGGACAAGCGTTGTGACGGTCGTATCGAGAATGACAGTTAACGATCCGCTATTCACCTGTGTCACAACACCAACTTTTTTTTGATCAGTCATTACCTCTTCCTCCAAAATAAACGATTATCAGTTCCTCTTTATCCCATACGCTTAATGACCACAACAGTTTGGTCATCGGCATCGGTGGATCCAGCTGAGAATTTTGTTACATCTTCAACAATCCTTTGACAGATTTCTTTTGCACTCTGCTTATACGCCTCTTGCGTAACATGAATGACACGCTCTTCGCCGTATTGCCCGCCCGGCCCCATTGCTTCACTGACACCGTCCGTGTACATCACAAGCACATCTCCCGGAAGCAGGTGAGTGTGTTCTACCCTGTATCCGCGTTGCGGAAATGGCCCCAGAATTTGTCCGGTTGCCTCAAGCAGCTCCACCGATTTGTCATCGGCATGGAACACGAATGGGCTGTTGTGACCCGCATTGGCGTAGAGGACCAGTCCCTTCTTGTCGTTGGAGAGATCCGCATAGAACATTGTTACAAATTGTTCTTCAGAAAACGTTTTATTCACCAACCGGTTAAGATTGGACATCAACAGGCCGATTTTCGTATGGTAGGATATTCCCATCCGCAATGCACCGGCAACATACAACGCCTGCGCGGCGGCGCGGAATCCCTTGCTTGCAGCATCCCCGATGACCACACTCAACCGATCTGGTTCGCCATCTGCCTGGAGGTAATCAAAGAAATCACCTCCGACAATTCTGTCGGGGATGGAGATACCGTAGATCTCAAAGTGGTGGAAGTTGTGGGCATGCTGGGGAAGGATGCTCTGCTGGATTTCACGCGCCTTGTCGATATCTTTTTCAAGCAAATGCGCTTTACGTTCGATCTTCCTGCCCTTCATCGCGGATGTCACCGCAAGGCCGATAATATTTAAATCGGAAAGCAGTGAGTCTTCCATCGAATCGGAATTAAAGGCAAGGATGTATTGAAAGACCAGCCCTTTTTTCCATTGCATCTTCTCCCCTACACCGGTTGCTGAAAATTTTATTATGCCGGCTTTCCGCAGATAGGAGTCGGTCTCATTGGCAATGATGGAACGATGTTCGACCAGCCGGTGGAAGAGCGGATAGCGGGAGACCTGTATTCGGTAGTCTTGTTCGAGCTTGTCGATAACGCCGATTTGATGGATCAATCGGTAGGATTCGCTCTCCGGTTCATATTCCCAGATGCGCCCGCCTTTAATCGTGATCTGTTCATCCTTGACAATCTCATTGAGCACATGCTTCAGAAGCTCTTTATCGGTTTTAAAATGTTCCGAAGCAAAACTCTCGATAGTTCGGTATAACCTGCGTTGACTAAGCATTGACCAGCATGATCCTTTTCTTCAACGATAGAGATAAACGGTCCTCGATAACATAATTGCCACTAAGTCCCCAATGCACGAAGAATCATGAGTATTTTTATATTTACAGAAATTCTTAGTGACTTCCCGCCTACCTGAAAGAATCTTTGCGGCGGGCAGGCGTGTCTTAGTGGCTATCGTTTTTCCATAAAAGTGTAGCTGATTTTGTAGAGAAAATCAAACGAAGTCCCTATAGACATCGCTTTTAGAATGATTGCTTTTAAACTCGTAGAAAGGTAGATTTAATACAACTTGCTGAACAGAGGAGAGTGAAACCAGCAACAATGAACCCGTGGGGCGTGAGAACAGCAAACGTCAGGCGGGTTTTTTCATTTGTAAATACACAAAAGAATTGAACCACAACGACACAAAGGAATATTAGATTTTAAGAGCTCTTTCTCGTCGTTGTGTTTTAATCACTGATGTTACGCAGAAAGAACGAACTGCTTGATTAAAGCGGTAGATCTTGCATCTGACCTCTCCTTTCGGGGTGTCTAAAAGGATCGCGTGGGTGTCACGGTCCATACCGTGACACATATAAATCCTAAAATTTTCAGGAATGTGGACGAGTTAGCTCGACTAAAAGTCGGACAACTCGTCCTACACATTGGACAACCCCATATGGGAGGATTAAGTATACCAAGAAATAAAACTCTCTTAATCGATGATCAATCCATTTTGCGTAACGTGTTTATATCATTCACTGCTCATTGGGGTGTAGCCTGAGTACAAATCGTTATAGAATAAGCGAAGCACAGACTCGGTACAACATTATAGACCCGCAGATCAGGAAAGTCGAATGGAATATCTCCGACCGCACACAGGTCGCATTCGAAATCCCCGTTGCAGGTTACGATGCATCTCCTCAGGAAGGGTTCACCGATTATTGTCTCTATCGCACAAACGGTGAGGTACTCGCTGTTGTCGAGGCAAAACGAACGAGCCGAGATGCACGTGTCGGCAAACAGCAGATCCTGGAGTACCTGCAAGGAATCGAAAAGAAACAAAGCTTCCGCCCATTCGGATTCATGGCAAATGGAGAAGATATCTTCTTCTGGGATAGCGAGGCAGCGGCCGCACGGCAGGTGGCTGGATTTTTCTCACGGGAAAATCTTGAGCGCCTCCTCTTCCTGAAACAAAACAAGAAGCCCCTCAACAGTATCCAGATCGATGCAACAATTGTTAACCGCTCCTACCAGGTAGAGGCGATTCGAAGGATCTCCGAAACAATAGAAACCAAGAAGAAGCGGAAAGCGCTTCTCGTGATGGCAACGGGAACAGGAAAGACCCGCACGATAATGGCGTTGATCGATCTGTTTCTGAAGACGCATCAAGCTCAGAGGATTCTGTTCCTTGCCGACCGGGATGCACTCGTAGAACAAGCATTGACAGATGGATTCAAGGTGTTCCTCCCCAACGAGTCACGAGCCCGCATTCGCACCTACGATCTTGAGGATGCGAAACGGAAACGCATCTGTGTCTCCACACTCCAGACACTCGAGTTATGTTACGATAAGTTCACTCCGGCCGATTTCGATTTGATTATAACAGACGAATGTCACCGCTCCATTTACAACAAATTCACAGATGTCCTGGCATACTTCGATGGTGTGCAGATCGGATTGACAGCCACACCCGCGGAGTTCATTGAGCGGGACACGTTTAAGTTTTTCGATTGTCACGATAAGATTCCCACCTTCCTTTATACGTTTGATAAGGCAGTCGAGGAGAAATATCTCGTTGATAAAAACGTGTATGCCGCACAGACAAAGTTCCAGCGCCAGGGAATCAAAGGCGCGAATATGACAGAAGAGGAAAAGGAAGAGTTCCTTATTGTCGACTACTGGGAGAATTTCGAGCACTTCAATATGCTGCCGGCTCAGGAAGAGGGAACGACAGGGCAGATACCGGTGCTCGTAACAATCTTTAACGATTTCTGGGTGTCGAGAACGCTTGCCTCGATTGATGAAACGAAGGAAGCCCTTGCACCGGCGCACCTGTCCGCCATCTGTTTGGCGGATCAGCCTTTGGCTGAGAAACTATTTGACAATTGATGGCTCCACCCACCTCTCCCAAGCGGCGCATTGGTTTTGGCGTTGAAGAGCCAAAGGTAAAATATCGAACTGGTATAATGAAAGCGTGAGATGAATAACGCGGTGGAGAAGTTGTTTGGGGAGAGTGAGATAGAAGAGTTAATTGAATTAGCAAAGAGATTGGCAGCATAGATAATGAAAAAGGAGAGGCTATTGAAACGGGTCGAATTGGTGCCGGAAGTTATCGAGCGGAGAATTCTACTGATTCGAGGACAAAAGGTAATTCTGGATACCGACCTTGCCGATTTATATGAGGTAGAGACTAAAGCTCTCAAACGGGCTGTGAACAGAAACCGTGATCGTTTTCCGGGCGACTTCATGTTTGTTCTCACAGTGGAAGAGTATTCGACTCTAAGGTACCAATTTGGTACCTTAAAGAGAGGAAGGCATTCCAAGCATATGCCCTATAAGCGGCGAATTGGCTTTGGCGCTGAGGAGCCAAAGGTAAAGTATCGAACAGGTAAAATGTATGCTTGATATGAATAATGCGGTGGCGAAGCTGTTTAGCGAAAACGAGATTAACACGTTGATTTATTTGGCGAAGAGGTTCACTGGATAGAACTTGAAATTATTTCGTACTGATAGCGGTGAATAATAATAAACACACAATTAAAGTTCTAAAAGGGGAAATTGAGGGCTATAATACTGTCGATTTATTGTGTAAATTGGCGGCGTTGCGCATTCATACAGAGAACTCCGATCATGTCGTCCGGATTGATGCTCTTTGCAATCTGGCCGCCGCGAATGTTGAAAACGATCAACCGGAAATCTCCCCAGCAGAACTTGATGAACTTGTCAACGGTAATGAAATAGCAGACTCATATTTCACCCGCGCAGAAGATCCTTCGAAACAACCTCTTTGTGAAGAGATTGTTTTCTTTGGTGGAGGATATAGGATTTTTCCAGGAAGTTTTGATGCGTAGCATCATACAGCTGATCTTCTTTTCCATGCATTGTTCCACCCAACTGAATCCTTACTACCTGATGCAATCTCGGTAGATCTGTATTCAAAATGCCTTTTTATTCTCACCGTTAGCGAGCGGATTGCTCAAAAAGCTGGGATTCTCAGAAATACTCAAGCTCAATACTCAGATAAAATAGTTATTCCAAAAGAAGAACAACTCCATCAGCTTCAACATTCAGTAACTTTTACCTTTGATGAATTCAACGATTTAGGTAGAAAATGTGGCTTTAGAACAAATGAATATGATCCATTTTGTACTCCAATCGGGCAAGTTCGAATTGAGAGATTTCTTAGAGACTTCGATGAGGGAGATATGATTAGGACACCGATCATAAAAACTCGATCTTCCTTCATAGTAAGTGACTCAAGCGCGCTCTTGCCTTCGCTGAAACACCACATAATTAATGTACTTGAACAAAATGGATTGAGAGACAAATTTGCACAGGAACTGCGACACAAAGCGTGGGCAAGTGTGTCTACTCACCTTAGTTGGCTTGAAGCACTCCCTATCAAGGGCTTGGAACCTAAAGAGGATGCCAGGCTTTCAAGCGTCATTGGTGCTTTTGGATTTGATGTTGATAAGGTGATGATCGTGTGTTTACTCACCGATGATCTAGTTCCGCGATCCAATGTGAATACTATTGGAGATTCATCCGTCTTGCACGTGAAATTGAAAGAGCTATCGGATATTTTTTTCCTCTCCAAGAATCCACCCAATGAGATAATGTATCTGTTTTTGTTTTGTCATTTTCTTCGGTGGACCAAATTTCAATTTTGCCAGCCGTATTATGATTTCCCAGCACTGTGCCTTTCCTCCGCAACACTAGATATTATTGCTACACTTGAGGGTGGAAAGAATCTCTTTTTGTATAAATACGCAATTGCTCAAAAAAGAATCCGAAATAGAACTCAGATCATCAGTTTTGATACTATGGATGAGTATGGCTTCTTTCGATCCAAAAAATATTCGTATTACATTGGCGATGAAACTCAACCTACCATGCTCTATCTCCCAGGTGACTTTGCAAGAGCAGTGAGGACAGAAGCGCTTATAAAGATTGATCGCCACGCGGTAGTGACACCTTCAAGAGATGCGATCACAGAGGTGATCAAGTTGCACGGTGATAATACTCCCGTGTATATCCCAAGAGATATCCCAAGCGCTGTTGAAGTATTGCTTGAAGCTTTTACCATTCCTATCTGGTTTGTCTGTGAAAACGAGAAGCTGTCGGGTGACCCTCGTAGAATCGTGATCGAAATGATCGAGATGTTCAGTTTTTGGTTGTATGAAATGCGCGAAGCCTTAGAACTAATATTTCTCCAAATCAAGCAACTATACTCTCAGTTTGTTATCCAGATTAAAATCGACGAAAAGGCTGACTGGAATTCTTGGAGGCCGAGCGAACCACCACTCAGAGACGAGGCTTACTTGATATGCGATATAACGACCAAAGAAATGATCACGGTAGAAATTTATCCTGCGATTGTACACAAGATGTATGGCCAAACAAACGAAGGAGAAAGGTTTGCTATTGGTATCCTCCTCAGGGCACTCGGTGAGGTAGTAAGAAGAAACCTGGCAAGTGATCCATTTGGAACGACCAGCATCGAGCAGTTGCTCAACAAGTATGCACCACTCGGACGAAAGAAGAAAATATCTACTGTTGATACTATTACGAATCCAGAGCTTGATCCTAGGGGAATTGACGATCCAAGGCTTGTTGATGAAATGGACATAGAATCCATGCTGGATGACGTTGGTGAACATGTTACCAGCCTCAAACTTAAAATTGAAGATGATCCTGGAAAACAAGCAACGTTCATTAATGAACATATCGTCAGTCATCTCTTTTCGGAACTGAAAAAAGAGGTAGCAACCTATCGTGCCACAGATCTGATCGAAACGCTCATAGGACAGAATGAAGCACTAGTTCGAGAGAAGGCACTTATTGAAATGCAGATGCCTATGCAGTTGGAAATTGCTGATCAATCAAAGATTAGTTCAATGTTCGAAGAACGATCGAAAAAGATATCGGAATCTAGTATTGCAAGTAGGTTCCTTATAGAATACGTAGCGGCGCAGCCCCCATCTGGAATTCGTCCTGTCAGTGAGGCGTCCCTTGACCGCTTGGTTGCTATAGCAGAGCAAATTGTTAGCTGGGGATTTACCAGTGATCTACTCTATTACAATATTGGTAATATGAAGGTCAAACTACTCGATTCAGGTCGCGTAGGTCGCACAAGAGAGCAGTATGAAAAAGCCTTGTCTGCTTTTACTTCACAGTATTTCACTCGATACTCTAGTCACCTCCTCAGAGTTTTTCAAAAGCACTGGAGCTCTACCATAAAGCAAGTCGATCCACCTGATGAACGAACGAGCGATTTGTTGATGGAAGTGAATACTGGCATGTTAGAAGAATTTGGATATACTCTGGATGATTATTCTAACCTTGTCGGTTGTTTGCATTCGATTGCATTGAAAAGTGATTTAACTATCTACGTTGGTGTTTACGAAAATATACATCAATCATTAACCTCAGATGGCAAGATTCCACCTGAACGTATTGCTGTGCTATTGGAGGCGCTTGTGTTTGAACCAAGAACAGAGTTTTTTAGCCATCCTAAGTTCTCTGGGAAGCACCACTACTATCCTTGGAGATTCAATCGACAAGTATCATACATCCGTCGACCATTAATTGTTGAATTAAGAAACGGCATACCGTATATCCATTTTGGTGTAAGGATGCTTTGGACGGCGTTCAACAACTTCTTCGGAACTATCGTTTCCGGTCGCCTCCATAGTCAGGTAAAATCAACAGCTTTGCAGCGTATTATTAGCAAACTCAGGGAGCCATACGGTCGCCAGTTTAATGAGAAAGTGGCTCAACAATTCAAAAAAAGTGAGAACGTGATCGTCGATTCCAACATAAAGAGGTTCGGAAAAGTGGAAATGGAGTTTGGACGCGGACAGTCATTAGGCGATATTGACGTTATTGTATTATATCCGCAAGATAAAATCATCGATATTATTGAGTGCAAAGACCTTCTTCTCTCAAGAACACCATATGAGTTTCATCAAGAACTAAAAGAACTTTTTGACGGCCCTCAGTCACATCTTGCGAAGCATTTACGGAGAGTGGAATGGGTAAGAAAGAACCTTGACGTTGTCCTCAACCGTTTTCGAATTGTATCGAAAGAGGACTGGAAGGTGAGATCATCAATTGTAATTGATGAACCCTTGATGGCACCTCATCTCTCACCTGATCCCCAAACTCGGATCATTCTTTATGAACAAATAGCTAATTGAGATGCTCATCGATCTTCAACTGAAAAGTCAAGTCGACGCCCTCTGGGATAAATTCTGGTCGGGCGGTGGCGACCCTCCCGCTCAAGAGCAAGCGGGATCTTCGACTTGTGAAGGAGGATATTTTAGTATTATCATAGTGTATGACTGATGTCTTCAACAGGTTTGAGATGAAGGAGCGGCGGCAGGAACTGCGCCGGGAGATGACAGAAGCAGAACGGCTCTTGTGGGCACGGATACGGAGCAGACAAATAAATGGATGCAAGTTTCGCCGGCAATACAGCATTGGATCGTATGTGGTAGATTTTTATTCAACGGAAATCAAACTTGCTATTGAAATTGATAGATCATCACATGATAAAGCTGATGCGATTGAATATGATAGAAACAGACAAAAAGAAATCGAAGCACTTGGAATTTGCGTTGTGAGGTTCACGAATGAAGAAATATATAACAAATTAAACGATGTTCTTGTAAAGATAAATGAGACTATCAAATCTCGAAGACAAAGTTTCATGACCGCCTTGCATTATGCGGCTGTCCAAAAAGAAAAAAATTTGGTGGGACAAACATTCCTGTTTGTCATTATTTGCTAATATCGGACAGGCAAGAATGCCTATCCCACCAATAAATGTATTTTTAAGACAGCCTCACAAAGGGTGGGGTCGAAACCATGAGGAAGAATTAAAAACTTATGCTCACTGACCCACAACTAAAATCAAAAGTAAACGCTCTCTGGGATAAGTTTTGGTCCGGCGGTATCTCCAATCCGCTGACGGCTATCGAGCAGATGTCCTATCTTATCTTCCTCAAGCGTCTGGAAGATATGGACAACGCTCGCACTGCATCGGCGAAGCGCAGAGGCACGCCGTACAAGTCTGTATTTCGCTCAAACAAGGAATGCCGATGGTCATACTGGAGCCAGTTGCCCGGCGACCAGATGTTGAAGCATGTGCGTGATAAAGTGTTCGAGTTTCTTCGCAATCTTGGAAGCGAGACAAGCTCCTTCACACAGCATATGCAGGATGCAGTCTTCATCATTCCAAAGGCATCGTTGCTGCAAGAAGCTGTGAAAATTATCGACGAGATGCACATAAGCGAACAAAACATCGATGTGCAGGGAGACCTGTACGAGTATCTACTGATGCAGCTTACCACGGCGGGCAAGAATGGACAGTTCCGTACTTCTAGGCATATCATCCGCATGATGGTGAAGCTGGTCGATCCAAAGGTTGGCGACCGTATCTGCGACCCGGCCGCGGGCACAGGCGGATTTTTGGTGAATGCATACGAACACATACTCGAATCGAATACCAGTCCCGACGTGCTTGAGTACGACGATGAAGGGAAACCGCACCATCTCATCGGCGATAGGATTGCCGACAAGAAGCTGTTAAAATTCCTCAAGAGCCAGGCGCTCACCGGCTACGACTTCGACGCCACAATGACGCGCATCGGCGCAATGAACCTGATGCTGCATGGTATCGACAATCCCAACTTCCGTTATACCGATACACTCTCCAAAGCGTTTGCCGAGAAGACGCAGTACGATGTTATACTCGCCAATCCGCCGTTCAAGGGATCTATCGATAAGAGCGACATCAACGAGCGGTTCTCGGTGAAAACAACAAAGACAGAGTTGCTCTTTATTGAATTGATGTACGACCTGCTTGTAACAGGCGGGCGGTGCAGCGTGATTGTGCCCGACGGTGTGCTGTTCGGCACGAGCAACGCACATCTTGCGTTGAGAAAGATACTTGTTGACAAATGCAAACTCGAGGGCGTTATCTCCATGCCATCGGGTGTGTTCAAACCCTACGCAGGAGTCTCCACTGCGGTGCTCATCTTCCAGAAGGGCGGCACAACAGACAACGTCTGGTTTTATGATATGGAGGCGGATGGATTTTCGCTGGATGATAAGCGGCAGAAGGTTTCGGAGAATGATATTCCGGATATTATCGACAAATGGCGTTCGCGTCTGACCCCCCATTGTCCCCCCTTGTTAAGGGGGGATTGGAGGGGGGTCCGAACCGAAAAGGCAAACATTTCCCCGTTCCTGCCGATGAAATTCGCACCAACAAGTACGATCTCTCTATCTCACGCTACAAGGAAATCGAACACAAGGAGATCGAGTATGAGAAACCGGAAGCCATCATGAAAAAAGTGCTGGAGCTGGAAAACGAAATTGCGCAAGACATTCAAAACATAAAGGCGATGATTCGCTAACTATGGCAAAAAAGAAAAATGCATCAAGCGTACTTGTCCGGGCTGGCGATTACCATGGACTCCTTTCTTCGGTCAGTGAGCTGTTAGAGCAGGCAAGGCGAACAAGCGCTCGAACAGTCAATGCTATTCTCACTGCAACCTACTGGGAAATTGGGCAAAGGATCGTGGAGTTTGAGCAGCGTGGATACATAAGGGCAGCTTATGGTGAACAGGTAATCGATAAATTGGCTGAAGATCTGACAGCACGGTTCGGTCGTGGATTCAGCCGGCGTAATCTGTTTCAAATCAGAGCTTTTTTCCTTGCGTGGGATCCAAATCACATTCGACAGACACTGTCTGGCAAATCTTCAATTGTGCAGACACTGTCTGCACAATCTGAAACTGCAACGATACAGAAAATGCTGGCACTGCCTACCGAACCTGAAATTATTCAGACACTGTCTGGAAAATCCGAAACACTGTCCCGGAAAATCACTCTCTCGCAACTTGCTCATACCTTTCCTCTTCCTTGGTCGCATTATGTTCGTTTCCTCTCAGTGGAGAACCCCGAGGCTCGTGCCTTCTACGAAACTGAAGCAATTCGCGGCGGTTGGTCTGTGCGGCAATTGGACAGACAGATCTCGACCAAATTTTATAAGCGCACGCTTCTTTCTAGAAAGAAGGGAGCGATGCTAAAGAAAGGATCGAAGCCACAGGCAGGAGACATCCCAACTGCCGAGGAGGAGATCAAAGATCCGTACGTGCTGGAGTTTCTCGGATTGAAGGATGAGTACTCTGAGAATGATCTGGAGGAAGCCCTCATTGTGCACTTGGAGAGGTTCCTGCTCGAGCTCGGCGGCGACTTCGCATTCATTGGCAGACAAAAACGTCTCCGTATAGGTAACGAATGGTACCGCATCGACCTTCTCTTCTTCCACCGCAAGCTGAGATGTTTGGTGGTAATCGACCTGAAGGTCGGTAAGTTCACACACGCCGATGCCGGGCAGATGCATCTGTATCTCAATTACGCTCGTGAACATTGGGTGAACGATGGTGAGAATCCGCCGGTCGGACTGATCCTCTGCGCTGAGAAGGACACTGCTGTTGCCAGGTATGCACTCGAAGGATTACCCAACAAAGTACTCGCTGCAGAGTACAAGCTTGCTCTACCTGATGAGAAGAGGTTGGCGAATGAAGTGGAAGTAACCAGAAAAGCTCTTATGAATCGAAAGCAACGCAGATGAGAGTAAGTATCAATGCTTGGAACGTGAAGCCGCTCGGCGAATTCACCTCAATATCCAAGGGGAATAAACATGATATTATCCTGACATCTCCGACGAATGGAGGAAGCAGATACATTCAAATTGAAGATTTGCGAACTGACAACAATCTAAAGTATACAGACGAGAAAGGTGTTGAGGTTACGAATAAAGATATCATAATTGATTGGGATGGTGCAAACGCGGGGACAATTGGTTTTGGGTTACAAGGATTCATTGGAAGTACACTTGCTCGACTGAGAATAGTAAGCGAAGGGATCTCCCCAATCTATCTCGGTTGGTTTTTGCGATCGCAATTCTCTTCATTAAGAGAGCATTGTACCGGAGCAACGATTCCGCATATAAACAAAACATATTTAGAATCAATTAGAGTCCCTCTTCCCCCACTTCCCATCCAAAAGCAAATCGCATCCATATTAGAGAAAGCCGATGTTGCGCGGGAGAAGCGGCGGCAGGCAAACCAACTCACAGAACAGTTCTTGCAGTCTGCTTTTTTAGAGATGTTTGGGGATCGGTGCAGAGAGCGTTTAGAGTGGAACTGGAAACCGGGAAATGATAAAGCTATTTACTCCCGCAGCTCCAGCGGCCGCAACCGTTCAATTGTTTTTTTCCTGTTATGATCAGTCACTCGTATCGTCAAATAATAATCGCCTGGCTCAATATCTGTCACCACCAGCGGCATATATTGAGTCACATCCTTTTCCTTCCCTCCCAATTCGAGTTTCGAAGTTGAACCCGATTTCTTTTTCGAACGGAAGAGTCCCGATACCTTGCCAAAAAAATTCTCGGTTGACCTAACTTTGGTCAATTTGTATTCGATCGTGTACGATGTCTTTCCAAGCGAATCTTTCTGTAGATTATAGACCTGAACATAGGTTCTCACAGGATCGGTTGTCATGAGCGTAATAAACGGACTTGGCATAACTGAGACACCATCGATCTGAAGGACACCCCGCTCCGGCACAGGGAAGAGAATTTCAATATCGCTCATCGAGAGGTCGGTACCTGAATAATCGGGGACCTTTCCGACAAAGCTCCATCCCCCCACCAGCGGTGTGCCAAGTACTTTCACTTGCAGCGCAAAGTTGTAAATCTCCGGCGGCGCGGGAAACCGAAGCAGATCGAGAAACATCCCGGAAGGATGCGCCTTCAGCGATATCGAAACGGTATCGACCTGCCGCAAGAATTGCACAGACGATGTGCTGTGGACAAGCAGCCCGATTTCAACACGGACAACTTGAGTAGTGTCGCTCACCTTGTTGAGAATCGCTGTGGTCGGTATCGCATAGCTCACATCCACATACGATCGCTTTGCGGGCCCCTGGAATGAGGTGACACTGGAATGCACTGGAATCTGTATAAGCTTCTCACCACTCGACGACCGATCCATAGAGAGTGCAAGAATAACTGTCTTCTCTCCCTCCTCGGCAACCTTGTCCATCCACTGCTGCCCCTCACTCTGGTTGGGATCAAGATATCGTGCCGGATCACGGTACACCTCGAAATAGCTCATATCCCAGGCCGCCAATCTCTCAAGCAGGTTGACACTCACCCATGTCCCAATCCGCCATTCATTCCGCCTTCCTGATAATTCCTTGAAGTGAATAATCATTTTGGGATAATTTTCTTTTCTCGTATACAGCCACGACTCGGTTCCTGTACCCAGCTCCGTGCTGGAGCGTAAAGTTGAACCAGCAGTCTGCGAAAGCGGCTCCCATCCGCTCTTTGTCGCAATCTGGTCCGGTTTGCCGAAACGAAGAAAGAACAATCCCTTATCGTTGAATTCCTGATTCAGCGCGTAGAGCGGGGGAAACGAAATTGGAATTTCACCCGGTAAGAGCTGCTGCCTGAATGACCAGCATTCATATTGCTCCTCAGCACCGTTGAGCCTTTGGTAATGTTCCACTAACCGTTTGTTGTGGATTGCCGTTGGATCCGGATTTCTCCTCTGCCAAAACGTCCGGAAAAATACTGCCTGCTGAGCAGCGTTCGAAAGTGAAATGTAATGCTGGTACTCTGTCGGAGAAAAAATATATTTGAGATCCCGAAAGACAAATCCGATGCCGGCAAAGACTTGTATATCATTCACGGCTGACCAGAAGCATCGGTCTACACTATCGGGTTGGTCACGTTTGGCATAGAGACGCGCAAGGGAAAGATAGATCGGCTGCCTCGGCATTGTTTGTTCACGGGAAAGGAGTGTGCGGAATATCTGCTCAGCCTTCTCGAGTTTATCGCTTCTCCGGAGTATCTCCCCCGCAAAATACTGGGCAGTCTCATCACCTCTCTTTTCAAATGCATCAAGAGCCTCTTCCTCATCATGCTCGGCGATAAATAATCGGTACAGCCTATGGAGAGTAAGGTGGGAACGGGGATCGCGGGGTTTCTTCAGGACAAACCGTTGAGCAACGTCAAAGGCTTTCTCTCCCTCACCGCGAAAATACAGAAAGAGTGCATACTGTCCGAGAATATCCTGATAGAGAGAGTCTTTTCTCAGAATCCACTGAAACTCGTTGTTAGCATCCGTCCAATGACTTCCGCCGGAATACAAGCGCGCATACTCTCTCTCGCAGATCGCAAGCTGGTAATGCAGCTCCATATTCTCCGGAGCACCCTGCACTGCTTTTTTTATGTCGTCGAGTGCCTGCCCCCACCGGCCTTCTGCCATAAAGAGAGACCCTCTTCCCGATAACGCTTGAACGGAGGCTGATCCGGAATTGGAGAGAATTGTCCCAAAGAGTTTTTTTGCCTCGCCCGATAATCCCCTTTTTAGACAGGAATCTGCACGCAGAAGAAGAGAATCAACTGTTCCCTGTTTGAAATTTTGAGAATAGAGGATTAAGGGGAACAAGAATGCAAGGTGTAGCAGATGGATGTTTCTGAGGTACGAATGTCGGAACAGTCGTGAAAACCTAATCAGAGGGCAAAGCACCCACGCATGGCTTACAGATATTACAGAGTGTAGTCTCTTGGTATGAGGAAACGGTGTGTGCTTCATAAATGTTGATACTCAGCCGCGTGAGCACTAAGGTTGAGTTATAAGGATCGCTCGCCTTTACCCTTTTCGATAAAAAAATACTTAATGACTCACGTTACGCCGGAAGAAGAATCTGTATGACTGAAGCGATCAATTTTGTTTTTGACCTCCCCTTTTGGGGGCTGTCCAAAAAGACCGTTTTGTCATTTCGAAGGCGCACAGCAACTGAGAAATCTAAACAAAAAGCAAGATTTCTCTCCCGATAAATCGGGATCGAAATAACAAAGACACTTTTTAGAGAGCCTCATATGGGGTGGTTTGGAGTTTGCTATTAAGAACCCAGATTAATTGATGATTTTTCTTTTTTTACGTAAGTGGTAAAATCTGATTGGGAATCCATAACCTACTGAATATGTATAGCCCTCCTCCGCTCCATCGTCCTTTTCGAAAGATTGTCGGTGACCTTTATGGTAAGGAGATACTCACCTGAATTAAATCCGTCGATAACAACCGGAAAGAAAACAGAATCATCCGATTCTTCGCTGCGTTTCTCAAGTTTAGTGTTAAATGCCACTTTGCCACCCGAGCGGAAGAGGTCGGCAACTTTGTCAAACAATCCTTTAGAAACATTCACCGCCTCCAGGAAATATTCAACGGTATACGAGGTAATCCCACGCCGATCCTTCATCAGATTATAGACCTGAAAATAGGTACGCAGCGGCTGGTTCTGCGGGTAGCGTGTAAAGGGGCTTGGAAGAACTTTCATTCCCTCGATTTTCACAGAACTTTTTGAAACTGCCGGCAGAAGGAACTCGATATCGCTGAGTGCTAATTCTTTCCCGGTGTAATCCCGTATAGACATCGTTTTGTTCCATGTTCCGTAGAGGTTCAAGTTCAGCGGACGCACTTGAAGCGCAACGCGATAGGAATCCGCCGGAGCCGTGAAGCGAAACAGATCGACAATAACACCTGTCCGTTCGCCCGTCGGCCGAATGGTAATCGTATCGAGGGCTTTCCAGATAGATCGGGAGTTCCGGTCAAAAATTGCGACACCCCGTTCGATTCTGATGGTCGAGAGTGAATCGCCTGCCTTTGTGAGAATCGGGCCAAGGGGAAATGCGTAACTGATATCGATCAGGGTCTTGTTCTGCTCCGATTTGAATGAAGTTACTGAAGCAACAATTTCCAGCGGATCAATCGGTTCCACCCAGGTATGGCGGTCGGATGTCAGCCCATAGTTCACATTCTCCTGTGTAAAGATTCGCATCTCCTGTTCTCTTCGCTCTAACTCTCCCTGGGTTTGGAGTGCATCCAGTAAATTTGCGTACACAATATCCCATGTCAAGCGATCGCGCAACACCTTTTCATCCAGGGGAATCGGGCCAAGTCGCCACTCGTTATGCTCCGAAGAAATCTGATTGAAATCAAAAATGATTTTCGGATGATCTACAGAATATTTATAGAGCCACGATTCATTCGCCTTGACCATCTCCCCCGCAGAGCGTGCAATGTTGTCAGGCGGCCCGAGCCGGATGTAGATCAATCCCCGGTCATCATAATCCTGATTCAGGGTATAGAGCAATGGATTTTGGATTGGCTGATCTGCCTCGTGGAGTGTTTGGCGGATCATGTCGCATGCATACTTCTCTTCAACTACGAGCAGCCGTCGATAATGTTCAATCAACCGCTGATTGACGGCACTTGCCGGTGTCGGGTTTCTGGTCGCCCAGAATGCTCTCAGGAGCGTCTGTGCAGTATTAATAGAGGTCAACGTATCGAACATCCTTAACTCGACCGGTGAAACAATGTACTTGATATCCTCGAACAGAAACCGGACATCGATCGCCGAGCGTGCACATGTGACTGCTTTCCAGTAGTTCGATTCAGCACTATCCGGCATGTTCATTCTTACGAAGGTCCGGACAAGTGCAAGATGAAGCGGTATGGGGGAAAGTGTCGACCGCTCCGACAACAGCCGTTGGTAACTAAGGGCAGCCTCTTCATACGATTTGTTTCGGCGGAGCAGTTCAGCAGAGAAGAAGGTAGTAATAGCATTGGGTTTATTTTTCAAGAGAAGGGACACTTCATCACGACTCAAATGCTGGAGGGCAAGCCGGTACAGCTTGAAGATACCGAGCCAGCTTTTCGGATCGTTGGGTTTCAATTGGAGCTGCCGATAGGCAAGGTCGAACGCTGTTGGATATTCTTTCTCCTGGAAATTGAAAAGAGCATTCTGTGCCAGAACATCTTCGTAAAGCGAATCCTGGCTCATCACCCATGCAAAGTGAATCCGTGCCTGTCTGACGTAGGGATCGCGCATGAGCCAGATAATAGGTCGTGCGGCTTCTCTGTTGCTGACTGCCAGGAGATAATGTGCTTCAATATTTGCAGAATCAATTTTAATAACCTCTTCCAATTCATCGATGGCAATGCTCCATCGCCATTCCAGTACACGGATACGTGCCAGGTTCAATCTTGCTTCGACATAACGCGGGCTATTGGAGGGAATGGAAGTATAAAGGGCTTTCGCTTCCTTAAAATTGCCTGCGATCTGAAGAGAATCGGCCTGCAGAATTTTCTGTTTAGACGCCTGATCTTGCGGAAAAGCTATCGAAGTTAAAAGAACTACTACTATGACGCTTGTTGAGAACGCTTTCATGATTCCTGCTTTATGAAGTACGACGGGCATTCACATCCTCCTGTGTATTAATGTAAGCTGTTTTTTCCCGGTTTTCCAATCGAATTCTTCTGAGTGGTTCGGGCGTGTGATGAGAATGAGGTTCCGTGTGATAAATGAAGCAATGAGGAGTGAGAAACGCGAGCTGCCATCGGTCTACCGAATTGGTATTAAAGCATCGACTGTCATGGGTGGCAACAGCATTTTGCGACGAGGAGAGACTGGAGAAGATGATACACTACACCCTATTCTTTTCGTCTATTCTCTTTATTCCTTTCGTATTCTTTACGCCCTCTTAGCTTCAAGCGGTAAGGCTCTTCATCCAAGCATCCGGCGTAAGGAAGGATATGCCGTCATTTAGTTGAGTCGCTTTTGGAACCTGAGAACACTCATCGAAAGGATGACAATCCCGAATCCCAACAACGCCGCAGCCTGCGGCCAGAGTATTTCTATTGAGACTCCCTTGAGGAAGAGCCCCCTGACAATGACGAAGAAATATCGGAGGGGCATTAAATACGAAACGTATTGAATCACCTGAGGCATATTCTCTATCGGAAAAACAAATCCTGAAAAGAAGATCATCGGCATCATAAAGAAAAAGATTGCTGTCATCATCGCCTGTTGCTGCGTCCGTGAAATTGTTGAAATGAAGAGCCCTAATCCCAGCGTTGACATCAGGAACAAGATGCAGAAAAGGAATAGCCAGAGATAACCGCCCTTCACTGTGAGCCCGAAGAATACGATTGCAAAAAAACAGACCAGAATGACTTCAACAATACCGATGAGAAGAAATGGAGCCAGCTTGCCGATGATGAGCTGGTAGGGCCTTATTGGCGTCACGATCAGTTGCTCCAGAGTGCCGCGCTCTTTTTCCTTGACAATACCGAGCGACGTTAGCAGCATGGTCATCACCATGAGCAGCAAACCGAGAACGGCCGGAACCATATAATTGCGGCTTTTCAATTCTGGATTGTACCAAACGCGGATTTCAGGATTGAGACGAGCTGGAACTGTACCCATCGCTCCTTTTCGGTTCAGCGATTCAAGCATGATATTTTGTGAAAACCGTGAGACGATCATATAGGCATAACCGAGACCCACGTTCGCCGCGGTGGTCTCTGTCCCATCCACGGCAACCTGCACCATCGTTTGCTTTCCGGAACCGAGATCCCTCTCAAAGCCGGAGGGAATAACCAGCGCAATCGAGGCATGCCCATTATCCAACTGATGGTCAACATCAGAGAGGCGATCCAGATTGGCAACAATGGTAAAGTACCCGGTGGTTGTGAATCCTTCTATCAGCTTTCTGCTGCTGGGAGAACCATCGAGGTCGCAGAGCGCCAGAGGAACTTCATTCACATCCATCGTAGCTGCATACCCGAGGATAAGCAGTTGAAGGACTGGAGCGATAATGCTCATCCGGAGCATTTTCGGATCCTGGCGAATCTGGAGAAATTCTTTCTTTATGATATGAATAATGCGTCCCATCGACTCTCTTTCAACCAGGAGATTGTTACTGTAAAAGTTTCTTCATCCGCACCGTACTGATGATCAGCATAATGAGTGCAAAAAGGATGAGCATAAGAAACTCATCCCAGAACGCGGTGATGCCGACGCCTTTGATTACGATACTCCGCAGAGATACCAGGAAATACCGTGCAGGGATAATATAGGTGATCGCTTGAATAATGACCGGCATATTTCTGATTGGGAAAACGAATCCGGAGAGAATGAAAGTCGGCAGCATTGTGAGAATCGTAGCAATCATAAATGCCAGTTCCTGGGTTTCTGCAATCGTTGAAATCAACAATCCCAATCCGAGGCTGCCGATAAGAAAGATGAGTGTCACAAGGAACAGGAGGAAAATACTTCCCTTGATCGTTACCCCAAACAGTAGATAACCGAGCACAAGAATTCCCGTTGTCGCGATGAGTGAAATCAGTGTGTATGGGATAGTCTTCCCAAGAATCAACTCTATCGGTTTGATAGGAGAAACGAGCAACTGCTCCATCGTCCCCAGCTCTCGTTCTCGTGAAATGGCAAGCGAGGTCGAGATGACAGCGGTTATCATGAGAATAAAGGCAATCAAGCCTGGAACAAGAAATTTTGCGCTCTTCAGTTCGGGATTATACCAGACACGCGGCCTGTAATCGATCGGCAAACTGATCTCCCGCCCTCCTGTCCGGACAAGAGAACGAAGAATCACCTTGAAGGAATATTGTTGAACAATCATGTTCACATAACCAAGGACGATGGAGGCTGCATTGGAGTTCGCCCCATCGATCAGGACCTGAATTTCCGCTTCACTGCCCGAGGAGATTTTCTTTGAAAAATCGGACGGGATCACCAATACCACCCTCGCTTCTTCCCTGTCGAGCAATTGTGTCCCCTGAGCCGGATGATCGATGTATTGCGTCAGATCAAACAGCTCTGAATGAAAGAACTCCTCTATGAATTCCCTGCTCGTTCTGCTCCTGTCCTGATCGTACACGGCAAGCCGGGTATGTTTGACATCGAAGTTCAATGCATAACCGAACATCACAAGCATGAGGGCAGGAATGAAGAGAAGCACACCCAGCACCCTCTTGTCGCGCCGTATCTGGCGAAACTCTTTCCGAACGATAGGAAGGATATTCAGTGATGGCATAGGCTATGCACTCAGCGAGTTGGTATGTTGTTCATCTTCTTCTGCGATACGATGGATAAAAACATCTTCCAGCGATGGAATGATTTGTTCAACTTTCTGCACAATGATATCTTCCTTCTTTAGCCGCTTTTTGATTTCTGAAAGTTTATCAGTCTCACTCAAGGTACTGACATGGAAGGCAGAACCAAAGATAGAAGTCTCAATAACCCATGGCTCGCGGCGCAGAATCTCCATGGCATCAACCGGTTTATCGCACAACACTTCGACCATCGTATAGCGATCAAGCTGATGCTTCAATGTTGTGGGTGAGCCGAGAGCAATCAATTTCCCGGCATAGATCAATCCTATCGTATTACAATGCTCGGCCTCATCCATATAATGGGTCGTCACAAAAACTGTTGTTCCCTTTTTTGAGAGGTCATAAATCAGATCCCAGAAAGCCCGGCGTGAAACCGGATCAACTCCGCCGGTCGGCTCATCGAGAAAGAGGATCGGTGGTTCGTGGAGAATTGCACATCCAAGTGCCAGCCGTTGCTTCCAGCCGCCCGACAAGGTATGAGTGAGCTGCCGCTCCTTTCCTGTCAACCCTGCCATCTCAACCGCCCACTCTTTCCGCTCCTTGAGTTTCGAATTTGATAAACCGTAGATGCCTCCGTAAAAATTGATATTAGCTTCCACAGTGAGATCTTCGTACAGCGAGAACCTCTGCGACATATAGCCGATGGTCGATTTTACGCCATCGGGATTTTTTGAGATGTCGTATCCACCAACAGTTGCACTTCCGGATGTCGATGCCAGAATCCCGCAGAGCATCCGAATGGTGGTCGATTTTCCGGCACCATTCGGTCCAAGGAATCCGAAGATCTCCCCTTTGCGAACTAAAAAACTCACCTGCTTGACCGCTTCAAACGCACCAAAACGTTTTGACAATCGGTCAACCACCACTGCCATTTCACCCTCAGCGGTTGAATAGAGAGAAGCAGGATATGGTTCTGGAATACTCACTGAAGATCCCCGGTTGCTTTTTTCAATCGTGTCGCAGCAAGCACTTGATCGATGACCGATTGGATATGGGTAAGTTTCGCCTGGAGCAACGCCATCTCTGCATCGAGGAGTTCTGTACTCGAAATGAGGCCGGTTCTGAATTTTTCCTTTGTGATGCGAAATGATTCCTCCGCCTGTGAAACGCCTTCGAGAGCAACACCAACTTTCTCGTGTGCGGCCTGGGCCGAATAATACGCCTGTGCAACATCAATCCCGATCAAATCTTCCGTCTGCCGAAATCCTTCCTCTGTCTGCCTGAGCTGTGCCTTTGCCTGATTGGTCTGGTGCTCGGTGGCGAACCAATCCCAGACAGTCCATTGCACCATAAGACCGATATCCCATGCTCCATCCCACTCTCGTTTGGGCGGGAGAATTCTGGAATTCGGTTTTGCATAGTCATAGTTCGCTGCCAGTGATACCTGGGGATACCAGCCGCCGCGAGATGCATCGACAGATGCTTCGCCGATTGACTTTCGGATGCCGAGGGCTTTGAGTTCCGGCCGTTGACGGTGTGCAAGAGAAATTAAGTCGCTTAACTGACGGTTTGCCAGCCAGTCTCTGTCGGCTGCAGCAGCGCTCTCAGCGGGGATCAATGGATTTTCCAGAGGCTGACTAATCAGAGAATTCATGGTCATCGTGAAAACCTTGACGGCATTCTTTGCCTCAATCAGTTTTACTTTGACATCGGAGAGTTGCACCTGCACCTTCATCACCTCTGCTTCAGTTGCCATCCCTTGTCGGGATACATTTCTGACATCGGTGAGATGGGCGTTGATCTGTCCCACGGACTGTGTCAAGACAGTTTCAATTTCGCGGGCGCGAACGAGGTTCCAGTAAATGTTCGCGATTTGAAGCAAGAGATCGGCCTGATCCCGCTTCAGTTCTTCACCCGCTGCCTGCGCAGTCATTTCCGCCATCGCTTTATTTTTCTGAAGCCGGAACCCTGTAAACACGGGCTGTGTAAGTGAAAGCTTCAAAGAATAATTTTCTGTAATGGATTCAAAGAGCACCGGCTGGCCAATTCCCGGGAGTGTAAAGGGTAATTTGAATTCGGGGACAGAGCTGAGTGTGGCAGCACGGCCTGTAAGTTTCACCTGAGGCAGCATGAGCGATGATGCCTCTTCTGCCTTTGCATTCGCTCCGGCAATGCGGGCTCGTGCGATCTCCATCGAGGGATTCTTCTCACGGGCAAGAGCGATGCATTCCTGCAATGTGACACGGCGTCCTTCCTGAGCACTGACATACAACGGTGCAAATCCCAGGACGATCCAAAGCAATTGTTTTATTTCTTGTCTCATACGTTCCTCAACATTCTCACGATTGAATTCTGGCAATGAACACATCTTCCAATGACGGCGTAATTTCACGCACATGCTCTACCGGAAGAGAATGTTCTTCCATGGCTATCACCGCAGCATCGACCTGGGATTTATTCGTCACCAGCAGATGCAGCCGATCGCCGAAGAGTTGCAGTTCACTTTTCTTGAATAATGTACTCAGTACCGCAACAGCCTGATGAACATCACGACACACAATTTCAAATACACGGTGAGGGAAATCATTCTTGATCTGTTCGGGAGTATCGCACTGCAGCAGCCGCCCCTCGTTCATTAACGCGACCCTTGTACTTCTCTCCGCTTCATCGAGATACGGGGTCGAGGCAACGATCGTAATTCCCTGCTTAAGGAGGCTGGAAAGGATTTTCCAGAAATCCCGGCGGGAAACAGGATCGACACCGGTTGTTGGTTCGTCCAGCAAAATAAGCTCCGGTGAGTGGATCAAAGTACAGGCCAGCGCAAGTTTCTGTTTCATTCCCCCAGAGAGCTTTCCGGCCAAACGATCCCGAAACTCTGTCAGTCGTGTAAACTGCAAAAGCTCTTCTTTCTGGGCCTGAAATTTCTTTATCCGATGGATTTCAGCAAAGAAATCAAGATTTTCATCGATCGTTAGATCCTGATAGAGGCTAAACCGCTGTGAGAGGTATCCGATCCGCTTCTTAACTTCCTCTCTGTCGGCACGGATGTCATATCCGAAGATGGAGATCTTCCCCTCGGTTGCCGGGAGCACTCCGCACATCATACGTATGGTTGTCGTCTTACCTGCTCCGTCAGGTCCGACGAAACTGAATATCTCCCCGCGTCTGATTTCCAGAGTGAGATGATCGACGGCAAGGATCTGCTCGTGGTGTCCTTCCTGGAACACCTTGACAACCTTGTCGAGTACGATTGTGTCGGACATTGAGAACACTCAGCGTTATTCGGCTATGTGAATCGTGACATCAGCGGGGATACCGGCTTTGAGTATTCCATCCGGATTAGCAATTTTAAGTTTGACGGCAAAAACTAATTTGGTGCGCTCTTCCTTGGTTTGAATATTCTTTGGAGTGAATTCGGCAATCGGTGAGATGTAAACTACTCTTCCTTCAAAATCCCGGTCTGGGAAAGCATCTACCCGCACCATGGCCTTTTGCTGAAGTTTGATCCTCGGAAGATCCACTTCATTGAAATAGATAGTGATATCCATCTCCTCTAAATTTGCCACTCGAGCAAGGGTTGTTCCGGTTCCAACCATTTCTCCACGCTCGACAAATCGTTTTGTAATTGTTCCTTGAACAGGGGCAAGGACGATGCAATCTGCAACTTTCTTCTGCATCGATAATACCGAGGCAGAAGCCTGATTGCGTCGAGCCCGCGCTGCATCAAGGTCTTCCTGCCGGGTTGCACGTTTAATTTTTTCGTACGCCTGCAGTGCAACGGTAAATCGTGTGCGGGCATCATCAAGCATCTTTTGCGGGATGCTCTTTGTTTTCCAGAGATCTTCAAGCCGGGATACATCTAGTTCTGCACTTTTATAACTTGCTTCCGCTTGTGCGATATCCTCATCCCGAGCACCTTTGAGAGCGAGTCTCAACTGTGCTTCTGTCGCTGCCAGCGCAGCTTCAGCCTGTTGAAGTTGAAAGCGCCAGTCACGGCTATCGATAAAGAGCAGAGTATCCCCTTCCAGAATTTTTTGGCCCTCCTCGAACTTCAGACTCTGGATTTGTCCTGCCACTTGAGCACTTAATGATATTTCCCGCGCCTCAATTGTACCTGTCGCCGTGAGGTTTGCCGGATCATTTTTATTACAGCTTATCAAAACCAAAGAGAGACAGAGTGTGAAAATATGCAGATGCTTCATAGGTTCCTCATACGTACAGTTAAGAAAAGACATTGTCCATAAATTGGAATTTGTCACGCGCCTCAGGTTGAACGGCACCGACCATCATCAGTTTATACAAACCCCTGAACGCTTCATCCATAGAAAACGATTGATGAGCAATGACCTGGGGATTCATCATCCCATCGACCACCGTCGAAAAAACCAGGTAGAAGAAATCGACACTGAGATCTTCCCTGAACAATCCTTCCTGCTTAGCCTGTGCAAAGAGTTTTTTCAGCCGGCCAAAGATTTTTTCACGCCGGAAGGTTTCAATCTCCTGCCAGAGGGACGGAGAGAATGTTTTTAACTCCCCCTGAAATTGCTTGCTTACCCTGCTCATCACTCTTCCGACGAGCATAAAAAAAGCAGCGAGCTTTTGCTCAACCGGTTTATCAGAGGAGAATATTTCATCTGCATTTTTCTCAATCCATTTCATATTCAACCTCATGATCGATCGAATGAGGTCTTCTTTGCTTGGAAAGTATTTATAGAGAGTTTTCTTGCTCATCCGCAGCTCGGTGGCAAGATCATCGACAGTCACTTTCGATACACCTGTCGATAGAAACTTCTCCATCGCAAATTCAATGATTCTCTCTTTTTCTGCTTCTATCGACATTTGGGAGTTACCTTGGAAACGAACTTAGTATTATGAGTATCCATTATTTTGAATAACGAATTCTGTCCTAATAAATGGCACTATTATCAGCACCGTAGGAAACTATATTCGTTTTATTCGTTTCCAAGATAAAGCAAAAATATTTTCTTGTCAAGTCTTTTTTAAGGAAAGGATAAAATTTCATCAGTCAAGAAGTCGATTAGGAGAGAGCCGGAGAATAGGACTGAGCGATGGATTGATGCGAAACCGATTAGAATCTGACCGCTAGCCAACGAGAGAATGAATCAGCTCCCTGGTGATTCGTAAGCACAAGAAGCTTAATGATCGCGAAACTGTCTCTATGCTGAATTCTCGAATAACAAAAAGGGGAACGTCAAACGATGTGCCCCTCTTTCATGAAAGTGAATAGTAAAATTACTGCTTCTTCTCTGCAGCCTCCAGCGGTTCTATAATCACCGCAGTACCGTAGGCAAGAATTTCTGCTGCATTAGCCATAATCTGACTTGTGGAAAATCGCATCTCGATAATCGCATTCGCCCCTTGTGCTTCTGCATCCTGAACCATCCGATCCACAGATTGATCACGTGATTCTGCGAGTAATTTAGTGTATTCCTCAATCTCCCCGCCGAGGACATTCTTTATGACCGCCAGTATATCTTTTCCGATATGAGTGCCTCGAACACTATTTCCCCTGACAAGGCCAATTGTTTTCACAATGCGGTAGTTGGTGATGCTATTTGCAGTGCTAATAATCATCGGATGACTTCCTTGTATTTATCAGTTTTTCCAATGACCCATTTCTCACGAATGACTGAGACTAAGAGAACCCCAACGCCGAGGAACAATACACCCAGGGCAATTTTAAAAATAAGAGGCATCGCGGTATCCTGCGCAATAGCCATTGATCCCTGAAAGAGCGCTAGAGCTATTATGATTGCACCGCCTATGCTCATCAGAAGCCAGGCAAAACCTCGTTCCATTCGAGAGTAAACACCAGCCCAGTACCGGTCCCATGTTTCTTCATTCGGTACTCTGAATTTCAATGCCATGGTCGCCTCCGTAATTGGTTTCATTGTTCGCCATTCAAATGCAAAGTCACTATTCGCTTGCAGCAATATATCAAATTCTTTTCGTTCGGAAGCACTTAACGTGCCTTCTAACGCTTTTACGAGTATTGTCTGTTCTCGCTCGGATAATTCCGCCATCACATGTTCTCTTGCAGCCTCTGTTTTAATTTTTTCCGTGCATAATACAACCTCGACATCACTGTCCCCAGGGGGCAATCCATCAATTCGGCCAGCATTTCATAAGAAGTATTGAGAATATCTCGTGCTACGATGAGTTGGCGGTCTGATGGATCCAACTGCCATAATGCTGTCCAAACCTGTTCACGGAGTTCCTTCCGCTCTAATTGGATGTCCGGGGGTTCGTCTGGCGATTCTGGATCGTGGGTATCTTCGTTATCATCCTGAGTGAGATGAGAACTTGAAAAACTCACTGCCTTACCCTTCCTGTTTCGAATGTGATTCAAACACAAATTTTTCAATATCTGATAGTACCAGGTATAGAACTTTTTCCCAACTTCAAATCGCGGCAGGGCAATATAGGCCTTCGCAAATGCCTCTTGAGATAGATCCAAAGCGTCTTCATGCGCTCCGACATAACTTAAAGCGGTATAATACGCTGGCCGCATATACCTCTTAACGAGGAAGCTGAAGGCTTCTTTGTCTCCCCGCTGACAGCGTACTATCCAATCAGCTTCTGTCTGCTCCGTTGATTCCATTGTCAGGTTCTATAGTTGATACACCAACTTCAAGGAAATATTCAAAAAGAAAAGGATTTCTTCTTCGCCATCTATCTGTTCCCCTGATTCGATACTTTGGTTATTCGAGTGTCTTCTTCAATTCAGCTAACTTTTGGAGTGCGTCGAGTGGAGTCATCTTCTCAACATTTAACTGCTTTAATTGTTCGCGCAGATGGTCATCCTTGACCTCGAATAAGGTTAATTGAACTTCCGGCGGAGGGATTCGGCCCTTCACCTGCTTTCCCGAAGAATGAACGTTGAGTTCGGAAGCTTCGAGATTGCGCAGGATTTTTTTTGCCCGTTCGGTAATCTCATCCGGGAGGCCGGCCATCTGAGCAACCTGGATACCGTAGGAATGGTCAGCGAATCCGGGCACAACTTTATGAAGGAACACAACTTTATCGCCATATTCTCTGACATCG
Organism: bacterium; assembly: GCA_043803945.1. GTDB lineage: Bacteria > Bacteroidota > Ignavibacteria > UBA10030 > UBA10030 > JAZDJN01. The sequence continues at coordinate 20,494 of JAZDJN010000054.1, read as the reverse complement.
ACCTTATAATTTTTAATCCGGGAATACAATTCTGCCAGCTCATTTAACTCGTGGTAATGTGTGGCAAAGAGAGTCTTGACTCCCAATTTGGAGTGAATGTATTCGGTTAGAGCCCAGGCGATACTAATACCATCAAATGTGCTCGTACCTCGTCCGATCTCATCCAGTAGTATCAAGCTTCGCTCTGTGGCAGTGTTGACAATGCTTGCTGCTTCGTGCATCTCAACCAAAAATGTACTCTCACCGGAAGTAATATTATCACTGGCACCGACGCGTGTGTAAATGCGATCGACCACTCCCATGGTGACACTCTCCGCTGGAACAAAGCTTCCGATCTGAGCCAGCAGCACAATCAATCCGACCTGCCGAAGGTAGCTCGATTTTCCGCTCATGTTCGGACCTGTGATGATCAGGATCTGATTTTCCTCCAGATCGAGGAGTGTATCATTTGGAGTATAACGTTCGCCGGGAGGTAAGAGCCGTTCAATCACCGGATGACGGCCGTTCTTGATGACAATCCTGGATGAGTTTTCGAGTTGCGGACAGTTATACCCATACTCTACGGCGACTAACGCAAGCGAGATGAAACAATCGAGTTGAGCAATCATGGAGGCATTCTGCTGGATACTCTGTGCGTGTTCTGCGACAGCGTTTCGCAGTTCATCGAAGAGACGCGTCTCCAGGCTGAGGATTTTTTCCTCAGCGTGCAGAATACGGTCTTCATATTCTTTGAGCTCTGGAGTAATGAAGCGCTCCGCATTTGTCAACGTCTGTTTTCTGATATAGTTCTGTGGAATTTTGTCTTTGTGGGTATGGGTAATTTCAATGTAGTACCCGAGGACATTGTTGTATCCCACCTTTAGTGAAGAGATGCCTGTTCTCAGCCTCTCCTGCTGCTGGAGTTTGGCGATCCACTCTTTTCCGCCAAAAGCGATACTGCGGAGTTCATCAAGCTCCGTATGAAATCCCTTCCGGATCACCCCGCCATCAGCCATGGAGAGCGGTGGATCATCTTCCAATCCGCGTTGGATGATCGAAACAACATTTTCCAATGGATCGAGAGCATTGCAGAGTTCTCTGACCGACGACGATTGGGCAGCTTTTAACTGCTGCTGTAATCTTGGGATTATTTGGAGATAGGTACTGAGTACTTTGAGTTCTCGTGGATTGGCACGGTTGGTAGCGATCCTGGCTATCAGCCGCTCCAGATCGCCAATTTGGTTCAACTCTGCTCGTATCTTTTTCCTGGTCTGGTCGTCCCTGACGAATTCCCCGACTGCCTCCAATCTTTTCCTAATAGGTTCAACACTTTTCAGGGGCCGGTTGATCCAGATCTTCAGTAATCTACCCCCCATCGGTGTTTGTGTTTGATCCAGAATGGAGAAGAGTGTGCCATCTGACGAACCCGACATGGAAGCTGTAATCTCAAGGTTTCGCTTGGTCGATGCATCAAGAACAATAAAATCGTCGATACTATAGGGTGAAATTTTTTTTATGTGTGGAAGGTTTGCTTTTTGCGTCTCCTGGAGATAGTGCATAATTGCTCCAGCGGCAACAATACCGATCCGCATCTCTTCAAGGCCAAATCCTTTTAACGATTGAGTTTTAAAGTGATTAACCAGAACTTCATACCCATAATCAACTGTGAACACCCAATCTTCCGTCTTCGTGATTAATGGCCGAGCTTTATTCTTGAGGAGTGCCTGAATTGTGTCACGATCGCGTTTTTGTACAATGAGCTCAGAGGGTTGAAGGCTCGCCAGTTGCTCAGTGAGATGCCTGAGAGGAAATTCAGTAACGTTGAACTCTCCTGTTGATACATCAATGAATGCAAAACCGAGGGCATGCCCCCCTGTGGCTAACGGTGAAGAGAGTGCAACGGCAGCGAGATAATTATTTTGTTTATTCTCGAGGACCTTCTCGGAGAACGCAACTCCGGGAGTAACGACCTCGATAACATCCCTCTTGACAATTCCTTTTGCGAACTTCGGATCCTCGAGTTGCTCACAAATTGCAACCCGATACCCGGCTTTTATTAATTTGGGCAGGTAGGCATCAAGTGCATGGTATGGAAATCCAGCAAGTGGCACTTCACCGGCAGTGCCACTCCCCCTCCTTGTAAGTGTGATTCCAAGGACTTTCGAGGCTGTCTTGGCATCTTCTTCAAAGGTTTCATAAAAATCCCCCATCCGAAATAACAGGATAGTATCAGGGTAGCGTGCCTTGACTTGCTGATATTGTCGCATTAAGGGGGTAGACATAGGTAGAACTCAATCACCAATAGTTGCAATCCAAAGACTGACTATCAAGTTAATTAATGTTCCATCGCCAGACAATTTTCAGTAACAATCTAATCTCATGGAGAAACAGAGAGCCGGCAGTATCAATATTTTCATAAAATAGAAAAAGAGCCGGATCACCCGGCTCCAATCCCAAGAAAATGCTGAAGCATAGATCTCTTAATACAAGAACATTGGTTTGCCCAGGAGATGTGCTACCTTCGGGCAATAATTCTCTGCATCATATAGTTCAGAGACATCAACTCGTTTTAATCCTTGGGTCAATGAATCAAGAGGGATGGTTGTATATTTTCCCTCACAGAGTGCGACCATCCTTCCCGATTCCTTCTTTAACGCAAGGTCCGTTGCGAGGTTTGCATAACTGATTGCCACCATACGGTCCAGAGCATCCGGCTCACCGCTCCGCATCAGATAGGCTATCTGCTGATAGACGGTGTGCGCACCGGTTAATTTCTTGATTGCCTGTTCTGTAACGGCGCCGATTCCCCCGAGTTTTTTATGACCAAAGGCATCTTCCTCACCGTACTCCACAATTTGACCGCCGATAAGATGAGCACCTTCAGAGATTGTCATAATGGCGTAATGGCTTGGATTATGATTCTTGTCATCAAGGAGAAGTTTGGTGAGCTTTTCTACGTCAAATGGTACTTCAGAAATAATCGCCCGATCAACTCCGGCGAGATAAGCCGTGATGAGCGAGGTCTCACCGGAATTGCGACCAAAAAGTTCGACAACGGCAATTCGTTCATGAGAACCTGCGACGGTCCGGAGCGCAGTAATAAAATCGACACTGCGCGTCACTGCTGTCGAAAATCCGATGCAATAATCCGTACCAAAGACATCGTTATCCATCGTTTTCGGGATAGCAATAACCGGAACTCCCTCTTTATGCATCCGCACAGCATAACTCTGTGTGTCATCTCCGCCAATCGTGATCAGAACATCCAGCTTTAACTTTTCAACGACCTTCAGTACATGGCTGGTAAAGTCGATCCGATCATTCTCTCCCATACTTTCATGTTCGATATTCCTTAGGAACGATGGAATATCCGGTTTTCGTACTTTTGCCGGATTTGTCCGGGAGGTGTGCAGAAATGTTCCGCCTGACCGATCAATCGTGCGAGTATTTATTTTATTGAGAGGGATGTAGTGATTTCCCTCATTGTCATATGAGTGAAGGTCGAAATTCAGAAGGCCGCCCCACCCACGTCGAATCCCTATTACCTCAGCGCCATTATCTGCAGCGCGATAGACGACGGCCTTGATACACGGATTCAGCCCAGGCACATCGCCGCCACCAGTTAAGATTCCAATTCTCATAATTCAATGATCCTTTATAATTCAGTGTAGTTTAGTTCTTTAATTTCTCAATTCCCCACTCCAGCATCTTCTCGAACATGGGGTAATTCGTCAGGTCGTAATGAATGGGTGTGACAGAAATGTAGTTATTGGAGACAGCCCATTGATCCACTCCCTGTTCAAGATCTCTGTTTTCGAGAGCTCCGGTGAGCCAGTAGTATTCTTTGTTTGCCGGATCACGGCGTGCATCGAACATATCGTCCCAGATTGCCCTTCCCTGACGTGTTACAATGACACCTTTAATCTCCCTCGCACGGAGTGGAGGGATATTTACATTCAATAGTACTCCGTCTGGTAATCCATGCTTCAGGACAAATGGAATTAATTTTCTTGCAAATGATGCGGCGTAGGAAAAATCCGCTTTCCCATATGTTGTAAGCGATAAAGCAATTGATGGAATACCGAGGACCGTGCCTTCTGTGGCAGCGGACACAGTGCCCGAGTAAATAATACTGATTGCCGTGTTGGCACCATGGTTTATTCCCGAGACGACGATATCTGGTTTCTGTTTGAGCAGTGCCTTCACCGCAAGCTTGACGCAGTCGGCAGGAGTCCCATCAACAGCATGGCCGAAGAATTTTCCATTCTTGTAGAACTCACGGGCACGTAAGGGAACATTCATTGTAATAGCATGCCCAACCGCACTCTGCTGCCGCTCAGGCGCAACAACACTCACAGTACCAATACGGCGAAGTTCCTTCACCAGAGCATAGATTCCCGGAGCATCAATTCCGTCATCATTACTGACAAGAATGTTTAGCCGTCGATGTGTTTGTTTCTTTTTCATCGTCAATTGAATAATATCAAAAAAATACCTCCAGCACAACACACTTTTCTACCGGCGGTTTTAGCCCTTGTCCGTTGGAGAAATAGCGTTATATGCGCTTGCTTCCATTCGTTCGTCTTCAAACCGGATCTGCCACTCTTGCTCAAATCCTTTTTTGATGAGCGGCGCTACCTCGTCGAATGTTAGTGTAACACCCTTCGCCGAGGAAAGATCGATAGTTTTCTCATCCATTTCCTTTTGAAGAATCTGTTGATCCACCATCCTGGGAAGCCTAAGGAATTGAACAATCCGTTTATGATCACTTCCAAGGAGGATAGACCCGTGCTGAAGGACAACCTCACGTCCATCGGATGCCACAAAACGCCGCTGCGCACTCCCCACAAGTTTCTTTCCCCGAATCTGGAGCTCATACCGTGCGGAGCTGCTGAAGCATGCCGATGAGGAGGGACTTTTATAGAGTGTCGGGAAATGCGGCTGTGACTTCTGAAATTCGATACGCGCACCGAGTTCATCCAATCCACGCAGTAGCGCTCTGCTGATTTCATTATAGATGGTGAGTACAGATTTGCCCGAGGTTGGCATAGCAACACAATAGGTGACTTCTTCAGAATGCAGAATTGCTCTGCCCCCAGTAGGTCTCCGTACGACATCGATACCCGACTGACGACAGCGTTCGAGGTCAACGTCTTCCATAGATTGATGATACCCAAGGGAAATGGCCGGAGGATTCCAGCCATAGACTCTTACGGTTGGCGTACCGGAGTCACCGAGTAACGAGCGTACCAGCCGCTCATCATACTCCATATTATATTTACCCGATTGCCGGCCTGTATTCTCGAACCGCCAACTCATGAACGATGACGAAGCGCGGGGATAATCCCTCGCTTGCTCTGTGCAATAAAATCTAGAATGGATTGAACTTCGGGGATCAATTCAACTTCTTCTTTGATTCGTGCAACGGCCTGCGAGACATTCAGATTGGATTGATAGATCAAATAATAGGCTTTATCGATGATTTCGATAGCCTTCGGAGAAAACCCGCGACGGCGCAACCCAATAATATTCAATCCTTCGAAAACGAGCGGCTCTTGTCCCGCAAGGATAAAGGGTGGGACATCCTTCACTGCGCGAAAGCCACCGGCAAGCATCACATGGTCTCCCACCTTTCCGAACTGATGTACCGGGGTCATGCCGCCAATGATGACCCAATTTCCCAGCGTAACATGCCCCCCGAGAGCACAACAATTTGCCATAATGACATTATTGCCCACTCTGCAATCATGAGCAACGTGAGCGTATGCCATGAAGAGGCAGTCATTCCCTATGGTTGTTTTTCCCGTCTCGCTGGTGCCTCGATTCAATGTTACATATTCACGCGCAACCACGTGGTCACCAATCTCGAGTGTGGTTGGTTCGCCCTTGTATTTGAGATCCTGAGGAGGGCCTCCAATCGCGGCACCATGATGAATCTTGCCTTCACGGCCGATTCGGGTACCGTTTGAGACTTCTACGTTGGAGCCAATCCAGGTTCCTTCTCCTATAATGACATCATCCTGGATGACGCTGAACGGACCGATGCGGACACCATCGGAGATAGTTGCTTTGGGACTGACAGCGGCATGAGAATCGATATGTATTGCCATAGAATAGTCTTCTGCTTAGCGACCTGGTGAGGCCTGATTACGTGTTAGAATTTTTCTTGTCGATCACCGCAGCAGTAAATTCGCCTTCCGCTACGAGAGTATTATCGACATATGCGTTACCTTTAATTTGAATAATCTTTGATCGGCGGCTGATCATCTCCACATCGAGGATCAACTGATCGCCCGGGACAACCGGTTTCCTGAATTTCACATTATTGATCGACATGAAATAGACCAGCTTATCGCCTGGATTTTCGACACCATTCAGGAGCAGCACTCCTCCGGTCTGAGCCAGAGCTTCAATGATGAGTACGCCCGGCATTATCGGTTGGCCTGGGAAATGACCGGTGAAGAAATGCTCGTTCATCGTTACATTCTTGACACCGACTGCGCGTTCATCAAGTTTGAAATCGACGATTTTATCGACGAGGAGGAATGGATAGCGGTGGGGAAGAATTCGTTGAATCGCATTGATGTCGAAGATCACTCCCTCTTTGCGTTCGAACTGATACTTCTTCACCAATTTTTTCTGTTGATACAGTCTTCGTACTTTTCGTGCAAATTCGATATTGCTTGCGTGGCCGGGGCGCGCTGCCAGAATTTGGGCTTTTATGGGAGCGCCAATCAGTGCCAGATCTCCCATTAAATCAACCAGCTTGTGGCGAGCGGGTTCATTTTTGAAATGAAGCTTGTTATCATTCAGAACCCCGCTGTTCCCAAGGATGACCGAATGATCGATCCCAAGCTTCTTGGTCAAACGCCGAAGTTCGTCATCCGATAGTTCACGGTCGACAATGACGATGGCATTATCCAGGTTACCGCCTTTGATCAATCCCTGATCAAAAAGCATCTCTACTTCATGGAGGAAGCAGAATGTCCGGGATTGCGAAAATTCAGAGACAAATTCTTTTTCAAGATTGAAGAGACCGGTGTGTTGGCTCCCCAACGCAGGATTATTGTAATCGACAAGAACCGTTACACGGAAATCGTCGGTCGGAAGGGCAACGATGTCTACACCCTTTTCTTCATTGATATAGCGAATTGTCTGGTCAATGATCAGATAATCCTTGGGCGCTTCCTGTTCCTGAACTCCAGCTTCGATAATCAGATCGACAAAGGGGCGCGAACTGCCGTCGACAATAGGAGGCTCAATGTTATTCAACTCAATGATCATGTTATCGACCTGCATGCCGACGATCGCTGCAAGAACATGCTCCACTGTGTGGACTCGGACGTCGCCGATACCGATTGTGGTGCCGCGGGTTACATCAACCACATGATCGACATCGGCAGGGATTTCCGGTGTTCCGCCAACATCAATCCGGCGAAAGCGAATTCCGAAATGTTCGGGCGCCGGCTTGAATGTCATGGTGGTCTGAACTCCGGTGTGCAATCCTACACCGGTCAACGTGACTGGTTTTTTTATGGTGTGTTGCTGAATAAGCATAGAGTCCTTGCTATTAAATTAAGATTTCTTCCCTTCATTCTGTTCTTTCAGCTCTTCAACGGCACGTTGAAGAGCCTGAAATTCCTTCATCAACTCCGGCAACGACCGGAGTGCTGCCTCCATTCTTAATGCTTTTCCATGCTCTTTTGCAGGATATCCGAAATGCGTCGTGCCGGGTTCTTTGATTCCTTTCGTGACGCCAGATTGTCCCATGATGACGACTCGATCCGCGATTTCAATATGGCCGGCAATCCCCACCTGTCCTCCAATCATGCAATGTTTTCCAATTTTTGTACTCCCGCTGATTCCGGTTTGCCCCGCGATAACTGTATGTTCTCCAATATGGACATTATGGCCGAGGTGAACCATATTGTCGAGTTTGACACCCTTCTCCACTCGCGTTGCTCCAAGTGTGGCCCTGTCGATCGTGCAATTTGCTCCGATCTCAACATCGTCCCCAACGACGACGATTCCCAATTGAGGGATCTTTTCATAGGAACCGTCTTGTTGCGGCGCAAATCCAAATCCGTCACTTCCAATCACCGTTCCGGAATGGACAATAACACGATCACCCAGTGTGCACTGATGGTAGAGCGTTACGTTCGCGTATAAAAGACAATCGCTTCCGACCCTGGCATGTTTTCCGATGACGCTGCCACTGGAAATTCTCGTATTGTCTCCGATTGTGGTATGTTCTTCGATCACGACACATTCACCCAATGCAACATTCATGCCGAGCTTTGCTGTCGGATCAATGACCGCTGAGCGCGCGATTCCTTGGGAGAAGGGGTCAACCATCGGTGTCAAGCGTTTCAACATCGTAAGGAAGGAGAGATACGGATCGTGAACACGGATGAAGGTGATTCCCGATAGAGGATATCGAGAAGTATCAAGTTTCATGGAAACCAGGACTGCGGAGGCCTGTGTGGAATGAAGGTATTTCTCGTACTTCGGATTTGCAAAAAATGTGAGATCACCCGAGTGAGCTTCTTCGATCTTAGCAACCCGGGTAATCTCCAGAACTCCGTTTCCGACAACTTCTCCTTCGAGGAGGGCGGCAATCTCTTGAACGGTCATGCAATCTTCGAGTAATTACTTTCCAGCTGGTGCAACAACATTCAGTTTAGCGAGCACTTTGGAGGTGAGATCGTATTTTTCATTAGCATACATGAGAAGGATCTCTCCGCTCTTATCAAAGATGTAGTCATACCCTTCCTCAGTGGCAACTGTCTGAATGGCCTTGAAGACACGATCCTGCACCGGTTTCATTAACTCACCCTGCTTGCCGAACAGTTCTCCATTTTGGCCAAATTTTCGATTGCGAAAATCGACGAGTTTCTGATCAAGTTCGCGCAGCTCTTTTTCAACTTCCGACCTGCGTTGATCCGTCAGAATCAGCTTCCGCTTTTCGTAGTCGTCGAATTTCTTCTGCCAATCCTGCTGCACTTTATTCAACTCCGATTGCCAGTCGGCAACCAGTCCATCGAGTTGTCGCTGCGCATCCTGCGCATCAGGCAACTGTTTCATAATTGCATCAGTGCTGATATAACCGATTTTCATCTGACCCGACGCAGTGCCCAGGTAGAGGACACCGATAGCGAGTATAAACAATACGTTCCTCATACATCCTCCCTTTACTCGGTATAGTGAAGAGCATTCATCGACATCGCTTGGCATCCATTGGATTTATTTGCCTTTTACTGCTGTGCCCCTCTTTAAGCGATCGAGAACCTTATACGTCAGGTCCACTTTATTATCGGCATACAGGACATTCGGGCGATCGAATACAAAGTTAAATCCATCTTCCTTTGCAGTCGTCTCAATAACTTTTAAGATTTTTTCTCTGATTGGAGCAAGTTTGCGTTCCCGTGCAACGGCACCCTCGCCGGCTCTTGCATCAAATCTTTGGTTGTAGTAGTCTTGCATTTTCTGCCGGATATCGGCAAGCCGCTTTTGCTCTGCATCCTTATTTGCAGCAGACATCATGGCTTCTTTCTTTTGATACTCTTCAATTTGTTTCTGCAAATCTGTGTTCATTTTCTCAAGCGAATCCCTCCAGGCCGCTACCAGCACTTCAATTTCCTGTGAAGCCTGCCTTGCCTCAGGTAATTCGCGGAGAATCACATCGGAGTCAACAAAGGCAGCTTTTGTTGCCTGAGCAAAGAGCGATGTGGAGATACAGAACAGTGAGAGAACAACCACCAACAACGAAATAGATCGTTTCACGTTAACCTCGGATAGAATGTTGATAGAATAGATTGACCTAAAAAAAATTAGAATCCCCGACCGAATTGCAGATGGAATTTCCATCCGGGGCCAGCAACACCGATTTTCTGTCCATCGAAGCCATACCCGTAATCGAATCCAATCAAACCGATCGGATTAATGAGCAGCCGGACCCCGACACCCGCAGACCTCTTGAGGTCATAGGGATCCATATACTTCGGGTCGAGCCATACATTGCCTGCTTCAGCAAACGCAGACATATAAATTGGGATCGGATGAATCGATAATGCAAATCGAAGCTCAGCGTTATATTTCAAGATAGCTTTGCCGCCATTATAACCATTATTGGGACCTACAGAACGATCTTCATATCCTCTGAGCGGCGTCGTATTGAAGTATCCCAATCCTGTTCCACCCATATAGAACAATTCCTGGTAAGGCAGGCTCGTATTCTTGCCATACTCAAAAATAAGTCCAACCATATTGTTCGTCGCAAAAGCCAGACGTTGAGTACCGAAGAGAGGGATATACCAATCAGCAGTGAAGACATGCTTATGATATTTCGACGAGGGATAGCCTAGAATTGTCGGGCCGCCGGAAATTTCCGTTAGCAGTGATACGTTCGAGCCCTGCGTTGGAAATATTGGACTGTCCGTGCTATTCCGCGAAATGGACTGACCGATGGTAAACTGTGTGGTTCTTCCTTCTGGATAGTATCCTCCGCCATTCACGACATCGGAGCGCTGAAACCGTAAAGTCCAATCACCTCGGAAAAATATATCCGGCCAACGGAATCGGCGTCCAACTCTCAGGGAAGCTCCAGTGACCCGAAGGTCCCATCCAAAAACCTGTCGCGTATCAAAAACATTAACACCGAATAATGTTGGGGTATCGAGCATCCATGGTTCTTGGAATCCAATTGAGAACGTGCGATACCGATATCCCTCGCCGAATTGCCAATCAAAAGTCAGCACCTGCCCCGCACCGCCTCGAAAGGGTTCAGACAAAGAAAAATTATTGAAAGCGAGACCGACACCTCCATTAAATCCCCAGTAGCCGCTGTACCCCACTGACATATTGAATGTATCGCTCGATTTTTCCTCGACTGCATATTCAAGGTCGACTGTACCCTTTTTCTCATTTGTTTCACGAACATCCGGCCGAATTTTTTCCGGGTTAAAATAATTCAACTGAGAAAGTTGGCGGGCACTACGAATAATCGCCTGGCGGCTAAAGAAATCTCCCGGTCGGGTAAACAACTCCCGGCGAATCACTTTCTCGTACGTCTTAGTATTGCCGGTGACGAGAACCCTTCCGATACGAAACTGATTTCCCTCACGAATGTGCAGGACCAGATCAAGGCTGTCTACTCCAACCCGCATCTCCTCAGGGACTACCTGAAACATCAGATAGCCTTCGTTCATGTAAAGTGAGGTTACGTCATTCTCATCCTCATTGCGGCGGAGATTCTTTTCAAATTTTTCTGCATCATAGACCTCGCCCGGATTCATTCCTAACCGAGCATTGAGTGCATCAACCTTATAAATGCTATTACCATCCCAAATGATATTCCGGACTTTATATTGCGGACCTTCGTAAACGTACAGATCGATATTCAAAAAATGTTTGGTCTCATCTATATGAATCGAATCAGCGATAATATCAGCATCCCGGTAACCGTTTTTTCGATAGAAATTGAGGAGGAGTTGTTTATCCTCCTCGTATTTCTTCTTATCAAATTTATTGGTAGACCAAAACTGCCACCAAACGCGTTCGTTTGTTTCTTTCATCTCCCCTTTTAAATCGGAATCCTCGAACGTCTTATTTCCAAAAAATCGAATCTTATCAATTTTTACTTTCTGGCCTTCATCAAGTTGAATCACCAGCTTTACCCGACGGTGTGTCGTATCAATAGTGGGCACCAGACGGGGTTCAATGACAGCGTTGAGGAATCCGTCCTCATCATATTTCTGCCTCAGAATCCTTTTAATTGTGGAAAGATCCTGTTTCGTGACTAACTGTCCACGAATCAAATTGATTTTCTTTTCGATGTCTTCTGTACTCAATTCATCGTTTCCAACGACCTCAATTGTGTCCAATCGCGGATTTTCTTTCACACGAATTAACAGATAGATGCCTTGAGGGGTTCGGTTTTCGATAAGGAGCTGAATATCTTCGAATAGCCGAAGTCCGTAGAGACGATCGATGGCAATTTTTGTTTGATCTCCTTGAGGCGAAAGTTCATCTCCGATTTTCAGACCGGTATTTGCCACAATCGCAGCAGGGTCTGCCGTTCGTTGACCATCAACCGAGATACCCAGTATTTTAAGAACCTCGGTTTTCTGCTGTGAAATGCTAATTTCAGCAACAAGGAAAAGAAGAATCAGGGAATAAAACTTAGAGTTTTGTGACACTTTTTAGGAACCTTTCAACACCTCTGATCTGAGGCTTTCTATAGATCTGCATCTCTTTTGGTAGTTGTTCACTCACCATACCAAACCGACGCTCTCGCTTTTGGAAATCTGTGATCGCCTGATAAAGCTCCTTGCGCCTGAATTCAGGCCAACACTCCTTTGAAATGACAATTTCTGAATATGCAATCTGCCAGAGCAGAAAATTGCTGATTCTGAGTTCCCCGCTTGTCCGGATAACAAGATCGGGATCAGGATAATCTTTTGTCGATAAATAATGGGAAATCAAATCTTCAGAGATAGCATCCTGCTGAAGAAGGCCGGATTGGATATCATGCGCAATTTTTGAGACTGCACGTACCAGATCCCAGCGTCCGCTGTAACTAAGCGCTAAGATGAGGGTCAGACCCGTATTACGCTTCATCACTTCGATACCGTCCAGCAATTCATCCTGAACATCTTGAGGGAGGGATGACAGTTCGCCTATCGCTTTCAAGTGAACTTCATTCTGATGTAATCGATCTTTTTCGTCTTTTAATGCCTTCAACAGCAATCGCATCAGGAGAGATACTTCATCCTTGGGGCGCTTCCAGTTTTCTGTAGAAAATGCAAATAGGGTAAGATATTTTACTCCGAGCTGCCCACATGCCTCGATGATATCACGGACTGAATTAACTCCTTCGCGATGACCTGCAATCCTAGGAAGTCCTCGTTTTTTTGCCCAGCGACCATTCCCATCCATAATAATGGCAATATGGGAAGGGATCTCGCCGTTTTCAATGAGGCGTTCCTGTAGTTTTTTATCGTGCCCGATGGTTCTTTCTAATGGCAAGAGAATTTTCCTGGTTTCATTGAAAAGCTTGAAAAATGTAACTTTTTTTAGCCAGAAAGTCAAAGAGCACTATTAACTCAATTCTATGAAGTTCTTAAGGCCAAGTTAAAGCAACACGACAGTTGTCGGTGCAAACCGCTCACCTTGACAGCACTTCCAATTTTATCTATATTCACAATGGAAACTTATCTATGAACTTTGACGTTTAGTAAGTAGAGAAAGTTCAATAGTAATCCAGAGGAAGTGAGAATTTCATGGAAGGTAATTTTTCAAATAGAGTTCAGGATGTGATCCGGTTGAGTCGCGAGGAAGCCCTGCGACTTGGCCATGATTATATTGGCACAGAACATTTACTCCTAGGGATCATTCGTGAAGGAGAAGGTATTGCCGTTAAGATCCTTCGAAACCTTGGAGTCGACCTCTATAAACTCAAAAAAGCAATTGAAGATACAGTCAGAACATCTGGCGGTACGCTGACGATTGGAAATATCCCGTTAACGAAACAAGCGGAGAAGGTCTTAAAAATCACCTACCTGGAGGCTAAGCTTTACAAGTCAGATGTGATTGGGACCGAGCATTTATTGCTTTCCCTTCTTAGGGATGATGATAATATTGCTGCTCAAATTCTCCATCAATTTAACGTTCATTATGATGTTGTCCGGAACGAATTGGATAATATTATCTCCGGGAAGCCCTCCACTCCCCCGGCACCTCATCAAGTCGAGAAAAAACAGGATAAATCAAAGACTCCAGTTCTCGACAACTTTGGGCGAGATCTTACAAAGCTTGCAGTCGAAGATAAACTCGATCCTATCGTCGGGAGAGAAAAAGAAATTGAGAGAGTTGCACAGGTTCTCAGTCGGAGGAAGAAAAATAATCCAGTGTTGATCGGGGAACCCGGCGTTGGAAAATCAGCGATTGCCGAGGGCTTAGCTCTCCGAATTGTCCAAAAGAAGGTGTCAAGGATTCTTCATGATAAGCGTGTTGTGACGCTGGACTTGGCAGCTCTGGTCGCTGGTACCAAATACCGGGGTCAATTCGAAGAAAGAATGAAAGCGGTAATGAACGAGCTCGAGAAGGCGAAAGACGTAATTTTGTTCATCGACGAACTCCATACGATTGTTGGTGCAGGTGGTGCCAGTGGGTCGCTCGATGCTTCAAATATGTTCAAACCGGCATTGGCCCGCGGTGAATTACAGTGTATTGGTGCTACGACGCTCGACGAATATCGTCAATATATCGAAAAAGATGGTGCATTAGACCGTCGCTTCCAGAAAATAATGATCGATCCGACGACCGTTGATGAGACAATTCAAATTCTTCAAAATATCAAACATAAGTACGAAGAACATCATGGGGTTAGTTACTCCGAAAAAGCAATTGAAGCTGCAGTCAGATTGAGCGATCGATACATCACCGACCGGTACTTACCTGACAAAGCTATCGACGTCATGGACGAGGCGGGATCGAGGGTTCATTTGGCTAATATTATCGTACCAAAGGAAATACTCCATGTCGAGGAAGAGATCGAGAAAATCAAACAGGCAAAGAACCAGGTTGTGAAGAACCAGAATTTTGAGGAGGCAGCAAGACTTCGTGATCTAGAAAAGAAATTATTCAGCGACCTGGAGATCGCCAAGCGCGAGTGGGAATTAAAATCACGTGATACCATCTATGATGTCAGTGAAGAGAATTGTGCTGAAGTCGTTTCTATGATGACCGGCATACCAGTAAATCGTGTCGCAAAGAGCGAATCGGCAAAATTACTCAAGATGGATGAAGCATTACGGGAATCTATCATTGGTCAGGAAGAGGCCATCAATAAACTCACGCGGGCGATTCGCAGAACCCGCGCCGGATTAAAAGATCCGCGGCGGCCGATCGGTTCCTTTATTTTCCTTGGTCCCACAGGAGTCGGAAAAACCGAGATGGCAAAGGTTCTGGCACGATACCTCTTTGATTCTGAAGAGTCTCTCATTCGAATCGATATGAGCGAGTATATGGAGAAATTTTCCGTCTCTCGACTTGTCGGAGCTCCCCCAGGATACGTCGGCTATGAAGAAGGCGGTCAATTAACGGAAAAGGTTCGGCGAAAACCGTACTCCGTTGTCCTGCTCGATGAGATAGAGAAAGCACATCCAGATGTGTTTAATATTCTTTTACAGGTATTGGATGATGGTATTTTAACAGACAGTTTGGGAAGGCGAGTCGATTTTAAAAATACCATCCTCATTATGACCTCGAACATCGGAACGAGGGATATAAAAGTTACAGGTGGACTTGGATTTGGCACACAGACTCATGCGGATAAGTATTCCACCATGAAAGGCAACATCGAGGATGCACTCAAACGGGTGTTTTCTCCCGAGTTCCTCAACAGAGTCGATGATTCTATCGTCTTTCATAACCTCGAACGCGAACATATTTTAAAGATCATCGAAATTACATTTCGAGATTTATCGAAGCGCATTATTTCAATGGGAATTGATGTCACATTGTCGCAAAGTGCAAGAGAGTTTTTAGCGGATAAAGGCTTTGATCCCGCGTTTGGTGCACGGCCATTGAAGCGAGCCATCCAGAAATATGTGGAAGATCCTTTAGCCGAAGAAATCCTGAAAGGAACCTTTCAGCAGGGGAATGAGGTGATCATCGAATTCAACCAGGAGATCGGCGAATTGATTTTTCCATGTAGCTCAAAAAATATTCCTGACAAGGAGATCAAAGAGAGAGATGAAACCGTGGCAGGTATTTCCTAATAAGGAGTATTGCTCGTTTTCCTACAACGACCCTCACTATTTATGAGGGTTGTTTTTTATCATGTCCCTTAAAAATAAAAATAACCGTTCTCACTCCCCTACGCCGCTCGTTTTCATTTTCAATAAGCCCTATGGTGTTCTCTCACAATTCTCTCCTGCGGGAGATAGGCTCACCTTAAAAAGTTTTGGCCCTTTCCAGAATGATATCTATCCGGTAGGACGACTTGATGCTGAGAGCGAAGGGTTGCTCATTTTAACGAATGATAATCGTATCAAACATACTCTTCTCGATCCAAAATTTGAACACCCTCGGACATATCTCGCTCAAGTGGAACGAATTCCTTCCGAATCTGCCCTAAATCAACTTATGGATGGCTTGGTTCTACATGGAATAAAGACAAGACCTTCTATCGCCAGGCTTCTAAATGAAGAGCCTATGGTTCCACCTCGTACAAAGCCGATTCGTTTTCGAAAAAATGTTCCAACATCATGGATTGAACTCACACTCAAGGAGGGGAGAAATCATCAAGTACGACGAATGATGGCAGCTATTAACCATCCATGCGTGAGACTGATCAGAGTAAAAATTGGCAATCTAGCCCTTGATTCCTTACTACCAGGTTATTTTCATAGATTGAGCATGGAAGAGGTACAAGACTTGTTCGAATAAGCGCTCCAATGAGCAGTAATAGCTGAACTTGGCCAGAATCAAGCTTCAATTGTGGAAAATCAAACGTGAGTTGATGACACCTAGATTAAACCTATCCGGTATAAAAAAATACCCCGACGCGCACCGTAAGCGTCGGGGCCAGGGAGGTTGTTATGAAACCCGCTCAAGGTAGGACTATAAGCGGGCTGAGCAAATATACTACTTTTTGGTCTGATTGCACAAATGCACTGATATATTGCTTCGTAGGATTTTATCAATATACTATTTGAAAAACTATCTCATTTTTCCAATTCCTTCTACAAAATTCAGCCGAAATTGGGTGATTCCTCCAATTGAAAATGAGGTATTCGCCGTTAACATTGGAACTATTTTTCTAACATCACTATTCCAAGGGCAGTTAAAAATCCATCGTGAGGGATCTCCCCTGTCACGATGCTCTCTATCAGTTTCAGAAATCCTGCTCGATGAGTCTAAAATACTCTTCAGAGATCAGTGAGATGGATATTCCTCAATCCGAATCGAGCAATGATTTCCCTTTATTCTCCTTATTCGATTGGCGCTTATTTCCGGGATGTTTTTCTATTACTTTTTCATTACTCTTTGTCAGATGAATGAATTGAAGAATTCAAAACGCCCATACCCATTGCACGACATATCGATATTCAATGCCTGAGCGATCTATGAAATTAAAATATTTTCTTATCCTTTCTGCTTCCGGTGGTGCCGGACATCTCAGAGCGGGTGAAGCGCTGCATCAGACCGCTCAGCGTTTAGATCTGCCGATTCGCACCCAACATTACGATTGCCTCGATTTCACAACAAAAATATTTAAAAAGCTCTATTCCGGATCCTATCTGAATTTAATTAACCACATGCCGGAGCTCTGGGGGTATATGTATTCTATAACCTCGAAGAAACCGATGAGGAAACAGCAATCCATACGCATCTTCGATCATTTAAATTATACTCATTACCTAAAATATCTCCAGACGCAGAAACCGGATGCAATTCTCTGCACCCACTTTCTCCCCTACATTTCCATTGCTGAGAGAATACGAAACGCCGGAATTCATGCTCCAATCTTCTCCATCACTACAGATTTCGATGTGCACCAACTCTGGATTAACGCGATCGTAAACCATTATTACGTTTATAATGATGAATCCGCATGGCAGCTCTCTGCCAAAGGTGTGAGCAACGGATCCATTTCTGCGCTTGGTATACCATTGATGCCCGCTTTTACATCTATGCAGAAGAAGCATCAAGCAAGGAAGTCCTTTGATTTGCTGTCCAAGAACTTTACGATCCTGCTGCTCTCTGGAGGATTTGGCACTGGACGTCTTGCATCGATTACAAAACAAGTAGTGACCACCCTTCAGGCTTTCTCTCCGGTCCGTTATAACCTTCTCGTCGTGTGTGGAAAAAATAACACCCTTATGCGAGCACTCGAGGAGGAAGCCTACCCATCAAATATCTGTATCAAAATCTTTGGCTACACAGACACGATTGATATTCTTATGGATGCTGCAGATTTAATTATTTCAAAATCCGGCGGTCTCACATCAGCTGAAGCAATGGCAAAGCGTGTACCAATGATTATTGTCGATCCGATTCCCGGACAGGAAACCCGTAATGCTGAAGTTATTATTGAATATGGAGCGGGATGGCAGGCGAATGATCTTTCTCACCTGTCGTTTAAACTCACACGGATTCTTAAAAATCCATCAATTCTACAGAAGGCACGACAGGCGACTCGTACTCTAGCAAAGCCAAATGCTGCAATCGATATCCTTCAAAATGTTTTTAAACGACTGTGTTAGCAAGTATATTCAATGAACTGTATATTTTCTACTAGAGGCATTGTATGAAGGTCAGACTGAATAATTTTACAATCAATTATACCGAACGAGGTCTGCCACAAGGATCTCCGATTATCTTCATCCATGGATTTCCTTTCAACCATTCCATGTGGGATCCCCAAATGATGGCCCTGCCAAATCATTACAGGGCTATAACTTATGACATTCGCGGGCATGGATTGAGCGAAATCGGTGATGGACAGTACACGATCGACCTGTTCGTTGAAGATCTCATTGCACTTCTCGATCACCTGGTCATTGATCGTACAACGGTGTGCGGATTATCCATGGGAGGGTATATTGCACTGCGCGCGCTGGAACGATACCCCGAACGTTTTAATGCTCTGATACTTTCGAACACTAGGGCAGAATCTGATTCCAATGAAACGAAGGTAAAGCGATTCGCTACCTTCAAAATGATCAAAGAGAGAGGTGTATCCGTTTTCGCCGAGCAATTCGTTCAATCAATATTTTCAGATGACACTAAATCAAAGAATGATGCACTTGTCAATTCCTTTACTCGTCTTATCCAGACAAATTCCCCTCTGGGGATTTGTGGAACAATACTTGCGCTTGCCTCCAGAACGGATCTTCTCGCCGGTCTTTCACAAATCGCAATTCCCACACTCATTCTTGTTGGCGAACATGATACTCTGACTCCAGTATCTGCCTCAAGAACAATGCGCGAGCATATTCAGAGATCAACACTCAAGGTCATTTCTCATGCAGCACACATCAGTAATCTTGAAAATCCCATTGAGTTCAACAAAGTGCTTGTTGAATTCCTCAATGAAGTGCCTTAATCCAAGACGGTTGATACACCTTGAGTGAAGAGGTAAGCCAAATTCAGAATCTCAATCATCCGAATAGTACCCTCTCAATTGTCATTGTGCATGATTGTCCTTGTCACAGGTGGAACGGGCTTTATCGGTTCAAATCTTTCTCAGCTCCTGCTTAGCCAGGGATATCATGTTCGAGTCTTAAAACGGCACTCCTCTTCCCTTCTCGCTCTTGATGGTCTCGAAGTGGAATTGTTCAACGGAGACATCCTTGATCAAGACTCTTTGCTGCCAGCGTTGAAAGGGTGTGACATTGTATTCCATACTGCGGCGGTGGTATCGTTTCATACTGCTGATCGCGAAAAGATGTTTAACAGCAACGTGCTCGGTACAAGAAACCTAGTTCAGGCAAGCCTCAGAGCAGGAATCTCAAAATTTGTTCATACGAGTTCAGTTGCGGCGCTCGGCCACCCAACTCTTGGACATTCGGCTGATGAAACCTGCACGTTCGATCTCAATCATTATAATAACGGTTATCGCCTCTCCAAGTACTGCAGTGAAGCTGAAATTTATCACGGTATCAAACAAGGGTTACAGGCAGTAATTGTAAACCCAGCGGTCGTGATTGGTCCGGGGGACATCCATTTCCATGGAGGCCAGCTCATTCGCGATATCTATAAGAAGCGTCTCTTTCTTGCACCGTCTGGTGGGACCAATATGGTTTCAGTGAAGGATGTAGCCAAAGGGCATCTTCAGGCGGCGAGGAATGGCCGTGTAGGCGAACGATATATTCTGTCGGGAGAAAATATGACACACTCCCGAATATTTTCAATAACAGCAGAAATTGTTGGCGGTATAAAACCCCTGTTTACGATCCCACAATCGGTCATTATGGCTGCAGGACATATCTCTGAAACAACAGCCCGCCTAATGAACCGAAAGCCATGGTTATCGATAGATCTTGCCCGTGCTGCTGGATGCTTCCACTACTATAACTGCACAAAAGCTGCAAGTGAACTGGGATATTCTTGCAGTCCGATTTATGATGCGATCCAGGAGGCATTTCATTGGTATCGAAATAACAAACTATTTTGAGATTCATCCATTGCCGTTAACAATTGGATCCAACAACTGGGAAGGCGTACAAATCATTACTCCGACAGGATGTACAAATTCTCTCCGCATGTTCACATAGCACATACATTCACACCTTATAGGAGGCCATCGTTCAGAGAGTAGCAATTTGGAGTGGAAATATTTGGATTTGCAGCAAATAAAAAAGGCTCCCGACTTGTCCAAGGATAAATACATGATGGAAAATATGCGAAAATGGTTTAGAATTGATAAATTTAATATTGATTGTCATACTAAGCAGCGATTTCAAGCATGTTTCATATTCGCACAACAAAAACCGCATCCGGCGCT
>JAZDJN010000053.1:0-2490 GCA_043803945.1 bacterium | reverse complement strand
AGTTGACAAATTAGTCAAATATGTATATAATTGTCAACTAGAAAGGCTAGGAGAATATATTATGATTGGCGAGCGGTTAACCCAGCTACGCTTAGCTCGGAATTTGACACTCGATGAATTGGCTGCACAAATTGGTGGAATTGTTACTAAACAAGCTCTATCAAAATATGAACAGAATCAAGCTCAACCCTCTCCTTTAGTACTAACCAAACTTTCTGCTGCCTTGGGAGTAAAAGCTAATTATTTTCTTTCATCATCGCAAATCACGGTAAAGTTTGTTGCTTATCGTAAAGCAACCTCCTTGCTACAGAGAGAGAAGGCAAGAGTAGAGAGCGTAGTTTCTCAATGTTTAGAGGACCGAGTTAGGATACAGACGCTTATTGGACAGACCAAAACAGATATTATACCGTGGAACCAACTCCGAATTTCTTCACTAGAAGACACAGAGAAGCAAGCAAATTATATGCGAATGTTGTGGGAACTAGGCACAAGCCCTATCAGTAATGTAGTTGGGGCTTTCGAAGAACATCAACTCTGTGTTCTCTCAATCAAGGCCGATGAAAAGTTTGATGGGATCTCGGCACTGGGCTGTGATTCCGGCGGCAATATTCTAGCTGGAGCCATAGTAAGTCGACAAGATGTTCCAGGTGAAAGGCAACGCCTTAACCTCACTCATGAATTGGGCCACCTAGTTATGAAAATCCCTGATAACGTAGATGAAGAGAAAGCAGCTTTTCGCTTCGGCTCTGCTTTTTTAGCTCCTGCTGATCGATTAATCAAACAAATTGGTTCCAAACGATCATATATCGACATTGCGGAACTCCTGATTTTTAAAAAACAGTTCGGCATAAGTCTTCAAGCACTACTTCGTCGAATGCTGGATCTTGGCATTATTAATGATTCATATTACAGACGATGGTGTGTATATATAAGTAAAACTGGCTGGAAAAAACAAGAACCTGATGAGTTGGTAAGAGAGACACCTCAATGGTTTAATAGAAATCTTTCCCGGTTGGTTGGAGAAGGCGCAATAAGCCGAGATGAAGCAGAGCAGATGCTGGGCACAAGCATTAAAGTAGAACAGCCCACTAATATAGTCCAACGTCGCGCTTTCTTAAAGCTGCCAATGGAAAAACGCAGACAAATGCTTGCGGAACAGGCAAAACTATTGTCTGACTATTACGAAAAAGAAGTGGAGTGCCTGACATCAGGAGATGCAATAAATGACTACTAAAGGCATTTCGCTCTCATCTTCTCTAACACCTGCTCGCGGTGATGTATGGCGGGTAGATTTCAATCCAGTGAAAGGCGATGAAATCATGAAAATCCGTCCGGCAGTTGTAATAAGTAGTGATGCTTTCAGCCCTCTCGATACTAAGATTGTAGTGCCACTTACCGGTTGGCAAGATAAATTCACGAATTCTCAATGGATGGTGAAGATCATTGCTGATACAAGTAATGGCCTCGATCATGACTCGGCTGCAGATGCGCTCCAACTTCGATGTGTGAGCTATGAGCGCTTTACGTTAAAATTGGGTACGGTTTCGGCACCAATCCTAGACGAAATTGCGGCAGCAATAGCCATTGTTATTGAATTCCAGTAGGAGGCAACCATGGCTAACCATAACTCCAGGCTTGAACTGGGAACCCTCGAAAACTGGCTCTGGGAAGCGGCTTGCGTTATTCGCGGCCCAATTGATGCCCCCAAATTCAAGGATTATATTCTTCCTCTTATCTTTCTGAAGCGGCTCTCTGATGTCTTTGAGGATGACTTACAGCAACTTGGGAACACTGCCAAATACGTTGATGGCGACCACAGTCTGGTGCGATTCTACATACCTGAGAACGCCCGCTGGCCCAATATCGCTCGCCAGACAACGAATCTGGGAGAGTATCTTACCGATGCCGTGCGCGCGGTGGCCAGGGAGAATCCAAGGCTGAGCGGTGTCATTGATGTCAGAGACTTCAACGAGACTGCCGCCGGGGCGCGTATCCTGGGTGATGACCGTCTCCGTGCGCTCATTCAGAGGCTTTCTCAATACCGACTGGGCTTGAAGGACGTGGAGCCGGATATACTGGGCCGGGCATATGAATACCTTCTGCGCAAGTTTGCCGAGGGACAGGGGCAAAGCGCCGGTGAGTTCTACACGCCCCGCGAGGTGGCTATCTTGATGGCTTACCTTCTTGACCCGGACCCGGGTGATGAAGTCTGTGACCCGGCCTGCGGCTCCGGTGGTCTCCTCGTCAAGTCTTTCTTAAGGTTCAGGGAGAAATACGGAGAGGCTACCAATGTTGCTCCCCTCCGCTTCTATGGGCAGGAAATCAACCCCACCACCTTCGCCATGGCGCGAATGAACGCCTTTATCTACGATATGGAGGCAGAAATCGCCATCGGCGATACCATGAACCGCCCCGCCTTTACCAATACTGACGGCTCGCTGAGACGTTTCCACAAGGTTACCGCCAATCCCATGTGGAACCAGAACTTTG
>JAZDJN010000052.1:0-6873 GCA_043803945.1 bacterium | reverse complement strand
ACGCTCATTGTGCGCTTGGCGCTTTCTATAGAAGGGTGAGAGCGAAACATGGTGGACCGGCTGCTATCACCGCTACAGCCCATAAGTTGGCACGAATTATCTACAAAATGTTGAAATTCAAAGTCGAGTACGTCGATCTTGTCGTTGATTACTATGAGGAAAAATTTAAGTCCCGCATCCTTCATAATCTACAACACAGAGCAAAATCCCTTGGCTATCAACTTGTTCCTGTATCAAGTCAGTGAGTTACTTGGAAGGCGGGCATTGTTGACGTTACCTAACGCAATTGAGCAACGTCAACGATCTCAAATTCAAAATTGTAATCAACAGTCTTACCCTGAACTTGAATTGGCAAGTAGAGGCTGAACCTCTGCCCTTTTGCATTTAGAATCATATTCTTGAAACGGGCCTCATTCAGATCTTGAGTGGGGAACAAGTCGTGTTCACGCCAACCGCCATATTGGCCGGTTACATAATAGACGCTTTCTGTGGGCATAGCGAGGTCGTCGATAGCTGAATTAGGCGGGATAGTAGTTGCAGGTTGTGAATTGTTCCGATCAATGTACTTAACACCAGAATGCATCACTTTGTCTGCCTTGCCTTCTCTGATGATAGTGGCTTCATCCCAAATGATCTTCAATACATCTTGGGATTTGTTGCGGATGGTGAAATTGACTGACTTATCAGAGATCTGAAAAGCAAAAGAGGCACGCTCGTCTTGCCAAGTCATGCTAGGAGAGTCGGGTTTTGAAAGGCGGTAAGTGTAGGAATACTTGGTGCCATAAGACATGCAACCTGAGATAACAAACGCTAGGACTGCCACAGAGAGACTTTTCATGGCACTATTCCTCCTGAGTGAGAGTTGTTTTAGAATCACTTACCAATGCCCGCCTAACGGATGGCGGCTCCGCCTAAAAGATGGCGGACAGGTAAGCTGCCGCACTGATAACTTTCAAAATGCACAAAACGAAACAAGTTCATGCTGAAAAGTTTATTATTAAGAACCGAAACCTCTGCTCGCCATGCTTAACGTACCCATTTATCCCGTGTTTTTTACGGGACGCTCATCCGGTCAGTAGCAGCCGCTGGTTAGGACGCAGCCATATTATAAATCACCGTTGGACCACATAAACTTTAACTTGAATTGTTCCAATTTGTTGGTTTAAATCGTGCTCGAACCCTTTTACATTTGTAACTCTTTCCTCTGGATCATAGATAAAGCAAATCAATGTTTTGCAATCGGGATGCGATTTGTACCTAAGAATGTCAACTGCTAGTTGTTCGCCCAATTCTTTAGCCCCGAGCTTGGGTCTAGTTTTTTTTATTTCTATAACAATACGTTGTGATTTAAGAAGAAAATCCATTCGCGAGCTCCCACCAGCATAGCTAGGCGTCCACTCTTCCTTACGAATATCGTCAAAATGAATTACGAGCAAAGCATGGAATAAATCTTGAACGTCATATTCATCGGTAATATCTAATGTTTGTCTTCCATCATATCTCGTTCTCAGCTGACGTGCTACTCGATGAAATTTCTTAATCAGATTTTCTATAGAATCTAAATGATTTGTAGTGTTGCTTGGTAAAGATGTAGTAATTGGCTCTGGATAAAGATCTAATCTCTCATAGATAGAAAGTAATTTTTTATTGTAATGTGCGACACTTATATCCTCTCCAAAGGATATGCTGCTTCGACCTGTAAATTCGTCGGTAACAACATCATTTGTAAACAATTGTCTGAGAAGTTCCTCGGTGAAATCATACCATAATCTCGCACCATCATTTTCGTTTACCGACGCATGCGGAGGAAGTAATTTTGCTTTTTCTATTTGAGCAAGAACTTTTGCTTGTGCTTCTGATTTAGAAACTGCCAATTGTGGTCGTTGCGAATCTGGTTTACTTTTTGTCATTTGATATACCCTTCATTACGGCTGCGCCCTAACACGGCATTGAACTTTATCAGCAACGTCTAAAAGAACAGCAACTTAAAAGATTACATAAACAAGCTCGATTACTTGGCTTACGACTTGTCCCAAATTGATGTCAGTAGCAGCCGCTGGTTATACCGCCACAAACTACTGCATTATGATATCAAGGATATACACCTCATCATACTTCGATAACTGAAGTGTGCGCTGATTACAAGATTGAATCCTATCGACAGGAACGATGACAAGAGATGTCATATCTTGCTGATAACGAGGAAACGCCACAATGGACACCAAGGTGTCTCCAGAGAGTTGAGATATTTTCGCGGCTTCTGCGTTGCTCAGAAAACAGACCAAGTAGAACATACCATCAGAAATATAATGGACTTCAAACTTGTTGATGGATGAAGCAATGCGTTCACATTTTGATTCTAATAATGCGGTCTTAACAATCTTAGCTGAATCCCCTGTAATCGACCAACCGTTAACGAAAAAGTAAGTACCATGTGGCAACTTTGAAATAGGTTTACCAGTTTCAAAGGTGTTCAGTTCGCGAAGTTTGCATTGCTTTCTAATTTTGGACAATGCCTTTTCAGATGTCTTTAGTGTAAGAGAAGAATTTACCAGCAAAGCAATCTGTGGCAATACCGGAAGAGGTAGGAAGGATTTAACTTTTAGTGATGTGACATCGAGTGCTGGAGGTGTGGGAAAACCGGAATTTTTGTGCTCACCGTGATTGGGCTTTGTGTACTTGACGAGCCCCCATAGTATCGATACTTCGGTTCCAGGGGATGCTGCCCAATGTGCAAGTGCCCAAATTACAACTGCGCCCAATGAGACAACCAGAAAACTAACTCCACCATAATGTTGTAATACATCACTTAAAAAATTATCCAATTTCAAATTCTCCTTCTTGATGTGGCGGTATAACGCTCCGCCTCAGCCGCCGCCGTGCCAGGCAACGAGACCTTCAAGAACCAGAGCGAAGGCTCGCTCCGAGAAGCACGCATACCCACGCCGAAGGCGGTCGGCTGCAGGCGGTGGTTGGCTGACGGCGGGTTAGCACTGACCCCGCCTCAGGCGATACACCCTTGCCGACTTACGCAACCAGCCTATCCTATACCTGGCTGCCGAGGCGACCCCGCCCCAAACACCCGCCGGTCTTCTGCGGCAACCCGCCAGGCTAACGGCGCAGGATCGGGGGTATGCGTGGCGGCACTGACCGGCTGAATACCGACTGCGATGGCCTGCGCGGCGACATTGCCAGAGAGCTGCCGCAGCCAGCCACCCTTAACCTGTTCTTTCACCTTTCATTGTTCTACAGCCGAAGCCAACGTTGTTTATATGGTTTCCAGATAAACCCTATTTCGTGCGTTTCTTCCAGATAACACTCCTAATCTAATCTTCCCTAAGCCCAGTATAGTCATTGGATTAGAGTATTTCTCTCGATGTTACAACTTCTTAGGTGGTTTCCATATAAGATGCCCTTGTTGCTTTCTCATAAATCGTCCATCGGGCTTTTCACACCACGGCCCTTATACTTCTCGCATGGAAACGATGCAAACTTAAATGCTGTTGGTGGAGATTTATATATGAGTTGTCTTGCCAACGGTTGCCTGGCTTTCTCTGAAAAGGTGAAAGCAATATATCATTGTACAATTGAGAAGCAAGAGATTAATCCCGATGGAGAAACCGGTTCAGGAAACAATCGTTAGATCCACATTGGGAGGAATTTATAAGTCACACTACATAATTACAATTTGATATTGTGCAAATGATTCAGCAGATTTTCTCCGAAGCCATATGAAAAAGAAATTGTCACTCCGAGAAGTGCCCTGCAACGGCTGCATACTCTGCTGCCAGGGCGATGTTCTCAGGCTCGAATCGGAAGATAATGCTGCCGAATATCAGACCGAGCCGCATCCAACCATTCCAAACGCGCTCATGCTTGCACACAAACCGAACGGTGATTGCATCTACCTGGATGAGCTTGGATGTACGATTCACGATCGGGCGCCATCGTTATGCCGCATCGCCGATTGCCGCACCATTGCCCGGCGGTTGGACTTCGAGACTGCGATGGGGCTTCACAGGATTGGCAAGCTCGATATTCGTGTGTGGGATCAGGGAAGAAAATTGTTAGGATTATGATAACTACTCACTGACTTCTCCACGAAATGACACGAAGGAAGACATCATTAAAATATTAACGTTCATCATTAAAAGACTAATGTCGCTTCCGTCTCAATCTGCCGTCTGTCTTCTGCTTTCTGCCTACTCCACCACTATCTCATCCACGAACAGCCATGCTTTCTCGCCCTTCCCGCTGTGCCAGTCAGGACAGAGGCCGACATTTTTCGCGAACACTTTAATATAGCGGGCTTTTTTACCTCCGAGTGTCACTGGGAGTTCTTTAATCGATGGTTCACGGACAGAGGTTGGTGTTTCAAATTCGAACTTTCCTACTGTAGTAAAGTTGTCTCCATCCTCAGAGATTGCATACTCGACGAGTGTCGGAAGAAAGATCCATGAGTTGATATTCTCAAGGAAGCGGGTACTCAGTTGTGCGATCGTTCTGATTTCTCCGAGATCCACAACGGCTTCCAGATCGCTTTGATGATATCCCTGCCAGTTGCCATCGCCATAAGTAAGTGTACCAAAGACACCATTCGTCAATCCGTACTCGCCTCCGCCGGTGTATCGTTCATAAGGATATTTGATATTCACCGGTTTGAAGATGGCGGCGTGCAGAGAGACCTTTTGTTCAGAAACTGTGAGCATCTTTCCCTGCACCAAGGATCGGGCTTTGACAGTTCCTGAAGCTGTTAATATAATTGGCTTCTCATACCGCAAAGAAGCAGAGCCGGGTTCTGATCCATCGAGCGTATACAAAATCTCCTCAACTGGCAGCTCCGATGAGAGTGCAATACCCATCTGTTTCTTTTCGGCATCAAGCGCTGTGGCGATATTCACAAGGTAGGCGCTTCGAGCGTAATTATAATTCAACGCATCGTACCGCTTTAGCTGATGAACGATACGTTTGGCAAAATCCTGCCAGTCACGTGCTTCTTTCGGTGACCAGACAACCTCTGCCATGGCGGCCATCCGTGGCATGGTCATGTATTGTGCATGTTCCGGCGAAGGGATATACTCTGTCCAGACATTTGCCTGGGCACCGAGGATATACTTTGCCTGCTCTGGTGTCAGCTCTGATGGAACAGGTTCATATTCGTACACACGGCTCAGCGTTGTGTAGCCGCCGATCGCAAGAGGCTCAAAATCGGGCTTGCCCTGATAATAATCGAAGTAACAATGCGAGCCGGGCGTCATAACGACATCATGTCCCTGGCGTGCGGCAGCGATGCCGCCCTCCGTTCCGCGCCACGACATCACGGTTGCTTCAGGCGCCAATCCCCCTTCAAGAATTTCATCCCACCCGATGAGTTTCCTCCCTTTCGATACGATATACTTTTCGATGCGCTTGATGAAATAACTCTGGAGTTCCGCTTCGTCTTTCAGTCCCTCCTTTTTGATTCTTGCCTGGCAGCGCGGACATTTTTTCCACTCTGTTTTATCCGCTTCATCGCCGCCGATATGTATGAAGGTACTCGGGAAGAGTCTGATCACTTCATCGAGAATATTCTGGATGAAGGTGAAGGTCTCATCTTTTCCTGCACAGTAAATGTTGGTGATAGGCCAGACGCCGCCGGGCGGCACTTCAAACGGCCCGCCTATGCAGGAATATTGGGGATATGCCGCGAGCACTGCCTGTGTATGAGCGGGCATTTCAATTTCAGGAACGACTGTGATATGTTTGCTTGCAGCGTACTGAACGATCTCTTTAATCTCTTTCTGCGTATAGAATCCTCCATAGTTCGCTTTCTCTCCTGCTTTGCGGGGCTCGCGGAAATTCCAATTCTGATTTTCTCTGTCAACACGCCAGGCACCGATACTGGTGAGCTTTGGATATTTCTTGATCTCGATCCTCCAACCTTGATCGTCGGTAAGATGCCAGTGAAACACATTCATCTTGTGCAGTGCGATCATATCGATGTAGGTCTTAATGAAAGACTTCGGAAGGAAATGCCGGCTGACATCGAGGTGCATACCGCGCCATTGAAAGCGGGGTTGATCCTCAATGGAAACACAGGGGAGTTTCCATTCAACTCCTTTGATCCGTTTCGTGGAAAATACCTCCGGCGGCAGGAGTTGAAAAAGCGATTGCACCCCGTAGAAGAATCCTGCAGATTTTTGAGCAGTGATGATGACGGACTTTTCTCCGACCTCCATCCGATATCCTTCGTCGCCGAGCGGTTGATCATTTGATGCTTGAAAGAGGATGTAATTCTCTTTGGGAAGTTTTGCAGCATCGACAAGCTTGAACGGCCAGCCCGTTACTATGCGAAATCGTTTGGCACAGTATTCAACGGTCGCTTTTTGATCCTTCTTTGAAAAGTCATAAGCAATCACCGTTTTCAGACTAAGGAGAAAGCTTCCGCTTTTCAACTCCAGCTTCGCCGGTTTGGGGATGATGGAAATTGGAGATTCATCAGGTATGGATGCCATAAGAGTTGATCCGAGGACTAGAGATGTGGTAAGAGTTAGAAAGAGAATAGTTTTCATTGAGACCTCCGAAAATTGAATAACAGGTATTTCACAAGTAATCCTAAGAATAAATTTTCTTCATTGGTCAAACCACCCTTGACCCTCCTGATCTCAGGAGGGGAACTGATTTTCACATACCCTCTCCTTCCAAAGGAGAGGGCGTGGGTTCAAGCCTCTCACATACCCTCTCCTTCCAAAGGCTTATCATTACCCATATCTTTGAAAAATGAGATAGGCTTGAGCAATATCATCGAGACGTCTCAAGCCGCGCCACAATACTTTCACACCCGGATATCCATCACCCTTGCGTCCTAAGAACCCACCTAATCGTGCAAGCATC
>JAZDJN010000051.1:0-40053 GCA_043803945.1 bacterium | reverse complement strand
CCTATATTTGGCGCAGAGCCCTACCCGCGGAGCTGAACAAAAGGCTTGGGTGTATACTCAAGCCTTTTCTAATGTTAGGTTGTAGGTTCTGAGCCGGAGGCTCATGCGCCTATATTTGGCGCAGAGCCCTACCCGCGGAGCCCTTCGACTCGTCCCGCTATTTGAATAAGTAGTCCGACGTGCTATTTTTGATGGACGCGGGACTGGCTCAGGGCTCTGCCCCTTGAAGGGACGAGTCGAAGAGTCCCGAGCGACGCCGTGTGAAGCCTGAGTGAACGAAATGAACCGAAAGCTGAATCGAGGCGGAGTCGAGGGACCTATTCCAGTGGAGGAAAGAATTCTTGCCCGCCTGGTTCTATATATTGCAGTTAACATCAGGTTCACTTTATTCAGGCGCTACAAGAACGCTTGAGCAAAGAATAACTGATCACTTCTCAGGGAGAGGTTGTCGTACTACAAAGATAGATCCTCCACTTACTCTTGCTTACTCCGAACAATTCGACACAATGAAACAAGCCCTGCAACGCGAGCATCAGGTCAAGCGTTGGTCCCGTGCTAAAAAGGAGGCCCTGATCAAAGGAGATATCACTGAGCTGAAATCTTTGGCAAAATGCAGAAAGAAATAATCTCAATTTTTCCATAGGTTGGTTAGCAGACGCAGGGCCCTATTTATCCGCCGACCTGTCCGGAACACAAGTGAAGGCGGAAGTGTAAACGTAGGCGGACCCGCGGAACTCTTCGACTCGCCCCGTATCCTTTACAACGGGGCACCTTTTTTTAAGAGGCAACGGGGCTCGCTGAGAGCTTTGCCCCATCGGTGAGTGTCGAAGAGTCCCGAGCGGACACCGAGCCGCGAGCACAGTCGAGCGGTCGAGGTGTGAACCGAAAGACGAGTCGAGGGACATTGATTTACCCGGGAGAATTTCGATTGCCTGCCTGGTTCTACATCCTGAAATGGTCTTCCGCCGTACAAGTCGCAAACGAGCATCCAGAGTCCACCGCAGTATCTTCTCATACTCATTACTAACATTTCGAAGCTTGATATTCTTCTAATCAATCCTTTTATTCGGATTGACACCGTTTATCATTTGAGTGAGACTCTGAAGAAAAGTACTACGATATTATTTGGAGCGTTGCTGCTTTTTGCATTGGACAGTTCATCCCAACCACAGGCTCCCATTGACAGAAAGGCGTTGGTTTTACGACATACCATTTCGGTTACCACATTCGATTCTCTTTCATCTCTTTCCGTCGGAAATGGTGAATTCGCTTTCACCGTTGATGCGACAGGATTACAGACATTTCCCGAATATTACAAGAATGGAATTCCTCTCGGCACACAATCACAATGGGCATGGCATTCCTTCCCAAATCCTAACGACTTCAGATATAAGGAGACTTTAAAGGAATTCAACTTTGGAAATACTGTTGCCAGTGTTCCATATCAATGGTCAGAACCAGAGAGGAAGAAAAAAGCCTCAGAATTCTTCCGGCAAAATCCCCATCGCCTTCACCTTGGCATAATCGGATTCGAACTGCTTTCTGATCAGGGAATAAAAATATCTCCGGAAGAAATCAAAAACATCCGCCAGGAATTGAATCTCTGGACCGGTGAAATCATGAGCCGGTTTGAGATTGACCGCGAAACAATCTTTGTGACAACCATTTGTCATCCAGAGAAAGATCAAATTGGTGTCAGGGTTGTATCGGAACGATTGCGTTCTGGAAAGATCAAGGTAGTATTTCGATTTCCCTATCCATCAGGAGAACACACAGACTGGGCTTGCGATTGGACCAAGAGTGAAAAACATTCTACAATCGAGACAGAGTTAAAGAATAGTACTATTATTGAACGACGGTTAGATTCCACAATCTATTTTGTGAAGGTCGATTGGAACGGTCACTGCTCATTCACCAAAAAAGAAAATCACTCCTATCTCTTATCGACCGATCAAAGCGAGCTTGAGTTTAGCTGTCTCTTCTCACAGGAGAAAGTCACCCAACCACTCTCTTCCTTTCCCTCGACAGAATCAGACAATCGAGGAGCATGGAAAACGTTCTGGATTCGTGGCGGTGCAGTTGATTTTTCGTTATGCACTGATAAGCGCGCCAAAGAGTTAGAGCGTCGCGTTGTTCTTTCACAATATCTCACCAAAATCCAATGCTCTGGTTCCCTTCCTCCACAGGAAACAGGATTGACCTATAATAGCTGGTATGGAAAATTTCACCTCGAAATGCATTGGTGGCATGGAGTTCATTTCGCACTTTGGAATCGAATCGACCTTCTGGAGAAAAGCTTAGTATGGTATCGTCAAACATATACTGCTGCCAAAGCAATTGCTGCACGTCAGGGATTCAAAGGAGTCCGTTGGCCTAAGATGACAGATCCGGAAGGGATGGACAGCCCTTCAAAAATCGGACCTTTCTTACTCTGGCAGCAACCACATATCATCTACTTTTCTGAACTCTGTTACCGACACTACCGGAATCGACAGACACTCGAGAAGTATAAGAATCTTGTGTTTGACACCGCTGATTTCATGGCCTCATGTGCACAGTATGACAGCACAAACAAACGCTTTATCTTAGGTAAGGGAATTATTCCCGCTCAAGAACGATTCAATCCCGAAGAGACTTTTAATACTCCGTTCGAACTTGCTTACTGGCGCTGGGGATTATCGACCGCGTTGATATGGTGTGATCGTTTAGGATTGCCACAAAATCCCGAGTGGGTTGCCGTGCTCAGCAAGCTCTCTTCCCTTCCACAGAAAGATGATCTCTATCTCGCCGCTGAAAGCGCGCCCGACAGTTATTCTAATCCTCGGTTGATGACCGATCATCCGGCAGTTCTCGGTATCTACGGTATGCTTGATGGATCGGGATACGTCGACACCACGATTATGAAACAGACTTTTCATACCGTCTTGCAGAATTGGCATTGGGAAGAGACCTGGGGCTGGGACTTCCCTTTTACAGCAATGGCCGCAACTCGATTACATTCGCCCGAGCAGGCGATCGAAGCTCTCTTCATGAATCAGAGAACAAACACGTACCTTGTAAGCGGGCATAATTATCAGGATGGTCGATTGCGACTCTACCTACCCGGCAATGGCGCCTTACTATCAGCCGTCGCGATGATGTGCGCTGGATTTGAGGGAAACACAATCTCTACACCTGGTTTCCCAAAGGACGAAACATGGAACGTTCGTTGGGAAGGTTTGAATCCCCTTTTCTAATGACCTGTCTTATTCTAACACCTCCAAACATCTGAATGATCAAACCTGCCATTTTCATCTGCAACGTTATCGTTCAAAGAGTACCTTAAGACTATCTTATCCCGAACAGTATTTTTCAAAGAGAGTACTTTAAGCCTTTCTTTTCATCCCCTTTTCATCTTTCTCTCTTATCTTACATCCACACGATTCAGACAATACTCAATACCCCTGGATAATACGATGATCAGAGCCAGTTCAAGAATTACGTTTCTCCTCCTTCATCTCCTGCCTCTTCTGCTCGCAGCACAGAGTGTTACCGGCATCATCATTAATGAATCGACACATCTCCCAATCGCATTTGTCAATGTCATGGTGCAAAAGAACGCTGATAGTACTCTTGTCAAGGGTGTTGTGACAAATAAAGCTGGAAAATTTATTGTCGAGAACATTCCAAACGGTGACTGTTTTCTCCGGATCAGTTTCATCGGATATCGTGAAAAAAGAATTCCGGTTCCCAACGTTACGCCGGAGCGCAGCACCGTGAACCTTGGTACTATTGTGCTCAAAGAAACGACTGTCAACCTTGATGAAGTATTAGTGACAGGACAAAAAGCATTATTCAATAATGCCATTGACCGAAAAGTGTTTAATGTGGATCAGGACATTATGAGCAAATCCGGCTCTGTGAGCGAACTCCTCCAGACCATCCCTTCGGTGGAAGTGGATATTGACGGAAACGTAAGCCTACGCGGGTCTTCGAATGTTCTTGTGATGATCGATGGTAAAACTTCTCCGTTAATGGGAAGAAATCGCGCGGATGTGTTGCAGCAAATGCCGGCAAGCACCATTGAGAAAATTGAAGTGATCACCAATCCCTCGGCAAAGTACAAACCGGAAGGGACTTCGGGAATCATTAACCTCGTCTTAAAGAAAAACTCAAATCTTGGCGCTCATGGAAGCACAACGGTAAATGCCGGAAACAGTGATCGGTATAACGGCAACGTTCAATTCAATTACAATCCAGGGAACCTTAATCTCTTTGGAAGCTACGGCATACGAAAGGAAAACCGGAATAGATCGAATATTGATACCCGGGAACAGATCGATGATTCGCTGCAGGTGCATTACTATAACCAGGAACAAGTATCTGCTGCACGGCCTCTTTCCCATATGATCACGCTCGGCAGCGATTACAAATTTGATCCATCGACCAACGCTGGGATCTCCGGTACCTATTTCCTGAACAGCAGGAATCGGATGGACAACGCCAGAACAATTCTGTGGAATAATACCAGAATGGAAACAAGCAACTATACACGGAATCTGAGCCAGGATCAGTTCGAGAGAGAGTACAGTCTCACAATGCGTGGAGAACATAAATTCCCAGAAGAGGATCATCAGCTCCAAGTTGAGTATAAAGCTTCACGTCAGATCGATAACGAAGACGACCATTTTACCACTCTCTATCAAGTGCCGCGCAGCCCTGATCAACTTGAGAACATATTCGACAAGCAAGACGAGAATCAACAGGAGCTCTCGCTCGACTACTCCAATCCACTGTTCGACAACTCCATGCTCGAAGCCGGATATTCCGGTGAGTTTAACCGCATCGCCCTCGACTATGTTCAGGAGTTATTCAACCCTATCCAGCAAAAATTTCTTATCGACATCGGCAGATCAAACCGATTCATTCTCGATCAGAATATTCATGCATTCTATTCAACGTTTCAGCACTCTTTTGGGAAGTTTGGAATCTTAGGCGGTTTGCGGGCAGAACGAGTCACAACGACTTCAAATCTTGTCACGCGTGATTCGATCATCAATAATTCTTATAACAGTCTTTATCCATCGCTCCATCTTACCTACAAATTTAGCGAAGAGGCGGAGGTGCAGTTAAACTACAGCCGGCGCACGGAGAGGCCCGATGCGGAGGAGCTCAATCCGTTCCCCACTTATGAGGATCCGAGGAATATTTCTGCAGGCAACCCGCATTTATTGCCGGAGTACACACACTCTCTGGAACTCGGCGGCATGCTGCAAAACGATTGGATGTCGATACTCCCAACACTTTACTACCGGTACACCTATAATCGATTTACGAGCGTAACGCAGGCGCTGAACGACTCAACCTTGCTCACGACAGAACAAAATCTCTCCGAGGATCAATCGGCAGGCATGGAAGTGATTGTCTCGGCAAGCATGAACAGTCGTTTCACAACGCACGTCAGCGCAAATGCGTTCTATAACCAGATCGATGCTTCAAATCTTGGTTACAGCAGCAACAAGTCGCAAGTGACATGGCGGGGTGCGTTCACCTTCAATATCAATCCAACGGCAACAACGATGATTCAGCTCAAAGCGAATTACAACTCAGCCCGATTGACCCCTCAGGGTGAACGCCCCTCAAGCTATGTTGTGAATGCTGGAGTGCGGCAGGATCTTTGGGAAAAAACTGTCTCCCTGGTCTTTACGGTCGCAGACCTCTTTAAAACAGTGAAGGGAGAGAACGATACCTACACACCATTCCTGCGCCGGCATACAGTGAACAAGCGCGATTCCCAAATATTCTACTTCGGCCTGACCTATCATTTTGGCACTCCACCGAAAAAATCGAACGAAGAACTCCTGAAGTACGATAATAGCATCTAATAAGGCTTCACAACAAACAACCACATTCACTCAATGAAAGGTACCACAACCATGGCCACACGATTCCGGTTCGCTACACTCGTAACACTTCTTCTTTGCGTTGTTCTTGCCGGCAGCAGTTTTTCCCAGGAACAGTCCATAAAGAAAAAGGATGTACCAAAAGCAATTCTCGATGCATTCCAGAAAGCGTATCCCAAGGCAACAATCAAGGGATATTCGAAGGAAACAGAAAAGGACGCTACGGTGTATGAAATCGAAAGCACTGAAGGCAAAATCAAACGCGACATCACCTACTCATCTGACGGAAGCATGATATCAGCAGAAGAAACTCTTCCATACGCCAGCTTGCCAGATGCGGTCCGAAAAACCATCGCGAAAGAATTTCCAAAAGCAAAGATCTCTACCACAGAGAAGGTTACCAAAGACGCTACAGTTCAATATGAGCTTGTGGTTACTGTGAAAAAGGAGCAGTATGAGGTCGTTCTGAATCCTGATGGCTCTATCGTATCCAAAAAGAAAAAAGAGGGAAAGGAAGAGAAGGAAGAAAAGGAAGAAAAAGAATCGAAAGAAAAGAAGGAAAAGAAGAAATAACATCTTTCTTATGAAACCAATGCCTGCGATGGATACTATTCTGCCAACCCGATCACCGGTGTTCACACAGTTCACCGCAGGTCATTCGGTGCCATATGGTAACAGTTGGAAAAGTGTAACGAAGGGACTTACGATTCTGTTCTTGCCATCGGAAGCTGAATTGTAAATGTCGATCCACTGGCACCATCACTTTGAACAGTAATCGTACCCCCATGCAACTCGACGATGCGCTGAGCGATCGACAGGCCTAGTCCGCTTCCCGCATTCTGCGCACGGGAAGCAGCGCTGCGGTAGAATGGTTTAAAAATATGGGGAAGATCGGTTGGAGAAATTCCAATGCCATTATCTTGAAGTGCAATAACCACACTCCCCTTCTGTGTTGTAAGCCTGACTGAGACACTCCCACCGCCCTGCGTATACTTGAGCGCATTCTCCAGTACATTCATGAACGCACTCCGTAATTTATCTTCATCTCCCACCATTTCAACAGCTTCGGCAATTTCAAGGTGTAGAGCGACCTGTTTCTCAGATGCTATTCGGGAAATCTTTTGCACACAATCTGTAATCAGCTCATCGACTCGCACGGCGCTGCACTCCACCACCTGACCTGCAACCTCCAGCTTGACGAGCATCAACAAATCGTTTGCCAACTTCCGAAGATGATCCAGCTCGTCGAGTGCAATGCTAATGCTCTGCTTTGCGGCATCCGGCAATAAAGAACGATTAGCAAACTCCAACTCAGACTGCACGATCGTGAGCGGCGTACGAAGTTCATGGGATGCATCAACGATAAATTGTTTTTGGCTCTTGAATGCTGCCTCAAGGCGCTCGACCATCCGGTTCAGAGCAATGCCCAACAGGACAACCTCATCGCGTCCTTTTGGGAGCATTAATCGTTCATGCAATGTCGAAGCAGAGACTCGATTCGCCGTTTCAATCATGGCGCTCAACGGGCGAAATGCCCGCCGTACAATGAGATTCACCAGAAACGCTGAGAGTAATAACGCAATCGGGATCGTTGTCCATAAGAGAATGCGCAATTGGTTTAAATTCGCCTCGACCTCTGAGAGAGGTGCTGCTATCTGCAACAACCATCGCGGGTTATCTTCGATCTCCACTGTGCGGATGAGACTTCTGTAATGATGTCCATGAAGTTTTACTGTTTGGACAATGGGTTTCGCGCCTACAGTTTTCGGTTCCAGAGTATTGGTTTCGCTTCGGAACATTGAATCGGCATAGACGATGCTCCCTGAAGAGTCATACAACCGCATACAGCTTTTCGACAGATTTTCAGACAGGAGTCGTTTCAGGTCAGCGTTGTCGGGAAAGCGTTTTTTCTCGATTTGTTCATCGAGTTCATCGCGCATCTGTTGACTGAGACTGACAAGGCGTGCATCAATTTTATCCAGATTGGCATTGTGTACCTGATGATAAATGAATACCCCGAATCCAGTGAACAGGAGTCCGACAACAAGGGAAACCAGAAGGATAATTTTTGTTTTTATCGTCATCATCGTGTTTTGAAGTCTTCTGATAGTAATCTAGTCGAAAAGTGACTTTGCCACCGAGTCACAGAGAACACAGAGATAATCTTTTTGAAATATTGAGGATATAACAAACTATTATCAATCTCAGTGAGCTTTGTGTCTCTGTGGCAGACTTTTCAACCGGCTCTATAGTTAGTCCTCGTTCTCTGAGAGCAGGTATCCCGCACCACGGACCGTATGAATGAGCGTGGTCTCGAATCCCTTATCGACTTTCTGTCGCAGGTAACGGACAAATGAGTCGATAACGTTGCTGCGCGGTTCAAAATTCATATCCCAGAGATGTTCGGAGATGGTTTCGCGTGAAAGGACTTTTCCGGGATTCATCATAAATAACTCCAACAAAGAAAATTCCTTTGCCGTCAGAAGAATTTCCTTTCCCTCTCGATATGTTCGGCGCGCGGCAAGATCAACGCGCAAGCCGGAGTATTCAATCATGGACGATCGAACTTCTGTTCGTCTCCGTGCAAGAGCCCGAATGCGCGAGAGCAGTTCCCCGCTGTGGAACGGTTTTGCCAGATAATCATCCGCACCACCATCCAGGCCCCGGATTTTATCCTGAACATCATCTAATGCTGTGAGCATGAGAATGGGTGTCAGAATGCGAGCCCGGCGGAGGTTGCGGCATGTCACCCAGCCATCCTGACGAGGCAACAGTACATCTAATAAAATAACATCGTAGGTATTCACATAGGCGAGTTCTTCTCCTGTTTTCCCATCGGAGGCAATGTCGACGGCAAACCCTTCGGCGCGCAAGTGTTTGGAGATGGAAGCGGCAATTTTCGAATCATCTTCGATAACAAGGATACGCATAGATTCATTTTACACAATTAAGATGAAAAGAGGATGAAGAACCATCAGGAACGATTGGTTAGGAATGCTGTAAGACAGACTCTCTGCAACATTGAAAACGAATTCAACGATCCCCAGCGGATGGTTTGGCGATACCTGTCAAACAATCACTTAATGTAACCGCCCGTAATCATTCCTTATTCCCTTTTTGCGGATTTTTTCCTCCGTGCAGTGTACTTTGCGATTGGTTCTTCCACTTTAAATCCAATCTGACGCCTCGATTTCTCCGGCGGCTGCATTAACCGACGGATCGCTTCAAAGATAGCATGTATCTCCGCATCGTGCCTCTCAATTCTCTCTTCAAGCTCGATGAGTTTTTGTGCAAGTTCTTTATGTGTGCTGAAGATTTCCCGTAATTTAACAAACGTCCTCATGATGGCAATATTCATCTGCACTGCACGGGCACTGTGGAGAACACCCGAGAGCATGGCAACTCCTTCCTCGGTAAAGGCGTAGACTCTCTTCGAGTATTTTAAGGATATCACAGTTTGTGATATCCTCGATATCTCTTCACGACTCAGTTGGAACATGAAATCTTCCGGGAAACGCTCGCTATTCCGGGTCACTGCCTGTATGAGCACTCGTGTCTCGACTCCGTACAATTCAGCAAGATGTAATCCGAGCATCACTTTCTGTCCTCGAATGAGGAATATCCTTCGTTCGATGATTTCTTGTGGCACAAGATCCTTCATCTCATCTCCTCCATGCTCTCCTTTGAGTTAGAGGCTCATCAGCTCGATAGAGTCCCTTAGACTTTATCGAAGTCTAATGACCTCCAGTTGAAATTGCTTTCACTTCTTCCTTGCTCAATCCCCATAGCTGAACGGCGTGCCCAAAGCCGAAGGATGAATATTATCTTGCGTCAATTTATTTCAAATGATGGCGTTTGAAATCCAGAACGATGCTGAGTTATCCGTCATTATTGTTTGGAGTGTCTCTGCGAACTCGCTCATTTTTTAGATTCCTCTTAAGGGCTACTTCTTCAATGTGTTACAGTCCAGAAGTGGTGCATGGCGATCATATATATGTATATTTATGTTGTTTATGAATTTACAGAAATCGCCGCACTTTTCTTCATTTCCCGTTAGTAGTAATATTTGCTTTTGTCGAATGGCGTTTGTAGATTGTACTCGAATCCGAAAGGCAGCTCGACTTCTGAGTAGGATTAACCCGGGACGACGAAAGTCGGCCCACGTTTAGATTGTTTAACCCTGCTTGTCCGAAACTTGACGTCATGCGTCAGGTACTTACGTAGGCCAAGCGGGGTTTTCTATTTTTTTGACCATTTTCACTTCGTTAAGGCTTCATCATAATGCGAATTCCGCGGAACGAGTCGCCAATGTCGGTAAGGGTCGTTCCATAAAGATTGAAAGCCTGTTCGCATCTCGGTTGAAACACCAACGTTAAATCCTGGAAATATTCTTCTAATTTGGGCCAGGATGTGGCGATAGAGTTGTTCCTTTGCAACTGTTTTCTTCCCCCGCCGACGTTGACCCGACATTTTTCCCTTATGCTTCTCATTGAGTCGAAAGGCCATTGCTCCCAATACAATGTCGAGGCATTGGAGCAAAACATGTTCGTGTGATCGGACTTCTGCGATGTCTTCTTTTTGAAGATGAATGTCCGCAATCCGGAATGCGTCGCTTTTCCCCAAACCGAGAAGGAACCCTTTAAACTGTTCTACCTTTTCACGCTTGTGCGGGAACACGTCGAAATATAATCGCAGGCGGACACCATTTCCCTTGAACGGATTGTGCTGCAATCCAAACGCATGTTTTATGAATTGATAGTACAGCAAAAAGTACTCAATCTCGACCTGTTCTCTCAACAAGCCTTTGGGAACGTAAGCGTTTTGAGTGAACATTACTCTTACTTTTATCTTTCCCGATACGACCTCATCAAAAAAAGAGGTG
Organism: bacterium; assembly: GCA_043803945.1. Classification (GTDB taxonomy): domain Bacteria; phylum Bacteroidota; class Ignavibacteria; order UBA10030; family UBA10030; genus JAZDJN01. The sequence continues at coordinate 29,289 of JAZDJN010000051.1, read as the reverse complement.
ACGAGGGCTTTGTACTTGTTGAGATATCGCTCGCTCACCTTTTGCCACTTGACTTCTCCAAAGAAATGCAATTCTTCTTTCTTTTGATTCAACATGCGTGTCGCTTGTTCATACTGAGAGGAGCCGACCAGTACACCGCCATAGAAATTTGAAAAGAATTTTCCACGGCGGTCAGATTCATCGCAAAAAATGATCAGCTCTTTGTCCAAGCCTATTTCATCTCCTTTAAACTTTCCATGATGTCTTTCAATTCTTCCTTCGTCAAACTCCACAACTCAGCGGCATGGAACGAGCACAACTAATTCTGAAACCAAGAATCAACATAGCCTTCTTAAATGAGCGAGTGTTGTGGTTTGTGCTGTTATATGCCGTTTGCTCATTTCTTCTCTGTCAGACGGACTGTGTATTTTCCGACAAACTGATCGGGTTCAAGATTAAAATGCGGGAGTTGTTGAATGATCCTCTTGGGGTCCAATGAAGAGGGCAAATCGCCGATAATAGCCTGATAAAAATCCTCAATATTGTTAAGGAGATCAACCATTTTTGCTGGAAGCAATACTCTCGTGTCAGGTGGAAACTCAGCGTTCCTGTCGGCTAGGGCAACTTTCGCAACAACGATTGGTTGCCCATTTCTAGTCTTGTAGTTCTCTGAAAACCACTGAAGACTTTGATGAAGTTGTCCTGCATCCTTCTTGTGTAGAGACTCATGATTCTGGTTTTTCGCCTCGATCACAAAACTTGTTGACGGCCAGAGCCAAAGGTCATCAGGGCCTTTGCCGTATTCTTTCTCCGGTCGGAAGGTGAGAGCGCCAACCAATCTGCCAAGATCGGACAACGCTTGCTCTAAAGTTTCAGGACTTCCATCGTATGACAACCTTGCGCGGATATCTTGGATGGCAGCAATCGCCCCGTTTGGATTTCCGAACTGTTTGAGCCAATGAATTATTGTTGAATGGATATCGCTAGTCGATGGTGAGGGAGGCCGAATCGTAACGCTTGGTGGGCAAAGAACGGAGTTGTTCTTTAAATAGGCGGCCTGCTGAATTTCAAGATATTCTTCCGGGTTTGCGTCAAGCATGTAATTTGCAACTCTCTGAAGATACCAGCCTTTATCGCTGTCATCGAGTTCAAAGTTGTTGATGGTTGTTCTCAGGGTCTTCACTGCCTCTCGAGCGTTGTTTGAATCAGCAAGATGAAAAGCCTTGCGTTCAGCGGAGGCGAGTTCGAGTCGAGCATCTTCCGTTTTTCCGTGTGGCGGCTTTACACTCCGGACTTTCTCCTCGTAGTACTGTTTCCAATCTTCGTCTCTCTTGAGGCATTGATTGATCATGCTGACGACAGCTTTACTGGGATCTTGTGGTGATTCGTCTCTGGCAAGGGAGGCCAAATCCATTGCAAGTTTAAGTTGAGCCCGTGTGCCTGGATTCATGTTTTTCAAGACTTCGTTCTTTGCAATGAAGTTTGCCAGATCGGAACCGGCAAGGATAACAACAGCATAGTCGACGTGAGAACGTACTGCTCTTCCCATCCCTTGCTCGATTCGATAGACTATTCTGTTTCGCATTCCTCCTGGGGTCGAAGATAGGCTCACATCGTATTTGTCTGTGATGCCTTCGCCAAATGGAAGGCCATCTATGACGAGAACACGGCAAGCATTATCAGGCAAATCGACGCCATCGTAGCGCTGCGCAAATACGACGAACTTGAATCCAGATTTGGGATTACGAAGGTCCCTTATAGTGACAGCCACCTCGTCCCCCGGAACCAGCTTAGCGCCTACACTTTCCCACTCACGACCTACGTCCTTGCTCGGACTGAGAACTACTACATTGGTTTTCTTGGAGAGGGCGGCAGCCAATTTCATCACATATTCTCTGTTGAGGCTCTTATCAACAAGTGATGGGGCAAGAACCATCCTCTCTCCGAGTCCAGAATCTTTCTTCGGAACAATTGGATTGCGGGCAGCCTCAATATCGGCTCCAATCTCTCGAATCAACACCGAATCATCCGCAAGTGTTGCTGACATAAAGAGCCGATGACTAGCCTTTGCGTACGCCTCACATTTATGGATTAGAAGAATCTCTGGGATGATCTCAATACCTCGGCCAGTGATAATACAACGGCACCACCGCAGTGTGTCTCGTATGAATGGCCAGACGAACAGGAAAGATTCATGATCAGCATACTGGGAGAGCTTCTTAACGACTTCTGGAATAAGCGGTTTCCAAAACCAATAGGGGACTTCAAGCGAGGAGTATGGATCACCCGCAAGAATTCGCTCCCAAGTTCCAGATCGGAGAGTTCGACAAGGATCAGATAAAAGGGACAACAATTCTTGAACCTGTGATGGTTCGACAATTGTCAAGGTGAATTTGTTTCTTATCTCTTCAACACCAGCATGTGCATCGTCGAGAACAATGGCTCTTGGCCTCAGAAGAACATCACTTCGGTCAAATGTTGATTTCGCGTTGAATAGCTTAGCGTAGGTACATACAATAAGAGCATTGCCCGCTACCGCCTCTGGATTTGGAAATGGCTCATTTCCAGGATAGGCGAACGCTGGAATTCCTAGTTTGACCGCTTCTTCAAGCACTTGCTCAACGAGTTGAACTGTTGGGCAAAGATATAATGCGGGCTCCTCGGTCTCCGTCATGTGCGAATAAAGGTAGAGAAGACCCACAGCTGTTTTACCAGCACCAGTACTGATCTTAAGAATGATGTCCTTTTCAGATCGCCGATCTGTAAGGTGTTTTAATGCCTGATCTTGAGCTGGTCTCAACTCCGTATGTGAAGCATAACGATCAAGTGAATTGAATAGACCAACGAGGTTCGTCGGATCGAGAACCCGTTTCCTTTTGACGAGACTTTTGAAATTAACCATTGGATTTGAACCTATCTATGAACAAAAAATCATGTGAGCAAATGGCATATAACATCGCCAACAACGAAGTCCTCGCTTGGTCCTTCGATCCCGGCATTGAGATATCGAGTAGCTACTAATCCAATGAGAACAACTATTGCGCCGTCATCCGAATCTGTCCTGCAATCTTCCGCAGGATGATTTGAATCTCCTTATCCCAAAATCTCCACTCATGGGCACCGGGGGACTCGTGCATTTCGAACGGAATGTTGAGCTTTCTCAGCGTAGCGGCGAAGCGGTGTGTCTCATCGATGATTTCCGGAATGCCATCCTGCGATCCGACCGCAAGATAAAGATAGGGCAGTGTATTCGGCTTCGCTTTCTCTGCAAGAACAAAGACATCGTTTGCGAGCCAGGAATCTCCCTGCTTCTCCCCAAAGATGTCCTTGAGGCTCTGAATCGACTCTTTCGACCGGCGGTTCACAATTGCCGTATCATTCAATCGAGAGGGAAATTGGATTGCAGGGCTCAATCCGGCGGCAAAGAAATATTTTGAGGGATATTTCATGCCAAGTTTTAACGCACCATAACCACCCATCGACAAGCCGATGATTGCCCTGTGATATTTCGATTGGAGCGTTCGATAGCGCTGGTCGATGGTCGTGATCAGGTCTTTCATGATATAATCTTCATACTTCGCACGCGCATTCACCGCTGAATTGGTGTACCAGCTATTCTTTGCATCGGGTGTAACAATAATGAATCGATACTGCTTCGCGTACCGCACCAAATCCGTTTGTTTTACCCAGTTCGTATAGTCGCCTCCAAAGCCATGCAGCAGATAAAGCGCTGGATAACGCTCCTGACTCTTCTCATAACCATCGGGTAAGAGGACCAGGTATTTCATTGTCATCCCCACCGACGGGGAATTAAGGGAGTCTTCGCGAACTGTGACTTGCGAAAAAGTTGTATAACCAGAGAGCAAAAAGACGAATACGAGCGCTTTGATTTTCATATTGTTCCCTTCTAATTACTAACACACTTTCCGTATAAACGAAAAATCATCAATCAATCTGGGCTCTCATTAGTAAATCCCAAACCACCCCATATGGGACTGACTAAAAAGAATACTTGCGGTCTGTCATTCCGGCAATCTTTTAGCCGCATGCCTGCGTGCTAAAGAAACTTTGGCAGGCAGGGAATCCAGAAAAATGCTTAACTAAGGCACTGGACACCGGATTAAGGCATTCCGGTGTGACACATCATTTCTTTTTGGACAGCCCCCAAAAGGGGAGGTCAAAAACAAGATTAATCACTTCAATTATACATATTCTTCTTCCTGCGTAACGTCAGATGTTCAGATAATAATTTCATTCATAAGAAAAACCAAGGATAGAACACCGATAACACACGAAAAGCACTGATAGCCACAGATGAAGTATTATGAATAATTCTGAATGCCATGCTATCCGCAGTAATGCTATAATTTTTGTGGCAATCTTGTCTTCTTCAGCGTCATCAGTGTTCATTCTGTTCCTTCAGCAACACCTCTGCTGTCATCTCAGTCGGAATCGGAAGACCGAGCAGCTTCAGCACTGTAGGTGCAATGTCGCTGAGCTTGCCGTGAGATATTAACTTTTTTCCCTCACTATCCCGCGCCACGTAAATAAGTTCAACCGGAAAGAGTGTATGACTCGTCTTTGTCATACCGGTCTGGTAATCGACCATCTGTTCGGAATTTCCATGATCAGCGGTGATGAGGATGTGGGCATCTAATTCCATCAATCGCTTGACGATCTTTCCGACATTTTCATCGACGATCTCGATCGCTTTTTTCGCTGCATCAAAATTGCCGGTGTGTCCGACCATATCGCCATTCGCGTAATTCACTACAATAAACATATAGGGATTATTCTCCAACCGTTTCAGAAGTTCATCGGTAACGTTGTACGCATCCATCTCCGGATGACTCGCGAAGGTTGCCGGGTCGAAACGTCCTTTGATTTCAACCTGATCTTCGAGCTTGTACGGGGTAGTCTGCTTTCCATTAAAGAAGCTTGTGACGTGCCTGAACTTCTGTGTTTCGGCAATACGGAGTTGTTTCAAGCCGGCATTTGAAATAATCTCACCCAATAAGTTATTCATCCCGCCGCCAGAACTCATCGAGCCAAGCATGTATTCTGTGAACTCATCGTAGTACTGTGTGAACCCGATATAGGTCACTTTCGGTTTTACCCTAAGAGTGCCTGGATAGGTCGGATCGACAAACGCTCTGGTTAATTGAATTGCACGATCCTGGCGATAGTTGGTATGGAGAATGCAATCGCCATCATGGATTCCATTGTAGGAGCCAATAACGTATGGCGGAATGTATTCATCGAACATCTCCACGTCATCCGGCGTTTTATCCTTTTCATACGATTCGTTAACGGCTGCCTCAGATGATTCACTTCGGCGTCCTTCTGCCAGAACGATGCAATGATATGCGATATCGGTGAGGTTCCAGTTCCTCGAACGATCCATGCCATAGTATCTACCCATCAACGTTCCGATGGAACAGTTCCCAACCTCCATCATCACCTGCTGAAGCTTGGCGATGTACTCCATCGTGCTGCGCGGCGGAGTATCACGACCGTCGAGGAATGGATGGATGATCATTGCCCCATCAGGAAACTCCCTACGTGCCCGACGCATCATCTTAAATAAGTGTTCCTGATGTGCATGGACTCCCTCGTCCTGTAGTAAACCGAAGAAATGCAGCCGCGATTTCTTCGCTTTCCAATTCTCAATGAGGTTCAGCCACTTCTCGGATTGATACAGCGTACCATCACTCAATCCATCGTCAATGCGCTTGAGTTCCTGAATGACGATACGCCCCGCACCCATATTCAGGTGGCCGACCTCGCTCGATCCCTGATAGCCCTCGGGCAATCCGACCGGCTCTCCAGAAGTGTCCAGAAGGATCCAGGGATACTTTACCAGATAGCTGTCAATATTGGGTGTGTTGGCTGCCTTCACAGCATTTCCTCTGGGGTTCTCATTGTATCCCCAGCCATCACGAATAATTAATGCGATTGGCCGCATAGTATTTCCTCAATTGTTATAAACGAATGTCATTTCAAAGCATGGCTTCAGTACGATGGTAGACCACGTGCAGAAGGAATATGGATTTTTTTTGCCAGAATAGCATCCCATAGCAGGATACTCCAGGCCATCCGCAAGATTCATTTGGACTCCAGCAATCTCATCGATTGTTATTGATCCCTTCTCAGTATTTTTTGGAGAGTATGAGCTATCGTTTCAGTTCGATACGGTTTGAGCAAGACATCCCGTATACCTATCGCACCGGCTTTCACCATCTCAATATTCTGATCAAATCCCGTTACAATAATGATCGGCAGTTCCGGTCTGAGAGCATGAATTTTTGAAGCAAGCACCATTCCTGTCATTCCGGGCATCGTAAAATCGCTGATCAGGGCATCGATTTCCTGTGGATGCTTCTGAACATACTGCCACGCTTTTTCAGGATCCCTATAGGTTATTACTTTATATCCTAACCCGGGAAGCATCTCTTCCATCAGATCAGTCAGTGCTTGTTCATCGTCAACGAAAAGGATTTTTTCCCCGGCGCCTTTGGGGAAGGCAGGGACTTTCTCCTCTTCCTCTGCCGCCGCTGGAATGTTCGTAACGGGGAAGTAGAGGGAGAATGTTGAACCTCTGCTAATCGAACTCTCAACCGTAATCGTTCCCTCATGCTTGTTCATGATCCCGAGTACCACGGCAAGTCCGAGGCCGGTTCCCTGTCCGGGCCCTTTCGTGGTAAAGAAGGGTTCGAATATTTTATCCATCGTCTCCTTGTCCATCCCATGGCCTGAATCAATGAACGAGACGACAACATAATCACCTTCGTGCAACTGAAGGCTCTTCTGCTTCCCTTTCTTCCTGATGGTCACTAGTTGCTGCTTGATCTTGATTGTGCCTCCCTCAATGCCGATCGCATGAACTGCGTTAGCGCAGAGATTCATCAACACCTGATTGATCTGACCCGGATCGACAAGAATAACAGGGCTCATCTCCTGTAACTCCGTTACGATCTTAATCGACGAGGGAACCGTCGGGCGAAGCAGCTTCAGTGCATCTTTGATGATCTCTTGTATTTGACTCGGGCGGCGGGTAATCTCCTGTTTGCGGCTGAAGATAAGAATTTGCTGTACAAGCTCTCGTGCGCGCTCCGCGGCTTGCAGCAGCCGATCGAGATATTTATGAATCGGATGCCCTGCCTCGAGCTTGAGCCGGGCAACCTCTGCATTCCCGAGAATCGCATGGAGAATATTATTGAAGTCATGGGCGATCCCCCCGGCCAGTTTCCCGATCGCTTCCATTTTCTGTGCCTGAGCAAGCTGTGCCTCCAAATTTCGCTGTTCCTCTTCCGCCTCTTTCTGCTTCGTAATATCCCGAAACACGCCCAGGGACTCTTTGAATTGGCCGCGATGATCATACACCGGTGTTCCCGTGACCGCGAGATACCGTTTCCCGCCATCGGGGCGCAGAATTTCTAATTCATAATTTGTCCGTTCACCCGTTTGGCGCAATCGTCCCTGCTCCAGAACAATGTTCAATTGATCCGGTGTGAGAAATCGGTCAAGTGAAGCACCGTTCAACATACCCGGAAGGACACCGAAAATCTCTTCCGCAGCCGGGTTTGCAAAGAGGATGCGTTCCTTAGAATCCACCGTACAAATTCCTTCACCGAGATTATCAATCAGCGTGCGGTACCGCATCTCGCTTTCACGCAAGGCTTGTTCAGAGGCGCGCTGTTCTGTAGTATCCCTGGTAATCCCCACGAGCCCGATGATCGTCTGCTGATTATCCCGCAAAGGAACCTTCGTTGTGAGAAAATATTGTGGCTTCCCTGATGAGTCGAGACGAATTTCCTCAAATTCTTCCAAGGCGGTTCCCGTTGTGAGGATCGTACGCTCCTGTTCAACGAACGTATCGGCCAATGCGCTTGGATAAAAATCATGATCGCACGCTCCAATCAGATTGTTCGGTTTGTCTGCCTTCATGTAGATGGCCGTGGTGATGTTTGCCGCAAGAAATTGATGCTTCGTATTCTTGATGTACACTGCATCGGGGATGGTATCGATGAGCGTCTGGAGGAGGTTTCGTTCATTGGCGAGAGCCTTTTCCATTCGCTTCCGCGTGGTAATATCCTGTAACGAAGCGATCATCCCGGAAAATCTTTGCATTGAATCGAAGAGGGGCGCTGCGTTAATAGAAAGAATTATCCGCTCTCCATCCGGATATTCGATCGCATGTTCAATCCCAACGACGGGAGCTTTCGAGTTCTGCACCCGGATAAAGGGAAGATCATGCTCGGGGAATGACAAACCGTCAATTGCGGTAATCTTCCAGCGGGGATCATTATACGTCCGGTCAGCGATAGAACTTAGTTCCAATCCGAGAGTACGTTCAGCTGTGGGATTTGCAAAGGTGATCCTGCCCTGGGCATCGACCATTACGACACCATCGGGTACGGTTTGAAGAATTTTCTGCAACTGCTCCTGACTCGAGCGCAACGCTTCTTCAGACCGTCTCTTGATGGTGACATCATGAGCCAGAACGACTTCGGCCCGGCGGCCAGCATAATCAACGGTATGCGACGTAATCTCAACATCGATCAATTCGCCGTCCTTCAACCGATGACGCCAAATTCCCGCCTCATCAATCCCCTCGGTTACTGCCGCCACATTCTTGAGAAGTGCTGCAACATCCTCAGGGGGTCGAATATCGATAATTGTCATTTCGAGAAATTCTTCCCGTGAATAACCATAGTGGTAGATTGCAGCATCATTCACATCGAGAAACGCCAGGTTATCAAGGTCATACACCCACATCGGATTCGGATTACTTTGAAAGAGCAACCGGTAGCGATGTTCGCTTTCGCGCAGCTTTTCTTCTGCACGATGATGATCGGTGATGTCGTACACCGCTCCCTGGATGCAGCTCGTGCCATTCTCAGGATGTTGAACACCATGGGCCAGGTCCTGAACCCATCGCACCGATCCATCCTTGCGGATCAAACGATACTCACTCGATCCGAAGTAGCCCGGGGTTTGCGATAGCTTCATCCCTTCCTCCCGGACAGTCGGAACATCCTCCGGATAAATGAGTTTGTCCCAGGAAATTCTTCCCTCCTCAAAGTCCTCGGCAGAATAACCGGTGATCTGTTGTATGGCACCCTGAAAGATGGAAGGTTTGAACGTGAGTGGCTGCGTTTGATAGGCAATACCAGTAAAATTTTCCAGAAAGAGGCGATGCTGTTCTTCACTGGCGCGCAGCGCTTCTTCGGAACGCTTTTGCTCCGTGATGTCGGTGAAGATACCGATCAAACCGATGATGTCGTTCCTTTCATCATACACGATCGACGTTGAAAGTGCGATCGGAAATATTGTCCCATCCTTCTTCTTATTCAGGAGTTCACCTTTCCATCCCCCTTGTAGTGATGAAGAGAGTATGGTATCATTCTCCTCATCGGCTTGTACCTGAGGACGGAGAAAAGATATATTCTTGCCGATCACCTCTTCTTCAGAATATCCATAGGTTTTCAGAAGTGCAGGATTGACATAGAAAATAGTATTCTCGATATCTGTGATAACAATTGATTCATTGATACTTCGGACAGTATGCGCCAGGAGGTGGAGCTGTTTTTCTGCATGTTTCCGCTCAGTGATATCCCGAACGGTGGCAAGGATGTGAGGTTTTCCAGACAGCTCCACGCGATTAAATCGGACCTCAGCATCAAAGAGTGACCCATCGGCTTTACAATGCTTCCACTCAAACAATTGTGGTTGATCATTAAGTGCAGCGTTGATCACCTCAAGCGCTTTCTCTTTGGAATCTCTACCGTCAGGTTGTCGTGTTGGAGAAAAACGATAAGGTGTTGTATCGAGAATATCCTCACGTGTACATCCGAACATTATCAATGTACTCGAGTTGCAGTCAATAAAGAGATCACCTTCCATTAAAAAGATGGCATCGGCTGCAGAGTTAAAGAGCGACCAGTACCGCATTTCGCTCTCCTCTATTGCCTGTCGTGCTCGCTTTCGCTCAGTGACATCGGCGATGGTTAAGACGAATCCGGTCACCTCATTAGTTTTGCTACGGATACGGCCGGCGCGGCATTGCACCCAGGTCGTGATTCCTGCCGATGAGCAAATGCGCCCTTCAAAGAGGAATTTCATGTTGTGCTCAACATACTCATTCCAACGCTGCTGAAAATGCCCCCGATCCTCAAGGTCCATCGCTTTCTGCCACCGATTCCCGAAGCTCTCGTCAGAAGAGAGCCCGGATATTTCCTGCCAGCGTGAATTTGCATAGACGCAACAACCATCCAGATTGAGTTGGAGGATACTGAGCGGTGAATGTTCATTGAGAGCACGGAAGCGCCCCTCTTCTACTTCCAGGTCTGCCCGCGCTTTCCTGACGTGATTTGCCATGCTATTAAACGACTCTCCCAGCATACCGATTTCATCTGTCATATCGGCTGTATCGACATTCACGTAATAGTTACCCGTTCGAACCTCCTCAATAGCCTTACTGAGACGATGGAGCGGTTTGACAAGAACAAACAAAATTAAGAAACTGCCAATGGCTGCTACCAGAAGGACACTAAAAACAATCTGCAGCGATGCTCGCTGCTCGAATTCATAGAAGGGTGTCCAAATATCGGCACGATCCTGAATGGCCAGCACAATGAATGGAGTACCGACAACGCGTGTCACCCCAACCACCTTCTTCATCGCTGCATCATCGAGGCTCCCATGTTCCATCTGAAGCATTTTCTCATATACCCTGGGAGAGAAATCCGAAGATGCGCTTTGATTGAGTCTATCGGTATCGGGATGAGCGGCATAATTTCCTGAGGCTGTAATCACTGCGGTATAAATTGCGGAACTCGTCTCTGGGCCGACGAGTAATTGAAGATGGCGGGGGTCCTGGAAATTTCTGATTTGGTTCGCAAGCGTTCGGGATCGCTTGGCGATGTTCCCATTGACATACTGCCCATAAGAAGTGACAATATTTTTTTGAAGAAATGAACTGATGATGATAATAGGAAGGACGATTAACACCAGCATTCCGGAAGTTAATCGAACTCCGATTAAGGCACGGTGTGGATTTCTGGGGAGCGCGTCAGGCTCTGTGGTACCCCAATAGGCTCTTCGGAACGATGGAGGAACGACAAGCAAAAGTGCTGTTGTAAACACCAGAGTGAAAATAAAGTCCGACATCCAAATTTGAAAAATTCGGTACCACACCTCAGGAGGAGAGGCCGTGGGGCCCGCGATGATACGGTAATCAAGCGGTGCGAAATAATATGCGGAGAGGATGACCGGAATGATTGAACCGAAAAAGAATACAAAGAGGATAGCAAACCAGGAGAGGATAAATGTTCGAAAGTTGTTCTTGTTCATGCAGAACCGTCGATAGGCCCAGCCCACCCACAATGCACCAAGCATATGCTGCAAGATCGTATAGAACCTGACATCAGCGATCGGATCGAGAATCGATGCCATAAAGCCAATAAGTAATCCTCCAATGGGTCCCGAGAGTGCGGCACCGAGCACGACAAAGAACTGTCTTGGATCTCCTCCATAGGGTGTTCCGGGAAACATCACATGAAGACCAATAAGCACTGTGAGTAATGCTGCCATCCCCGCAGCAAGTGCAATAATGATCGCATTCCGGGGAAAGAGTGATGCATACCAGGATCGACGGTCAGGCATTGGGCAGGTCCTTCCGTTTATCATCAATCAAAAAAGGTGTGACACGACAAGTAATCGCACAGGCGTTCAACGTGGTCGCAGGGCTTCGTGAGCACGACAGCCAGACTGTGCGACTGAGAGGATTCTCCTCCGAATCTTGATGGCAATGTAATGTATGAGTTGAAGAAAGTAAAATGGTAAGGCCAAAATTTGAGAAAGCGCTGAGACTTTTGCGGCTAATTTACGGGGAGTTATTACTGCCTGCCCGATCTTTGGGGCTATTTGGTCAACTTGAAGGAATACTCATAGGCAGAGAGGCAAGTCTTCTCCGTTTCCATGAGTTAATCGATGTGAATCGGACTTACGATCTAAGTATAGGAGAACTACATCCTTAGAGGACAAAGAATAAAGGTTCGGACAATGGCAGCAGGACTGACTACACTCCGGTCAACGCCGGCACAAAAGATCCTATTAACTCATCATAATGCTTCAGTAGGCGTGAACGCTGTTTCTCAACAACAGGTGGAATCGATGAGAGGTTTTCGTTCTGATTTGGTGTTGCTGCCGCTAATTCGAGGCAGTAATCCATACCCTCGACAAGATTTTCCTTAAACTCCCGAAGCTTTTGCAATTCCTTTCGAGTTCCCATACACTGCTTCACCAAGCGTCCGAAGTAATCGACATACATCTCTATTTCCTTAGCGAACATGTGCGGGCGTTCCTGCGGCACCAATGAGGGTCCGCGGCCATAGATATGATCGATCATCTCCCGCAGACTATAATACCGGTTGAACCAGGCAATATTCGGTCCGGGGCAAATGGACTGCGGTGCATTTCGTTCCTCTTCGAGACCGAGAGCAATGAGAGCGCTATTCCCCAGGTGTGCACAAAGACAGGTCTTCTGATGGGTCTTGGCAGTGAGTTCATCTTTCTGGGTTTCATCGAGATGAGAGTTTGTAGTAATCTCAGCCAGTTTGAGGTTTTGAAATTCGCGTGAGGCAGTACAGATCGGTTGGTCAGTGTACTCGCGATTCGATTTAAGAAATCCTTTCGGGCAAGGCGATCCCGGTGTTCCCCGTTGCGCCTGCTCTGCAGTCCAGCGGATGGAGCCGCTCCCGCTCACGGTATTGAATGGAACCCCAAGCGGTGAAACATTGCTGAGGAAGAGATCTTCCTCCTTCGCATTGCGTAATAGTTCACGGGTAGCGTTGTCCACTAATGTTGCTTCCGGTACTAGCAAGAACGGGCTTGCCCATCCTGTTCGATCGACATTAAAGACATCCCTGAGCCGCTGATCTTCACCATGCGTTCCGATTCCACCCTGCACGGTTACCAAAGGCTCTGAACTCACTGCCAAATCGTTGTAGTGCCAACCCATCGACTCGTAGAACTTTTTCACCAGAGGTTTACACTCTTCGGCAATCTGATGCCGTTTTTCACTGAACTCCTTCAGGATGGGAGGAAGCAGATATCCATTTGAAGCAAACGCATGACCGCCGCAATTCAATCCGGATTCGATGCGGAATTCCCCTACTTCAAGACCTTTCTTCGCGAGAATTTTCCCCTGAATTAATGCAGAGCGAAAATCGCTGACCTTGAGGACGATGTTCTTTTTTATTTCTCCAACTTCATTGCGATAAAAATCCCTGAATCGTGTGATGTAATTGAACAGCCCCTGGTTTAATCCGGCTGAAAAAATGATGCTCGAATGGAGAGTGCTGTTTGCATAACCTCTCAGTGCTGCTTTGGCATCCGTATACTCATCGCTTAATATTTCACCGAGACGCGTCGTATTTACTTTATCGAGCTTGGTCATAATATTGACATCGATGGAACCCGGTTTCATCTTTTCGGTCAGTTCACGTTCAAGATCAGTACGTTCTGCGGGGTGACTGCTATGTAAAAACAGGAGGTACTTCTGTTTCAGAATGCTTTCGTCCGGCAACATGGCAAAATACTTCGATTTGTCATTCTCTTCAGAGAGTGAAAGGCTTTTCAAGCTTTCCATTTTCTGGCGGACAATTTCCTGTACCATTTCCAGGTACGCCGTAATGCGCTTTGCCCGTCCATCCTCTTCGTACCGCTGAATTTTCTTGTACGGCATGTCGAACAGCCGGTGGTAATGTTCACGAATGCGTTCCAGCAGCAAATCGTCAACGATGGAGATAACAGACGAAATACCGAAAGGTGCCACACGAATTGGTGTATCCGCCGAGAATCCGGTTCCCATAACCGGAATGTGAAACCGATGTTCAGTTGTGATCATTTCCTGGCAACTTTCTCGCTTATCATAGAAAATACACTATTCCCTCTCCCGGTACATGTTTTCACACCATGCAATGGGGGAAGAATATCGGTTTGGATACTGTTCAGCCAACAGAGACTATGCCGATGATCTGTCGATCTCGCAATATTCCTGCTTGCGGTGGACAGATATCACATTACTATTTAAGAAATTTGCGCTGTAATTGCAAGTATTGTCCTTTTTCTGTGCAATCCTCATAAAAGCGTATTGGAACACTCACAGCCGCTTAATCCCACCCGGACCGGCCTAATAATAAAACACTTTGGATAAAGTGAAGAGTTACTCCTCGTCGAGTCTCCTTTATCCAGCGCTCAACTCAGATGAACGGCTGGTTCAATAGTATTATTCTAGAAACTTATTTCCTTCCCATCAACCATTGGGGCAACCAAAGCATCCTCACTCTGCGCCTTGGAGATCCATCATCTTCACTGATAACATGTTCAACTCTTCCCGCTCCTTATCGCGGGAAAGGATAGGGTTCGGGGCAAAGTTCTTGGTGATTCAGAGAGAAAAACTTTCTATCTTCGCTTATGGAACATTCTATTAAAGTGGTCGCTCGATCCATCCGCGTCTGGATTGCCAGTGGATTGATCATTGTGCTCTGGCTTCCTTTGCTTGCAAGTGTAAGGCTTTTCGATCGAAACAAGAGTGTGATGCGCACCGGGCTCTGGTTCCGACGGCTGGGCCGGGCTCTCACCAGGGCGAACTCATACTGGAAACTTCAAATCATCGGGCGCGACACACTTCCCGAGCAACGCGGGTATGTCGTAATCAGCAATCATCAATCGATGGCAGACATTCCGCTGATCTCCAATCTCAAGTGGGAAATGAAATGGGTGGGGAAAAAAGAATTGTTCGAAACCCCGTTCATCGGCTGGTTGATGAAACTTTCCGGTGATATCGCTCTCGACAGAAAAGACCCTCGCAGCGGCGCAAAGATGCTCATGAAAGCGATGCAGTACCTAAAAGACAATTGCCCGGTCATGTTTTTTCCGGAAGGCACCCGGACACGTGATGGAAACGTCGGAACGTTCACCGACGGTGCATTCTATCTTGCTATCAAAGCAGGTGTGCCAATTCTCCCTCTCGCCATCGAGGGTTCTTACCACTGCCTTCCCAAGAAAAGCTGGATTTTTGGAAGACCGGCGGAAGTCAAGCTCAAAGTTTTCGATCCAATCGAAACAACAGGCCTCACGCAAAAAGATGCCTCGACACTGCGAGACTCCATCAGGCAAATGATTATCGATCAGATCAATGAATGGAGAGGCTCTGCCGGCAATTCCCCATCAGCGGCAGACATGTCATAATCGACTAAACGTACGATCCATTATTCCACACTCTGTTCCTGCGTCGCGGTTGGAATCGTCAAGAGATGAATTGTCACGCCAATCCCAACCAGCGCAAGGATAATTCGTACGAGAAGCGACTCAGTGGAGTAACATGCAGATGAGATGATGCTGACCCAGAGAATAACCAGCGTTGAGATTTTGGTTGAACGAGCGATACCTTTTCCCTCGCGGTAACTCTTCAGTTGTTTCCCGAACACTGTGGAATTACGATACGGTGTAAACTCCGAATCCTGCTAGTTCAAGGCTTCCTTTATGAGCCACTTCCGCCAATTTAATGTCCACTCTTTGAAATTCTCTTTCGAAACCCTTGTGAGAGGAGCATAGATTATTGTGGTTGCCGGAACTTGGTTGTTGACGATTTTATCGACAAGGATTTCGACAGATTTGTAACCCATTTCAAAACAATTGACACCGACCAGAGCCTGGATAAATCCGCTTTCCACGTAGGCTAATTCCGACGGTACAGCATTCCCTGCAACCAGCTTCACCTCACCCGGTTTCCATTTAATGCTGTTTTTAAGATTGAATGGCCAGCTCCCGATTGATATCCATCCTTTAATATTCGGATTGGCCTGCTGATGTCGATCGAGGGCCTCAACTGCAGCTACCGGTGATTCTTGATGATAGAGAACACCTTTCGAGGGAAGAGTAATGCCCGGATGCTTTGCCAGCTCCTCTTTAATTCCCTGAAGCCTGCGTTGGAGGTTCAATGCTTTGGGATTCCCAGCCAGTATTGCGATCGTTCCTTTTCCATTTAATTCACGCGAGAGTTCCTTCATCAACATTCTGCCGAATTCGACATCGTTCGGGCCATAGTATGCAATGCGTTTACTGGTCGGTGCATCAGCATCAAAACACACTACCGGGATTCCTGCTTTCATGGCCTTATTGATCGCCGGTGCCACAATTTTTTGATCGCTGCAAGCGATTGCTATTCCTGCAGCTCCACTACTCAGCAGCGATTCAATTCGCGCAGCCTGTTCAGTGGCACTTTGAGTTGCTGGCGATTGTTGGCTGATGGTGATTTCAATGTTATTCTTCGCCGCCAGCTCTCTTGCTGCAACCTTTGCACCTGAGAACGCCGCCTGGAAGACCGGGTTTCCTTCAATCTTACCGATAAAGCCGATTGTTATTTTCTTGGCTGGAGCTTTATTGCCACTCCCCAGCATCTGATTTAACGGAAGGAGAAAAATTAACAGCGTAATGAGCATAAATGAGAATATTTTTTGCATACAATTACCTTTCATCATCATACAACGGTTGCCTTTTATGATAAAGCTTTTTATCAAAAAATTCTACTCCATTTGTGATAATACTTCTTCGTTGGTGGACTTCAGATGTGAATTCTCCCGTATTTTCTCAACCCATGGAAATATCAGGTGAAGCTTCTCATCGAGGAATGATCTTCGATGGTGGTAATCCTTTGATTTTCCCTTCTATTTTACTACTTTTTGAACGAAGATTGGAAAGGGAATGAGCCTTTTTCCTCACACTCTGCCTTGCTCAATCGAATGTCCTTGATTCTCTGAACCATCCACGAACCGGGAGAATCGAGCAGCAGACGCATCATTAATGGAGCAATAATTATCGATCACCATACTACTACAAGTGGAGATTCTCTATGACCGATACACGCGTTGACTGGCATGAGTATTTTATGAATATCGCCGAACAGGTAGCAACCCGGAGCACCTGCGATCGAAAACATGTGGGTGCGGTGATCGTGCGCGACAAGACCATCCTCTCCACAGGCTATAACGGCAGCCTCCGCGGTGCTCCCCACTGCGACGATGCGGGACATGATATGGAGAGCGGACACTGTGTTCGTACTGTCCATGCCGAAGCGAATGCCGTTGCCCAGGCTGCGAAGCATGGTGTGGCGATCAACGATTCCGAGATTTATGTCACTGCCTCGCCATGCCTCACCTGTTTCAAGCTTGCTGCCAATGCCGGCATCCGGGTGGTGTACTATAAAGAATTCTACCAGGATGAACGGATCGGTGATTATGCCAAACAGGCAAATGTTGAACTCGTCTATATGGGAAAGAAGGAATAGTATTACTGGCACTTTCCCGGTGACGCGAATGTCCTCATCTCCCTGCTCAGAAAGGGTGGCTCTCACTCACTCATCGGGCTGCAGGTTTATTTCCTGAACAATCCAATAAAAATATTGAGAATTTCGAGGAAGAATCTTTTACCTTTCCACGCGTGCCATACATCAGAGTTGAATAAACGAAAGAGTATCACATGCAAGACTTACAAGTTTTGACATTGGCTGAAGTCATCAACCGCAGCGCAAAGCTGTATGGACACAAAACTGCCGCCGGATTCACCGACGAAACGCCTCTCACCTACCAGGATTATCAGAAACAGGTCGAACAGCTATCCCGCTTTCTTATTAAGCAGGGAATTCTCCATGGCGATCGGGTTGCGATACTGGGAGAGAATTCTCCCCAATGGGGAATCGCCTACTTCGCCATCACTTCCATGGGGGCAATCGTTGTCCCCATCCTTCCCGATTTTCATACCTCCGAAGTGCACCACATTCTCCGACACTCGGGCAGTAAAGTGGTCTTTGTCTCTGATCGGTTCTATTATAAGATAGAGGATTTCGATTTTACACAATTCAACTCTGTAGTCCTTCTGCAGGATTTTTCCGTCATCAGCCCCGACACTTCGAAGGCAAAGCTTAAGCGGCTTATTACCGAAGGAAGCAAGGAACTGCGGAAGATAAAGATTCTTGCCATGCGGTTCGTTGGGCTGATCGATACAAAGGTCAATGAAGATGATGTGGCATCGATCATCTATACTTCAGGAACGACAGGGCATTCAAAGGGCGTTATGCTGACGCACAAGAATATTGTCTGGAATGCAATCGCATCATCAAAAATTCCAAACATCGATACGAACGATCGCATGTTGTCCGTTCTTCCGCTTGCTCATGTTTACGAATGTACGTTAGGACTGGTTCTGCCGTTACTCTGTGGTGCTTCGGTCCATTATGTCCGAAAACCTCCCACGGCTGCCGTTCTGCTTCCAGCACTCGAAGCAATCAAGCCGACTATGATGCTGACCGTACCGCTCATCATCGAAAAAATGTTCAAGACACGCATTATGCCTGAATTACGGAAACGGGCACTGGTACGGGTATTATACAAATTCCCTCTCCTCCGCAAACGGATCAATAAAGTCGCCGGCAAAAAACTGATGGCTACGTTTGGCGGTCAGATGCGTTTCTTCGGTATCGGCGGTGCCAAACTCTCCGCAGAGGTTGAACACTTTTTACGCGAAGCAGAATTTCCCTATGCCATCGGCTACGGCCTGACCGAAACATCTCCTCTCGTTGCCGGCACCGATGCCGCACATACCCGCTATCGCTCCACAGGACCTTCCGTCGAGGGACTTGAAGTGCGCATCGATAAACCTGATGCGAACACAGGCGTTGGAGAGATTATCGTACGCGGATCCAGTGTTATGAAAGGGTACTTCCGGGATCCCGAACGTACCGCAGAGGTTCTCACTGCTGACGGGTGGTTTCGTACCGGTGATCTGGGAAACTTCGACAAGAATGGTTACCTCTATATTCAGGGCCGGCTGAAGAATGTCATCCTCGGACCGAGCGGCGAAAATATTTACCCGGAAGCGGTCGAATCGGTTCTCAATCGCTTTGAGATCGTCCTTGAGTCACTGGTCTTCGAAGATCACGGACAGCTTGTTGCACGAGTTCACCTCGATTATGAAAGACTTGATATTGAATATGCAAAACTCAATCTCGCCGGGGCACAATCACAGGAAAAGATTACGCAATTGCTCGATGATATTAAGAAACAGGTCAACGAGCAGGTCTCCACTTTTTCGCGGCTTGCACGCATCATCGAACAGACAGAACCGTTTGAAAAAACTCCAACACAGAAAATAAAACGGTATCTCTATTCCAATTAATTCACCATGGGCGATCGACCGAGTTGATTACCCATCTTGATCCACACAACCTTTGAGGTCATCATGCGTTCTTCGCTTGTACTTCTCCTCATTGCTCTGGTTCTTCTCACACCGACACTCCTTGCCCAGACAACAAAAAAACCGCTCGATCATAACGTCTACGATGGATGGAATCGCATTGCCGGCGACGTCATCTCGAAAAACGGTAAATGGATTCTCTATTCTGTTGAACCCCAAGAGGGCGATGCACATCTTGTAGTGTATAACACAGAATCCTGTCGTTACGATACCATTCCCCGGGCAACCGGAGCTCGCATATCGGAAGCTTCGGATTATGCTGCCTTCATGATCAAACCGTTCTTCGCAGAAGTGAAGAAAATGAAAATCGCCAAGAAGAAGCCTGATGATATGCCCAAAGATACACTCGGTATCCTCCATCTCGCCACAATGAAGGTAACGAAAATTCCCCGCGTCAAATCGTTCAAGACGCCGGAGAAGGGATCCGGTTGGTTAGCCTATCAACTGGAAAAAGAACCTGTCGATACAACGAAAAAGGTCAAAAAGACTCCTGAGAAAAAGGACGGCGTGAGCGATGCCCCGGAAGATGAAGCTGATAAGAAAGAGGAAAAGGGAACGACCGTTATTCTGCGGAATCTTCTGACCGCCAAGGAGTACTCCTTCCCCTTTGCCAGTGAGTTTGTGTTTTCGAAAAATGGCAGTCGGCTTATTCTCACCACAACAGGCAACGACAGCACATTAAACTCTGGTGTCTTAACAATGAGTACAACCAAGGCAGCCGCTGAACCGCCGCAAACGATCATCGATACACTACTCTCCGGCAAAGGAAAGTATAAGAATGTCATCTGTGACGATGAAGGGAACCAGGCTGCATTTATCGCACATAAGGATACCTCAAAGGCAAAGCAGAAATACTATGCTCTGTATTATTGGAACACGGAGTTAAAATCTGCGGAAAAGGTTGTTGATACCTTGACAGCGGGACTTCCTTCAAAGTGGCTGGTGAATGAAAATGCACGGGTCTATTTCTCGAAGGATGGCAAGAAGCTCTTCCTCGGTACTTCCCCCGTGTTGATGCCCGACGATACTACGATGAATGATGAAGAGACCGCCAAACTCGATATCTGGAACTGGAAAGATCCTCTCTTGCAGCCGCAACAATTGAAGAACCTGGAGACAGAAAAGAAGCGTTCGTACCTTTCAGTCTTCCAACTGAAGAAAAAGAAATTCATACAATTGGCATCGCAAGAGTTGCCAACCGTATCTATTAGTAAAGACGGTGATGCCGAGATTGCAATTGGTACATCGGATATCAAGTACCGGCAGCTTGTCTCGTGGGATGGATCCTATAACGATATCTATCTGGTCGATGTCAACACCGGATCGACGAAGAAAATACTGGAAAAACTCGACGGAAGCGCATCCCTCTCTCCCAACCTGGAGTACCTCTATTGGTTTACCGGTACAGATTCTAGCTGGCATTGCTACTCGCTCAGTTCGGGCAAGATGATCAACCTGAGCGCAAGGATTCCCTATGCCGTCCATAACGAGTTAAATGATGTTCCCGATACTCCCTCGTCGTACGGTTTGATGGGCTGGACTGAAAATGATGAAGATCTGTTTGTCTATGATCGGTATGATATTTGGAGGCTCGACCCCGATGGAAAACGAGCCGCTGAAAATATCACACGCAGCGTTGGCAGGCAGGAGCAACTGCGGTTCCGCTATGTGCGTCTCGATCCTGAGGAACGATTTCTAAAACCTGATGTTCAGATCCTCTTGTCAACTTTCTCATACGTGAGTAAATCCGCAGGCTTCTCGACAATGAAGTTGAATGGTTCACAGCCGCCATCGCGGCTTTTGCTTGATGCTTATGATTTCGCCACACCAAGAAAAGCAGAGCAGGTCGACAGGATTATTCTGACACGAAGCACGTTCAAGGAATCTCCCGATCTGTACCTGACGGACCTTTCATTCAAAACATTCGAGCGGCTCAGTACTATTAATCCGCAACAGAAGGAGTATCTCTGGGGCAGCGTTGAGTTGATCTCCTGGATGGCAGCGGATGGAAAGCCGCTTGAGGGATTGCTCTACAAGCCGGAGAATTTCGATCTGAAAAAGAAATACCCCCTCATCTCCTATTTCTATGAACGCATGTCCGATGGACTCCACCGCTATATTGCACCGGCACCATCCGCTTCCACGATTAATATTTCCTTCTTTGTCAGTCGGGGGTACATTGTATTTGTTCCTGACATCCGGTATCAGGTTGGGTATCCCGGTAAGAGCGCTCTCGATTGTATTGTGCCCGGCATTCTGAAACTGGTCGCTCAGGGATTCATCGACAGTTCAAAGATCGGCATTCAGGGGCAAAGCTGGGGTGGATACCAGGCTGCGTATATGGTGGCAAATTCGAAAATGTTTGCCGCCGCAGGTGCAGGGGCACCGGTTTCGAACATGACAAGTGCCTATGGCGGAATCCGGTGGGAATCGGGTATGAGCCGGATGTTCCAGTATGAAAAAACACAGAGCCGCATCGGTGCAACACTGTGGGAGGCGCCAATGCTTTATATCGAGAATTCTCCAATCTTCCGTGTACCGTATATCAACACACCACTCCTGATCATGTCCAATGATGCCGATGGAGCAGTTCCCTGGTATCAAGGTATTGAATTCTTTACGGCACTCCGGCGTCTGCAGAAGCCGGCCTGGCTGCTGGTCTATAATGGTGAAGCACACAACCTTGTTCAACGGAAGAACAGAAAAGACCTCTCTATCCGTCTTTCCCAATTTTTCGATCATTACCTGAAAGGTGAACCGGCTCCAGTCTGGATGACAAAAGGTCTTCCGGCAATCGAAAAAGGGAAAACGAGAGGATATGAATTGGACGTAAAGTAAATCAAGTAATCCTCTCATAGAGAAAGGGCTAAAGCCCTAAGAGTTTTTTGGTATCTCACATATCCGCTTGAGTAAACCATCTTCGCAGAGGAGTCGCTCAATTTGAGGGACTCCTCTTTTGTTTCCACAGCAGAAACCTACCACTCCTGCAATTTCTCATCTGACGTACAATTCGACCTAAATGTCCAACCATTTGAATTCGCTCTATGATCAGAAGGGAGTCTCATTTCTTTATGGGAACTGAGTCGCTGCAAATGTGGTTGTAATGAATAGAGCAGTTTGAAAAGATAGAACACTGATTACACGGAAAGATCACAGATTTACACAGATCAGTGAGCATCCCTTTTTCAGTGTTATCAGTGGTCCAGTTCGAAAAGTTAGAACACTGAGCACACGGAAAGATCACAGATTGTCGCAGATGTAAGGAAATTATGAAAATCAGTATTATCGGAGCGGGATTCGTTGGAAGCACGACGGCCTATGCTATGGTGTTACGCCGGACTGCGAGTGAGATTGTTCTTGTCGATATTAATACATCACTCGCGCGTGCTCAAGCCGAAGACATTCTTCACGCAACACCCTTCTCCAATCCAGTAAAAATTTCAGCCGGAGGCTATGAAGAGATCGCTGGTTCAGCCATTGTAGTGTTAACCTGCGGTGTGAACCAGAAACCCGATGAATCGAGGCTTCAACTACTTGGTAAGAACGCACAGATCTTCGAGGAAGTGACAAAAAAAGTTCTTCAGCATGCTCCCGATGCCATTCTCCTTGTTGCATCAAATCCAGTCGACATCATGACTCGGGTCGTAACGAAAATCGTGGGAGGAGCGCCCTCGCGAGTCATTGGATCAGGGACTATTCTCGACACAGCACGACTCAGGGCATTACTGGGAGATTTCTTTGAGATCTCGCCCAAGTCTGTTCACGCCTATGTCGTGGGGGAACATGGCGATTCCGAAGTACTTCTTTGGTCCAGCGCAACCGCCGCAGGGCTTCCGATCGCTGAGTACGGCAGTCAGAGTGGAAAAGAACTTACAGAGCAATTGAAATTTGATATCGACAGCGGTGTGCGCCATGCAGCGTATAAGATTATCGAAGGCAAAGGCTCTACGTACTACGGCATTGGAGTTGGCTTAACGCGGATAGCTCAGGCCATCCATGACAATGAAGGGGCAGTGCTTACGGTATCACAAGGTGGGCTTGCAGGCTTCGCAGATGTTACCTTATCGCTGCCACGGGTAATCGGTTTTCAGGGAGTCGTCTCAACGCTTCAGCCGGCACTTTCAGAAGATGAGCGCAAAGCACTGGAACGGAGTGCAGAGATTCTGGATTCAGCAGCTCGTGGGATTGGGTATTGAAGATGTGTATTTACTGATGCTGTATTAGGAAATACTGTAATTCCAAAGGCTTAACGGTACACCTTCAAAAAATGTTATTCTAACACAAATACTCATCTTGTAATTCTATACGATCGACTTTGAAGATCGGAGAACTTTTCCCTCCTGAATTAGAACGATGTTTAACTCCGACACTACCTTTCTTATCGCTCATCAGTACAGATATAAACCACCAATCATTTTTCCATCAATGAGTTTTATACTTTTCTTCTTAGCAAATCGAAAACCACACCAAAAAAAAATACTTGACAATAGGAAGGCGGTGTGGTATATTTATTACCACACCAAGAGGAGAGAACCATGACATTTGGGGCATTTGTCCGCGAGAAGCGATTACAGGCAGAATTAAGTCTGCGCGAATTTTGCAGACAAGCCGAACTTGATCCGAGCAACTGGAGCAAGGTAGAACGCGATCTCCTTCCAGCATTGGGTACGCGTGAGTCGCTGGAAAACATTGCAAAACTGTTTAAGCTCAAGAAACATTCAAGCGATTGGGCAACATTTTTCGATCTTGCTTCCCTCTCTCAGCAGCGAATACCGGATGATGTCTATAACGATAAAGAGGTCATTGAAGCATTGCCCGTGTTTTTCCGCACAGTGCGGGGAGAAAAACCAAGCGAGGAAGAGCTTGATAAATTAATTGCCCTGATTAAGAAGAGATAGTTACTTGTCCATCGACTTTTCAAAAATCCAGTTACCGCGACGCAATGATGAGGAAATTCGTCGTCGTGCTGATGAGTTCCGTGAAAAGTACTGGGGAGAAAAGCTCCCAATCGATGTGGACCTTATTGTCGAACGTAGTCTTGACCTCCTTATTATTCCAGTCCCTGACTTACGTTATCAAGCACATACAGACGCTTATCTCTCGGGAAATCTGCGTGAGATTGTTATTGATCCTGCCAGCCCAGATGTACGCATTCGATTTTCCATTGCACATGAAATTGGCCATTATGTATTCCATAAAGAAATCATCTCACAACTGCGATCAAGCAGCTATGAAGAATGGAAAACAATTCAGCGCGAATTGCCAGAAGCATTATGGGGACGGGCGGAATATCAGGCTCGTGAATTTGCAGGGCGCCTGCTCGTTCCACCAGTATTATTGATTCAAGAACTGAAATTGATGAAACCGCTTATTGAGAAGGGGAAAATAATTGTACCCGATCTTGAGGAATCAGCTATACGGGAGCTTATTGCGCCAAAACTTGCCAAACGCTTCTATGTATCAGACGAGGTTATTGTTCGCAGAATGATTGCAGAAGGAATTTCCCCCATACAGGAATGACTTTTATTGTATATTCATTTGAATTCTGAAAGGTTAACTCAACAACTTAATACTCACAACTCACATATTTTTAAATAGCGTAGCTTCGGCTGCTGTCTTGTCTTAAAAACCTGAGAATTTTTTATTGCACGCAAGATTGGAGTCAGCCACGCCCGAAAGGGCGCGGTCTGATGTCTTCTTTGCGTGCGGGTACTCTCAGGTACCTTAAGACAGAGGAGCGTTAGATTCGCGCCTTTGTTTTGTACCTGTAGAACCCGCCTAAAAGACAGCCGAAAAAGAGGTGCCCCCTTTTTCTCTCTCTTGTCATTCCCGCGACCTGTCCGCCATCTTTTTGGCGGAAAGCGGGAATCCAGAACCAAGATCACCTCACGCCTGGATTCCAGATAAAAGCATTCTGGAATGACAGAAAAAGATACCTCCCGAAGCTCTAGAATCATAAACGGAGCTTCCATGCAAAATCTACTGGATGACCTCAAACAACTCCTGCAACAAGACGAACGCTGTGTTGCCGAAGGACAGTTGCTCAAAAACAAGATCATTGAACTTGCCCTTGCTGTTGATGCAGGAGTGATCAAACTTCTTTTCAAGAACAAAAGCATCAAAAAGCATTTCTTTACCGATGTCGATGGTGTTCTTGTGTTTGATAAGGTCAAATTCCAGCATTTTGTTTCCAATAAAGAATTTCTACCGGATAGTTATACTGCTTTTAAGAATAAGATAGGTCTTGTAAATGAAAACGGTGACTATCTCTCCGAGAGCCGAGAAGTTGTGCTCGCCTGGCCGTATAAGGATTGCATACTCGAAGGTGGACAAACAAAGGAAGATCAAAAGCGTGATGAAATATTCTGGAATGAGACACTTGCACCGGATGAGATAGATAGACTGTTGGCACCCAAAGTATTTACAAACTTTAAGAGATATGATAGCAAAGGTGAATATGTATTAAGGGGAAATGAAAAGATTAATTTCTTTAAGGAAAATCATATCATCAAAGGAAATAATTTGCTCGCCCTTTATTCTCTTTTTGAAAAATACGCTGGAACAGTAAAGGTCATATATATTGATCCGCCATATAATATGGATGGTGATACCTTTAGATATAACGATACATTTTCCCATTCAACTTGGCTTTCTTTTATGAGGAATAGGCTTGAAATAGCCAATCGATTATTAATGAATGAGGGTGTTATCTTTATTCAAATTGGAGATGAAGAGGTCCATTATCTTAAGGTGTTGTGTGATGCTGTGTTTGGCAGAGATAATTTTATTAATACAATTGCCAGGGTATCAAAGACGGCTAGTGACAAGGGAACATTTTTTGCGCCTTCAATAGATTTCATTTTATGCTATGCAAAAAACAAGACCCTCTTGAACGAATTTTCGGATGATGTTGATGAATTATTGTACAAGAGGGTTGAGAAGGATGGGGAAAGGAAAGGTGAAAAGTTCAGAGATGATGTCGCATTGTACCAATCTTCATTGGACCCACTCAGAGGTTGTAAAAATCAAAGATATTATATCAAAGCTCCAAATGGGACATTACTTATACCTCCAGGTTTGACTTTTCCTTTAAAGAAAAAAGATGCTTCATTTATACCACCTAAAACCAAAGATGACAAAGTATGGCGTTGGACATATGAGACATATTTGAAAAATAAAAATCTATTAGTTTTCAAAAGTACAAAGACATCGCCACTAATTGATGAAAAAGGTAAACAAGCAAAATGGAATATTTATACAAAAAGCTATTTATTAGATAGACAAGAGAAAGGAACCAAGCCAAGAAATTACCTTGATCAATTTATTAATCGTAAAGGTGCAGACTATATTAAGAATCTTGACATTGATTTTAGCTATTCAAAACCCGTTGAACTCATAGAATATTTAATAAAAATTGTCGGTACAGAGAAAGATTCAATAATTTTAGACTTCTTTTCAGGAAGTGGTACAACCGCTGAAGCAGTTATCAGAATTAACGAGGCTGATCAAGGGCATCGTAATTTTATTCTTTGTGAGCAGCTTGACTATATTGAAGATGTTACAATCAAACGTGTTAAAGCTATTGCCGGCAAAGTCAGTTTCAATTCTTTTGAGCTAATGCATTGGAATGATGCATATATTTCGCAAATCAAGAAAGCAAAAACAACAAAGGAATTGCTTGCATTCTGGGAGGAAATGCAAGAAAGAGCATTTATCAGCTATAAAGTCGATCCCGAAACCATCAATGACAATATTGCGAGTTTTAAAGAACTCTCACTGGCAGACCAAAAACGATTTCTCATCGAAGTATTAGATAAGAATCAACTCTATGTGAATTACAGCGAGATTGATGATAAAGAATATGGCGTCTCAGAAACCGACAAGATACTCAATCGCCAATTTTATGGCGAGGCATAACCATGCCTCAAACGCTTGAACAGAAAATCTCTTCCTACGTCGATCTTGGCAATCCTTTGCCTGAGGTTCCGTTGTATGTATCGAATAATCTCAAATCCACCTTTGAGCTGCGTCCATATCAGATCGAGGCATTCGGGCGGTTTCTTTATTATTTGGGCAATAACAGGCTGAGACAAAAACCCGCACAAATATTGTTCCACATGGCAACAGGAAGCGGGAAAACACTTATCATGGCGGGGAGTATTCTTCATCTCTATCAGCAAGGATATCGTAATTTCCTTTTCTTTGTGAACAGCACAAATATTATCAATAAGACACGTGATAACTTTCTCAATCGGCGTTCTTCTAAATATCTCTTTTCTGATACGATCTCCTATGGCCATAAGAAAGTCGAAGTACGTGAGGTCGATAATTTCCAGACAGGCAATAAGGAAGAGATCAGTATCGTCTTCTCTACTATCCAGGGTTTGCACAGCCGCTTGAACACACCAAAAGAAAATTCATTGACGTATGATGACTTTGTAGACAAGAAGATCGTGCTGATTTCCGATGAAGCCCACCATATCAATGTCGACACAAAAAGGAGAAACCTTTCAAAGGAAGAACGAGAAGAGGCTGTGTCGTGGGAAAATACGGTCAATAAGATATTTCGTTCCAACAATGAGAACATTCTCCTCGAATTTACCGCAACGGTAGACTTATCATATCCCGATATAGCCGCAAAATATTCCGACAAGATTATCTTTGATTACCCCTTGAAACAATTTCGCATCGATGGATATTCCAAAGAAGTCAAGGTTCTGCAATCAGATGTTCCGTTAATGCAGAGAGCATTGCAGGCAATTCTTTTAAGTCAATATAGGCGGAAGGTATTTGAGAAAAACAAGAAAGCCATCAAACCGGTGGTGTTGTTCAAATCAAAATTCATTGCAGAGAGTAAATCATTCTTTGCCGAGTTTACGGAGAAGATACGGAATCTAAAAATATCAGATTTGCGCCCTCTTCAACATAATCAAGATCCAACTCTCAAAGCATGCTTTGCATATTATTCTACGAATGGAATCACACTCGATAATCTCATTGTCGAATTGAAAAATGATTTCTCACCAGAGAAATGCGTTGAAGTCAACAGCAAAGAGGAAAGCGAAGAGAAACAAATTGCGGTTAACACACTTGAAGATGTCCATAACGAATATCGAGCAGTATTTGCCGTGGACAAGCTGAATGAGGGTTGGGATGTGTTAAATCTCTTTGATATTGTCCGTTTATATGATACAAGAGATGCCAAGCAAGGAAAACCGGGCAATACGACTATTTCCGAGGCTCAATTGATAGGCCGTGGAGCAAGATATTGCCCTTTTCAATTGTCCGAAACGCAACCAAAGTACCAGAGAAAATATGACGATGAAATAGATAACGAATTGAGAATTTGTGAGGAGTTGTATTATCACAGCGCATCTAATCCTCGGTATATCGATGAATTACGAACCGCTTTGCAGGAAACGGGAATACTCGGGAAGATTGCGAGAGAAATACAGCTCGAATTAAAATTAGATTTCAAGGAAACTGATTTCTATAAAAAGGGACACATATTTAAAAACGAGTCGAAGAAATATGACCGCTCAGATATTACTGCACTTCCGAATACCCTTACAGAACATCGGTTCCATGTAAACCTCTTAACCGGTATTACACAATCTTCCATCATATTTGAAGGAACGACCCAAGCTGAAGTTGGCAAGAAACAAAAGGATATCAATCTTCTTGATTTCGGAATCCCTATTATTCGAAAGGCCCTGTCGCGTCTGGAATTCTACCGCTTCGATAATCTGAAATCATATCTGCCTAACATCGCAAGTATAAAAGATTTTATTACATCACAGAAATATCTTGGAAAGATCAAGATCGAAGTTGAAGGTGCCGAAGAGAATCTTAATAAGTGATGTTACGCAAAATTGAAATAATCGTATATTTGAACACAGCCCAAAGAGTGAAACTATGTAACTGGTGAAATTAATCGAAGGATAGCCCATGGACAAGAAACTCCTTCAATTATATGTTGATGGTCTTCTG